>NZ_CP006880.1:0-616737 GCF_000816845.1 Rhizobium gallicum bv. gallicum R602sp | reverse complement strand
GGAACGAGAAGACTGCGATGATGACGATCAGCGCAAAGAATGCCCGGCCTTCGAGGATGAGACGCACGACGTTGGTATTGCGCTTCTGCCCGGTGGAAACTGACTTCTTCTCGACGATGTTTGTGACTGACATACTCAGCGCTCCATAGTTCCGGGCTAGTGCGCGACCACGGCTTCGCCGGAGGCTGCCATGATCTTTTCCTTGGTGACGTGCGAGCCAAACTCGGCCGATATCCTGCCGCGGTGCATAACGATGATGCGGTGCGCGATGCTCAGGCATTCATTGACTTCGGACGTCGAATAGATGACCGCCAGTCCCTGCTTGGCGCGCTCCGACAGCAGCTTGAACACTTCGGCCTTGGCGCCGATATCGATCCCGCGGCTCGGCTCGTCGAGCAGGATCACCTTCGGCTGGGTTGCCAGCACCTTGCCGATGACGACCTTCTGTTGGTTGCCGCCGGACAGCGAGCCGATAGCTGCCGTGCCGCCATCGGTCTTTACATGCACCCGGCGGATCGCATCGTTGACGAGATCGCGCTCCCGATGGCCGGAGGTGAACAGCCCGTTTGTAAAGGCGCCGATGCTCGCAAGCGACAGATTGGATCCGACGGTCATCGTCTGGACGAGGCCATCGCGCTGGCGATCTTCGGGTACGAGGACGAGACCGCCGGCGATGCGCCCGGCGATGCTGAGCCCGCCGACGTCCTGGCCCTCGAGGAGAACCTTGCCGCCGTTCGAACGCAGGCGACCGGCGATACATTCAAGGAGTTCCGTCCGCCCGGCCCCCATCAGCCCGTATATGCAGACGACCTCGCCGGCGCGCACCTGCAACGATAGGCGGTCGACTGCATTATAGGCAGCGCCGGAAGGACCGGGAACACTGAGGTTTTCGATGGAAAGCGCCACTGCTCCGAACTGATGGCCTTGCGGTGGATTGCCGAGGTCGAAGTTCTCGCCGACCATGTTGCGGACGATCCATTCGAGGTCGATATCCTTGCGCTCCGCATAGGCCGTCATGTTCCCGTCGCGCAGCACAACGGCGTGGTGGGTGATCTGCAGGGCCTCTTCCAGATGATGCGAGATGTAGACGATCGAGACGCCGCGGCTGGTTAGGTCATGGATGACCTTGAAGAGTACTTGCACTTCGGTGGCGCTCAGTGCCGAAGTCGGTTCGTCCATGATGAGGATACGCGAATTGATAGAAAGGGCGCGCGCGATCTCGACGATCTGCTGCTGGCCGAGGCGGAGATCTTCGACGCGCGTCAGCGGATCGATGTCTTCCTCGAGCTCTTCCATGAGCGTACGTGTCTGGCGCTCTTCCTCGGCGAAGTCGACAACCCCACCCTTGATGATCTCTCGACCCATGAAGATGTTGTCACGGACGCTGAGATTGGGTGCCAGGCTGAGCTCCTGGTGAATGATAGAAATCCCGCACCCGCGCGCATGGGTCGACGATGCAAAGCTGACAGGCGAGCCGTCGAGGATAATCTCGCCGGAACTCGGCTGCACGACGCCTGAAAGGATTTTCATCAAAGTCGACTTGCCCGCGCCGTTCTCTCCGAACAGGGTCGTCACCTGGCCGCGGTGGATGTCAAAGTTCACTCCTTTCAGGGCGTGAACATTGCCATAGGACTTGGCGATATTGCGAGCGGCAAGTACAACCTCGCCCCGGCTTCCGGAGTTGCATGGCGGCTGGCTCATTTGACCTCGACCTTCACCGGCGTGACGAGCCAGTTCTTCGGGTTGATGAGCTTGAAGACACCCACCACGGTCGCCGTCTTTCCATCCAGCCTGTCAGGATCGAGGCCCGCAAAGACCGTCTTCTTCATCTCGTTGTTGATGGCCGATCCGGCATCCTGATACTGGATCTGGTTGGTAAACTGCCCGAATTCGATGGTTCCGGTCGCGTCACGGAGGTCCGTGCCATTGACCGCAGGACCGGTCTGGACACGGACCACCGTCTGGGGAGGCAACCCGTCGACTTTTATCTCGCTAATGTTTGCCTTGCGTGCGCCAAAGACACCCGTCAGAGTAACGGGGATCACCGGTCCGGTGCTCGTCGCAGTCCCGTATTTTTCGGCGGCTGCCTTCTTGTCGGCAGCGATTGCGGCCGCAAGCTCGGCGACCGCAACGGCCCGATCCTCAACATTCGCCTTAATCTTCGGAAACTGCTCTGCGCCGAAAGTCTCCGCGGAAAATGCCTGTTGGCGGACATCGTCGGCGGAGCCGATCTTGACGACCGTGGTATCGAGCGCAATCGCTCCAACGACGATGACGGCAAGCGCCGCGCTTGCGATAAGCTTGAAATTGCCGCTGCTCGGCTTTGCTGCTGCATAATCAGGCGGTGTACTCATCTCCGGACGGCCTTTGACTTGAATGGCAAGGAAAGAATGGCGAGTGCGGCAGCAATCGCAGACCGGCGGAGCCGTTGCGCCGCACCAGAGCAATAAATCGGCGTATCACCGACAGGACCGCAACCGTGCACAAAAATCCTCATTTGGAAGCCTCCTCAGCAAGACCGGCGGCTGTCTCCTCCAACCACCTGACCTGCAGCTCTCGATCCGGAAGCGGGACCTCCGTGATAGAACTGTGTTATTTACGTCGCAAACCATGTTATAATTTTTGCGACTTGTCAACGGCCGCTTGATGAGAACGTGAGCAAAGACGCATAACTTCGAGTTCAGTTTTCCCGCGACTGCGCGGAATAATTGGAAGCAAACGCACAAACTCTCCTCTACGCTTCATGCCCGATAGAGGCACGTAACTTGCTGTAGGGATTGCGTATTATTCAAATCATGCGCAGCGGACACTGGCGATGATGGCGTTGCGGCGCATCACTTCGCAAGCGGCTTTCTACACTCTTATGCAAATTATTCTAGTTGAAAAAAATTTCAATTCCAGTAAAATCTTACTAGCCTTATGGTATCTTTATGTTATATTCCGCAGCGAGGCCTGTCGGAGGTTCAGCCGCACACTTCATCAGGATATCAAAAGACAGCGCGCTCGCCGCAGGCCACAGAAAGACCGAACCCGTCGGGAGCCGCATGCCAAATCCCCAACGAATCTTGCCGATCGGGAGGACTTCAGATGAATTGGACGCGCGTAACAGCCGCCGAGGCGTTCGCAATAGCGGCGGGATGGTCCTGCGATGACATCGACTGAGAGGATCATCATCGGAATAGATGCCGGTACCTCCGTCATCAAGGCGGTGGCCTTTAATCTGTCCGGACGCCAGATCGCCACGGCCTCCGTACGCAACAGATACACCACGGGAGACGACGGTTCCGCAACGCAATCGCTGAGTCAGACTTGGCTTGATTGCGCCAGCGCATTACGTGGCCTTGGAGAAAAAGTAACCAGTCTCGCATCACGCACCGCAGCCGTCGCGGTCACCGGCCAGGGCGACGGCACCTGGCTCGTCGGCCGCGGCAATACGCCGGTCGCTGATGCCTGGCTATGGCTCGATGCGCGTGCCGCACCGACGGTCAGCTCGCTTGCCGGCGGACATGAGAACCGTGCCCGCTTCGAGGCAACGGGCACCGGCCTCAACACTTGCCAGCAGGGTGCGCAACTCGCCCATATGGATCGCTTCACACCGGACCTTCTCGACCGAGCGGAGACGGCGCTGCACTGCAAGGACTGGCTTTATCTCAACCTGACAACCGTGCGGGCGACCGATCCGTCCGAAGCGAGCTTTACCTTCGGCAACTTCCGGACGCGGCAATATGATGCGATGGTGATCGATGCGCTTGGCCTGAGCCATAGACGTGCGCTTCTGCCCGAAATCATCGACGGTATCGAGATCAGTCACCCGCTGACGTGTGAGGCGGCGAGGGCCTGCGGACTTCTTGCCGGTACGCCGGTCTGCCTTGGTTATGTGGACATGGCGATGACGGCGCTTGGTGCAGGCGTGCGCAGCCACGCTCGCAATGCCGCCTGTTCGACGATCGGCTCGACGGGCGTGCACATGCGTGCCAAGCCCGTTGCTGACGTTCAGCTCAATCATGAGGGAACGGGCTATGTGATCGCCCTGCCCATCCCCGGCATCGTCACCCAGGTCCAGACCAACATGGGCGCTACGATCAACATCGACTGGATCCTCGACGTCGCCGCCTATCTGATGGCCGAGGCGGGCAAGCCCGCTTCGCATGCAGACCTGATTGCGCGCATCGACGGCTGGTTTGCGCAAAGCCGGCCGGGTTCGGTGCTTTACCATCCCTACATCTCCGAAGCTGGGGAACGTGGGCCCTTCGTCAGCGCCGATGCGCGCGCGGGCTTCACGGGGCTTTCTACGCGCCACGGCTTCCCCGACCTGCTGCGCAGTGTGGTCGAAGGGTTGGGGCTTGCCACCCGCGATTGCTACGCGGCAATGGGCGCGATGCCCGAAGAGTTGCGGATCACGGGCGGCGCAACACGCTCGGTCGCCCTTCGCCGTTCACTCTCGGCCGCCGTTAACGCACCGATCCGCCAGTCGCGCCGCGATGAGACGGGGGCCGCCGGCGTGGCGATGATGGCCGCAGTGGCCGTCGGCGTCTATTCCAGCATGGACGATTGCATTGCCGACTGGGTGACGCCGCTGCTCGGCGACGCGGAGATTCCGGATGTAAACGAGGCTGCCCGGTTCGACCAGCTATTTTCCGCCTACACCGATGTGCGCCAGGCAATGGCGCCTGCCTGGGCCAAGCTCGCCCGAGCCGCAACGACATCGCCGGTAAGCGAGTAAATCAAGTTTTGATGCAGCAGGCATCGAAGGAGCATGACATGACTGAACCCGACCTCCTGGATCTCTTCGTCATCGGCGGAGGCATCAATGGCGCGGGAATCGCACGCGATGCTGCGGGCCGCGGGCTGAAAGTCGCGCTGTGCGATAAGGACGATTTGGCACAGGGAACCTCGTCTCGTTCGGGCAAACTGGTGCATGGCGGTCTGCGTTATCTCGAATACTACGAATTCCGCCTGGTGCGCGAGGCGCTAATCGAGCGTGAAGTGTTGCTCAATGCCGCGCCGCATATTATCTGGCCGATGCGCTTCGTCCTGCCGCACAGCCCGCAGGATCGTCCGGCGTGGCTCGTGCGGCTCGGCCTGTTCCTTTACGATCACCTTGGCGGCCGCAAAAAACTGCCGGGCACACGCACGCTCAATCTGCTGCGCGATCCGGAGGGAACCCCAATCCTCGATCAATACACGCGCGGCTTCGAGTATTCCGATTGCTGGGTCGATGACGCCCGCCTCGTGATCCTGAATGCAGTCAGCGCGGCGGAAAAGGGCGCTACTATTCTCACTCGATCGGCAGCAATCTCGGCGCGCCGTGAGAGAGGCAGCTGGATCGTTACCACGAAAAACAGCCTCACCGGAGAGACGCGAACCTTCCGCGCAAAATGTCTCGTCAACTGCGCCGGCCCCTGGGTGATGGACATCATCAATCGTGTCACCGGCTCGAACTCCGGCCGCAACGTCCGTCTCGTGAAAGGTAGCCATATCATCGTGCCGAAGTTCTGGGCCGGCTCCAATGCCTATCTGGTCCAGAACCACGACAAGCGCGTCATTTTCATCAACCCCTATGAGGGCGACAAGGCGCTGATCGGGACGACCGATATCGCCTATGAAGGCCGCGCCGAGGACGTGTCCGCCGACGATGCGGAAATCGATTATTTGCTGAAGGCGGTCAATCGCTACTTCAAGGAGAAGCTACGCCGAGAGGATGTGCTGCACAGCTTCTCCGGCGTTCGTCCACTTTTCGACGACGGCAAGGGCAATCCCTCCGCCGTTACCCGCGACTATGTCTTCGATCTCGACGAGACCGGCGGCGCCCCTCTGCTCAACGTCTTCGGTGGTAAGATCACCACATTCCGTGAACTTGCCGAACGGGGCATGCAACGTCTCAAGCATATTTTTCCGAACATGGGCGGGGACTGGACGGAGAAGGCGCCGTTGCCCGGCGGCGAAATTCCGAATGCCGACTACGAGACCTTCGCCAACAGCCTGCGCGATGCCTATCCATGGATGCCGCGCAAGCTCGTGCATCACTACGGCCGTCTCTATGGCGCCCGCACGAAGAATGTGATTGCGGGGGCGACTGGCATCCAAGGGCTCGGGCGGCATTTCGGCGGGCAGCTTTATGAGGCCGAAGCCCGCTATCTCGTTGCGACGGAATGGGCCGCGACGGCCGAGGACATCCTTTATCGCCGCACCAAGCACTACCTGCATCTGAGCGAAGCGGAACGTGCAGCCTTTGACGAGTGGTTTGCTTCAATCCGCCTTGCCGCAGCTTGAAGGATATTGCCATGGCGTTGACCCTTTCACTCAATACCAATCCACTTGTGAACCGCTTCGCAGACCCCGACGATCTCATCGAAACGGTCGCGCGGGACTTGAGGATCCGCGACCTCCAGCTGACCCACGAATTCATCAATCCGAGCTGGCAGGCGCCCGTCATCCGCCGCCTGGCGCGCACGATGAACGCCGCGCTGAAGCGCACGGGTGTGCGGATCACATCAGGCATGACGGGGCCCTATGGCCGCCTCAACCACTTCGGACATCCAGATGCTGATGTGCGCCGCTATTACATCGACTGGTTCAAGACTTTTGCCGACATCACCGCCGATCTCGGCGGCCACTCCGTCGGAACGCAGTTTGCAATCTTCACCTACAAGGACTTCGACGATCCGGTCAGACGCGAGGAACTGGTCAAGATCGCGATCGACTGCTGGGCCGAGATAGCCGACCACGCACGCGCTTCAGGCCTTTCCTACATCTTCTGGGAACCGATGAGCATCGGTCGCGAGTTCGGCGAGACGATTGCCGCATGCCGGTCGCTTCAGAAGCGGCTGGCAGCCGCCGAATTGGCCGTCCCGATGTGGATGATGGCGGATATCGATCATGGCGACATCACCTCCGCCAACCCCGACGACTACAACCCCTATGCCTGGGCACGCGCCGTCCCGCCGGTATCGCCGATCATCCACATCAAGCAGAGCCTGATGGACAAGGGCGGACACCGGCCCTTTACTGCAGAATTCAATGCTAGAGGCCGCATTCAGCCTGCGCCTCTGCTCCAGGCACTTGCCGAAGGTGGGGCGAAGGACAACGAAATTTGTCTGGAACTCTCCTTCAAGGAACGAGAGCCGAACGATCGTCAGGTCATCCCGCAGATCGCCGAAAGCGTCGCCTTCTGGGCGCCGCATATCGACACTGGCGTCGCCGACTTGAACATCTAAGGCGAGCATCTTTAAAAGGCAGCACTGCGATGCGGCGCAATCGCCGCCTGTGACATTCGAAAGGGAACCGTGATGACCGACGCCGATGATACGCTGGCCGTGCGTGCTGCCTGGCTTCACTATGCGGGCGGGCTAACGCAGTCCGACGTCGCCCGTCGCCTCGGCGTGCCATCGGTGAAGGCGCATCGCCTGATCGCGAGAGCGGTTGCCGATGGCGTCGTTAAAGTCACCATCGACGGGGATATCGTCGAATGCGTCGAGCTGGAGATGCGGCTTTCCGAACGGTTCGGGCTTCAATATTGCGAGGTCGCACCCGATCTCGGCGAGGAAGGCTTACCGCTTCGTGCTCTCGGCCATGCGGGCGCCGGCTATCTCAAGCGCGAGATCGAGCGCGGCGACAATGCGGTCATCGGCCTTGGTCACGGCCGCACGCTTTCAGCCGCCGTCCAGTATATGCCGAGGGTGAACGCGAAGGGCCTGCGCTTCGTCTCGTTGCTTGGCGGCCTGACACGAAACTACGGCGCCAATCCCTATGACGTGATGCACCGCATCGCCGAAAAGACCGGTACCCATGCCTATGTCATGCCGGTTCCCTTCTTCGCCAATACCGGCGAGGACCGCGAAGTATTGAAGGCGCAGCGTGCCGTCAAAGAAGTTTTCGATCTGGCCAACAATGCCGATCTGAAGCTCGTTGGCCTGGGAACGGTCGATGCAGAGGCGCAGCTTGTTTTGTCCGGTGTGGTTGAGCCCCGTGAAATGGAGGACATTGCCGCCGCAGGCGGTGTCGGCGAAATCCTCGGGCACTTTTTCGACGCAGACGGCCATATCCTTGAGACGACGCTAACAGCGCGCACGCTCTCCGCGTCATTCCCCAAAACCACGAGCGAGCGGCTTGTGGCACTGGCGGGCGGACGGGCGAAGGTGCCGGCCATCCGGGCAATCCTCAACAGCCGCCGCCTTTTCGGGCTTATAACGGACGAGCGAACCGCGCAGGCACTGTTAGAGTAGCATATCAAGACAACAAGTTTTGGACGCAAGATAACACGGTTCTTGTTGATTATCACGAAATATTCGTTATTTTGATATCAAACGCGGGCGGAGACTGGGTATGAGGCGGGAAGAGCGGCAGCAGTTGATCGTCAACCTGCTTGTCGAAAACAAGACCGTCGATCTCGACGACCTTGCCGATCGCTTCGCCGTGTCGAAGATGACGATCCATCGCGATCTCGACGATCTCGAGCAGGCGGGTGTGCTCCGCAAGGTTCGCGGCGGCGCTACCATCGACGCCGGAATGCAATTCGAAAGCGACTTTCGCATTCGCGAGCGCCTGGGCACCGAGGCCAAGCTCGCAATGGCGCAGACCGCGCTGGAACTGGTCGAGCCGGGAATGACCGTGATGGTAAACGATGGCTCGATGGCGGCCGTGCTCGGGGAAATGTTGCTGCAGAAGCGTCCGCTGACGTTGATCACCAACAACGCGGCGATCATGGAGCGGTTGAAAGGCGAAAGCGCCATCACGCTGATCGCGCTCGGGGGCATCTATTCGGCAAAGTTCAACGCCTATCTCGGCGTCGTCACCGAAGAGGCACTGTCGCGCCTGAGGGCCGACATCGCGTTCATTTCCACGCCGGCCGTCAGCGGCAGGCTCGCCTACCACATGGACGACAACGTCGTGCGCGCCAAGCGGGCGATGATCGCGTCGTCGGCCAGGACCTGCCTCCTGGTCAACCACCAGCGCATTGGCCACACCGCACTGCATGTCATGGCGGATCTCGCCGACTTCGACGCCGTTATAACCGACATTGCACCGGATGCTGCCTTCCTGGAGGAATTCGAGCAGGCGGGCATTACGCTCACCATTGCATCAACGCAGGATCCGACATGACCGAAAAACCGCGCTTCTGGATTGGCACCAGCTGGAAGATGAACAAGACGCTTGCGCAAGCTCAACATTTCGCGCGCGGCCTCGAAGCCGCGGATGCCGCGCGCGACCCGCGCATCCAGCGCTTCGTGATTCCGCCCTTCACGGCGGTACGCGAGGTCAAGGCAATGCTTGCCAGGACGTCCGTGAAGGTCGGCGCGCAGAACATGCACTGGGCCGACCAGGGAGCCTGGACGGGCGAAGTCTCGCCGGTGATGCTGAAGGACTGCGATCTCGATCTCGTCGAGCTCGGCCATTCAGAGCGGCGCGAACATTTTGGAGAGACCGACGAGACAGTTGGCCTGAAGACTGAAGCGGCCGTTCGCCACGGTCTCATTCCGTTGATCTGTATTGGCGAGACGCTTCCCGACCGTGAAAGCGGGAAGGCCGCCGAAATCCTAGCGGCCCAGGTGCGTGGCGCACTTTCAAAACTTTCGAGCGACCAGAGGAGCGCCGAGATCCTTCTGGCCTACGAGCCCGTCTGGGCGATCGGCGAAAACGGCATTCCGGCGACCGCGGATTACGCGGATGCCCGCCAATCTGAAATAATCGCCGTTGCCGAAGCTGTGCTCGGCCGGAAGATCCCCTGCCTTTACGGCGGGTCAGTCAACCCACGGAACTGCGAAGAACTGATCGTGAGCCCACATATCAACGGGCTCTTCATCGGCCGTTCGGCCTGGAATGTCGAAGGCTACCTCGACATCCTGACAAAATGCGCCGCCAAACTCTGAGGAGAAAGAAATATGAAGCTTGCCATTGCAGGAGACAGCGCCGGCGAGGGCCTCGCCAAAGTTCTGGCCGACCATCTGAAAGACCGCTTCGACGTGCACGAAGTCTCGCGCACCAGCGCCGGTGCCGATCCGTTCTACGCCAACCTCTCGGACCGCGTCGCCTCGGGTGTCATCGACGGCACCTACCACAAAGCGATCCTCGTTTGCGGCACCGGCATCGGAGTCTGCATCTCGGCCAACAAGGTTCCGGGTATCCGCGCCGCGCTGACGCATGACACCTATTCTGCCGAGCGCGCCGCACTTTCCAATAATGCGCAGATTATCACGATGGGAGCCCGCGTCATCGGAACGGAGCTTGCAAAGTCGATCGCTGATGCGTTTCTTGCCCATGCCTTCGACGAGAACGGTCGGTCTGCCGGCAATGTCAAAGCCATGGATGATCTCGACGCGAAGTACAAGGCCTGTTAATCCATGCAGACAATGGAGCCGGATCCGGACATTGCCCAACGCCCCGATCGTCAGAGCGGCAGGGGCCGCCATGGGCATGTTACGACGATCGGGAAGCCGTGCTTTCCACTTCCGCATCCGCCTGACCGACGATCGTTGCAGACTATTTCAGAAGCAGCTCACAGGCCGCGTGGCCGGCTTAGCCAAAGAGGATGACATCAGCTCGTTTGCTCCCCGACTGCTTACGGCAGAGCTGGCTGGTGATGCCAGCAGTTATTCTCATGCCCGATCATATGTAAACGAGGTCAACAGGGTCGTAACGAAATTACTCGCCCTTTCCTTGACCAGGACTTCGGTCCATTCATCTGTCCCCCGCAGCCTCAGGTCCGTGTAAATGCTGTCCACGGCTGCCTCTTCGATACGCTTGATATGCGTCTTGAATGAAGCCTCGCCGCCACCGTGATACATGTCTCTGATAACCATCCGCAGAATTTCCTGGATAGCGATCTGCCAGGCCGTATTGATCGACTGAAGTTCATTCGTGTCCTGTGCCATTGAAGCTTCCTTTGGTGTGAGTGAACTGTCAGCATGCCTCTGGCCAATGCAGTTGGTGCCCCTTCAACCGCACAAGTGCATCTCAAGGGTGCTTCACGTTCAGGACAGGACGTTGTTTTGCCTTGGCTGGCATACCGACGATCGCGTTTGGCCTTTCGGGGCCCTCATCTTCAATAACCCGTGCGATATGAGCCTTTTCGGCTCTCCCGGGTATGATTTTCGGCTAGCGCAGCAGCCAGCTGCTTCCATCGAACTCCGCTCATTGAGCTTCAGTCGCGTGCGCTGGAGGCGTCGGGCACCCCCTGCCGCAGCAATCGTGCGCTTGGTTTGCCTTGCCACCCGACTGGCCCGGCCACAGTCTTTGCGACACGATATGCGTTAAGCTGAGCTGACTTGGCCCTCGCAGCTTCGGAGCGCGCCGGTCTGAAAACTCGTTATTTCTGGCGTTCTTCCAAACATAAGCCAAATGGGGGTGTGATAGCGGTCATCTGGCCTTGGCGCGTTTTGCAAGTAGGGCGGAGGTCGCCAACACGCGGTCATCGAGTTCCCTTGCAAGGCGCGCCTCACGAAGCCTTAAGGTCTTCGCCTCCCGGGACTTGGCAACGGAGTCGAGCTCTTCGACCGCCTTGTTCTTTGCGAAGAACTGCGTCTGGATATTATCGAAGGCAATCTCCGCCTGTTGGCGAGATTTGCTGTAGGTCTCTGTCATTGTGGCTCCAAGGGCAGGCTCGACGTGCGAGCGAAGCAAAAAGGCCAGGCAAATCGCCTGGCCCCGAATTGATAACCTGCTTCCGGCAGTGCCAGTACATCCGTGGTCAAAGGAAAGCAGATATCGATTTAAGCGTTCTGAAGATTGCAGGCCGACATCTTGCCCGACTTGTTGTCGCGCTCGAGATCGAAACCAATCTTCTGGCCCTCGACGAGTTCGCGCATTCCGGCACGCTCGACGGCAGAGATGTGAACGAAGGCATCAGCGCCGCCATTGTCCGGCTGAATGAAGCCGAAGCCCTTGGTGGAATTGAACCATTTAACTGTGCCAGTGGTCATGATGAACCCTTTCATAGCAATATTGAAGAACCGCAGCGCCAAAGCGACGCGGATGGGATAGCGATTTTTGAAAGGAAGTTCGTTCAGGCCGCGGTGCCAATCGCGCGATAACCAAGCTAGCAAGCAAAATTCGACAATCAGTCATATAACTGACCTGAGCCGCATCGTCAACTATTAGTTTGCCGTTGAGGTACCCGTCATCTTTTAGTTGTTCTCTCCACCCTTGCACGTGATAGGGCGACCGTCTCGCAGAACATCGTGCTGCGAACTGCAGAAGGGAGTTCAGGAAGCAGGCCAGGGCGCAGGCAATCGTCGCAGATTCCGCAGCCGTCCGGGTCCATAAGCTGGCTTCGGCGGCTGCGCTGGCAACATAGACAGATAAAGGAACTCTGCGACCGCCCGCGTCGTTGCGGCGGCAATATCTCGATTTCGTAACAGGAAGGTTCAACTGATGACGGGGCCATTTTTTCACTCCTCTTACGCTCCCGCAATTGAGATAGGAACGGCAGTCCGATCCTGCAAGCACCAAATGGAGCAGCACGGGCGCATGCCGGCCGGCGTGGTTTCTGCTAGTCTCGCGGTCAGGTCATGTGCCGGCGGGTGATGCCGGGATCGAGGCCGGCGCAGACGATGGTGCTGTCGATCCGCGATCCGTCTGGAGGAGAGCGGCGGCATCGATTCCCCGAGCGTGATCCGGCGGGCGATCACGAAGCGGCTGCCATAGTGCCGCGACGGCTCGATTTCGGTAAGACGTGAGCTGCCGACGCACCAGATGGTGCCCGATAAACTGGACACGAGCAGCCGCGACGGTCTCGTCAAGGCCGGCGATACCGTCGAACCATTCGCACTGATTAAGGCGGATCGAAATTGACGACCGCCACAAGTTCGATTTCCAAACGCCAGCGATACGGACAATAGGCTTGGTCACCGCTTCGGTATCCTCTACACTCTCGACGAACCAGAGAAGCGGTCTTCGATCGCCAGTGGTTCTCCGATCGGCGAGGTGAACGGTGTACCGGCACTGGGAACTGCCAATGCAGGCGACCATGGTTATCGATCAGATGAAAGAGCCCACTGGCTGGTCCGCATCGAGCCTGCCGATGTCATCGACGCTGTTCGCAAACTCAACCTACGGGCGGCCGCCTGACCTGAGCAAACCAGATCCCAAAACAGACGAGAATCGAGAATAGAGTGACTCACGACCACAATCACGACGACAACCAGCGCCAACATGCGCAAGACCACTGGCGCGAGAATGGTGTTAAGGTCATTCCCGGCAATTCGCTCGATCCGAATACGGCGCAGACACCTGGCATGAACCGCGCCACCGCCGTCAGCAAGGCGCGCGCCGGGGCGGAGAAGATCTGGGCCGGCACTGTGACGATCCATGCCAATGCCAAGACCGGCGCTCACCATCACGGCGATCTCGAAAGCATCATCTACGTGGTCAAGGGCAAAGCCCGGATGAGGTGGGGAGAGGAGCTTCAGTATACGGCCGAAGCTGGTCCTGGCGATTTCATCTACGTACCGCCATTCGTTCCCCATCAAGAAATCAACGCCAGTCGGGACGAGACCCTGGAATGCGTCCTCGTCCGCTCGGGCCAGGAACCAGTGGTCGTCAACCTTGATATCGAACCGGTCGAAAAGCCGGAAGAGGTCCGCTGGATTGATCCAATCCACCGCGCGTGATTGATCGGTGACGCGTAATGTCGAGGCGTTTGGCTTCGTTCGGTCATCCGCGCGCTTAAAACGCATCTCCAAGCTGACGTCAGTCTGTCAGTCGAAAGCGGCGATTCACTTGCGATCTATGGTGCTTTCGCACCTCATTTTGGTCAGCAACTCAATGGTTCATCGCAACTGAAATCCAACACGTCTCCGTTTGCGTGCGAACAGGAGGCGATGATCGGCAAGAATAGATATTGCTGCGCAGCCGGGTAGCGCTCAAATCGTTGCTTGACGCAAGGGACCTGAGGAGTAGTTAGGTCCTCATGCAATAGCCCGCCATCGCTGCCAAGCCCCTCACGGCCCCTTTTCTGAAGAGCCATCTATGTCTGAAAAAACTTCCCATCGCGGGCTCGTTGTGGTCGCGATCATGGCAAGCATGGCGATGATTGCCATCGAAGCAACGATCGTTTCGACGGCGATGCCGCAAATCGCCGCCCAGTTGGGGCAGATCAACCTCTATTCCTGGGTTTTCTCGTCATTCCTGCTGACGCAGACGGCGACCACCGTTGTATTCGGCAAGCTCGCGGATATTTATGGCCGCAAACCGATGATCCTCCTGGGTATCGGATTGTTCCTGTTCGCATCCGTGCTTGCCGGCTTCGCGTGGTCGATGCCGTCGATGATTGCTTTTCGGTTGCTGCAGGGTATCGGTGCAGGATCGATTCAGCCCGTCGCCATGACGGTAGTTGCCGATCTTTTTCCCGGAAACCAGCGCGGCAAGGTCCAAGGTTACCTCGCAAGCGTGTGGGCGCTGTCGGCCGTCGTCGGCCCGCTCCTCGGCAGCCTGATCATTCACAATCTCCCTTGGGCCTGGGTATTCTGGATCAACGTGCCGGTCGGACTTCTCGCCGCATTGGGGTTCATACTGTTTTTGCACGAGGAAAAGCGGAGCCGAATGGTCTCTATCGATGTGCTCGGCGCCGCACTTTTCGCCATATCGATTTCCTCACTGATGATTGCTTTGACAGAAATGGAAAGTTCCGTTTCCGGCCAAGCCATCGCTGCCCTCGTTGTCTTTATCGTCACTCTGGCCGCTTTCATCTGGCAGGAGCGTCGTGCCGAAGCGCCCATGGTCGCTCCGGACCTGTGGTTGAAACGGCCGATAGCGTTCGCAAATCTGGCGGTCTTTTTCGCAAGTATGTCGATCATGGGTCTGACGACCTTCCTTCCGATGTACGTGCAGACGGTTCTCAACCGCTCGCCTCTCGTGGCAGGTTTCGCATTGACCATGTTGCTGCTGGGTTGGCCCTGCGGTGCAACGATCGCATCCCGCCAGTTTGCCCGCTTCGGTTTGCGACCCATCATGATCGCCGGCAGCGTCTGCATTCCGGCGGGCACGTGCCTGCTGGTTCTGCTGACGCCCTCGAGTTCGGCTGTCCTGGCTGGGGCCGGTTCATTGGTGATGGGTTTCGGCATGGGATTGCTCAACATCTGTGCCTTGATCCTCACTCAGGAAAGCGTGAACTGGTCTGAACGCGGCAGTGCTACCGCCTCGAACGTCTTCTCGCGCAATCTCGGTAGCACGCTCGGCGCAGCCGTGCTCGGTGCAGTACTCACATATGGCCTGGCGCACACCGCCAGCGGCCAGGCGATAACGCCGGAGCAATTGCGGGCGCTCTTGAATGGCACCGGTGCCGTCGTCGCTAGTGCAGAAGAGCTCCGGCTCGTCCTTCAGCATGCACTACATTCTACCTTCTTGGTCATGCTGATGACTGCCGTATTAATCGTTCCAGCCTGCTTTTTTGTTCCGCGACCCTCGGAACGTCGGGAAATGCAGCAAGAGACCTGAGGCAGCGATCTGCGGTCGTGCCCCTCTGGTCCGCAATGACGAAGTTGAACACGATCCGAAAAGACGCCACCTGTGGCGAAGTTCCGCCATCGCAGGAACATCCGAATGACGATTGACAAGCTGATAACCGAAGGGGATCGGCTACCCGTAGGCCGGCCGAACAGAGCAGGGCGATTCCGACCGGTGCTGCAGGCCTGGGGAAGGACGGTTTTCTGCTTGTCGGGGAGAGGGCAAAGCCCTTTCTCCCCTCTCAGCGAGTTGAAGTATATGAGGCCGTCGGCCGGTTCTGTGATCGAAGCTGCAAAATCTTTCCCATTCTACTCCTGCGAAATTGCTAGGCCGCATATGACGCTGCACCGTCGGCCTGGAACATCCGGGAGAGGTTCAAAAAGCAGATCAGTCCGTTGTCATGGGTGATGATGCCATCCGAAAAGCTGCGATCAAAAGAGGTTGCCACTTCCGGGATTTGCTGAATTTGGCTGCCCTTGACAGTCAGAATATCGGAGACTTGATCCACCAGCAGGCCGACGACTATGGTGTGGATTTCCGCGACGACAATTGCGCTACGCTCGCTGGGGACGATGGATGTCATACCGAGTTTGCTGGCGAGATCGATGATGGGGATGACAACTCCACGCAAGTTCATAACACCTAGCATTTCACGTGGTGACTGCGGGACGGGCGTGGAGGGTAACCATCCGCGAATCTCGCGGATGGTTTTTGTCTTGACGCAGAACTCCTGACCTTGCAGACGAAAGGCGATGATTTCAATCTGATCGTGATCGAGACCGATCAAAGGCTCTGATTGCGACATCAGAATTCTTTCCAGCTATCGCCGCTCTTTAGTGCCGCGTTGCCATTGAAGGCGTACGCAACCTTCGCTGCGAGCTCGCGAGCCGGAGACGCCGCAGGTCGGGACGTCTGGTTAGCGGGAGCCACGCGATGTCCTGTCGAACTGATTCCGATATTGAACTGCCCTAGCAGCTCGAACAGTTGCTCAGCCTCACGCGCCAGACTATGCGCGGCCGCTGTCGTCTCCTCAACCATGGCCGCATTCTGCTGCGTACCCTGATCCATCGTATTGACCGCAGTGTTGATTTCCTTCAGGCCTGTCGCCTGTTCTTTGGAGGCTTCAACGATGGCGCCGACATTGCCGTCTACCTGAACGACCTGGCTGACAATCTCCTGCAGGGCTCTACCTGTATTGCCGACCAGCGTAACGCCGCTCTTCACGTGCTCGTTCGATGTATTGATCAGTTCCTTGATTTCCTTCGCGGCCTTAGCCGAGCGCTGCGCAAGCTCCCGAACCTCCTGAGCGACGACTGCAAAGCCCTTGCCTGCCTCACCCGCCCGGGCGGCTTCGACACCCGCGTTAAGCGCCAACAGGTTGGTCTGGAATGCGATCTCATCGATCACGCCGATGATATTGGCAATCTCACCGGCAGATTTCTCGATCTGGCCCATGGCGTCTACGGCCCGACCCACAACCTTGCCGGAGTTCTCAGCGTGCTCTTTGGTCCGGCGAACTAGATTTCCAGCTTCCTGAGCTCGATGGCTGGAATCGGCGACTGTGGTGGTGATCTCTTCCAAGGCGGCGGCCGTCTCCTCGACCGATGCAGCCTGCTGTTCCGTCCGCTTCGACAGGTCGTTCGATGCCGACTGGATCTGCTGGGATGCCGCGGCGATCGCACCGGCATTCTGCGAGATCGTTTGAAGCGTCGCACGGAGCTTTGAAGAAGTCTCGTTGAAGTCACCCCGCAATTTTTCCAGGGCCGGCAGAAATGGGGAGCGGATCTCCTGGGTCAAGTCACCCGCAGACATAGCCCGCAGTGCGTTTGCGAGTTGCTCGACGTTGTTCACGCGCTCGGTCACGTCGGTGGCGAACTTCACCACCTTGAATACTTTGCCGTTCATGTCGAATATTGGATTGTAGGATGCCTGAATATAAGCCCGCTTGCCGCCCTTGCCGATGCGCATGAATTCGTCTGAAACGAATTCTCCTCCGGCCAGCTTTGTCCAGAACCGACGATAATCCTCGCTGTTCGTATAGCTCGGCTCGCAGAACATCGAATGGTGTTTACCTTGCACTTCGGACAACTGATAACCGAGCGTCTTCAGGAAATTCTCATTTGCCGTCAGAATGTCACCCTTCGGCGTGAACTCGATAACCGCTTGCGCCCTGGAAATTGCATCAAGCTTCCCGGAGTCCTCGGCCGCCTTGAGCTTCTGCTCGGTAATATCCGTCGCGAATTTCACGACCTTGTAAGGTTTTCCGCCACTGTACACCGGATTGTAGGAGGCTTCGATCCAGACCTCCTTTCCGCCTTTGCCGATGCGCTTGTACTGGCGGCGATCAAACTCGCCCCGCGCCAGCTTTGCCCAGAATTCCTTATAGTCGGTACTGCCTACTTCGGCAGGATCGACGAAGATCCGGTGATGCTTCCCGACAATCTCGGATAGCTGATAGCCGAGCGCGCGGCAGAAGTTCTCGTTGGCGGTAATGATCGTTCCATCGAGCTTGAACTCGATGATCGCCTGAGACTTGTTCATAGCTTCCAGTACGGCCTTCGCGTCAGCGCCGCCAAATCCTAGCATTTCATTCCCCCAAGAAACTTGAACTCGTAGCAGGGGACCATCCGGCAAGCTTCGAGTAACCATTACTGTTGACAGTGCTAATTCTCGGGTGAAGTAATTTACGATTTGTGAAGATACTGATGGAACTGCAAAAATAGTGCGCATTTTGTTCTTCTTGCGAAATGCCAGTTTGCAGTATTCATCCAGAGATGGGTATGCAAGCTTCATGCAATCTGTAGGGCACATCTGATGCATGTGGGCAGGCAAACCGAACTCCAGCTCAATTTCAGGGAGCCGGCTCCACCGCTTGAGATTCACGTGGCCAAAAATTAGCGTGGCGTGTTTGTTCAATACCCGTGCCTGCCGAGTATCAGTTCACGTGGCGTGGCAGTTGCCACTATCTCGCGCACTACGATTTCGTACTTTTGGACTGCGAAAAGAAGGTTCTCCGATTGCAAGGTCACCTCTACCGCCTCTTGGGATACAGCCGTCGCGATGGGTTTCACGGCGAAGCAGACCAATGCGTCAGGACCGTCGATGTTTGCAATGACGTCGAGATCAAGGCTATCGTCGCTTTAACGAGAGCAGCGGCGGCGCTGCTCCAAGCAGCGCAACCGCGGATCGCTCCGGCAGGCATGTCGTCTCCATGCTCCATGATCATTTGTTCTTTGTCACGAAATACCGCCGTGACGTTCTGTCAGAACCGGCAATCGGCGACCTGCGGCGCATCTTCGCCAAGCTGTGTCGCGACGTCGAGGCCGAATTGATCGCATGCGACGGCGAAGACGATCATCTTCACCTCTGGTGCATTCCCTGCGACGATCGCCTGTCGAAGTTGGTCAACAGCCGCCAAGGCGTAACCAGCCGACTTCTGCGCGACAGCCGCCGGGAAAATCACCGGGGCACTACCGCAAGGACGTTTAAGTCAAATCCCAGCGGGAAGTGGCAAAAGGCCGCTCTCGCGTTCCTCCCCGGCCTGAACGCCGGGGCCCTCGAGGTTCACGATGAAGGAAGCCCCTGCTTTCCACTGGCAAAAGTCTGCGTATCGACGACCACACGGAACCGCTGAAGACGTAGAGGTCCCGGCCTCGCTTTTGCGGGAACTTCACCCGTACGCCCGAACCCAGCCGCATCGCTTGAGTCCTGCGAGCTGCTCTGCCAACACCTCATTGGCGGGAGCACGTGAAAGTTGACCGAGCGCGAACCGTTCCTTTCCGGCCGCCCAGCTTATAACTGAGACCTCTTGCCGCGATATGTCGTTGGTGGCGGCAGAGCTTCGTGTGCTTGCGCCAGCGTCTCCAACCAAGCTGCCAGGCCCTCTGGAATTTCCTCGTTTCCCGCCTCAAGCGCCTCGATCCATGACAACTCGCATTGAAGCGCGGACGCAATGTTGATTGGCGTCCAACGGATGTGCAGGAGGCACTCGGAAAAGCGTTCGGGTGTCATGGTTGCAGGCATTTTCTGGCAAGTGATTCCGGTTTGCGCACAGTCGCACAAAGGTCGTCGGAGTCAATCG
Organism: Rhizobium gallicum bv. gallicum R602sp; assembly: GCF_000816845.1. Lineage (NCBI taxonomy): Bacteria > Pseudomonadati > Pseudomonadota > Alphaproteobacteria > Hyphomicrobiales > Rhizobiaceae > Rhizobium > Rhizobium gallicum. The sequence continues at coordinate 597,215 of NZ_CP006880.1, read as the reverse complement.
CGCATCATTTAAGTTACCTCACGCGACGCAGATTGCCTTGTTTCGAGGCAACCCCTCGTCCAAATCGGAAATCAATGCCCCTCACCGGCTTCAGCTCAAAGGCCCGGTTCAGCAGGCCCTCGGTTCATTCGGCGCCGCGAAACGGGAACTCGGCTGCCAGCCTTGGCCACTCTCGAGACGGTACGTTCTGAAGACAAGCTCCCGGGCGATGTGCATAGGCGAGATTGTGGCAACGTGTCCGGCGGCTCGTTTGCTGCGGGGTCGGCTTCGCGTCCTCGCGAAGTGCGCATGCGTCCGCGTCCGAGATGATACGACGTGCACCCCCGCCATAGGGTCGCTGAAAGCCGTTGCTCGGCCAAGTCCACAACGACGGCCGGCGGGTATCACTATATTATCGGCGGTCCACGCTTTGCAGACCCCAGGCAACGTTCTAAAATCCCGGTAAAAGCTCGAGACGATCGAGATCGGCCATCGCCTCATAGGGTTCGCCAATTGCCGCCGATATCACGGAGACCGGATGCTGACGACACGTCGAATGCTGGTGCAGGCCTCCCTAGCTGTGATGGCCGCAATAAATTACCCGCCGCTCTTGGCACATTCCCAGGATCAGCGGCCTGTCGCGCGCCGCGTCCCTTCGACGGGGGAGACGGTTCCCTCCGTCGGACTTGGGACTTGGATCACCTTCAATGTCGGCGAGGATCCGACGCTTAGGGACGAATGCGCAGACGTCATGGCAGCTTTCTTCGAGGCTGGCGGACGCGTGATCGACTCTTCGCCCATGTACGGATCATCGCAGCCAGTCGTCGGCCATGGCCTGCAAAAGCTCGGGCAGCCGGCGGCGCTTTTTTCGGCGGAGAAGGTCTGGACGTCCTCGGGCGCTGACGGTCCAAGCCAGATTGAGCAATCCCGCCGTCTCTGGGATGTGCCGCGCTTCGACCTCATTCAGGTCCATAACCTCCTTGCCTGGGAGGCGCATCTGCAAACCCTGTTCGCAATGAAGGCGGCCGGCTCCGTGCGCTATGTCGGGATTACGACCTCCGAAGGGCGCCGTCATGATCTTCTTGAACAGATCATGCGGCACGAAGCCATCGATTTTGTGCAACTCTCCTATAATATCGTCGATCGTGAGGCGGAAGAGCGGATCCTGCCGCTGGCGGCGGAACGTGGAATTGCCGTGATCATCAACCGGCCCTTCCGGCAAGGCGCGCTGACTAGCCGGCTCGACGGCGAACCTATGCCCGAATGGGCGGCCGAACTGGGTGCATCGAGTTGGGCCCAGTTACTCCTGAAGTTCATTCTCTCGCACCCGGCCGTTACCGTCGCGATCCCAGCAACAACCCGTGTCGACCACGTGCGTGAGAACGTCGCGGCGGCGACAGGCCCCTTGCCAGACGCCGCCACTCGCGAGCGCATTGCAGCCCACGTGCAGGATCTTTGATGTCGGAATGGTGGACCTACAGCCTTGAGGATTTTCTGCTCTTTTCGCCACGCGTCTACTGGCGGATGTTCGAGTTGCACAATGCGATCCTGTGGCCGCTACAGGCGCTCACACTGGCTTTCGGCTTTGCCATGGTTGTCCTTATCGTGCGACAGTCTTCTGGCGCCGGGCGCTTCGTCGCGCTCGTTCTCGCGATCCTTTGGGCCCTCGTTGGATGGTCTTTCCTATGGAACCGTTACGCGACCATTAACTGGACCGCCGCCTACGTCGCACCCGCATTTGCCGTTGAGGCCCTGCTGCTCTTCGTCGTCGGCACGCTGCTTAACGGTCTTGTCTTTTGCCGGCGCGGACCCGCCGCCTGGACGGGATATGCGCTTCTCGCCTTCGCGCTCGCCGGGCAGCCGCTGCTTGCGCCGCTGCAGGGACGGGTCTGGAGCTCGTCCGAGATCTTTGGCGTCGCGCCCGATCCGACAGCGATCGGCACGTTGGGCTTCCTGCTTCTTGCCCGCAGCAAGTTCTTACCTCTGCTCCTTCCGATCCCCCTCCTCTGGTGTTTCTCGAGCGGCCTAACCCTCTGGAGCATGGGAGCGCCGGAGGCATGGGCATCTTTTGCGGCCGTAGCGCTCACGCTTGCAGCCTGCATGGGAGCGATCATCGACCAGCGACAACCGGCCGCGTGATTATTTTGATGCCGCCGCGTGAAGGAAGGCGCTCGCCGGCACCGCCCGCCAGCAGAGAGCGCCTTCTGCAAGCCTTTGCCGCAAAAGCTATGCGGAGATGTTGGCGCGATCCTCTCGGTGGGCGGATCGTCGATGGTGATATCTCTGCCATTTAGGCCAGCCGGTTTGTCCGGGCAACCGCCAGGAGATATGTAGGCTCACGAACCGTCGAATCGCTCAAGCATCCTTGCAAGCTGGACATTCTGCAAATGCAGCTTTTGCGCCAATTGGCTTCTCAATTGCCTGATCTCCTCGTCCAGGCGTGCCACCTCATCGAAGAAACCTTCTCGAGGGGGCGAGGATTGCGCGCTTTGATCGCTATTTGCAGTGGCAATGCTCCCCGAAACCATGTCGGCGCGGGTTCTCTTCGGGCGGCGTTCTGGCCGCTTTGTCCGCTGTGTTCGTGGAGATTTTTTACTTGGCTTGCTTTCCGGCACCAGCGCATGCGCATCGCTACCGGGTCGGCTAATCTCATGACGAGCGGGCCTCTGGACCTCTTCAACATCGTTTGGCGGTGAGATTGCCTGGGGAACATCTAGATCGCTGTCGGGTTCATCTGAAGTCGTCGTTGCCACTAGATCAACAGCAGGATTCTCATTGTGGCCAGGACGACCGGATACTTCCGTTGAGTCTGACGAAAGCGCCGACGCGTGTCGTACGCCGCTTTCGCTCGCCTCGGTATCATTCCCAACCGAACTCTCTCGTGTTTCTGTCGGCCGTCTTCGCGACGCTAACTGAGCAAGGAATTTCCATGGTGTTTTCATAGTGCTTCAACCTCGAGCAATCCGCAGCAGGGCGTTGCCGCAGCTTTAGATTCGGGCTCGCGACTGAGGCCGGCGAGTTTCTCCGCCGTCGATCCCCCAATCGCTCCTACCCTGGTCGATCAGACGAGCCCGAGCCGCTTGCGCAGATCGGTATTTTCCGCGCGAAGCTTATCTGCCAGGGTTTTGCGAAGTCTTTTGTTCTCTTCTTCAAGCCGAGCAAGATCTGCCATCTCATCGAGAGCTGGCAGCGGCGCCTTGGCTGATTGCGCAATTTGCTTTGTTGTCCGCTTTCTACTGGTGTTCTTGATGGCGTCCTTGCTCGTGCTCTTGCCAGTGACTTGCGTTTCTTGGGGCGTCAGCTTTGCCTGCCCGGCTCCTGGACCACGCTTCTTGCGATCACTCGGCAGCTGCGCAGTCTTCCCAAGTGATGCAGCTACCGTTGCTCCGGCGGATGCCTTCTGGCCCCGTAGTGCGCGCGGCTTTTTAGGCGCCGGCACTTTTGCCGTTGGGTCCGTCTCTGCGACTTCGGTAATGGAGCCCGTATTGTTCTCGTCAGCCATCAGTTATCTCCCTCTGTAGCCAAGAGTTCTTTTGGGCTGAGTGAAAGACGGAGTCAACATGAGCGCGCCATGGATAGCTCACGCTGAGACGCGGCGCCAACGCTCGTATAAGCAGATTGGCGAAGCAGATGACGCTCCCGCGCTCGCCTTGGCGTATTCGAATCACGGACGGCGATCTGAATTGAGCTGAGTAACGCCGCCTGCAGCGTTGCCCTCAAATAGTTTGATCGAGGTTTCGAATTCGGTGTACCCGGCTGCCAATAGCTTGAGCCGGTATTGCGTATGCGGCGGGAACGGGGCTTAGACCTCTTTCGACGCAGGAGAGGTGCGGTCGAGCTTGCCCTCTTCGGCCTTGTAGAAATATTGGCTGGCAATCAGCCATCCCTTGAGAGGCCGCAAGGGCGGGATACAGGTAGCCAGCATAAAAGGACCGGTGACCAGCAGATGGACCCACAAGGGCGCGCTGTACTGGACCTCGAGCCACACGCCGAGCAGGACACTCGGCACGCAAGCGAAGCAGATGACGAAAAATGCTGGACCGTCCGCCGGATCGGCGAAACCGTAGTCGAGGCCGCAGACTTCGCATTCGGGCCTTATTTTCAGAAAGCCGTTGAAAATGTGCCCCTGGCCGCAGCGCGGGCATCGTCCTTTGAGCCCGGTTGTCGTCGGCGGAATTGGTGGCCACTCCGTTTGCATGACGAACGATCCTTACAGTGCGCATGCGTCTATGCATGCATTGAATGAATTTATTGACTGCATTCAATATAAGTACATTTGTCGAATTGGTACGATATGGCATATTGCCGCGGAGCTCCAACTTCGGATCAATTGAGAGGCGGACCAAACTAGAAGAACGACGCCGCGAGTTCAGGCGAGCTTTCAAGGGCGTGTCCCATGAATTCAAGACTAACCCGCAGTTTTTCGCGATCGACAGGACCTCCAAGGCAGACGCGCACCGCTTCCAGCGCCTGACCTTCGACCGTAAATGCATCGCTGGCAACGACGCCAATGCCCGCGGCGCGCATGTGGCTGCCGAAGGTCGAGCGCGTCCAGCCGTTCGTCAGCGGCAGCCAGATGTTGAAGCTGATGGGATCGCCACAATAGCTACCTGGCTGAAGGATGGCTGCAACCAGTTCCTGGCGTGCCGCTGCCTCCTGGCGGATGAATCGAAGGATGGCATCGGCGGTGCCATCCTCGATCCACCGCGTGGCAAGCGCCATATTGAGTGGCGACGCCATGACATTGTTGGTACGCATGGCACTGACGAAGGGCCAGATCGCCTTGGTATCAGGTGCAACGACATAGGCCAGCCGGAGCCCGGCGCCGATACATTTGGCCAAGCCGCCGATGTGCCAGGTGAGGTCCGGGGCCATCGCCGCCAACGGCGGCGGCGCATGCAGCGGAATGAAGCCATAGGCGTCATCCTCGATGATCGGGACGTGATATTTGCGCGCCACCGCGCAAATCTCTTCGCGCCGCCGCTCTGGGATCGTCAAGGTAAGCGGGTTCTGCAGGGTTGGGTTGAGATAAATTCCCTTGGGTTTCACTCTCTCGCAGGCTTCGGCAAAGGCGTCGGGCAAAATGCCGTCAGCGTCCATCGGCAAGCCCGATAGATTGAGACGCAGCTGCGCCGCAATCGAGCGGATGCCGGGATAGGTGATGCGTTCCGATAGGATGGTTTCAGAGGGCTTTGCCAGCAGGCCGCAAATCGCCAGCAGCGCCGGGTGAGCGCCGGGCGTCACAAAAATACGCTCCTGCGAAGGGACAAGGCCTCGACGGCTGAGCCAGGCGGCGGCAGCCTCCTTGTCCATGCTAGAACCGCCAAATCCCTGATAGCGCAAAAGCGGGATAAGGTTGGAAGCCACCGCCGAGATTCCCTCGCGCATCCGCGTGATCAATTCCGGATCGGTTGGCTCCGGCGGCATATTCATCGAAAGGTCGATCGCAGACGTACGGCGCGGATCGAGAACGGCGTCGGACCCAAAGCTCCGGCGCTCCTTGTCGGCCCCGCCGGTGACGAACGTGCCGCGGCCAACGTGCGAATCCACCAGTCCGCGCTTCTGCGCCTCGGCATAACCACGCGCGACGGTCGTGAAATCGATATCCAGATGTTTCGCCAACTCGCGCTGCGGCGGCAGACGATCACCGATGGCCAGATGACCGCTGCGCAAATCCATCTCGATAAGGTCGGCGATGGCCATGTAGCGTGGGCTGTTGCTGCGGCTGAGGTCGGGTAGCCAGTCTTTCATCGGAATATCGCCATGTCCTTCTTTCATCGACATTGACTGTATATTGTTGCAACCACCTTCTGTCACGAAGAATGTCTCAAGCTCCGATGCGAGTGTCGACCAGTTTACCCACTCAAGCGATTGGCGTGCGAGCGCAGAGCCATCCGGCCGCCACGGCTTACAAAAATGGCCTTTGCTGAGCGCGGCCACGATCGGCGTCGGCGACATCTGATCTTGCCAGAACACTTATATGAAAGCCGCCCAGCGGAGCGGCTTTCAGGTGCGCGATGATTGCGATCAGGCGTGGCGGGCCCCGCGTGAAATCGCTCCATCGAGATTGGCGATCTGATGCTCTATCACGTGATAATGAAACGTAGATATCATGCCGTCGCTCAGAGCCATCTGGATGGCTTGTCCGTGGATCGCGGCTTCTTGCGAACGGAGATCACGAACTTCAGCGGCGCTGAGCAGCCTTCGGCTTCTGTCAGCCGCGATACGGCCATCGGCGGCACGGATCTCAGAAAGTATGGCGTCCAATCGGCTGTCGGGGATGAACATCGGCATTGGATCCACGAGCGGGTCATCGTCGCCGGGCTCGGTCCGAGCCCAATGATCGCGACGATCATGCTCGCCGGCGCGCACACCGTGTGAATTGCGGGAAGCATGGGACGCAGCGAAGGCGGTTGCTAGTGGGACAGATATAAGGATGGCGGTGAGCGCCGTCTTAACGATCAAAGAGCGCATTTTGCATCTCCCGAATTTGGAGGACGATTGTCTTTTCATCCTCCCGTGTGCAGTGTCGTCCAGTTCCGTCGTGTCGCGGTGGTCACTCATCGCCGGCGGTTCTCGACCTGCAGCGAGACAGGATAGATCCCCGTCGGTGAGACCTGTAATTAACAAAAGATAATTTTTGCCGCTTCTGGACGTTCCGCAATCCAGCCTATCTTTGCGTCATGGCGGCGGGAGCGTGGCGGAGAGTGGCGATAGCTCTGCACGCCGTGGAGACATGACCAAAAGTGCCCTCCTGACGCGGACTCGTCGCGAGATGGTGCCCGATCTCAACCGGCACTCGCTCCAGCATTTCGATGTCCATCAGATCTGGACTCATGCCGACTATGGTGTCGCAACGGCTTCACAGCGCGAGTTCGCAAAGCCGATAGCACAAAGTGTTTAGGTTCTTCGGTAGGCCGGCCATGCCTGAACCTGGTGCCGACCGCTGACATGCCGAGCGGCTGGAGGCCCGGACTATGGTTAAGTACATCGCCTCATTTCCTCGCCGATCCATGATCGGAAATGCTTCACCTGGATCTTAGTGGCACTAGAGGAGGCCGTCAGCACCGTGTAGCAGTAGGACGATGGAACGAACAGATCGGCAGCCATAACAAGTCTGCCCGCCAAAATGTCGTCAGACGCGATCGCTGCAGATACCAGTGCCACCCCGTCACCGGAAACCGCCGCCTGGACGAGCAATCCAGCATGGCTAAAGGCTCGGGTGAAAGACAACGTCTTCCCAAGCATGCCCCGCGCTTCCAGCAATAGCATCCAAGGGTGCGTTGAACCTTCATAGATTATCGGAAGGCCATCTATGTCATCGATCAAGAGGTCCGGGCGCCCCGACCTTTCAAGAAGGCTTGGGCTCGCGACCATCACCAAGCGATCCGGGAACGTCAAGTCGTCTGCCACATGCGGTTCATACCTGGCATGTCGTACCACGACGTCGCATTTGCCCGACTTCAACGGTACCGGTTCATCTGTCGCCTCCAGCCTAAAGTCGACCTCTGGATAGGCGAGGTTGAAGCGCGGAATTCTTGGGATGAGCCATTTCATTGCGAATGAATGAGTCGTCGAAACCCGTAGCACCCGGTCGCCGGCGCCATCAGCAAGGTCGTTTATTTTCTGGTCGAGTAGCAGAAGTGCCTTGGCAATGGTCTCGGCAAGTTCTTTACCCTTATCGGTAATCGTCACGCCGCGCGGGTGACGCTCGAACAGGGAAAAGCCCAGCGTTTGTTCAAGAGTCTTGATCTGCTGGCTCACGGCAGCCGGTGTCTTATGAAGCTCAAGCGAGGCAAGCTTGAAGCTCTGCCAGCGCGCGGCGCATTCGAAATCAATAAGTCCCGCCAGGCTGCGCATTTGTCAGTCCATAAGACATAGAAATTCTTATTCACTGGCTTAGTATTTGTCGGTTGCGCAGTCAATGGATGCATGGGAATCAAGGATTAATTCAGGAGCTAGGAACCACCATGCAAAAAAATGCCTTAGTCATTGGCGGAACCCGTTTTTTCGGCCGGCTGTTGGTAAGGCGGCTTCTCGAAGCTGGCCTCAACGTAACCGTGGCGACCCGAGGAATCACCTCGGACGACTTCGGGACCACCGTTAGCCGCGTCACGGTGGATCGGCGCGACGAAGATGCCATGGACCGTGCCTTCGCTGGAAGAGGAGACTATGACGTCATCTTCGACCAGATGTGCTACAGTCCGCTCGACGCTCGGATATCGGAATCTGTCTTCGCCGGGAGAGTGGGCCGTTACATCATGGCGTCGACCATCGAGGTCTACGCGCAATTGCTTTGGGCCAAAAAAGCTCCGTTCGACGAAAATCTCATCGATCTAGGCAACGAGCGCGCAAATCCCGATTTTCCCTGGCGCGACGAGACATACTCCGAAAGCCTCTACGGGCAAGCCAAACGCGCTGCTGAGGTTTGGTTTCATCAGTCTGGCATACTGCCGGTGGTCAGCGTTCGGATCGGGCATATTCTGTCTGGGCCGGACGATTTCACCGGCCGGCTTCGAAGCTATGTTGATCGTGTAGCCAGCGGCCGACCGCTCTTTTATTCGATCAACAACGGCAAGAGTTCGTTTTTCAATCCCGCCGGAATTGCCGACTTTCTTTACTGGGCTGGGCAGCATACCTTTACTGGTGCGATCAATGCATGCGCGAACGGCACGTTGACGGCTCTGGAGATACATCAAGCCGTCGCATCAGTCATGGGAAGAGAGGCAAAAGCGGAGGCCATGACCGGGATTAGCCGCGCCGCAGTACTCAGTCCATATGACTTCCCGGCCGATTACGCGATGTCGAGCGCGAGGGCTATTTCTCTCGGCTACGAAGCGCCAGATGTTTCCCAGTGGTTGCCCGGTGTAATTGCCGCACACCTCGAGCGCGGACGGTAGGCCCAGCATGTTCGCAATGGAAACGATCGCTTCGTTCGTGCTTGCCTCTAGCCTCGTAATCCTCGTGCCAGGCCCAGCAACCTTCTTTGTCATGGGACAGGCCGGACGGGGCATGGGCGCCGCCGCCGGAGGCATTGCGGGAATTGTCGTTGGTGACATAGTCCTTATTACATGTGCTGGCCTAGGTTTTGCGGCCCTCGTCGCCCAATGGCCCTTTCTAATTGATGCAATCAAGGTCCTTGGATCAGCTTATGTAGCCTATATCGGAATAGGGCTGATCAGGCAGTCGTTGAGTTCCCAGGGCAGCATGGACAAAAGCGGTCAAGTTCTTCCGCCTCGGCACCAATTTGCCAAGGGAATTGCGCTGACGCTTTCCAATCCCAAACCGATCATATTTTTCGCAGGCTTCTTTCCCGCATTTTTACCGCTCGGCCAGCAGCCAACCTTATTCGGATTCTATGCGTTGGGCGCGATTTTTCAGATAGTTAACCTATGCTACTTTGCTGCATTGACGCTCTTGGTCCGGCTCTTCAGCCGGAGCCTCTCAAGGGCCGTTTTCCAGGGATCGCCCCTCAATCTGCTGAGCGGCATCGCCTTGCTCGTTTGCAGTGGCATCCTCCTCGCTACCCTTCTGTGAGCTGAAGCACGTTGGACGAAGTGAGAGATCCGATGCGCGAATGCACTCACAGCCTGGTGGAATACGCAAGACTTGCATAATTGCATCTCAGCGACGCTGTATGTGCAGATGAACGCTTCGAACCCGTCGGCTGGGAGGATGGGGCTCTTCGACCTAAAGTTCGGCCGCGCACATCGCGGCCGATCATCGTTAGTATCCCGTCATTTCCAAATAGCCATGCCCCCCAGCACTTCCGTTGAATGAAATTGGACCTTCCCAATAGGGCGTGGTAGTCGCCATCCATGCATGGTCGTTCAAAGGACTAGTCGTGACGTCGAAGCCGCGCTCGGGAATCCGGACGCGCCATGCAACCGGGACATTCCGGTCGCCGACGCGTGCTGTTCGCAAAGGGGTTATCTGCAGCGATCCAGGCGGCAGAGGGGTAGGCTTGCCATCCGACGAAATCCAGTTCGCCGACATGTAGCCGCCGCGACCGTCGCGGAGCCGAAACGCCATGACCTTTTCGCCGGAATCCAGGTGGAGCGAAAACCACTCCCATCCAGTCTGATCCTTAGCGAGGGGCTGCGAAGACCATTCCCGATCAAGCCATGCCTTGCCGCTGACCCGAACGGTCTTGCCGTCAATGTCGAGAGAACCCGACACCTTATAGAACGGCTGCGAATAATAGTAGCTCGCCTGTCTTTCGGCCGACTTCACCGAATAACCTTGGTCTCCCTGCAGTACGAGAGGACCGCTGGCCGAGAGTTCGAGCGTGTAGGCGAAACCTTTTCCGGTCGCGTGCAGGCTAACCTTGTCTAGCTGGTCGGCGCCCGGTTTGGGCAGGCCTTTCATTTCCCAATCATCGATCCAGGCAGAAAAGGGTACGGCCACGACACCTGCTTGGCCGACCCCTCCGCGAGCGAGTTTTTCAGCCAAGAGATGCCGATCTTTCGCGGTGATCGCGGCATGGCCCATCCAGACTTGAGGATCGGACCAGCCGCCCTCGGTCTTCGGCGCCAGGGCGGCGCGGAACAGCGTCCATTGTACGCCGTACTGCGTCCCCTCCTCACTCTCAAGGTTTGCAGTGATGTACCACCATTCGATGCGGAATTCAGGATGGGGGCCGTGATCTGCCGGAAAGCGGAGTTGTATGCCGGGGCGTGGAACAGCGAAGCCCTCGGCGGTCGAGCCCAGTCCGGCAAACCCTTGCGAAATAGCGGCGGCAGGAACGGAGATTGCCGTGGCTACGGAAACAAGGACGACCAGAAGACCTCTAGCGTTCATTGGCAAACACCCTCAGCAAATCCGATGGCGCGACCGTCGCCAGCCGTCGGAGTGGAATAAAGACAGACAGGATCGCCGCAGCCAGCGCCACCAGCCCCAGGACGAGCCAGTCCATCGGAAACATCCGCAACGGCAGCCGCCAGCCGAACGCCTCGACATTGACAATCGACAGCAGCACCCAGGCAAGCGCAAGGCCGACAGGGACCGCGGCAACGAAAGTCGCAAGCCACAACGCCAGAGTCCGCAGCACTTCGAGCAAGGCAAGATCGCGCCGCCTGATTCCCATCGCCCAGACAGGTGCGAGCTGCGGCAGCCGAATGCCCGACAAGGTCAGCAGGCTGGAGAACATCGCAAAACCTGCAACGCCGAGGGTGAAGAGATTGAGCATTCCGGTCACGGCAAACGTCTGGTCGAAGACCGCCTGAGATTGCCGTTTCAGGGAGGCCTGGTCGATGATGTTTTCGGAAGGCAGACCGAATTCGGTCGTCAAGCGTTCCTTCAGCACCGGGGCGTCGGCAGGCGGAACACGCACGCCATACCTCAGCTTTGGAACGTCAGTGTAATGTGCCGTCAGGGCTTCGACACCGACGATGACCTGGCCTTTTGGATTGCCATAGTCGGAATAGACCCCAACGACCGGGAGTTTCCATTCGCCGGGCAAGACCAGGCTATCGCCAATTGCGAGCCCCTTGCGACGCCAGAGCTGCTCGTTGATGAGCGCCCCTTGCCCTGCGGCGACCTCGTCCCAGACATTGATCGTGCCCGACAGGAGCGGCCAGTTGTTGCGATAGGTCGGATCGCCGGCTGCCGCGCCGAAGATCTGCAGCCTCTCTCCGAGCACCTCACCTTCGACGCTCCAGATGGGAAGAACCGACATCGACTGGTCCAGCAGCCATGTCCGCAGGCGCATAGCTTCGTTCTCTTCTCGCGCGGTGACGTAAAGCTCCGCCGCCAGCCGTTGGTCGAGCCAGCCGATGAAAGTCAGGCGGAAGCTGGAGACCATCGTGCCGACACCGACATTGGCGGCGAGCGCCAGCAGCAGTGCCATCAGGGCCAGGCTAAGCCCGGGCAGCTGTTGCCGCGTATCGGCCCAGAACCACGTGACGAGCACGCGTGACGAGTTTCTCTGCATGATGGCAAGAAACGCCGACAGCATGCCCGGCAGCATCAGGGCCGCTCCGAGCAAGAGGCACGCCAGGACCGCAAAGCCTGCGATCAGCCCGTGTCCGACACTCGCCAAAGTGGCCGATGTGATCAGCAGAGCCAACCCGCTCAAAAGCTGCAGTCGGATACCGATTGCCGTCGCACGGGCCCAGGCACGAGGTTGCGCTGCAGCCAGCAACGGCATGCGCCCGACCCGCCAAAGGCTTTGTGCCGACGACACGATCGTTCCGCCGATCGCTATTCCCAGCCCGGTTGCCCACCATTCCGGCCGGATGGTCAGTGTACCCGGGACGCTCGCTCCATACAGCCCCTGAAGCGTTACCGCCACACCGGGGAGCAACAGGGAGGCCACGAAATACCCGATCACGACGCCGATAAGCCCCGAAAGGAAGGCCAGCGCCAGAAGCTCGGTCATCAGCAGGAGGTTCAGGGACGACATGGAAAGCCCGAGAGAGCGCAAGGTCCGAAAGGTCGCTCTGCGCTGCTCGAACGCCAGGCCGATCGTCGCATAGACGATGAACAGACCGACGGCAAACGCGAGGAAACCGAATGCCGTGAGGTTGAGGTGGAAGCTGTCGGTGAGCTGGGCGACATCCGGCCGGTCGCCGGGTGGCTTTAATGCGACCTCGGGTGCGAGAGTGTCAAGCGAAGGCAGATTCGGCCGCTGTTCCGGCGCAACGACGAGACGGCTCAACTCACCGTGTTTTTCAAGAACCTGCTCGGCGACGGCGATATCGGTGAGCGCGGCTCCGTCCGGCAGGTCCGGCGACACCTCGACCTGCATCTGCGTCTGCCCCTCAAGCCTCAAGGCGGTCGCCTTGGAAACCACGAGGGTACCCGGATCCACCATGAAGCCAGCCAGGCCATCCCTTTCTCCGGGCTTAAAGCCCTGCGCTTGCGCTGGCATCGTCAACGGATCACCGCCGATAAGCCGCACACGGACATTTCCGAAGCGATGGTCGCCTTCGATAATGGGCGAGACATTCCAGCCTGCCCTTCTCAATTTGGAATACGTGCTTAGGGGAACGGAATGGCCGTTGCTCGGTACGAGTTGCGCCAGTTCGTTCTGGTCGAGCACGGAGGCTGCCCGCGCATAACTCGCCCGTGCCTCTGCGTTGATCGCCTGGACACCCGACCACAGCGCAGTTGCTAACGAAAGACCAAGTATAAGCGTAACAAGCTGAAGAGGCCGACGCCGCCAATGCGAAACGAGAGCGCTTGCGGCGGTCCAGAGCATCAGGCGATCCTTCCGCCGCTGAGATGAACGCTGCGGTCGAGCATCTGTGCCAGCCTCGAAGAATGCGTCACCATCAACAGCGCAGCACCTGCACTCTTCGTCAGCGACAGCATGATGCCGATCACCGCGTCCCCGGTCGCTTCGTCGAGATTGCCGGTCGGTTCGTCGGCGAGAACCAGGGGCGGCCGCGCGGCAAGCGTTCTGCCGATCGCCACCCTCTGCTGCTGGCCGCCGGAAAGCTGCTCGGGGTATCGGGCGAGAAGTGCCTCGATGCCAAGATTTTCCACGAGCTGCCGCTCCCAGGTAGGATTATGTCGGCCAGCAAGCTTTGCATGAAAGGAAATGTTGGCCGCGACGTCGAGCGACGGAATCAGGTTGAACTGCTGAAACACCAAGCCGACCGCCGAACGTCGATACCGGGCCCTTTCCCGATCATCCAGAGCGGCAATATCTCGGCCCGCTGAGAGGATCTGCCCGACATCGGGATAGTCAAGCCCGCCGACAAGGTGAAGCAGGGTGCTTTTCCCGCTTCCCGACTCCCCGGTCAACGCGACGCTTTCGCCAGCATTGAGATCGAAATCGATGCCTTTCAGGATCTCAAGAGGTCCTTCTGCGGTCAAATAGGATTTTCTGACATTGCGGAGTGAGAGCAGCATCTGGGTTCGGGATCGATAAAGATGTCAGAGTATTTAGGCATAACCGTCGGCTTTGTAACCGTTCTTGCATGGCAATTTTGGGCAGGCAGCAGCAATACTCGGCGCCGGCGCGATCTGCCCTCGAAGCAGCTGTGCGTGTTTGATCCCGCCGGGACGCCCAAGGGCCTGCGCAAGCTTGTTGGATCTGATCATCGCGAATCGGCCCGATGAGTTCCGCTGCGCCGCCATGATGGCCGCCGGCAAGATCAGGGCAAGCCAGTTGCTTTCGTAAACCTGCATCCCTTCGGCGCCATGCTTCGGGCGTCGCCGCCGGTGGAGTAGATATGAACGGGCTGTCTGCAGGCGCCACGGCTCTTGAGGACGTTAACGTCGACACACGCCAGGTGGGCACCTTTACGCCGCAAAGACCATTGATGCCATGAAGCTGAGCAGAACCGCGGTTGTGACGATCGTCGCCGATGCGAGCAGCAACCCAATCAGAGTGACGAGGCCGTCGCCCTCCATCATGGCAACCGCCAGGATCACCAGCGACAACACCGGCAGCACGTTGCCAAAGGGGATCGGCAGGGCAATCACCACGGCGAGCAGGAAGATGGGGAGGCCGAGCAAGGCCTGCGCTGTCGGACCGGTGAGGACCTCTATCCGATCGGCGCGCACAACCTTCTCAACCCTTGCGATCATCGGCACCGAGTGACGGACGATAAGATCAAGCGTCGCGAACGAAACATGACGGTTTCTGACGATGGCAGGCAACCACACAGTTCGACGGCCCGCGCTGATCTGGAGCGAAACCAGTGCAAGCGTCGTGCCGAACACCATGCCGAACGGGCCAGGTATCGGCGTCAGGGCCGGGATTGCCAGAAACAGGACCGTGAAAGCGATGCCGGCCGGCCCCATGGATTCCAAAGCCTCGCCGATGGAGAGGCCGCCTTTCGCCCTGGCGAATTCCAGCATCTTCCTCAGTTGCGCGGAGGCCACTCCGCGCGACTGTTTGTGCCCGTCTTGTTCGAACATCTTACTCAAGCCATTTCAAACCGGAACCGCCCATTACGCATTCTCGCCGGCATCGCCTAGAACGCGAAGGAAAGCTGCGCATTGCGGGTCTTGGTTATCGAGAAGCTCCGCCGGCGATGTACGACCGATCGCAAGGTTGACGACAGTAGCCGCCGCCCAGCCGTAGTCGCCGGCGGCGCGTTCGATCAGCTGCGGGCCTTGAGACGTGAGGCAGGCCTGGGACTGGCGAACGATCTCCACGGGAAGCTTCGCGCGCTCGGCTTGTTCCACTATCTGAGCCTGTAGCGGATCGACGACGAGAACGGCAAAAATCCAGCCGATGAAATCCGAGAACATATCTATTTCCTTTCCTGTTCGGTAGCTAACGGTGTTCCTATGAGCAGCGCCGATCATGCAAGCTGCTGCTGATCCCGCGTCTTGAGGAGGCTCCAGACCACCCCGGCGGCGATGATGGCGAAGGTGATGCCGAGCGACAGCGCGGCCGGGAACTTTTCAAGACCGAGAAGATCGGCGACGAAGACCTTCGAGCCGATGAAGATCAGGACGACGGCAAGCGCAGGCTTCAGATAACGGAAGCGATGGATCATCGCCGCGAGGGCGAAATAGAGGGCTCTAAGACCGAAGATCGCGAATATGTTCGAGGTGTAGACGATGAACGGATCCGTTGTGATTGCGAAAATCGCAGGGACCGAATCCACTGCGAAGATGACGTCCGCCACCTCGACCATCACGAGCGCCATGAAGAGCGGTGTGATGAACCAGGTCATCTTACCCGTCTTGGCATTTGCCTTTTTGACGAAAAAGCGCTCGCCGTGATGTTCGTCGGTGACGTTGAAGCGGTTGCGCATGAAGCGCACGAGCACATTCTTCGAGACGTCAGGCTCAGCAACCTCGATGACGAGCATTTTGATGCCAGTCACGATGAGGAACGCGGCGAAGATGTATAGAATCCAGGCAAATTCGGCGACAAGCGTCGCGCCAACGCCGATCATGATGGCACGCAACACGATGACACCAAGAATGCCCCAGAAAAGCACACGGTGCTGGTAGATGCGCGGCACGGCAAAGAAGGAGAAGATCAGAGCGATGACGAAGACGTTGTCAAGCGCAAGCGTCTTTTCTACGACAAAGCCCGTCATGTAGGCAAGGCCAGCGTCAGAGCCGAGATACCACCACACCAAGCCGCCGAACGCAACGCCCAGTGCGATATAGAGAGCGGAAAGCTTTACGCTTTCACGGACGCCGATCTCCTTGTTCTGCTTATGGAGAAGACCGAGGTCGAACGACAAAACGGCGATGACAAGGGCGAAAAAGCTCGACCACATCCAGAGCGGCGTTCCCAGCCACTCGACAAGCAAAAACGAGAGATCCAAAGATAATCCCCTATCGGCACTGGTTGTCGGAAAACGGTCCGACATCGCAAGAGTGCCGAGGCACTCGCCAGAGGGGCCCGGACCAACGGGTTAGCCCGCAGATGGGGATTCACTTTTCGGTCGTCAAGGGCAGCCTGAACTCGCCTCGTCCATCGGCAAACATGCCAGATATTTTTGACGCAACGTCGCGACCGCTGACAACTTCGTCTTCCCGCACAAGTGATCCTTGCGTTTGTTGGTTGCGACCTCCTAAGTAACGATCAGAACGAAACCGATGCAGAACAGCCACAACTCGATCACGGTCATTTAACAGGAACGCAGTTTTCTGTTGTGGCCAATTCAAAATCTGATTTACTGACACTTCGCTGTTTGGCTTTGAGGGGGATATTGCCGATGGTGTGGACCCGCAGGGATGTGTTACTTGGTGGTTTGGCTTTACTTGGCACCGGCGCGGTGCAAGAACCGGCACTCGCCCAGGCGTCTTCCTATTTTGCCGGAACCGCCGTTGACAATGGCGTGACGTTCCGAAAGACCAACTTCGCCAAGATCGATAAGCGGTGGCACCGCCAGGTTGTCAAATATTTCAGCAGCGAGCCGATCGGCACCGTTGTTGTCGATACAAGGCACCATTTTCTCTACGTGATCATGGAGAACAAGACAGCCATCCGCTACGGCGTCGGCGTCGGCCGCGAGGGCTTCAAATGGTTTGGCCGGGCCACGATTGATCGTAAATCGCTTTGGCCGCGCTGGACGCCGCCGCCGGAGATGCGCAAGCGCCATCCCGAACTGCCCGAATTTGTGGCGGGAGGCTCACCGAAAAATCCACTCGGCCCCCGCGCCATGTACCTGCTTCGCGACGGCGTCGACACCGGTTATCGCTTTCACGGCACGCTGGAGCCCGGGAGCATAGGCAAGGACGCCTCCAGCGGCTGTATCCGCATGTTCAACGAAGACGCCATCGATCTTTACCAGCGTTGCCCGATCGGCACCGCTGTGCAGGTACTGCCGCATATTGCCGATCAGGCTGAAAATGCCGCTCAGGTTGGCGAAACAGCCCCGGTCCAATAAGGAATATCATCCAGATGTCTGCTACCATCGGATACACGAGGAGCGTTATTGCCGCGGCCATGCTCTTGGTGCTCGCCGCCTGCACCACCACCCATATCGCCTCAATGGAAGAACCTGCCGCGGCGCCGATGACCGGTCAGACCAACGATCCCGCGCCAGGTTTCGACAACATAACGGCTGGCAGCGAAGAGGATTTCATCCTCAATGCCGGTCGACGGATCTACTTCACACAGGACTCCGCCACGCTCGATTCCGTCGCCATGGCGACGTTGGATAACCAAGCCACTTGGCTCAACAAGAACCCGAATTGGCTGGTCAAATTGCAAGGATTTGCCGACGATTCCGGTTCCGCGTCCAAAATGGTGGCGCTGTCGCAGAAGCGCGCCGATGCGGCAATGGCCTATCTCGCCTCCAAGGGCGTGGACGCCAGGCGCATGTGGGCCAAAGGTTACGGCAAGGACCGCGAAGTCCGCGATTGCGCGGAGCGCTCGTGCAAGGTGCAGAACCGGCGCGTTGTCTCCAATCTTCGCACCCAGCGCGATGATGAAGGAGCTTGACAACGGACCGGGCCTTTTGGCGCTTCTCACCTGCTCCGTTCTGGGATCACAAAAGAATGACCGCCCGTGGCAAGCAAGTCGAAATACCGTTCTGGATGGACAGGTCGTCCGGCGGACCGGATGCCTTTGAAACGAATCCAATCCGAGGTCGTTTTCGAATTAACAGCGCGAATTTCGCCTGTGGTCGTCATGTATTCCAAAGTGTGTTCGCGCCTGCGGCGCCGAACAATGCAAAAGGCTGACTGTTTTCAGATTGCCGCCAGAACACGATTTGAGACGGTCAATTATCCCCCCGCCCGCGGGGTCTGGCGGAGCGACCACGCTGTAAACTGCAGACATCGGCAACTTTAGCCCGTGGGGTAGTATCTCTTGGATCGACAGTTCAATCAGGCGAGAACGGCAACGGGGTCGCCGGGAATTCTTCTCGAAAATCGTGCGAACCATCAGCGACCGCCCATAATGGGAAGAAGCCATCGATCGCTGCGGCGAGTTCAGGTTCGAGCCCGCCTGCGATTCCTGTCGCGCGGGCTGTCATGCAATCCATCAAGCCACTCCTGCACCTCCGCCTCAGCCCGCTCCAGAGCGCTGTAGTTCAGGAGTTTGCGCAGGAAAGCGACCGCAACGGCGCGGGCGCGGAGATTGAAGCGGCCGTCCTCGTGGTCGTCGCCGGCGGTCTGGTAGACGTCCAGCTTGTCGTAGAGCTGCTGCAAGCGGTTCTGCACGCTGCGCAACGACAGGCCCCGACGCTTGGCGATGGCCCGGTCCGTGAGGCCCAGCGCGATGTCGACGAGGATCTCGTATTCGGAATCGGTGAAGCCGTTCGTCTGGCCGAGGCTCTTCTGCTGCAGGCCCCGCACCTCGCGGTCGATGACGCACTGGCTCTCGATGAAGATCGAGCGCAGCGCAAGCTTCAGCCGCTCGTCGGAGGCGGATTTGAGCACATAGCCATAGGCGGCGCCGTCCGGCACGATGCGGGAGACGCCGCGCACATAGGCCTCGTCCGAGTAATTCGACCAGAACAGGATGCGGGTTTCCGGCCGCTCCTTCCAGATCGTGCGCGCCGCCTCGATGCCGTTGCGGCTCGCCATCTGCAAGTCCATGACGATATGCGCCGACTTGTGGTCGCGGGCGAGCTTCTCGCCGACGGTTCCGTTTTCCGCCTCGATCACCGTGTCGCATTCCGGCAGGGCAGCGTTGACCGCCTCGTGCAGATAGGACCGGTGCAGCGGGTCGTCCTCGACGATGAGAACCTTCATCGTGCCCTTCTCCTCAGTTTGACTCGCTCGCCGGGTCGTGCGGCACGAGCGGCAGCACGACGCGCACCACAGTCCCGCGATTGTTGTGGCCGGGCCCGGTCGTGAAGCGCGCCGAGATGAGCCGCGCACGGGTCTTCATGTTGTCGATGCCTCCGCCGATCCGTCCCCGCGTCTTGGCGAGCCCGGTCCCGTCGTCGGAGATTTCGATCGACAGCCGGTCGTCGTCGGCCTCGAGCCGAACCATGACGGCCAGCGGGGCGGCATGTCGCACCGCATTGTTGATCGCCTCCTGCGCGATACGGAACAGCGCGACGCTGACAGTCGGCTCCAGTCGCTCCAGTGCGCCGTGCGTCTCGTCGACAAGGCCCCATTCGATGCCCGATCCAGTATCGCGGGTCGATCGGTCCAGATGATGCTCGATCGCTTGGGCGAGGCCAAAGAGCTGGAGCACGGAGGGTTTTGCCTGCTCGATGATTTGCCGCAGATCCTGCATGCAATGCTGGAGGGAACGGGAGATGGGCTCGAGCGCCTCTTGCGCCACCTCGGCATTGCGCGACAGCCGATCGATCCGGCGGGCGAGCCGCGTCAGGTCGGCGAGCGTCTGGTCGTGCAGGTCCATGCCGATCCGTTGGCGTTCCTGCTCCAGTGCTTCGGTCAGCTTCAACGCGCCTTGTCGCAAGCCCTCCTCGCGCGCGCGGGCCTCCGCCTCCACGATGGCTGAGCGCTGCGCCTGCTCGGCCGCCTGCAGCGCGAAGAAATAGGGCGTCAGCAGGTCGGCGATGATGCGGGCGCGTTCGATATCCTCCATGGTATAGACATCCGCCCTTTGCGACGAACACGACAGCGCCGCGATGATCGTGCCCTGTACCTTCATCGGTACATGCAAGCGGCTCCTCAGCGACTGTTCGACGATCGGCCGCTTGAACGCGCCCTCGAAATGGAAACGCGGGTCCGTCATGGCGTCGTCCGCCAGGAGAAAGTCCACCTCGCCCCAGAGCAGCGAGCGGATGGGACTGTTGACCACCGGCGCGCCGGCAAGGTCGCCCCAGGCAGTCTCGATGCCCGTCTCGTAGGCCGTGTGGTAGTTGCCGCCCTCAAGGAGAACACAGACATCGAGATGATCGTGCGGGATGATATGGGCAACCTCGGCCGCGACTGAACGGATGGCCGAGCGGAAGTCGAGCTGGCCCGCGAGCAGCCGGGAAATGCCGAGATAGTGGTCGAACATGGCTGCGGGTGCGAGATGCAGCATTGTCATTTCCTCCCCGAGACGGCAGCAGGCTCCTCAACCCGCCGCGATCGCTTCGCAGTAAGCCTCGCGGAAGCGCCGCCGTCTTGCGGAAACCCGCAGCTTGTTGCGCAAAACCCGCAAACGACTTGCCGCCTTGCCCCTATACAGGCCGGTCGATCTCCCGCATCCTGCCCTTACTGAGAGGAGGATGCTCAGTGCAAGAACAATTTTCACTCGAACCCATTTTGGGCAGACAGGAGTGAAGCGATCCGCTGACCGGCGCGATCATGAGGGAGAGAGACATGACAATCCGTAAGATGCTTCTGGCATCGGCCGCTATAGCTTGCGCCGCGATGCCCGTTTCCGCCTTTGCCGAGACGTCGGCAAAGAAGATCGCCCTGTCCAACAACTATGCTGGCAACTCGTGGCGTCAAGCCATGCTGACGAGTTGGGGAAAGGTGACTGGCGAAGCCGTGAAGAGTGGCGTCGTTGCCGCAGCCGACGCTTTCACCACCGCCGAGAACCAGGCGACGGAACAGGCCGCGCAGATCCAGAACATGATCCTGCAGGGCTATGACGCAATCGTGCTGAACGCCGCCTCGCCGACGGCGCTAAACGGCGCAGTCAAGGAAGCCTGCGACGCCGGCATCACCGTCGTTTCCTTCGACGGCATCGTCACAGAACCCTGTGCCTGGCGCATCGCCGTCGACTTCAAGGAAATGGGCCGCAGCCAGGTGGAGTACTTGTCGAAGAAACTCCCAGACGGCGGCAACTTGCTCGAGATCCGCGGCCTTGCCGGTGTCTTCGTCGACGATGAGATCTCGGCGGGCATCCATGAGGGCGCCAAGCAGTTTCCGCAGTTCAAGGTGGTCGGCTCCGTTCATGGAGACTGGGCGCAGGACGTGGCGCAGAAAGCTGTTGCCGGCATCCTGCCAAGCCTACCCGACATCGTCGGCGTGGTGACGCAGGGCGGCGACGGTTATGGCGCGGCCCAGGCGATTGCCGCGACCGACCGGAAGATGCCGATCATTATCATGGGCAACCGCGAAGACGAACTGAAGTGGTGGAAAGAGCAGAAGGACGCGAAGGGCTACGAGACCATGTCCGTATCCATTGCGCCGGGCGTCTCCACGCTCGCCTTCTGGGTCGCCCAGCAGATCCTCGACGGCAAGGAGGTCAAGAAGGACCTCGTCGTACCCTTCCTGCGCATCGACCAGGACAATCTCGAAACGAACCTCGCCAATACCCAGGCCGGCGGCGTCGCCAATGTCGAATACACGCAGGAAGATGCAGTCAAGGTCATCGAGTCGGCAAAGTAAATCTCCCAGCGACTGCCGCGCGGCCGCAAATGGCAGCGTGGCATTCTTTGCGAGCAGGCGGGCAGCATGAAAGACGTATTGAAGGCCGTGATCGCGGTCGATGGCGCCAAGGTGAGCTTCGGCGCGGTCAGGGCACTCGACGGCGTGACGCTGCATGTCATGCCGGGCGAATGCGTCGGGCTCGTCGGACATAATGGAGCGGGCAAGTCCACGATCGTCAGCGTGATCAACGGCGGCCTCACACCGCACGAAGGAAGCGTCACGAGCGACGGCGAGCGGCTGGAGCGCTATGGCATCAACGTCGCACGTGCCCGCGGCGTGCGCTGTGTCTTCCAGGAACTTTCCCTCTGCCCCAACCTCTCCATCGTCGAGAACGCCCGTATCATGCATCGCGATCTCGGTGGCTTTGGTTGGCGCAGGCGCGCCGCAATAATCATTGAGAAGAGCCTCGACGCCGTCTTTCCCGGCCATGGCATTGATAGCACTCGGACCGTGGGAGATCTCTCGATCGCCGAGCGGCAGATGGTCGAGATCGCCATGGCCTTTTCCGACGCCGGCATTGCGCCGCGGCTAGTGATCCTCGACGAACCGACCTCGTCACTCGATGCAAGCCTTGCTCGCCAGATGCTCCACCATGTCCGCCGCTTCGTTGTCGCGGGCGGGTCCGTCATCTTCATCTCGCATATCCTGCACGAGATCCTCGAAACCTCCGATCGCATCGTCGTCATGAAGGACGGCCGCCTTGTCGCCGAACGTCCGGCACACGCCTTCGACCATCATGGCGTCGTGGAAGCCATGGGCACCGTTGCGAAAGAGGAGACCGGGCAGCGCTCGGCGCGCGAACAGTCCGCCGCGCCGCTCATTCTGTCTCATCAGGCAGCGGGTGTTTCCTTCATGGCGCGCAAGGGCGAGATCATTGGACTGGCGGGTCTGGCCGGCCACGGGCAGACCGAGCTCCTGCTCGCCCTGCATGCCTCCCAGTCCGGCAACTGGCTGCCTGAGCGTGATCCGCTCGTCACCTTCGTCGCCGGCGACCGCCGCCTCAACGGCGTCTTCGAGCTGTGGAGCATCCTGCGCAACTTCTCCATCGCATCGCTCGGCGACCTGTCCCGGCGCGGCCTCATACTCACAAGCGAAGAGGGGACGAAAGGCGCCGACTGGAAGCGCCGGATCGAGATCCGCACGCCCGATATGGACAACCGCATCCTGTCACTTTCCGGCGGCAACCAGCAGAAGGTACTCTTCGCGCGCGCACTTGCGACGCGTGCTCCGATTGTCCTGATGGACGATCCGATGCGCGGCGTCGACATCGGGACCAAGCAGGAGGTCTACTCAATCATCCGCGAGGAAGCTGCGCACGGCCGCACCTTCATCTGGTACTCGACGGAGATGGACGAGGTCCGCCTCTGCGACCGCGTCTACGTCTTCCGCGAGGGCCGTATCGCGGCCGAGCTCGCCGGCGACGCCGTCAACGAGACGAACATTATCGCCGCCTCCTTCGAGGGGGTCGCCGCATGACGTTCCGGCTCTCGTCCGACGCCATGCGTCTTGCCATTCCCGCCCTGTCGCTGACGATGCTGCTCGCCGCCGTCTTCTGGCTGCAGCCCCGCGCCATGAGCTATGTGGGGCTCAACCTGCTGTTCAATCTGGCTGTGCCCATCGCGCTCGCGACGATCGCCCAGATGCTCGTGATGGCCGTGAACGATCTCGATCTATCGATGGGCACCTTCGTCAGCTTCATCGCCTGCGTAACCGCGACCTTTCTGCGGGATGCCCCCGTGACCGGCGTTCTGATCCTTGCCGGCGCGATCGCGACATATGCGGCGCTCGGTGTCGTCATCCATCTGCGCAACCTGCCGTCCATCGTCGTGACCCTCGGCATGAGCTTCGTCTGGGGCGGCCTTGCCGTACTGCTGCTGCCGTCACCGGGCGGGCAGGCACCGGACTGGGTGCGCTGGTTGATGACCGTCAAACCCCCGTTGGCGCCGATGGCTATCGTCGCCAGCATCGTCGTCGCCGCCCTCGCCCATCTCGTCGTCATGCGGTCCTCGCTCGGCGTGCTTATCCGCGGCATCGGCGGCAACCAGCGCTCTGTCGAACGCGCCGGCTGGTCGATTGTCGGGGCGCGCGCCGCCGCCTATGGCCTTGCCGGCCTTTTCGCGGTTCTTGCTGGCATTGCCCTCGTCGGCCTGACCACCTCAGCCGATGCTAATATCGCGCTGCGCTACACGCTGCTGTCGATCGCCGGCGTGATTCTTGGTGGCGGCGAGTTCATCGGCGGCCGCGTCTCCCCTATCGGTGCGGTAATCGGCGCGCTGACGCTGACGCTCGCCGGCTCGTTCCTGTCCTTCCTACGCATCTCGCCGGACTGGCAGATCGGGGCTCAGGGCGCGATCCTGATCATTGTGCTCGCGCTCCGCCTGATGCTGAACCGCCTCGAGAAGCGGGAGAAACGCCGATGATCCCGCTCCGCCTTTTCGGCAAACCCTGGACCTGGTCGTGGCTTGCCGCTTTTATCGTATGGTTCCTGACGATCATGGTGACGCTCGGCGCCAGCACGCTCGGCCTGTCGCAGGCCGCGCTCACCTTCGCGGCCTTTTCGGTCATCGTCGGGATCGGCCAGATGTTCGTCATCACGCTTGGTCCTGGCAATATCGATCTCTCGGTCCCCGCCACCATGACGCTTTCCGGCACGGTGGCGCTAAAGCTCATGAATGTCGAAAACAGCATGATCCTGCCTGGCCTTCTTGTCGTCATCGTTATCGGCTTCATCGTCGGCCTCTGCAATTACGCGCTCATCAAGGCGCTGCGCATTCCGCCGATCATCGCGACGCTTTCCATGAGCTTCATCGTGCAGTCCGCCGCGATCTGGACAAATCGGGGATTGCGCATCAAGCCTCCGAGCGTGCTTGCAGAGTTCACCACGTCGAACACGCTCGGCGCGCCGAACGTGGCGATCGTAGCGCTCCTCATCTCGATCCTCGCCTGGTTCCTGCTCGAGAAGACGATCTACGGGCGCTGGATCTCGGCGATCGGCCAGAGCATGCCGGCCGCGCGCATGGCGGGCATACCGGTCGACGGCACGCGCTTCGTAACCTACCTTTTCTGCGCCGTGCTGGCATCAGTCGCAGGTTATCTGCTCGCCTGCTTCTCCGGCGGCGCAGCGCTCAACATGGGCTCGGAATATCTCCTGATGTCGATCGCCGTCGTCGTCATCGGCGGCACGGCCGTCGCGGGCGGCGATTCCAACGTGCCAGGCATCTGGGGCGCATCGCTTTTCATGTTCCTGGTCGTTTCCATGCTCAACACCTACGGGCTGGGCGCGGGCATCCGCCTCATCATGACCGGCCTCATCATCATCAGCGTCATCATGCTCGCCGGCGGTCGCCGGTTCGGCATGCGATAAACGGAAACACCGCCATGGCCGAGGCCGACATCTACGAAATCCACGACCCGCGCTTCCGGCAGATGATCGTGACCAGCGCCGGTCTCGACGAACTCTATTCCGGCTGCCGCTGGGCGGAGGGCCCCGTCTGGTTCAACGATGCGAACCAACTCCTGTGGAGCGACATTCCCAACCAGCGCATGATGCGATGGACACCCGAGAGCGGCGTGTCCGTCTATCGGCAATCGTCCAACTTCACCAACGGCCATACGCGCGACAGGCAGGGACGGCTCGTCTCCTGTGAGCACGGTACGCGCCGCGTCACACGCACCGAGGTCGACGGCTCGATCACCGTGCTCGCCGACCGTTTCGAGGGCGCACGGCTCAATTCGCCGAACGATGTGGTGGTGAAGTCCGACGGCACGGTCTGGTTCACCGATCCCACCTACGGCATCATGTCGGACTACGAAGGTTATCGCGCGGAGCCGGAGCAACCGACCCGCAATGTCTACCGGCTCGATCCGACGACCGGCGAGCTTGCGGCGGTCGCCACGGATTTCATCCAGCCGAACGGCCTTGCCTTCTCGCCCAACGAGACAATCCTCTATGTGGCGGATTCGGCAGCAAGCCATGACGAAAGCCTACCGCGTCACATCCGCGCTTTCGACGTGGTCGACGGCAGGCGGCTTGCGAACGGCCGTGTCTTCTGCCTCATCGACAACGGCATTCCAGACGGCATCCGCACAGACGTGAACGGAAACCTCTGGTCGAGCGCCGGTGATGGCGTGCATTGCTTCGACCCGACGGGCAAACTGATCGGCAAGATCCGCGTACCGCAAACCGTTGCGAACCTCACCTTCGGCGGGCCCAAACGCAACCGGCTGTTCATCGCAGCAACCCGCTCGCTCTATGCACTTTACGTCGCTGTGACCGGCTCTCAGCTGCCGTAGGATTGCCTTGGGGGATTTGACCGAAAGACCCGTCATTTCCCGATGACGATGGCCGACCGGATCGTCGTATTGCGAGATGGTTACCTCGAGCAGGTTGGATCGCCGCGCTCGATGAACGACCAGCCAACCTGTTCGGCGGCGACTGCTCCCTTACCCATCGACTTCAACCAGACATCACCTTGGGCAGAGAGACAGACGCCCGCAACCCCGGCCACTTCTGCGCCGGCCGATTCTGGGAAAGTACGATGTCCCCACCGTGGTGGCGGACGATGGCTCGGGCAATCGAAAGCCCCAGCCCGACGCCGCCAGTCTCGCGGCTGCGCGACTGCTCGAGGCGGAAGAAGGGCGCGAACACCTGTTCGGTTGCATTTTCGGGAATGCCGGGGCCGTCGTCCTCGACGACGATGTCGATCGTCGTAGGCGTATGAAAGAGATGAACCTTGGCCGCGCCGCCATAACGGACCGCGTTTTCGACCAAGTTGCGGATGGCCCGGCGCAGGCCTTCGGGGCGGCAGCGATAGTTGATCTTGGTGCCTTCGGAAAATTCCACGTTCTGCCCTATTTCCGCAAGGTCGTCGCAAAGGCTTCCGACAAGCGCGTTGAGCTCGATCGTCCTGGTTTCCTCGACGGTCGCCTCTCCTCGTGCAAACGCAAGCGTCGCCTCCGTCATGGTCTGGATTTCGTCGATCGTCGCCAGCATCCGTTGCTGTACGTCGGGATCCGAAACGAATTCGGCGCGCAAACGCAAGGATGTGAGCGGCGTGCGCAGGTCATGGCTGATCGCCGCAAGCATGCGCATCCGATCCTCAACGAAACGATGCAGCCGGGACTGCATCCGATTGAACGCCTCCGCTGTCTGGCGGATGTCGTCGGGGCCGGATTCGGGCAGCTTCTCCACGGTCTCGCCCCGCCCAAGAGCCTCGGCGGCCGAGGCAAGCCCTCGCAGCGGCCGGGTAATGCGATTGGCGGTGAAGACACCGATGATCGAAAGAACAATCGCCGTTATCCCGAGCGAGAACAGCGATTGCGTGTTCCAGAGCGTGCTCGGCATCACCTTGTGATAGGCGGAATTCAACCAGCTGCCGTCGCTGAGCCGGACGGCAAGCCCCATTCCGTTCGTTTGATCGAAATAGAGGAACTTCGCCGGATGCGGCAGGGACCATGGTCCAGACGCCAAGGTGGTCCAGTCATCGGAAGCGTTTGCAGCCGCGAAGAGGCCGTGTTCATAGCCAAGCTTCGCTGGCAGGTCCCTCGGCTGCACCTGCCAGTTCCGACGCGAGTCGGGCAAGTTCGGCAATGGTTTTGCAAGCTGTGCTACTGCCACCGTGCGCCATTGGTCCGCATCGGCCGGATCGTCGGCGGAAATCCAGAAGCGCGAGTAGCCTGTTCCACTGGCAAGCAGGACGTCCCGGCGAAGAGGAACAGGCAGGGATTCGAGCAGCCTCGCAAGAGATGCGGTGCGGCTGAAGAACTCACCCTTGGCGGCCGCCCGCAGGGCCTTGTCGCGCTCGTCCCAAGAGATAAGGAATGCAAGGGCCTGCGATATAACGAGCGCAAGCAGCATGAAGCCGATGAACTGGGCAGCAAGGCTCCTTTTCCACCATCGCGTCATCCGGATGCCACCTCCGCAGAAAAGCTGTAGCCGCCACCCCAATGGGTCTTGATGATGGCGGGATTTTTCGGATCGAACTCGATCTTCTTGCGCAACCGGCTGACTTGGTTGTCGATGCTGCGATCGAAAAAATCGGCGGTGCGGCCGACCGTCAGATCGAGAAGCTGATCTCGGCTGAGGACGAGGCCCGGATGTTCCAGGAAGGCCTTTAGCAAGCGAAACTCCGCGGTGCTGAGCGCGATACCGACGCCGTCCTCGCCGATGAGTTCCCGGCGCCCGACATCGAGCCGCCATTGATCGAAGGTCACGGTTTTCGCCTTGATCGTCTCGCGCTGCTGCGGTGGCAGGCTATTGACCCTGCGCAGCACCGCCCTGATGCGCGCCAGAAGCTCCCGCGGGTTGAAGGGCTTGGTGAGATAGTCGTCGGCGCCGAGCTCCAGCCCGATGATGCGGTCGGTATCGTCCGCCATCGCTGTCAGGAATATGATCGGTATCTCCAGTGTGCCACGCAGCTGGCGACAGACTGACAGACCATCCTCGCCCGGCATCATGACATCGAGAACGATCAGGTCCGGGGCGCCGCGTTCGACGATTCGCCGCAGTGCCGCGCCGCTATCGGCAACGCTGACGTGGTAGCCCTGCTGGGAAAGATACTTGCCGACAAGGTCACGGATGTCCCGGTGATCGTCTACGACGACGATATGGGGTGCCGATTGCATGGAGCGCCTCGCGCATGGAATGAAGACATGAACGCAATATAAAATGACGGAAAAATCCCGGCATCTCCAAAAGTGTATCAAAGTTTGTCAAAACCAGCGATCCGGTTACCTGGCGAATTGCTCGCCCTTCCAAGGTTTAGCCTGAACTGGCGCATCCGTCTTCGGTCCGGCCCCAGGCGCGTATGGATGCATATCCGGACGGCTTGAGACATTTCGCGACAATTTTCCTGACCGTCTGGCACATCTCTGCGACAAACCGCCCCTAGCCTGCAAGCGTCGAAACGATCTGCAGCGAAGCAGCCGTTCATCTGCATCCGGGCAGTCCCAACGATACAAGACGCAATGACGTGAGGATTTTCGATGAAACCAATCTGTCTCGGTTCAATGCTGGTGTTCTCGCTATCGCTCGCCGGCCAGTGCCTGGCGCAGGAGCCGGTCAATCCGGAGGGCGAAAGGCTGTTCCGCACCCGCTGCGGCACCTGCCACAGTGTCAACAGCGGCGAAAACCGGATGGGACCGCATCTTTCCGGCCTTCTCGGCCGGTCGGCGGGAACCATCGAAGGCGCACGCTATTCGAAAGCGCTCGGCGGGTCTGGCATCGTCTGGGACGAGGAGAGGCTGCAAGCCTTTCTCGCCAATCCGCGGCAGGTCGTTCCCGGCACGACGATGACCGCCAGCATTCGTGACGAGGCGCAGCGATCGGCGATCATCGCCTATCTGCGAAGCCTTTCCGCCGCCAACTAGGGCGCATGCGCCAGGCGGGGAAAAGACGGAGCGAAAGCTCCGGTAGCAGCCAGAGATCGGGACCGTCCGTCTCAGGCAATTCAAACTTCAACCAGAAGTGAGGCATCCATGAAGAATTTTCTTATCGCATTCGCAGCCTCCGTCGGCCTTCTTGCGGCGGCAGGCACTGCCTCGGCTCAAGGGTCCGGTTGCACGCGGCTCCAGTCCGCCAGCTCGCAATCGCAGCCAGTTCCCCCGGCCGACCAGTCCGGATCGGACGCGCAACGCAACGCCGGCTGACCGGATACCACACCTGCATCCTGATCGAGCGGCGCGCGATGGCGGGTAAAACCGCCATCGCATCTGGGACTTTCTTTCAAGAGATTGGAGCATGTCATGGTTCAACTCACCATTAACGGCGTGGCCCGCGATATCGACGTGGATCCGGAAACGCCTCTTTTGTGGGTCTTGCGTGAACAGGCCGGCCTGACCGGCACGAAGTTCGGCTGTGGCATTGCGCAATGCGGCGCATGCACAGTGCATATCGACGGCGTCGCCTCGCGCTCCTGTGCTATGCCGGTCAGCGCGATTGACGCAAACCAGGAGATCGTCACGATCGAAGGGCTTTCCCCGGATGGCTCCCATCCGGTCCAACAGGCATGGCTCGCGCTTGACGTGCCGCAATGCGGCTACTGTCAGGCCGGAATGATCATGGCGGCCACCGCTCTGCTGAATACGACCCCTGATCCGACGGATGACGATATCAACGCGGAAATCACCAATATCTGCCGCTGCGGCACCTATAACCGGGTGCGGGCTGCGATCAAGCTTGCCGCTGCAAACAGCAGTGCCGCGCAGAAAGGCTGAGGGTAGAACGATGAATGATGTGGTCACGCTATCACGCCGCAAGTTTCTCATCGGCACGGCCGTGGCGGCCGGCGGATTTTCACTAGGCTTTCAGATTCCACTGTCGGCAAATGCCGAGCAGGCGGCATCGGATATATTGCCAGAAGTCAATGCATGGGTTCTGATCCATCCCGACGACACCGTCGTCATCCGTATCGCCCGCTCGGAAATGGGACAAGGCACGCTCACGGGACTGGCGCAGCTAGTCGTGGAAGAGCTCGAATGCGACTGGTCCAAGGTTACGACCGAATATCCAACGCCCGGGGAGAGCCTTCGACGCGAGCGCGTCTGGGGCAGTTTCTCGACCGGGGGCAGTCAGGGGATTCGCGGCTCTCACGAATACGTCAGGCAGGGCGGAGCCGCCGCACGCGAAATGCTCATTGCAGCCGCCGCCAGTACCTGGAATGTCCCGAGTTCGGAATGCACGGTCCAGAACGGCATCATCACTCATCCCGCTTCCGGGCGTACGACGTCGTATGGCGCCGTGGCGGCGCTTGCCACACAGATGCCGGTTCCAAGCACTATCGCGCTCAAGGACCCGAAGGACTGGAAGATTGCCGGCAAGCCGCTTCCGCGGCTCGATACTGCCGACAAGCTCACCGGACGGCAGATCTATGGCGCCGATGTGCAACTGCCCGGAATGCTGAACGCCGCGGTGAAGGCCTGCCCTGCGTTCGGTGGCAAGATTGCAAGTTTCGATGCCGCCGCCGTCGCGGCGAGGCCAGGCGTGCGCAAGGTCGTGCAGGTCGATGAGGCAACCGTGGCCGTGGTTGCCGAGACGTGGTGGCAGGCGCAATCGGCGCTCAACGCGTTGCCGGTCGTCTGGGACGATGGTCCGAACACCGCCGTCACCAGTGCCTCCATCGCCGCAATGCTCGCCGAAGGCCTCGATGCCGACGATGCCTTCGTTGGCACTTCGATCGGCGACGCGCCCGCAGCACTTGAGGGAGCAGCGCGGGTCGTCACGGCAACCTATTCCTTCCCCTATCAGGCCCATGCCACGATGGAACCGATGAACGCGACGGCGCGATATACGCCAGACAAGTGCGAGGTGTGGGTGCCGACGCAAAACGGCGAAAGCAGCCTTGTCAACGTGGCGGAAGCCTCCGGCCTGCCGATCGGACAATGCGAGGTCTACAAGCTGCATCTCGGCGGCGGCTTTGGCCGGCGCGGCGCCAACGAATCCTATGTCCGCCAGGCGGTCACGCTCGCCAAGGAGTTTGCGGGCACGCCGGTCAAGCTCATCTGGTCGCGCGAGGAGGACATGCTGCACGGCTCCTATCACCCGACGACGCAGTGCAGAATGCGGGCCGCGCTTGATGCCGACGGCAATCTGACGGCGCTTCACATGCGCATCAGCGGTCAGTCCATCCTCTCCTCGCTCCGTCCCCAGATGTTTCGCGAGAACGGTCACGATCCGATCGTGTTCCAGGGGCTGAACGCCAGCGGCAGCGAAGGTGTCTTCGGCTACACCGTCGCAAATCTCCTCATCGACCATGCCATGCGCAATCCTCCAGTACCGCCCGGATTTTGGCGTGGCGTGAACCTCAACCAGAATGCCTTCTACGTGGAAACCTTCTTGGACGAGCTTGCTGATGCGGCCGGGATTGATCCCCTGGATTTCCGCCGGAAGCTGATGGCCAACCATCCGAAACATCTGGCGGTTCTGGAAGCCGTTGCCGAGCGCATCGGCTGGGAAACGCCGGCGCCGCAGGGCATATACCGTGGCCTGGCGCAGATCATGGGTTTTGCCAGCTATGTCGCCGCCGCTGCGGAAATCTCCATCACCGACGGTCAGTTGAAGATCCACCGCATCGTCGCCGCAACAGATCCCGGTCATATCGTCAACCCCGCCCAGGCCGAACGCCAGGTCGAAGGGTCCTTCGTTTACGGTCTCTCCGCCTGCCTCTACGGCGAATGCACCATCAATGGCGGCCGCGTCGAACAGGAGAATTTCGACACCTACGAGGTGATGCGGATGGAGCAGATGCCGGCGGTCGAGACGATCATCATGCCTTCAGGCGGCTTCTGGGGCGGCGTTGGCGAGCCGACCATCGCCGTCGCCGGACCGGCCGTTCTGAACGCCGTCTTCGCCGCTACCGGCAAACGGATCCGGCAACTGCCGTTCAAGAACAATAACCCTTCATGAACAAGGCGAGATGCAGCCATTTATAGGCAAAAGCGGGTTCCGCAACGAATGCCTGGCGGCCCTCCTTGCGGAGCCTTACCCCTAGAACCAACCAAGCGAGTTTGTCATGCACGACGAAGACAGAGATCAAGAGCCGGACTATCTGGAAGAGCATCTGGACCGCCGTCGGCATGCTATATCCGACTACTTCGTTGGCCTCGCACTTTTCGTATTCTCCATTCTGGCGATGGCGATAGGCCTGGAATCCGCGCCGGCGCGCACAACTTCGGCCTCCGACCAACCCCTGTCGGCATTGGTCATCGCGAGACCCGCAACGCTCTGCATCGACGACAGGAGCTCGGAGGCAATGAGATTGCGCCATGTTCCGGGCCGGAACATCAACACGTTACTTGCCCCTCGCAAAGTTTAGTGGAGATTGGTTGCAATCCGCTGGCGACACGGCAGATAGCAGCGTGTTGCGTCTCGGTATAGCGTTTCACCCCACCGGTGCGTTGAACATTGATCCCGACAGCACTTAGATCTGCAATCGAACAGATGAGATGTCCTGCCTCCGGCAGTCGATGCTCTGCGCCGAAAGGGGCGAACTTCCGTGCATATTCACACACCATTTGCGCTTCGCCGATCTGTACACGCCTTGTGTGAGCTTCACGCAGCGTGCTGCGGTGGATTCAAATTTTGGACAATCTTGCTCGCTGCAAGAAAATCCACCTTTCCCGACCCCAGCACCGGCACTTTGCCGATTTTGATTTCCGCAGGAACCATCATATCCATCGCTCCCCTGGATTTGGCAAAGGCCGCGAATTCGGCGCGAGTAGCGTTTGGCGCATCTGTCAGCAGCACCAGTCGCTCACCCTTCTTTGCATCCGGAATAGATGAAACGACCGAAAGGGCGCCGGCCCACAACTGGCCGGCAAGCGCCTCGACGGCAGCGAGGGAAATCATCTCGCCGCCGATCTTGGCGAAGCGCTTCGCGCGGCCACGGATCCTGACGAAGCCATCATCGTCGATTGTGACAATGTCGCCCGTGTCATGCCAACCATCACGGAGCAATTCGATGACGCCAGGGTTCTCAGCGCGGAGATAGCCGGCCATGACATTGGCGCCGCGGATGAAAAGGCGACCACCCTCATCGATACCCGGGACCGGCTCGAGTTTCCACTGCATTCCGGGCATGATCTTGCCGACGGTGCCTGAGCGGTTGAACATTGGCGTATTGAGGGAGATTACGGGCGCCGTCTCGGTAACACCGTAGCCTTCAAGGATACGCAGGCCGAACTTCTCCATATAGGTCTCGCGGGTGGATTGTTTGACAGGCTCGGCACCCGAAAAGATGTAGCGGATCGATCGGAAGTCATACGGGTGCGCAGTTCGGGCATAGCCGTTCAGGAAAGTATCGGTCCCAAAAATGATGGTCGCGTTGGAAGTGTAGATCAGTTCCGGCACGACGCGGTAGTGAAGTGGCGACGGATAGAAATATACCGGAACGCCCGAGACCAATGGCAGAACGGTCCCCGCCGTCAGACCAAATGAATGAAACACCGGCAAGATATTGAAGACTTTATCCCCGGAATGGAAGTCGATGCGCGAGGCCGCCTGGGCGGCGTTTGACAGAATATTGCGATGGGTGAGAACAACACCCTTCGGCGTTCCCTCCGAACCAGATGTGAACAGGATCACGGCGGCATCATCGGCCGTGCGCTTGACCAGCGGCGCGTACCTGTTGAGGAAGCCCCGAACTTTGTCCACGACGGTAACTGTCGTGCGCAGTTCGTCGAGCCAGACGATCTTCATCTCTTTTTCGAGCTCGGTGAACACGGGACCAAGCTTGCCCTGCTCGACGAAGGCACGTGAAGAAAGAACCTGCTTTACCTCTGCCGCCCTGCACGCTGACAAGATATTGGCGGCGCCGGCAGTGAAGTTCAACATCGCCGGAACCTTGCCCGCTGACATCACAGCGAGAACCGTCGTAGCAGTGCCATTGGCGTTTGGAAGCAGGACGCCAAGCGTCTGTTCATCGGGGAACAACGACTTGAACTTGGCCCCCAGAACCGCCGCGCCGGTGAGAAGCTTGGCATAGGAGAGCTGGCCGCTAATCGGATCCTCGACTGCAAGTTTTCCCCCACCTCTTTCCAAAGCTGTTTCGATGATACGGTCCAGGACCGTCAGATTGGTGTCCGTCGTACGGAACATCAACATCGACATGACCTGATACAGGGCTGCGCCTGCGGCGACACGGCGCTTGCGACCCTTGATGTCTGCGGGAACGTCGAGCTTCACCGGC
The DNA here is from genome assembly GCF_000816845.1 of Rhizobium gallicum bv. gallicum R602sp. Taxonomy (NCBI): domain Bacteria; kingdom Pseudomonadati; phylum Pseudomonadota; class Alphaproteobacteria; order Hyphomicrobiales; family Rhizobiaceae; genus Rhizobium; species Rhizobium gallicum. The sequence continues at coordinate 562,836 of NZ_CP006880.1, read as the reverse complement.
TCGAGGATTGTCACTTTGACCTTAGGAAAGAGGCGACGGCGAACTTGGCCAGCCGAAAGGCGCGAGAAGTAGCTCTTCTCGAGCCCGTCGATACGGACGGGCACGATCATCGATCCTGTCTTGTCGGCAACCATAGCCGCGCCGTCGTAGACCTTCATCAGCGTCCCGGTCACCGTCAGGCGCCCCTCGGGAAAAATGCCGATCGCATTGCCCTCGTTGACAATCTTGATGAGCGAACGTGTCGCCATCGGCTTCGTCGGATCGAGCGGAAGGAATTTGCACATCCTCAGGAAAGGGCGAACCCACCAAGCCTGAGCAATCTTGTAATCGACGGCGAAAACAGGCTCTTCCTCAGTTATTGCAAGCGCCAGAGCTCCATCAAGAAAGCTCACATGATTGAGCGCGATGATCGGCGCCCGACCAGCCTTCTTGATGTTCTCCAGACCTTCCACCTCAAGGCGCAGGAAGGCACGGAACAATATGGAAATGAAATCACGGAATGGATTGGTGGGTAGCGTCTTCAACATCATCCAGGCAACGCCGACATTGATGAGCGAAAGGCCTAGGATGATCATCGGAACGGAGACACCAACGGCTTGCAAGATCGCGACCAGCGCGAGGCCGGTTGTGATAAATAACGCGGACAAAACGTTCGCAGCTCCGATCACACGGGCACGGCGGGCTTCGTTTGCCCACGCCTGCATCGCCGCGAACGTCGGCACGGCCATGAATGCGCCCCCAATAGCCATACCGGTGAGATCGAGCGCCACGCGCATGGTCTTTGTGCCGGCAAAGAAGGCGGTGATGGTTTCAGCATGAGAGGCGGACTGCAGGCCCCACAGGTTCCAGGCGAGATCTATTCCGAAGAGTGCCACTATGACGGTGCCGACTGGTGCCGGCAGCAAGACGACGCGGCCTGCCGACATCCAGCCGGCGATCGCTGAACCGACTGCAATGGAAATCGCGAAAACGGCAAGATAGGCGGGGACGACGATCTCCGAACCGCCAAGGATTTCCGTAACCATGAAGGGCAGCATCGACATGACGAATGCGCCAACGAACCAGAACCAGCAATTCATTAGCGCCGAGCGCCAGATCCGCTTGTCTTCCCGCAGTTCATTGACGAGTGTGACGCTCGAGCGGAAGACATTCCTGTCGATAACGAGGTTGGGCGCTTTTGAACCCGTCGCGGGGATCATGCGAGCGGCGAACCAGCAAAGTACCGAAAGCCCCATCATCATCGGTCCGAACACCCAGACATTCTCGCCGTTCGTGAAGGCAAGCGCTGCAACGATCGTGCCCGTCAAGATGGCTATGAAGGTGCCGCCCTCGATCCACGCGTTGGCCTTTGGCAAGTCCTTGCGTTCGAGATGATCGGGAAGAATGCCGTACTTAATCGGGCCGAAGAGCGACGAGATAACCCCGAATCCGAAAAGAGCCAGCATAAGGACCCAGATCGACGACAGCGCGATACCGATGACGGAGATCGCCGCGACTGCGATCTCGCAACGCTTGAGGATTTCGGCCATCTGCGCCTTGTCATATTTGTCGGCAAGCTCGCCGCCCGGCGCCGAAAGAAGCAGGAACGGAATGATAAAAATTCCGCCAGCGAGCGTCACGAGCCAAGCTCCCTCGGCGGCCATCTGCGCAAGGATCAGGAAGATAAGCGTCTGCTTCAGGAAATTGTCGTTGAAGGCCGAGAGAAACTGCGTCCAGAATAACGGCGCGAACTTCCTCGATGTCATAAGATTGCCGTGCATGGCTGTTTCCCCGTTAGATCGCAAGAGAAAGCCACAGAGTTGTTACGCAAAAATTGTGGACAGAAACAACTCTGTGATGTGGTTAAGAAGTCTTAGCTTTCGTTGCCACGATTGAAGTTGACGAGGAGCTTTTCAGTCTTGGCGTCCTCGATCTTGCGGATCAACTTCTCCGACTCGGCGTTGTCGCGCAGCGTCTTGGTGATGTTCACCGTCGTTTGCACCAGCATCAGTATGCCCATGGCGAGATAGCCTTTGCCCCAGAGGTCGAGCGGCATCATGTAAAGGCCGGCTGCAAGCATGAAAGCTGCCGTGCCGAAGGAGATGTATGAAAAGCTGACCCAGCTGGAGGAATGCTTCTGAAAACTGTCGTTCATCGTCGTGGTCCTTCTGTTAAGTGAAGTGCGTATCAGGCAGCGTTGTTGATACGAGTGCGGAGCCTCGCCAACACATCATCAGCCGATGACCGCAACAGCGCACCACAGTCGGCATTGGCAAGCTTCTCGATGATCCCGGCAGCGCCAGGCGCGCTGTCCATCTCCTTAAGCACAGAGGTAATCGTATCGTTCTGGTTTTGGCGAGCGCGAAGGCGCGCAAGGGTCTCCTCAGCCTCGTCGAGTGTGGCAAGACCAGATCCGGCAGCGGCGAGATCAAGTTTCTGGGCTTGTTCCGTTGCACGGGCGAGCCGCTCGCCGCGCTGCAGATCCTGCAATCGCGCTTCAGCGGCACGCACGATCCCCTTCAGCTTGGCAATCGCAGTTGTGAATTGGGCTTGGGCCTTTTCTGACGCATCCCGCTCGGCTTCGAGATAAGCGATCGCGCCGGCCGCTTCGCGGGCAAGACCCTCACTGCCTTTTTCCAATGCGGCAAGAGTGCGCGTTTCGAGATCAGTGATCCGGGACAGGATCATCGTGTGTTGGCTCTTTTCCTGCTCATTTTGTGCAATTGCCACCGCCACTGCGCGGCGGGCACACTGGATGGCGTGAGCCGCATCGCGAGTTTGCTGGCTGAGCAGAGGAATGGCGTTACGGTCGGCAAAAGCACGTTCGGCATCATGCGCCCTGCCCCGCAGCAGTGTGACAATTAAGTTGAACATTTCGAATCTCCCATTTATGAACGTTGTTCACGAAGGTGTTTTGTCACAACCTTGAACGTTGTTCAAGCTTTTTTCGAACAACGTTCACGAATGAGATGGGGTGGTTATGGCCGGTCGAAGAGAACAAAAACGCGAGGACCTGAAGGCGCGGTTAATCGAGGCCGCACGCAACAGGATAGCCAACGAAGGGCTAGCAAACTTGCGTGCACGCGACGTCACGCAGGATGCCGGTTGTGCGTTGGGAGGTCTTTATACGGTCTTTGCTGACCTCAACGAGCTCATTATCCAGGTCAACTCCTCAACGCTTAAAGCTCTGGAGGAATCGCTGGCTCTCGCGGAAGTCAAGAACCGCACCCCCGCCGATCGACTGCGCAATCTGGCGCAGGGATATCTTAGGTTTGCGCTTGCTCATCGCAATCTGTGGAAAGCCCTGTTCGATCACTATCCGCCCGAAGGCAGCCCGACGCCCCAGTGGCATCTCGATGAACATCTGTTCCTGATGGACGTGATCGCTGAGCCCCTCGCCGACCTGCAGCCGGATATGTCTACAGAGGATAGGGCGATTCGTGCTCGCACGTTGTTCGGGGCGGTGCATGGGGTGGTCAGCATCAGCCTGGAAGCGCGCTTCGTCGGCTTGCCGTCTGATAGGCTAGAACGCGAACTCGATGAATTCGTCCTGACCATCGCGGCTGGGGCGGTCGCAGGACGGGCGCCGCCGGCATGACGGGAATGTTGTTTTGAGAACGCTGCGTAATTGTTCCAACCAGGTCAGATGTCTCGCTCACCTCGCCTGCCATTTGGCGGTACCCCATGATGAGCCCGGAACGGAAAGGCGTTTCAAATCACAGCGGAACTCAATACGCCGACATCCGCGACCGTCCGGTCGGAGGTTAAAACAACACGCGAATGTGGGGCAGATCGGGATGCCCACTCAATTTGATTGACGTTGTTTAAGAAGGGCGAGATTTTTTCGGGCGGCGCTACCACCAGCCGTCGATACCGCACCCAAACCGAGCCATCATCCTTCCGCCTGGGAATCACGCCGTCAAGCGGTCGTTGTGAATAGGCGTCAAGCAATGACCCCCGCCACCTCAGCAAAAACAATTGTTTCATCTTCGAACCGGCGCCGAGACCCCATGCCGATTCCCAAACAGTAAAACATTGCTCCCGCCCGGCTGCACGCCTGCTAGCTCTTTACCGATCCGGCTGCCATGCCCGCAAGGAAGTAGCGCTGGGCGATCAGATACAGGAGCAAGAGCGGGAGTGATCCTAACACGCTCATCGCCATCATCTCGTTCCATTCGAAGGCATGTTGGCCCATAAGCAACTCGATACCAATAGGAACAGTCCGCATATCCATCGACTTCGTCAAAGTCAGAGCGAAGAGGAATTCGTTCCATGCCAACAGAAACGTGTAGACCGCGGTCGCGACGATGCCAGGCACTGACAGTGGGATGATTACACGCCACAGCGCCGTCCAACTTGACCCTCCATCGACGAGCACCGCCTCATCAAGCTCCCTTGGCAGGGTATTGAGGTAGCCGGTCATCAGAAGGATCGCATAAGGCAGGGTGAAGACCATGTACGTCAAAATCAGCGCAAAATAGGTGTTGAAAATGCCGAAGGCGACGACCATCCCGAAATACGGGATCAAAAGCGTGATCGGCGGCACGGTCTGCGTACTGATGATGAACACGTTCAGCGTATTCTTGAACCGAAATGAATACCGGCTAAAGCCATAGGCCGTCAGAATGGCGATCAGCAACGTCAGAAGTGTTACCACTCCCGCGACGAGATAGCTGTTGAGGAAGAAGCGGATCTTCGCTGGGTCGTTGAAGATCGAGAGGTAGGCGACGTTCGTGAAATGGTCGGGCAGCAGCCGCGGCGGCAGGGCAAAGATCTCGGTGTTTGACTTCAAGGAAGTGAAAAACATCCACAGGATCGGAAAGCCCGCGAAGACCAGACCAACAGCGAGCCCGAGATATGTCAGCAGCGTCGGTAGTATGGTGCGACTGAGAGAACGCTTTGCCATTGCCGGTCACCTGGCCTTCTGATGTTTGATGTAGAAATATGTGGCACCCATCGAGATGATCAGAATGAAGATTGCGCTCGCCGAGGCGCGGGAGAATTCGTAACTCGAAAACGCAAGTTTGTAGGTGTAGGTGCTAAGCACCTCGGTTGCGTAGATCGGACCGCCTCCCGTCGTCATCCACACGAGCGGAAAGACCTGCATTGTCCAGATGAAATCCAGTAAGGCAATGCTGATGATAATCGGCATCAGTTGCGGGATCGTGATGTAGCGGAATTTCTGGAACTCGTTAGCACCATCAATGCCGGCGGCCTCGTAGAGATCCTTGGGGATGCCCTGAAGACCCGCGAGAAGACTCACCATATAGAGCGGGTATCCCGCCCAGATGTTCGCGAAGGTCAAGGCGTGCAGCGCGGTTTTCGTCGAAGAGAACCACTCGACCTTGAAGTTAATGATATGCAGCGTCATCAGGATGCTGTTGATGACCCCATTGGGATCCAGGAGCAGTCGCCAGATGATGGCGATGATCACCGCTGTGAAGAGCCACGGCATAATGTAGAGAACCCGCAGGATGCTTCTGATCAACGGATCGACACGTTGGCTGTTTAGCAAAAGGGCGAAGGCCAGACCAATCAGAAGATGGAAGATGACGCTCATCACCGTGAAGTAGAGTGTCTGCCCGACAGACTGCCAGAAAACCGGATCGTTGAAGATCGTCACATAGTTCTGCAATCCGACGAAAGCCGCGTCCTTTTTCGTGATCGCGCCGTCCATCAGCGAATAGCGCAGGACGGTGATCATGGGAAACAGCATCAGAAGGCAGAATAGAAACGTCGCCGGGGCAACATAGAAGAAGGGAACAAGCCTCTTTCTCGTCTTGTAAGACAGCATGCCACGCTTGCGCGTTCTGGCTTGAGTCCGGATCATAGTTTCTGTGGCGAGGCTCATGAGATGTGAATTCCGCCTATCGTGAAACGCATCAATTCGTCCTGACGCAGCGGCAGCGCGATAGACTCTATCACGCTACCGATGATTGTCGGTGGCGTCCTTACTTGTCGAATTCGACCAACCACTGCTTTTGAGTGTTGGCGGCCGCCTCCTTAGCGGTTTGCTGACCGTCGAACATTTTTTGAACTTCAACGTTCATCTGCCGCATGAGATCTTCGGCCACCGGCAGTCCGACGAATTCGTTGGCCAGTTTCCCACTTTGAAATATCTTGAAGGCTTCTTCAAACAGCGGGTCCGATTTCGAGAAATCGGGTTTGGCGTGGATATTGCCCGGGAAGGCATTGGCGACCGACACGAGACGGCTGTTCACTTCGGGGCTCATCAAATATTCAACGAGCTTCCACGCTTCTGCCTTGTGTTCGCTTTTGTCGCTGATGCCGATACCCCAGGAAGCATAGGGCAGTCCACGTTTGCCGGTATAACCGTCGACAGCTGGAAGGGCGGAGATGCCGAACTTGAGATTGGGGTTTCGCTGGCGGATGAGATTGATGTGAGCGAGTGAATCGATCATCATACCCACGCGGCCATTGACGAATTCTTCGACCTTGTCCTGTTCCTTCTTGGCAAAAATACCAGGCGCGATGACGCCGGCGTCCTGCAGCGACTTGATATATTCAAGTGTCCCGACCACAGAGGCGTTTTCGAGATCTGGCTTGCCATCCTTCAGCATGGATGCTCCGGATGCCCAGACCCACGACATCACGTCATTCTGGATACCGCCGGGATTTTGCAACGAAAGCGGTAGCACCCAACCGTATTGGTTCTTGTCCGCATTGGTCATCTTCTTCGCCGCATCGGCGAATTCTGTCCGGTTCGTCGGCGTCTTGTCGACGCCGGCGGCCTTTGCCAGATCGAGGTTGACGAAGACCGGGTAGACGAACGAGGCAAGCGGGAACATGACGCTTTGCCCGTTGACCTTGATAATATCGGCGATCTGGCTCTGATCATATTTGGCGTCAGCCATCAGGCTGTCCATCGAAGCGATTGCGCCCTGCTTTGCCAAGCCGTTGACCCATGCTCCGTCAAGGCCGACGACATCGCTGAGTGTCCCCGACGCAGCACCAACGACGATCTGATCATGGGTGGCAGAATAAGGGCCGCTGACGAGCGTCACTTTGATGCCGGGGTTTGCGGCCTCGAAATCGTCCATGATGCTGCGCAAAGCACCGGCGGGCATTTCGGGCTCCCACCATTGAATGAACTCTAGATTGGTCTGAGCAAAGGCGCAGGTGGCGCATAGCGCCCAGACCGCCACAGCGGACTGAGCCGCCATGATATATCTTCTGACGTTCATGTTTCCCTCCCATAGAAACGATATTCTGCTCGATCCTCCCGATCGAGACCAAAGTAGGTTCCTTTCGGGGTCTAGCTGTCAATGAAGAACTGTCATCGGAACAAGCCGGCAGGCCACAGGGAGAAACAAAAAGCCAATAAGGCATTGAATAATCTGGCCTTTGCCCATGGAACCCGAAACGCTTTTTTCTAACCTGTACGTTCCTCGTGTCGCATTTTTTCTTTACTTTCGTAAACAAATGAAAGCCACCCCGCCCAAAGGAAAACAAATGAAAGCCCCGTTGATCGAACAAAGGCGAGGTTCAGCGGGGAAGCGTACGCGTCGTCGACATCGCAAAAATGCCTTCGACCAGCTGATCGTGATCAGATGCGCTCGGGTTACCATCGAGCAGCACAGAAGGACCGACTTCCAGCTGCAAAGTCACAGGGTTCCAAGACGGCGTGAGATATTGGGATCTCTATGCCGGACATGCCAAGCCGCTTGGCGTTGGGCGAAGAGCTTGGCGGCGCCGTTGCGGGCAACGAGCAGGCATTCGATCTTGCGGCCAATCATGTCCGTATCGCGGATCATGCTTAGATTGCCAAATGCGTTTGTGGATCGAAGAAGTGTAACTTGGCCGCATCGATCGCCAGATCGATCATTGCGCCCGGCTGGACCGAGCTGACGGCTTCGAATTTCGCCACGGCGTTTGCCGCACCGCTTAAATCCTCGACGGCATCGGGGTCGCCGGAGTCGATACGGACCGCTTCGATATTCAAATGAACGATCAGTTCGGACCCCAATTCCTCGATCGATCTTACAGCGGCCGGGATCGTCTCGTAGCGTGATGCCGATGCCAGGCTGCTGTCGTAAAGGTCTTCCGGGCGGATGCCGAAGATGATCGTCTTGCCCTCGAACGTCGCCAGACCGGGAGAGCGCTCGAATGCGGTCGTCGGCACCGGTATCGAAAAGGTGGGCAGATTGATCCTGCCGCTCTGCAAACGGCCTTCGAACAGGTTCATGGACGGTGAGCCGATGAAACCCGCGACGAAGGCGTTGACTGGCCGACTATACAATGTCTTTGGCGTGTCGACCTGCTGAAGGACGCCGCCCTTCAAGACCGCAACCCGGTCGCCCATGGTCAAGGCTTCGGTCTGATCGTGCGTTACATAGATTGTCGTCACGCCGAGCTGTCTTTGCAGGCTGACGATTTCGGCCCGCATCTGCACGCGCAACTTGGCATCGAGATTTGACAGGGGCTCGTCCATGAGAAAGGCCGCCGGTTCCCGCACCATTGCGCGTCCCATGGCGACCCGCTGGCGTTGACCGCCGGAAAGCGCCGCCGGTTTGCTGTCGAGCAGCGTGTGCAACTGAAGCGTCTTTGCTATTTCATGGACCCGCTTGGTGCGCTCTTCCTTGCTTTTCCCTGCAAGCTTCATCGAGAAGGCAATGTTGTCGAACACTGTCATATGCGGATACAGGGCATAGTTCTGGAAGACCATCGCTATATCCCGGTCTTTCGGCGCGAGATCCTCGACATTCTCCCCGCCGATGCTCAGGGTCCCGCTGCTGATTTCCTCCAACCCCGCGATCATGCGCAACGCCGTCGATTTTCCGCATCCCGAAGGGCCCACGAGGATAAGGAACTCGCCATCATTTATCGTCAGGCTAAGATCCTTGATTGCGTGGAATTTCGTTCCGAAGGTCTTGCAAATCTTGTCCAGTACAACAACAGCCACGGCACTTCCTCCCTACTATCACCGCCATCGAAACCTCCGGACAGCCCTCCCGGCGCGACCGCAGATCGAACCGAACCGTCATCTGCGCAGCGCTGTTGCGATCTCCAGGTCACCAGTCTAGTGAACGCTCAGCCTGGCGCGGCAATCGGTCTGGGCACGGGCGCATTATCCTTCGCCATCCACGCGACACAGGCGCTTTGATCTGGCAGGGCCATACGGCCACCCGGGCCGGTCACGGAGATCGCCGCTGCGGCAGTTGCGTAAACGGCGCAAGCGACAGGCTGCTTTCCCTGCGTAAGGGCAAAGGCATAGGCGCCGTGAAAGCAATCTCCGGCGCCGGTCGTGTCGACCGCTTTGACCTTGTAGGCCGGGACATGCCACAAAACGGCATCTCCCGTCTGCTTGATATAAGATCCTCGTTCGCCGTCGGTGAGAACGACTGCGGTACGGTCATCAGACCACAGCTTGCGCAGGATCAACGTCGGGTCGGTCTCGCAAGAATAAATCTGAGCAAATTTCAATGGCAATACCAGGTGATTGGATAAGCTCACTAACCGTTCGGTTGCAGGCCCGATCGCCCATTCAATGTCTGCCACCACCGCCAAGCCCAGCTTGCGGGCGCGCGCAACAACCATATCGGCGCTGACGGCATAGCCGTCGATCAACAGCACCTGGGCCTGCGCAAGGGTGCTATCGGTCAGCGCATCGGAGGTTCCGTGCGGCACATCATCGTCATAGGCGATAAACCTGTCGCCTTCAGGTCCGACCGTGATCACGGAACGTATGGGCCTGGCATCTGGGCGACGCGGCGCAAAGGATATATCGACTCCGTGCCGCTCAAGCTCGCGGGCGCTGACATCGGCGAGGGGATCATTCAACCAACCGATGAAACCGGCCCGCCCTCCCAGCTTTGCGACCGCTACAAGGGCCGTCGCTACATTGCCGCCGTGGTCCTGAGTGCGATTTATCACCTTCCCTTTGCCGGCACTCAGCGGTCGGTCGACGTAGATGATATCGTCGATCGCCAAGGCCCCAAAGCCCAGAACCTGAAGGTTGCGTGTCACCGTTCAACCGCCCGCGGCCGCGAGCGCCTCTTGCGGGGCCATACCACCGTGAATGACGAGCTTGAAGGCGCGCGCTGCCATCGTCGTGTCGCCGTGGCCCCAAAGGTTTCGCCCCACCACGGCACCCTTTGCCCCGGCGCGCAAGGCATCGGAGGTCTGTGTCAGGGCTCCGAGCAGATTATCCGCCTTCGGACCGCCCGCGATAACGATGGGAACCGGGCAAGTGGCGACGGTCTCTTGGAACGAAGCGAAGTCCCCGGTGTATCCGACCTTGATCACGTCGACGCCGGTCTCAAACCCGATCCGCACAGCATAGGCGATTTCGTCGGGAGTGAATACGATCTTGCCGCCGTCGGAATAATCGCGGGGATAGACATGCGCAACGACCGGCATTTCAAAGCGAGCAGCAGCGTTGACGGTATCGGTAAGCCAGCGAATGTATTCGCCTTCGGTATTGCCGCGCACCGGAATGGCAACTGCCAAAGCATCGGCACCGTAGCGCACGGCATCCTCAGGGGTCGCGATCAACTGACGGATTCGATCGTCCGGCGTAAAGCAGCCGGCTTGAATAACCAGCGCCGCCTTGCCGGCATAGGCCGGCCACAAGTGACGGGCCGCCCCAGGCTGAATGCTGATATAGTCCGGCTCTCCGGCCATCACCCGCTTCAGGGCGCCCGGCAGATCCGCAAGACCGCCCTCGCGGACATTGCCATAGCCAACGAAGTGGTCGACGGCGCCGCCGAACAAATGCCCCGACGGATGAGAAAACAGCCGTGACAGGCGAATTTTGGTTCCAAGACCCATATCAATGCCGTCCTTTAAGGTTTGATTTCGGAGACCCTAACTCGAAAGTAAACGAATACTCAATATTTCGATTTCTTTCGTTTTGATTTAAGTTTACGATTGTGCGCGCTGACGTATGCCAGTGCCGGCCTTTCTCTCGTCCTTTGAACAGTGCGGTCGACTGCGCATTTTCGAATTTCGAAAGATCGGCACCGCAACCGTTCGGAAGCCAATTCGGGGCTCACACATGCTTGCAGAACAACGTCGACATCAGATTATGCTGGAACTTCAGCGTACCGGCCAAGCGCGCACCAGCCAGCTGGCGGAAAATTTCGGCGTGTCTGAAGTGACCATCCGATCCGACCTGGAAATTCTGGACGCCAAGAAGCAGCTCATCAAGACACATGGCGGTGCGATAGCTTTGCCGGCCAGTTCGCCCGCGGCAGCCTTCGAAGAACGTATGAACCGCAATTTCGATGCCAAACGACGTATCGCTCAGATGGCGGCACGCCAGATCATCGACAACCAGTCTGTGGTGTTTGACAGCGGTTCGACGCTGCTGCAGGTCGCCATGCAAATGCCGCCGGTCAACAATGTCGTGGTGGCCACAACCGCCATGAATATTGCGCAGCATCTGATGTATCGGCCAGGCTTGGACGTGCACATGATAGGGGGGCGGGTCTTTCCCAGCACTGTCAGCACGATTGTCTCAGATTCAGACAAGGCCGTGGGTGGTCTTGTTGCCCACCAGGCGTTTCTCAGCGCTCACGCAATCGATCACTCATTTGATGTCGTCGACGTCTCGGAAGACATTGCACGGACCAAACGCAATCTGGTCCGTATGGCGAGACGCGTGATCCTTGTGGCGGATTCCAGCAAGTGGGATATTGGCGCCTCATCGAAGGCATTTTCGCTTTCACGGGTCGATTTGATTATCACCGATACTGGCATGCCGCATGGGATTCGCAGTCGATTGGACAAGCTGGGAGTCGAAGTCCGCTATGTATAGAGGGCGACTACGCTGTCGATTGTGCTTTATGTAACAAAAAATTTTGCGCATGCGATATTGTCAGGCTACAAGGGAGTTCAAAAGCTCTCACACTGACTGCCTTTGCGACATCAGCTGACGCAGATGTTCCTTGGCGCAGTGCAACCAGAATTATCAATGGATAAGATGACGATCAAAACCATGGACGATTTCGCACGGTCCTGCGGCGTTTCTCGTCCAACGCTTTCGAGGTATTTCGATAGCCCGAGCAGCGTAAAGCCGGTGACGCGCAAACGCATCGAGGACGCGCTGTCGGCATCAGACTACCGTCCCAATCTCTATGCCCGCAACCTCAATCGCAAGAGGACGCGGAACATTGGCATTCTCGTGCCTGTCATAACGGATCCATTCTATGCCGAAATGGTCAACCGTCTGGAATTACTCGTCCGCGGCGAAGGATACTGGCCAATCGTAATCTCGTCCCACGGCTTGCCAGATCTGGAAGCCGAGGCTGTGAACACATTGTTGTCATTGAAGGCTGCTGGCGCGATCATCGCGCCTCTAGGCCTCGCTTCCGAGCCTGGAATCTTCGAAAAGCTTCGGGAGAGCATTCCCATTGTCTACTTCGATACGTTCATCGAAGGCAACACGCCGTTCATTGGCAACAACAACGCCCAAAGCGTTGCGACAATTGTCGATTATCTTTGTCGATCGGGCGCGCCGCCTGCATATTTCGACATTCCGCATGTCAATCATAATTCCGGGGAGCGGCTGGCAAGCTATCTCGCCACGATGGAGTCGCTTGGATTTGAACCGGTCGTGGTTGGCGACACTGAGAGTTACAGCTGGAACTTCGAACATATGGGGTATGAGCAGACCGATGCGATGATCACGGCCGGTACGCTCCCGGCCACGACAATTCTTTGCGCGAACGATCGCCTCGCCTTCGGCGCGATGGCAGCCGCCCATGCGCGCGGCCTCCGCGTCGGCCGAAGGAGCGATAGTGATCTTCGCATCGCCGCCCATGACGACCATCCCCTCAGCCGCTACACTTGCCCGCCATTAACGACAATGGCACAGGACTTCACCTCCATGGCGCGCAGCAGCGTCGACACGCTGCTTTCCATGCTGGACGAATCCGATGATTGCGCACAGGTCATTGCCCGAAGAATCATATTCGACGGTACATTGGTGATGCGTCAGTCGGCGTGATCGACAAGGCTGCGCCATCCGGCAACTGCCTCTTCCACCGCCTGCCGCGCCGCCGGAATGTGCCGTCCCATGGAAACGAAGCCATGAATCTGATCCTGCCAACGCCGCAAGATTACGGGGATACCCGCCTCGGTAAGCCGGCTGGCATAGGCCTCGCCTTCGTCTGCGAGGATATCATGGCCCGCAATCGCGATGAAGGCCGGCGGCACACCCGCGACATTCTCGACGATCAGGGGAGACACGCGCCAATCACCAATATCAGCCGCATCGCGGACGTAATGATCCCGGAACCAACGCATCGTCGAGGTGGTCAAACCGTATCCTTCCGAAAACCTCACATAGCTGTCGGCTGTCTGTCGGGCATCGGTGTTCGGATAGAGCAGAAGTTGCGCCGAGATTTTCCGCGCAGCGCCATCTCGCGACAGAAGTGATAAGACGGCGGCCAGGTTGCCGCCGGCGCTATCGCCCGCGACCGCGATCCGGTCAGGATCGATACCAAGCCAACTTGCCTGCTCCACCACATGGGCAAGAGCCGATACGCAGTCCTCCAAGCCCGCCGGGAACTTGTGCTCCGGCGCCAGCCGATAGTCGGGGCAAAATACAATACAGGCACCGATATTTGCAAACCACCGGCAAATCTCGTCATGCGATTCAAGCGTGCCGACAACCCAGCCGCCCCCATGAAGGTAGAGAAGCGCCGGCGCATCCGCGATCGGAGCACCCACGCCGCGATAGATCCGGAGCGGGATCGGGCCGCCCGTCCCAACGACGGTCCTGTCCTCGATGGCGGCAACCAGTTCGCGATCGCCCTGCAATGTCAGGCAACCGGCGTTATAGGCAGCGCGCGCCTCCTTCGCTGTCCCGAGTTCAAAGGGTGACTGGTTGGCGGCGCGACCGAGTGCCAGGACATGCGCGGCGTCGGGATCCACTCGATGTTTCATCGCTTCACCTCAAGCGAGCAGGCTGCGGGCCTCATCTTCGCCGAGCAACGGTGGTCGCGCAACTGTGCCCGCAACCACAATCGCGCTCCGGCTCTCGCTGGATGCCAGGGTCGCTTCCATGATCTCGAGAACATGAAGCGCTAAATCGCCGGAGGCGCGCGGCGCCCTGCCATCGCCAAGCGCGCGGACGAGATCGGCAACGCCCAGCATGCGATAATTGGCGCGCTCGGGAGCGTTATACGGCCAGTTCGGGGCGCCATACAACTCGCCCTCGCTTTCGAAATTCTTCCATTCGGCACCGCGCTCGGAGAGCGAAACTGTTCCGCCGAAGGTATCAGGATCGGGCAAGCGCAACGAACCTTCCGTGCCGTGCAATTCGATCGGATGATTGGAGTGACGAAAGACATCCCACGACACACCGAAATTCACCGTCGCACCCGACTGAAACTCGAGAAGCGAAAGCACGCTAGTCGGCGTCCCAACCTTGAACGTGGAGTTCTTGAAGGGGCCGTCAGCGGTGATCAACCGCTCTTCTTGGCCTTTCGTCGCCATCGCCATGACGCTTTTCACCGGGCCGAGCAGATTGACGAGCATCGTCAGATAATAGGGCCCCATGTCAAAGAGCGGGCCGCCGCCGGGCTGATAGTAGAATTGCGGATTGGGGTGCCAATGCTCCATTCCGCGCCCAAACATGAAGGCTGTGCCGCTGACCGGGCGGCCAATCGCACCTGCATCCATCAGGCTTCGCGCACGGCGGCCGGCAGCGCCGAGGAATGTATCGGGAGCAGAACCCAACAAAAGGCTCCGACTTCTGGCTTCGGCCACAAGCTTGCGGCCCTCGGCAGCCGTCGTGGCGAGCGGCTTTTCGGTGAAGACGTGCTTGCCCGCAGAAAGCGCCGACATCGTCACGTCGAAATGGACGGCCGGGATCGTGAGGTTCACGACAAGGTCGACTTCGGGGTCGGCCAATAGCGCATCGACCTCCATTGCACGGATGCCGTATTCCTTCGCCCTCAGCGCCGACATGTCGGTTGAGATGTCGGCACATACCCTCAATTCGACTCCGGCAAACAGGGCAGCATTGCGCAGATAGGTCATCGAGATATTGCCGCAGCCGACAACCCCGATTCCGAGCTTGGTTCCCAAATATGCTTTCATAAATTGGCCTCCCCCGCCAATTCAGATATTCGATTATCGAGGGCATCGCTGCCACGAACAGGCGCCATAGAAACATTTTATTTCTTGACGCGCGATAATTTTTTATAAAACATGCGGAAATGGAGATCCGGCAGTCCTATGCGGCTCGCCGGCGAGGTCGGCGTTACTAAACTGAGAGGGCAACGAACGTCGCCTGGCGAGCGCGGAGAGCAGGTTGCGGGCAGTGCTTTGCAGTGAACATCCAGCTCTTGGTGGGTTTGGATTTCTGGCATGGTGGACACATCAGATTTCGCTTTCAGAGCGTGGGGTTTCGCCCCCATTCTCACCCATCATGCCGATAGCACCGGCCATCCCGGTACAGCAGCTTATCATCGAAGGTCTGAGGCGGGACGAGATCAAGGAATAGGGCATGAGTATCAACGACCTGAAAGTTGGCTGCCAGACGTTCACGTGGGAAATGCTCGGGAAAAACTGGAATGGCGGTCCGGACGATCTGCTGGAAGCCATTGCCGAGGGCGGCTACGCAGGCATCGAGATTACCGACACGATGATCGGCCACTACGCAGATAGTCCCAATGATTTCGCCGCGAGCCTTCACAAACATGGCCTGACGCTGGTCGCTTTCGCGATGGGCTCAAAAAGCGGCTTCACGGTCAGGGAAGAGATCGAGAACGACCTCAGGACCACACAGCGCTGGATCGATTTCGCGGCCGTCTTTTCCGGCGCCCTCGTTTCGATCGGCTCGGCGACAGTGGTCTGCGAAGGACCACGGAAGGCAAAATTCGAGATCGCCGCGGAGTTCTACAATCGGGCTGGCGAACTGGGTAAAGCTTCGGGCGTGGATATCGCCCTGCATCCCAGTTCGCACCACAACACACTTCTGTTCGACCGTGCCGATTATGACCGGATCTTCTCGCTTATTGACAAGAACCTGGTCGGCTGGGTGCCGGATACCGGCCATATCCTGCGCGGCCATGGGGACGTGATCGATACGCTGCGGACCTATCAGGACCGGATCTGCTACCTGCATCTTAAGGATGTCGATGCGAACGGCAAATGGGCCATGCTTGGCAAGGGGGTCTGCGATACGCCCGCCGTGATCGACATCGTCGCTGCGGCACCGCGCTTCAATGGCTGGCTGGTACTGGAAGAGGAATCGGACGCAGCCGCCGCTGACCCTGCCACTGCCGTCAGGACGAACCGTGAAACGATGCGCCGCTACGGCGCCTGAGGAAGAAGTCATGATCCGCAAGGAAGACCGTCGGCTGCGTGTGGGCGTGCTCGGCTGCGGCCCGATCGCACAGTTCGCCCATCTCGAATCCTGCGCGAAGGCCAGGAATGCCGACCTTTATGCAATTTGTGATGCAGCACCCGACCTGCTTGCGCGCATGGGCGCGACATATGAACCTCAAAAGATGTATGCCGATTATGACGCAATGCTGGCCGATCCGGAGCTTGAAGCCGTCATCATCGCCACATCAGACGCCTATCACGTGCCGATGTCGATCAGGGCGCTCGATGCTGGGAAACATGTGCTCTGCGAGAAGCCCACGGGTGTGACGATCGAGGCGGGCCAGGCGCTCGCCGACGCCGTCAAGCGATCCGGCAAGGTGCTGCAGGTCGGTCACATGAAGCGTTTCGACCCAGCACTGGAGGCTGCACGGGATTTTGTCCGTGACGATATCGGCGAGATTTTCGCGCTGAAAGCCTGGTACTGCGACTCCACCCACCGCTACACAAATACCGACGCGGTCCAGCCACTGCCGATCACCAGCAAGTTCGCCAGAAAACCCGCCGGAAATCCGAAGGCTGACCTGCGCCAGTATTTCATGCTGGCGCATGGCTCGCATCTCGTCGATACCGCCCGTTTCCTTTGTGGCGGGATCGTCGCAGTCCGAGCCCGCCTCCTCGAGCGCGCCAACGCCTATTGCTGGTTCGTGGAAACCGAGTTCGCCAACGGCGCGCTCGGTCATCTCGATCTGACGGTCGCGGTGCGCATGGACTGGCATGAGGGCTTCCACCTCTATGGCGAAAATGGTTCAGTGATCGCCAAGACCTTCAATCCCTGGTACCTCAGGGCGAGTGAGGTCGAGATCTTCCACGAGAAGGACGCCACCACCCGCAAGCCGCTTGGAGCCGATGGGCACTTCTTCCGCAGGCAGCTGGAAGGGCTTGCCGATACCGTGCTGAACGGCGCAGCGATGCGCGGTGCCGATATCCAGGACGGTATCGCCTCCATCCGCGCCATGGTCGCCATCGCCCGCTCGGTAGAAACGGGCGAACGTGTGGAGCTTTCAACCGTCACGGGATCGGTCTGATGCAGCTCGGCATCTTTGCAAAGACCTTCCCCGGCACCGATCCCCAGCGAGTGCTGTCGGCCGTGCGTGAAAGCGGCTTTGCGACGACGCAGTTCAATCTCGCCTGTGTCGGCCTGCCGTCGATGCCGGATGCAGTGGCACCGGAAACGATCGCCGCGATCGGGGCGGCATCCAGAGCGACCGGTGTTTCGATCGCGGCGCTTTCAGGCACCTATAACATGGTCCACCCGGACAAATCCGTGCGGGACATGGGGTTGAAACAGCTCAAGATAGTGATCGAAACAGCAGCGGCCTTGCAGATTCCGCTGGTGACGCTTTGCACCGGCAGCCGCGATGCCCAGGATCAATGGATGTATCATCCGGACAATGCGCTTCCATCTGCCTGGGCCGACATGGCGTGCGAAATGGAAAAGGCGTTGGGGTTCGCCGAGCTGCACGATATCGCTCTTGGCATCGAGCCGGAACAAGCAAACATCGTCACGTCCGCCGCGGATGCAATGCGGCTGATCGGAGAGATGGGTTCGAAGCGGCTGCGCATCGTGCTCGATCCGGCAAATCTCTTCGAGCGGGCGACGCCTGCCGAAGTATCCGACATCGTCGAAAGGGCGATCGATATCTCGGCTGGTCATGTGACGATGGCCCATGCGAAGGACCGCCATGCCGACGGCCGCATCGCGACAGCGGGTCAGGGCATCGTCGATTTCCCTGCCTTTATCGACGGTCTGCGCGTTACCGGTTTCGATGGTCCGCTCGTCACGCACGGCCTTGCAGCAGTGGAAGCACCCGCCGTCGCCAGGTTCCTTTCGGATCTTATCCGATGAAGACGCACATCACCTTCAGACGAGACGATACCGACCTTACAGTCCACGACTGCGGGACAGGCAACGCCTTGGTCTTTCAACACGGACTCGGAGGCAGCGAGGCGCAGGTCGCACAGGTTCTCCCTCAGGGGCTCGACTGGCGGCGGATCACGACTGAGTGCCGCGGGCATGGCAGCTCGACGCTTGGCACGCGACGCCCCTTCTCGATTGCGATGTTTGCAGCCGACGTCGTCGCCGCTGCAGACGAAAAGGGGATAGGCCGGTTCGTCGCTGGCGGCATCTCCATGGGCGCAGCCATCGCGTTGCATCTGGCAAAAACACATCCCGAACGCGTCAAGGGCCTCATCCTGGTACGCCCTGCCTGGTCGTTTGCCCGCGCCCCCGACAACCTCGCTCCGATCCGCGAGATTGCGGCATTGCTTCGATCCCGTTCGCTTGACGATGGGCAGGCGCTTTTTGCAAAGTCGACGTCGGCGCAACGTCTGCGTGTGGAAGCGCCGGACAACCTTGCTTCGCTGCTCGGCTATTTCGAACGCCCGGATGCGTCAGCCTTCGCCGACGTGCTGGGCGACATCGCTTCGGATGGAACCGGCGTTTCGCAAGAGGACGCGGCAAACCTCGCTATTCCCGCCCTCGTGCTCGGCAACCGGCAGGATGCCATCCACCCTCTCGCCGTCGCACAATTGATGGCTGACACGCTTCCAAATGCGCATTTCCTCGAAGTGCCTGCGAAGGCGGCGGCTACCGAAGCGCATTTCGCCGCGGTCCGAACAGTCATTCTGCAGTTCCTCAACACAGAATTCAAACATAGGAGCGATGCTCAACTATGACGTCGAAATCTCTCTCGGGCGGGGCCATCGCCTCATTGCCACGGCACAGACTGCTCGGCGAGTTTTCGCTCTGGTCCGCAGATCTTGCCAACATGGAGCGCGACCTTCACCGGATCGAGCCCTATGTCGACCTTCACCATATCGACGTTGCCGACGCGCGCTTCACGCCTGGCTTCCTGTTCTTTCCCGATTTCGTCGCCCGCATTGCCAAGCTGACGGCAAAACCTATTCATGTGCATCTGATGGTCGAGGCCGAGATCGTCGAGGAGCAAACACGCCAGTTCATCGAGGCCGGCGCCGATCTCATCAGTGTTCATGCCGAAACCGGCGAAGCCGGTTTGCGCGCAGTCGAACTCGCAAAACAGCTTGGGGCCGAAGCCGGCGTCGTACTGCGGCTGGAAACTTCGGTCCCCGAGGCAGAACCGTTCCTCGCTGAGGTCGCCTTCTTCACGCTGCTTGGGACCTCGATCGGCGTCAAGGGGCAAAGCCTTTCGGACAAAGCCTGCGACCGACTGCGCCAAGCGCGGTCGTTGATCAGGCGTGTCGGACGCGAAAAGGCAATTGTTCTTGCCGCAGACGGCGGCATTCGCGAACAGACCGTTCCACTGTTGCGGGCAGCCGGGGCGGAGACGGTGGTGCTCGGATCGCTGGCATTCGGCGACAAGGATCTGCCGGGCCGTATGGCTTGGCTGCATGCTTTGGAGACCCAGCCCCGATGAGCAGAATTGCTCTTGCATTCGATCTGGGTGGAACGGAGTTGCGCGCCGCGCTGGTTGGCGACGGCGGCAATTTGCTGGCGTTCGCGTCCACGCCAACGCGTGCGAAGGATGGACCGGATGTGGTCATCGAGCAGATCGCGATGCTCGCGGAGAGAACCTGCTCGGACGTTCCCGACGCCAAGCCGCTTGGTATCGGCATCGGAGCGCCCGGTCCGCTGGACCCGGTCGCGGGCATCCTTACTGCACCCCCGACCCTCTCGGGCTGGCGTGAAGTACCCCTTGCGGGCCGTCTTCAGGACCGCTTAAACCTGCCTGTGCGGCTGGAGAACGATGCGAACGCCGCCGCTCTCGGCGAATGGCGCTTCGGGGCGGGCCGCGGCGCGGCCTCGCTGGTTTTCGTCACCGTGTCTACCGGCATCGGCGGCGGGGTGATCTCCGATGGTCGGATCGTGCATGGGCGCCGTGGGCTCGCAGGCGAAATCGGCCATATGACGATCACCAGCGAGAGCGAACGATGCCTTTGCGGAGCGGTGGGCTGCTTCGAGGCGGTGGCGTCGGGTACTGCACTCGGCCGGCGTGCTACTGCTTTGACAAAACCAGGCGACGGCTCGGCGCTGCGAACGCTGTCCCACGACGGCGATGTGACGGGCCGACATGTCGTCGAGGCGGCGCGCAGTGGTGACGAAACAGCACTTGGGCTGATTGACAGGGAAGCCCGCTGGCTGGGCATCGGCTTTACCAATCTGCTCCATCTCTACTCGCCCGACATGATCGTCATGGGCGGTGGAATTTCCCATGGCTATGATCTCCTTCGAAAACCCATCGAGGCCACCATTCAGGAGCGAGCGATGCCCGCTTATCGCGACGTGCCGGTTGTGCCGGCGCAGCTCGGCAGGCATGCCGGCTTGGTGGGCGCCGCAAGTTTGATCTTTCTCAACTGAACGATCCCACAAATGGTCTTCTACGACGTGGCGAGCTCCAGTGCCTAGAGTGCGACTTCGCAGATTGTCGCGCAACAGCGAATTGGATGGATGCGTCATCGTCAGTCCCCATCGGTTTGCTCGAAGATGAGCCAGGCGGTGCCCTTTTCTGCGATTCGTGTCCTGCGAGCGTCTTGAACGCGCTCTGCCTGCCGTTTGGTATAAGGCCCGATCGGCTGAGTCCTTTGTTCGCCGCAGCGAATCTGGCAGTACCACTTAGTGTCATCGTTCGAGAAGATATCGACCGAGGTAGATGTCTCGTGAGGCTCATGCTTGGCGATCTCGTCGATAAACTTAATTTGCCTTGAGTAGTGCTTGGCGGGTGCAACCTGCACGCCTGAACCTGAACTGTGAAGTAAGCTCGACATAGTCAGCTCCATTTCCATCACGGCGGCGGTGACCGTTTGCGCCTGTGCATCGTCAGCGGGCCGCCATTTCACGCTCCATCGCCACCTCGATCGTCAGATTGTCGATGTCACGGGAAATCGAAGCGGCAGCCAATAAATGTCCGTCACGCTTGAAGCGCAGCAGACAGTCCTTGCCAGCGATGTCTCCTTCGACCTCGATTTTATCCCATCGCTCGGCATGGCCGACATAATTGATCCTGACGTCGTAGTGTTGGCTCCAGAAGAACGGCACGGCTGCGAACTTTTCGTTCTGACCGAGCATATTAAGCGCAGCAGTTTGCCCCTGCCTCTCGGCGACTACCCAATGTTCGACGCGAATGTCCTCTCCGCTGTAGGGATCGGGCCATCGCGCAATGTCACCGGCCGCGAAAATTCCAGGGGCGCTGGTTTGCAAAAAGCAATTCACGACGACACCGCGATCAACAGTCAGCCCTGCCGATTCCGCGAGGCTGGTCCGCGGTCGTACGCCGATGCCGGCGACAACAAGATCAGTGGTTAGCGTTTTGCCGCTGCGAAGTACCACCTCGTTGCCATTGATACTGCTCGCGATGTCCTCCATGTGAAAAACGACACCGTTCTTCTCGTGAAGCGCCCGGATAAAATCGCCCATCTGTGGACCCATAACCCGCCCCAGTGGCTGCTTGTGGGGTGCAACGACTTGCACGTCCATTCCGCGAGAGCGCAGGGCGGCGGCGACCTCGAGGCCGATAAAACTGGCGCCAAGCACGACGACGCGCTCGGCGGTCTTGGCCTGCTCAATTATGGCCCGACAATCGGCAAGCGAGCGCAGCGTATGAACATGGGGCTGGTCGGCGCCTGGAATGGTCAGGTGAACCGGTTCTGCACCGGTCGCAAGTAGCAACCTGTCATAGAAAATCGAGCCTCCGCCAGCGAGGATGACCTCACGGGTGTGCGGATCGATGCGAACCGCTTGCGTACCGAGACGGAGGTCAATCTGGTTTTTCGAATAGTAGCTCTCTCCGCGCAGTGGGAGCCAGTCCTCCGGCGCCTTACCGGCCAGGTAGTCCTTTGAAAGGTTCGGCCGGTCGACAGGCGGCGCTTCGTCGTCGCTGAGCATGACAATGCTCCCAGCATACTGCTCGCGCCGCAGCCTCTCGGCCGCGGCAAAGCCGGCCGCACCGCCGCCGACGATGACGATCTTCCCCGGCATTGCTTCCGCAGACGGCTCGCGTGTTGTTGGTTCTGCACGCTTGCGCTTTCCGACCACGAAGATCTTGCCGTCGCGTTGCTCCACCGACCAGCATGCCAGCGGCCTGAAAGCCGGTGCGCGCAGGGCCTCGCCAGTGCTCAAGTCGAAACATGCGTGATGCCAAGGGCAGCGAACGGTGTCGCCGGAGACCAGACCGTCGACGAGAGGACCGTTGTAGTGCGTACAATGTGCGTCCACGGCGAATATCTGCGGCCCGCGACGCATGAGCAGCACCTGCGCATCGCCGCAGTGGCCGACAAGCTTACTGCCGTCGGGAAGATCGGCAATCCCAATACCTCGCACCAAATCCGGACCAGTTGTGTTTGTGTGCTTAGGAGTCATTCGTCTTCTCCTTGGCTTCAGAGGGCTCCTTGGCGTGGCGAAGGGCGAACTCCGTTTCGCGCTGCCTTTGATCTCAATATTGCGCCTGCCTGTCGCCATCTCTGCCCGGCAGCTTGTTGTCATTGGACGCGTTACGCAAACGAATTTAATAGGTTGTTGCGTGCAATTTTATTGCCGGATGTGTCGTTCAAGCACCCATCAGCAAGAACCGCCTTGTGGCCCGGCGGTGAAGAAGACCAATGCGGCAGTTGACTATTGGGCGAAGGAACTGGCGCCAAGCACTCAATTGCGGAGATGGTCCGGGATACGACCGAGCCCGTTGGGAGGTATTTCACAGCCGATATTCCACGGGAATCCGGGAGCATCCCGACGTCTATCGATTGCACCACCTGGCGCTGAAAAGTCTCGTCACACTTGCTCACGGAGCGAACGACGCGATCCACAACGATACCGTCGTACTCGGGGAAATCTTGCTGGCGCATCGATAAAAGCCGCCTGTCGATAGCGCGAGTGTTTCCGGCGACTGGCGTGGATGTCGGTGGCGGCCACTCGATATGAGTTGTGCCGGTCGCGCAACTGGCTCGTTCGAAACTTTCGCCGCGGCGATAGACGAAGTATCTGCTGCCAACTGCGCCAAGCGTCGTGAGGAGGTCGCCCTCGCTCTTTTCTTTGAACGACATGGTTTGTCCTGTCACGCTGCGTATCAACGCTGCGCGGGCTTGAGCGAGTTCAGGCCACGACAACTGACGCTGTGCAGCACGGAGCGTTTGGAATTACCAAAGCTTACAGAGCGACCAGCATTTAGCAAACGAATTTGATTGACATTTGAGCGCAACGTTTATGCTATTCTTCAATGGACATTGAACTCGCCCGTACGTTCTTGGAAATAGTTTCAACGGGAAGTTTTATTCGCGCCGCTGAACGCTTGAATGTTGCCCAGACCACCGTCAGCGCGCGTATTCGCAACCTCGAGCAGCTGCTTGGCCGACCGCTCTTCGTTCGGAATAAGAGCGGAGCGTCTCTCACGCCGGCTGGCGAGCAGTTTCTGCGCCACGCACCGGCGTTCGTCCAGTTGTGGCAACGCACTCGTCAACAGGTCGCCGTGCCGGCAGGCCACCGAGCGGTGCTAACGATAGGCAGCGAAGTCACGCTTGCGCAACCACTCCTGCTGAACTGGGTCAGATGGATTCGTCATTGCCTTCCCGATATCGCGCTTCGCGTACATGTCGACGTGCCGCAGGACCTGATTAATCAGGTCGCTTCGGGGCTGGTTGATGTTGCGATCATGTATGCGCCCCAACATCGCCCCGGCCTCAAAATCGATCTCCTTATGGAAGAGAAGCTGGTGCTTGTGACAACCTATCGCGGAGCGGAGCGCCTCGAGGCGACGAACTACGTTTATATGGACTGGGGGCCGGATTTCGTGCTGCACCACGACATGAATTTCCCGGATGTCACACCCGACCTCTCGTTCGATCTCGGTCCCCTGGCGCTCAGCTATGTTCTTGCGAGCGGCGGCTCCGGATATTTCAGGATGAGCGCGGTGGAGCCGTATATTGCGGCGGGGCAGCTCCACCTAGTGCCCGAAATGCCGCAATTTTCCTACCCGGTTTACGCAGTGAGGTCTGCTAATGCTGACGAGAGCGTTGTTGGCCCCGCCCTGGTGGGGCTACGCGCCATCTGCGAGGGCAACATGGAGGCCTAAACGGCCTCTTCGGTCGATGGAAACAGAAGATCGACTGTGGTTCCGGTTCCTCGCTTACTGGCGATGCGTAGATGGCCGCCAACCAACTGTACAGTCGCGTATACCTGTGACAATCCCATTCCGGTGCCGTTTTCGCCCTTGGTCGTGAAGAATGGGTCCAGCACCTTTTGCAGAGTTTCCGACGGCATGCCGCAGCCGCGATCCTGAACGCGAAGGCGTGCATAGGTTTTCGGCGCCGGCTGGCCGGGCGCAGTATCCGCCTCGACAAGCCGCTCCGTTGCGATACAAATCTCACCGCCGCTTGGCATGGAATCGCGAGCGTTGAGGACAAGATTAAGGACGGCGGCGTCGAACAACGTCGGATCGACGAGACAACTCGGGATGTCGGAACCAAGTTCGAGCCTGACGCGGACGTGAGCGCCCGCGCCATATCTGAGGAAAGGCTCGAAAGAACGGACGAGCTCGTTCAAATCGCGCGCCTGGAGGTCGGGTTTCCTATCGCTTGCAAAGGCGAGCAACTGAGACGTCAGTTCGACGCCTCGATTGACGGCTTCCCGCGTCGCGCCGATATCCGCGCGCACGCTTTCCGGCTGATCGGCCCTTCTTTCGGCCAGCCTCAAGCCGGATTCGATGACCGTCAGAAGGTTTCTGAAATCATGGGCAATACCGCCGGTCATCTCTCCCAGGATCGCAAGCCGATTTAGCGCGCGCTCGCGCTGTTGGGCCGCCTGTTCGCGGCCACCGCGCTCCGCCTGCGATTGCACCAAAATCTCATTCGAAAACGCCATCTCCGCCATGGCCATCCACCTCCTTGTTCACCGACGGCCGTCAGAAAACTCCGGCCGTCCGCATCGCTTTTTCCTATTCATTGTCAGCCAGACAACTGCCCAACCTGTCGGGCTCTCTAAACCTGGCGGACTATCCGCTTCGCCATTATTTCTTCGACAGTCGGGAACGCCTCGAGAGCCTCATCCGGGAGGCCGCGGCTTGCAGTGACCGGCTCCATCCAGCCGCCATGGGATTCTGGTTTGCCGACGATGATGCGACCGACCATTCCAGCGTGCTCGTGGGGAATGCAATAGTAGTCATAGACCCCTTGCTTGGTGAAGATAACTGAGAAGCTCTCGTCAGGCAGGAGATAGTCTGAAGCCCAGGATTTTGCCGCTTCAGGAATGCGGAGCGGTCTTCCGAAGTTTGCCGGATGATAGGCGGTGGTCGTATGGGAATTGCCGGGGTTGAGGTTGATCCAGCGGACCGTCTGACCGGGCTTGATCAGAACACCAATCGGATCGAACCAGACATGCGAGCCATCGGCGCGCCCCTGCATCCTAATTTCCACCACCTCTTGTGCCCACACATCTCGCCCGGACAAGGAAATGGCCGCGATGAGGCCACCGCCCCAGCCGAGCATGTGTCGTCGCGCGATAGTCATTTGGCGACGCTCGCTTCGTCGGCCGCTGTGACATGCCACAGCACCACATGGACATGCGGCTCTTCCACGCCCGGATGGCCGGCATTGTAATAGACGTCGACATGGTCGACGTTGCCGCCGGGCGCCGCAAGATCGGCGAATGACTTGTCCGGATTGAGATCCTTTGTCGGCAGCATATAGATCGTACTGACAAGCCTTCCGTCGTGATCATATGCGAGGAACGGACCGGCCGGCAGTGTCGCCGGATCGACGAAGAGTTGTCCCATTCCGGGCAGGAAGTCGGGCAACTTCACCAGCTTGCTGACCTGCTGATAAGGGGCGGCCGGTGGCGATTTTGCGACTTCCTGCGCCGCCATGGCACAAAGCGAGCCGGACAGTGTCAGAGCAGATACGAGGAGGAGTTTTTTCATGGCGGAAATCCTTTTTCGTTCAAACCCGCGTCGCCGAATTTCCGGCAATCGACGGGCTGCGCACGACCTGTCGCGTAGAGCCATTCAAGAGCTGATGGGAATATTAGTCCAACGAAATAAACTGGCATTTCAGTGCAGTATTTCTGCACCTTGTTTATATCCGTCGACATCATTAGAATACAGGCATTGTATGAGAAGGATTCATCTAATCGCCGGTCATTAGCCGGAGGTAGACTGAGCGCGCGATGGTAAATTCAACTGCGATCTCAGATTTTTGACTTCTCGCTTGATTTCAAATTATTTCTCCCCATGTTTTAGCCATCATGAATACTTTCATGCATCGGCGAGAGCCAGGACGCCTTAAAGCAGGCCTCTAACCCGGGCGCGAACTCCACTGACTTCGCGTCCGGGTCCGCAAGCACCGCAATTCAATGTGACACCGCTGCAGACGGAGTGCGAAGCTAAACGCACTTTGCACACTTGCGCGGCGTTTGGCTTAGAGGCGACCACGATGATTTTCAAACACCTGTCAGAAAAAGACGTTACACTTGACCTTGTGACAAAGGGAAAGCTCTCGGCGCTGTCCAAGATAGCGGTCAGGATTGCGCGACGAGCTGGGGTCGATGATCAGGTCGTCCTTCGGCGCCTTTGGAAGCGTGAAAGTGGCGGTGCAACAGGGATTGGCCGTGGCATCGCCGTCCCGCATGCCCTGTTCCCGTCGATCTCGTGTCCTGTTGCGTCGTTCACGCGATTAGCCGCTCCTATTAATTTCGGCAGCCCCGACGGCGATCCCGTCGATCTTGTTTTCACGCTGCTCTGGCCCCGATCTGCCACTGCCACCTTCCTGCCCGCGCTCGCCCAACTGTGCCGATTGGTTCGGGCGCCTCAGATCCACGAGGGACTCCGACTGGCACAGTCCTCTGACGAGGTGATGGCAATCCTTGACAATGACATTAAGGCAACGACCGAGCTCCCAATCTCGGACCGAGCCGCTGCCTTGGTGTCGCCCAGGTGAGCGAAAAAGGACGCGTAAGAAAAATGAAGGAATACAGCAAAAAACCACGAAAACCGTCAATCGTGATAGGAAAAACGGATCAAGAGCGATTGAACAACCTTGCCCTCGTCGCGGCCGAGCGCTTTCCCGAGATTTCCGATGGACTTTTGCTCGAGCTCGAACGCGCACGTGTGGTAGCCGACGTCTCGGTGCCTCGAAACGTCGTGCGCATGGGATCGACGGTAGAGTATGAGACGGATACCGGCGATGCGCGAAGGGTGACGCTTGTTTTCCCGAGAGACGCCGATATCTCTGAAGGAAAGATATCTATCCTCACTCCCATTGGGACTGCCCTTCTCGGCTTGGCCGCCGGTCAGGCGATGAACTGGGCCGCACGAGATGGCCGGCAGCACAAGTTGACGGTTTTAACCGTCTCATAGAACGTTGTGATAGCGAGTTCGCGCTTGAAAGCAGCGGGCGATAGTTGCAGCGCTCGTTGTGCCCATCTTACGATTGACCCTGTCCATTCCTTGGTCGAATGTTTTGCAACGGAGGGTGAATTATCATCACTGGCTCCCAATGTCGGGCGGCTCGGGCACTGATCGACTTCTCGCGCGAGCGTCTCGCAATATCTGCCGGTGTTAGCATCGAATTCGTCATGGATAGGCCAGCTGCTATCATTACAAGGTATTTGCGATAGTCACGAAAATATCGCCGTTGAGATGACTTCATCACGAAGCCATGATTTGTGGCGGTATTTTTTCGAAGGTTCCAAGTTAAGGAAGTTGTCTCGATCAGAGGGGAAACTAGCCCCCGCGAGCGAAAATGCCAAAGGTCTGCGAGGTTCTTTCCTGTCGCCAGCAGGCCCTTCGAAGGAGCAAAGAGTGACCCAAGTATCTGAAGCCGAAGTTGCTGCCCGTTGGGACGACAATGCCGATCAATGGGCCCATGATGTCCGGAACGGCTACGACACTTATCGCGAACTATTCACCTTTCCGGCGTTTCAAGCCTTCCTGCCAAGCATCGCAGGATTAGACGTCATCGATTTTGGCTGCGGCGAAGGCTCCAACACCAGACGGTTCGCCGAGTTGGGTGCGCGAATGACCGGCATCGATCTTTCCGAGAAAATGATTGGACATGCACGTGAGGTCGAGCACCACGTCCCACTCTCCATCCGGTACGAGGTCGCATCCTACACCGGAGACACCGGCTTCGAGGATGCCTCCTTCGATGCCGTCGTATCGACGATGGCCTTGATGGACGGGCCGGATTTTCCAGCGGCGATGCGGGAGGCCTTCAGGCTCCTGCGGCCGGGTGGTTTCATTGCGTTCAGCGTTCTGCACCCCTGTTTCGTTACCCCCGGATTACAGTGGCACAGGGATGTCAAAGGAAAGCCGACTGGCTTGGTCGTTGCTCGATATTTCGACCAAACCAATTTTGTTGAGAGTTGGCGCTTTGGTGATCGGCCGAGCGATGAGGACGTAGTGCTGTTTGAGGTGCCTCGCTTTCCACGCACCCTCAGTGAATACCTCAATGGCATCGCCCATGCAGGGTTTCGGATTGTTGACGTCCGCGAGCCACGACCGACGCCGGAGGCGTGCGTGACCATACCGCGTTTCGCCAGATGGCGTGATCTGGCAGCGTTCGTGCTTATGATCCGGGCGGTACGCGCTTGATCAAGGCATCGTGCAATTGGAATTGTCTGTGAATGCCGAACCCCGCGGCCATACGTTTCCACAACCGGGAGGGATTTTCTGAGGGAGCCGAATCCCAAGCGGTATTGTGCACGAGGGAAATGGACGATGTCATGGTGCGTCGGCTAACCCGCTAATTGCCATCAACCGCAGGAAGCCACGCACAGCAGGTTGCGATCCTGCTGCGTGTGCAGGGCTGCCAACTATCGGCCCGCTGTGCGAGTCGGGTGACGTGCTCACCCAGGGACCGGACAGCGTTGTCGAAACCCGAAATCTGCCGCCCACCCAGGTCGGTGATTTCCTGGTTTTCCACAATGCTGGGGCTTGCGGCGCGTCAATGTCGTCGAATTACAACAGCCGCATGCATGCCGCCGAATATCTCATTGACGGCGCGGCGTCGCGGCTCATCCGCCGGCGTCAGACGATCAATGATCTTTGCGAGGCGGAGTTCATCCCAGAAAGAACCGCCGGAGGGGCGGAAGCCGCAAGAAGGTTTTGCGAATGAATGCCCTGATGCGAACCGCAATGCATTTGAAGGAGCTAACAGGCGCACATCCACGGAAATGACTAGAATAACCTGTTTAAAACCTAGCACATCGGCCCACGACAAAGCTTGGCTGAGGCCCCGAGTGGGTCAGGAAACCGCAGACGCCGTCTCTCCTCCCCGAACAAAGCGATCAACCATTTGCCACGGCCATGTATCAATTCATTCCTCGTGCCTCGACGAAACTTCCCCGCGGTTCTTTTCGCACATAGAATCCGTTCGGAATCGTCTCCTGCACCAATGGAACGTGAGAAATCAGACCCACCACGCGCCTCTGACCTACGAGATTGGTAAGTACCTGCAGGACCTGATCGAGCGTGCCGGACTCATTTTGGGTATCGAGACTCCCAAAACCTTCGTCGATGAAAATGGTATCGAGCCGCACCTGGCCGCTCACGCTCTCGACGATATCGGAAAGACCAAGCGCCAGGGCCAAGGCGGCCATGAACGTCTCCCCACCTGACAGTGTCGACGTGGGACGTGCCTTACCGGTGTGTACATCAAACACCCGGATACCAAGGCCGCGGCGCGAGCGGCCTGCTCCACCTTCGATTTCACGTTCGAGGCTGAAGCGACCACCGCTCATAGGACCAAGCCGTTGGTTTGCTGCGACCAGCACTTGGTCGAACATCGCACCGATCGCATAGGTCTCAAGGTCCAACCGCAGGGGATTTTCAGCATTGAACAGGGCCGCAAGCGTTCGCAGCGAGGCCGTCTCAGTTTCGATCTCGTCGAGGCGCTTCAGTTGACCGGCGATATCAAGCTGAAGTTTCTCGAGTTGCCGTAACCGCGCCTGCGCCTGGGCGCGCGCCGTCTTGGCAAGATCGAGCATCTCGTCTGCTGTGTCATAAGCCTCTTGCAAGATACGGGTATCTGGACGTTCGCGGCCCTCCACCGCGCGCGTCGAAGTCTCTTCGTTGCTATGCGCTATCGCCAATGCATTGCCGTAGTCTGCGATCTCCTGAGCATCAGCCTCGATCGCGTCGACCAGCTGCTTGAAGCCGCTGAATTGAGGTTTCGTCAAGCCGCTCTTCGCCAGACGGGCCTGGAACTCCGCTTGGGCCTTATCTCGGCGAACTATTGCATTCTCATACGCCTGCCTGGCCGCGTCTGCTGCCGTATTGGCAATGATCGCGGCTTCACGGGATCGGCGTGCAGCATCCTCCGCAACTCTTGCCGCATCCATTCGAGCTGCGAGCTGGCGTTCATGTTCGGCGCGCATGGCAATCAGAGCGCCCGGCGTCCGCAGTTCCTGGGGAACTGTTGCGATCGCCTGCTCGAACCTGTCGCGCGCGAGCGCTTCATTGGTTTTCGATGTCTCGAACGCCGTACGGAGGCTGTCGCGCTCCTGTTCCGTTGAGCCAATCTCGGTCGCCAATGTGGTCAGTGCGGCCTCAGCCTGGGCGAGATCGATCGCCGGGCCGAGCTCTTCGATCTGCCGGCCCAACCCAGCAATCGTGGTGCGGTAATCGGCGGCCGGCCGTTCAGGCTTAGGGAGTGCGCCAAGTCTTTCCTGGCGTTCCTGCCATTTCGCTTGCGCCGAAGCGAAAAGGCGAGAAGCGTCCTGCTCGGACCTTTGCGCTTCCTCCCATTGAGCCTTCGCATCTCTAAACGACTGATCGAGACCGGCATGCTCAGCCCTGCCGACAGCGGGCAGAGGGTGCTCGGTCGATCCGCAGACAGGGCAGGCCTCGCCCGCTGCAAGCTTGGCAGCCAAATGAATAGCTTGGGCCTCAGCAAGGGCGGCCTCTGCAGCGTCAAAGCGCGACCGCGCGGCCTGTGCCCACTGGACCGCCTCTTCGTTGTCCGCTTTCAACGCCTGCATTTCGACGCGCGCCTTGTCGGCGACGTCGAGAGCAGCCTGATGGAGCTCGGCTGTTTTAAGCTCATTTTCAACGAGCAATCGCTGATGGACTAGCCGCTGGCGCGCGGCATCATTCTTTCGAGTGGATCCGAGTGCCCGCTCCTTTTCGAGTTTCCGGCCATGCATTTCCTCGATACGCGCCTCGACGCAATCGAAAGCCTTCTTCGCCTGCTGAACGGCCTTTAAGGCTGCATCCGCCTTCTGGGCGTAAAGGCTTGCATCGGAAAGGGTCAGTTGATGGCGTCCAAGCGTACCGACCGCTTGCCGCAGGGCCTCAATTTCTCCCGATCTTTCCCGTTCCTCTTCGTGCGTTCTGGAGGCGGCGCCAGCCTTTTCCGCCGCTGCGCTGTTTGCCTCCGCGGCCGCTCTCATTGTTTCCTCAGCTTCGAGGCATTCGGTCTCGGCACCTTTCGCGTGGCGCTCGACGTCCAGGAGCGCTTGGGCACGCTTGGCATTGTCGGCGCGCCCCTGCAGTTCACGGATATGCTCAGCTTTTCCAACGAGGGCTTCGACATCCGACCTGGCTTTCTCGGCGGCTCGAAACTGGTCCTCGAGCTGACGGGCGGCAGCAAGTGCCGTCCGTGAAGCATCGAACACCTGGTCGGCCGCCATCTCCTTCAGCGTTTCCGTGTCATGGACGACCTGCGCCTCGCCAATGCCGGTTGCAAGCGCGTCGGGACTCTCAAAACCCTCGGCCGAAAGTCGCCCTGCGCACACTTCACGTTCTTGCCGAACCCGCCGCTCAGCTGCCGCCGCATCCTCCTTGAACTTTGCCGCCATGCGCCGATACATGGAAACATCAAAGAGCTCACGCAGGATCTCGAGCCGCTTATCGGTCTTTGCCGCCATGAACGTCTCGAACTTACCCTGTGGCAACAGCACGATCTGACGGAATTGTTCAGCACCGTAGCCGAGGAGCTGGAACACAGCCTCTTTGACTGGACCGGTCTTCTTTTCCGCAATGACCTGGCCGGGGTTCGCGTCGGTTATGTCCTCGAGTGCAAGACCGGTCGCGTCAAAAATCCAGGCTTCATGGGTATCCCGGGTCTCACCGTCACCACGCTGTTTGGGCCGGGTCTGCTCCGGCCGCCGCCGCAGAACATATCGCTTGTCAGCGATATCGAATACGAACTCGACTTCGGTCGGAACGCCGGGATCAGCATGATCGGAGCGAAGCGACGCTGTCTCTTGTTCAGCTTTGGCCGCCTCGCCGAACAGCGCGAAGGTCATGGCACTGAAGATCGACGACTTGCCGGACCCTGTCGGCCCATAGATGCCGAAAAGGCCCGAGGCAATTGCGTCACGGAAGTCCACCACGACCCTGCCGGCATAAGGACCGAATGCCTGCATCGTCAGTCTGACCGGCCTCATACCTGCGCCTCCACGCTTCGAAGATCAGAAAGGGCAGAACCGATCAACGCCAACTCCGCATCGACCGGGTCTTCGCTGCGAACCTGCGTCAGGAACTCCCGAATGACCTTTGCCGGATCATGCAGAGTGGCTTGCACCTTGATTTCGGACATGATGTCGAGCGCCCGCTCATCTCGTGCATAAGTCAGCTGACAGGCATTCGGGTATAGCTCGCGAAGACGCTTCATCGGATCGATCAGCGGCGCATCATTCGTCAGCACTGCCTTGATGAAATCGGTCGATGGTTCCCCGTGCAGCAGGTCAGCGAACTTGCCGCGCAAGACCCTAACGCCCCGGGTAGGCGCGAATGGGAGTGCAATGATCGCTACCCTGCCCTGTTCATCGAGATCGACGAGGCTCATCGACTTTACGCTTCCAGCCTCGTCGAAACCGAATGCCAGCGGAGCACCGGCATAGCGGATGTGCGGCATGCCGACCGAATGCGGCAGATGCAGGTGACCAAGCGCCACGTAGTGAGCGCCATCGAACATGTCGTGGCGAACCGTCTCGATGCCACCGACCCGTGCCAGGGGCCGCTCTCCTTCACTGGAACTGCCGCCCTCTACAAAGGCGTGGGCAACCACGACCCAGCGCGCTCCTTCCGGAAGATGCCGCCGCGCCGCGGTGACCTGGGCGCGAATGACATGTTCGGGCATTGCGATCGACTCATCGCCGAAGCAGTCGCGTGCGGCGAATTCGTAGCCGTATGGCAGGGCGGAAATGGCAACCGGACCAGCTGCGTCACGCAGGATCAGAGGTGTTTCGTCCGCCAAAAGCGGTCCACGGATCAATGCTCGCCGTACGTCCGTCAGGACTGACATGGCGCCGATCCTGTCGCCAGAATCATGATTGCCGGCAATCATGACCACGGCCGCTTCCGTCTCTCGGGCCACTCGACCGAGAAAGGCATTGAATTGCCGCACCGAGGTTGCGGGAGGAGATGCGCGATCGAAAATGTCGCCGGCGATTATGAAGACATCGGGTCGGTGCGTGTTTATCGCTTGCAGGATCTGGTCGAGGATCGCCGCATGGTCATCCTCAAGCGAAATGCCATGGAACTGACGCCCGAGATGCAAGTCCGCAGTGTGAAGCAGTCGCATGAGTAGATCCGTCTATTTTTTACATGTATAATTTTTAGATGGACAGCCGCTCGCGAGTCAAGCTACTTTTCCCGCTATGGAATTCGACGACCTGAAACATGCTCAGCGCGAGCGACTGATCTTTCTCGATCAGTGTCTGACGTGGCGTGGCATGGCCAACCGGCGCGATCTGATCGACCGCTTTGACATCTCTACCGCTCAGGCAGCCCTCGACTTCCGCCTCTATCTTGAGCGCGCCAGGCATACGCCTCCCACCTACGATCCTGTGCGGAAGACCTATCTGGCAGCCCTCGACCACAAGCCTCTTGTCCCTTCCACGTTGAACGAGGCTTTTGCGTCCGTGCTGGCTGAAAACAACCTGCCCCTCTCTGTCGCCCTACCCCAGCCGGAACGTCGCGCTGATGCTTCTGTGGTGTCGCGTCTTTATCAGGCGATGAGGAACAGGTGGGCGATTCACGTCCAGTATACGTCGATGACGTCAGGTGCGGATGCCGGACAATGGATTGTCCCCACACATTTCGTGTCAGACGGCGAAAAAGTTCACGTGAGAGCCTTCAGCTTCAAGCATGAGGCGTATCGAACCTATCTGCCCATTCGCGTCAGCACCGGCAGCAGTTTTGAGACGCGTGCACTGTCAGAGCAATTCCCCGACGACATGGATTGGAATACGCGGGCAAGGATATGGCTCAGGCCAAAAACCGGCCTCACACCGGAGCAGGCGGCCGTCGTGCGGACCGAATACGGCTTCGAAGGGGAATTCCTCTGCGTCGAGACACGAAAAGCTCTCGAATTCTTTGTCGATCGCCGATGGGGTCTGGACCAGGAAGACGCCCGACTCGAACGGGTAAGGACGGAGTACGATGACGACCTGGAGAAGACCGGGCGCCGGTCAGTCAAAAGCGGTTGACCGACTGGATGCGACCGAACGACCCTATAGGTTGTCGCGCTCAATTTCATTTATCCTCAACGTTTCGGCCTTTCGGGCAGCGCCTTGATCGGCATTTATGCATTCTCGAGCACTTGAGGCAGCGCAGGCCGACCGGTCCGCGGTATTTGCGGGAGCGACAATTTGATCTCCGTTACATCCTCAAAACGGCCAGGATAGTAGGATCATGTCAGCCTCTGTCGGGATCGATCATGTCCAGGAGGCGGGAAACTGCATCCTCGCCTGCCACTGGCTCGCTGCCAGCCATCACCGCGACGGAAAAGCCGATGAGCGAGGAAACGGGGTTATGGGTCGTGGCGCCGGCCCGCAGGTTCATCACCAACGTCGGGCAGAGGAAAAGGCCCAGCCGGATGACCCGGCGCCAGTCGGCCGGAAGCATGCCCCGCGCCTTCAGTTCGCCAAGCAGGGGACGCCAAAGAGCTTCGGCCTTTACGTCCAGAAGGGAGCGTCGGACCGGGCTCGGCCCGAAATCGGTCGTGACCCGCAGCAGATCGCCGTCAAGCACCACGCTGGCCTCGTAGTACTCGGCCGCCATGGCAGGATCATAGAGCCATAGCGGATGGGCGAGGATGTTGTGGAAGGTCGTCTTCACCTCGGCGAGCAGCGTTGGAATGTTCTCGCCGGCGAATGCGGGGTCGAAGAAGGACAAACGTGCCTCGCCGCCGTCCTCCTCGTACCAGACATTCGCGTTATGGGCGTCGCCATGTGCAGTAACACCGCCCGCATCCGCCAGCCGCGTCGGATCGAGCCGCTCGTGCGCTTGATGGAAGAGGGCACCGATGCTGTCCCGGTATTCGATGCCGTTGACCGAAATGCGACAGCGTGAAAACGTCTCCCAATCGAGCGTCAAGTCGGGAAAGACGAAGTCCTTGCCGACATAGAAGCTCGCCATGCGCCCGCCCGGATAGGTGCCGGCGGTTGGATCAATCAGCCGCTCGGAGAACAGCCGGTGGATCGGCTCGGCCGCAACCTGATCGGCGCTCACGGGATGGAGCGTGTCGAGATAGACCTTCAACACGGCTTCGTTCAGCCTGCGTTCGGCGTCCACAGCCCTTTTGCGCGCCGCGGCATCGTCCGTCAGGTCCAACGTCCGCAGCACATCGGAGAAGCGCGGATCGGTCCGCCGGCGATAGACGAGGATCTGTTCACCCGCAAGCGCCGACATCAGCACAGGCTGGTCCACCGGCAGGCCAGCCCGTGCCAGGATGTCGGCGCGGTAATATTCGCCGCTCATGGCCTCCTCGCCCTCTTCCTGGTGGAACTTGAAGAAGAATGCACCATCGGCGGTCTCGAAGAAGCCGTTGAGCGAATTGAGGCTGTATTGATCGTGATTGATCACGACATTCTTCGGCTCGATCTCGAAAAGGTCGCGCAGCAGTTCGGCCAGTAATCGTTCCGCCTTGTCGTCCCCTACTTTGGCTATCTTCCTGATTTCCGCAGTGCGGCTCATGGTCTGGCTCATGACATTCTTTCCGGATGGGTCGTCCCAAATATGAGGATCGGCGGTCACTTGCCGCCGTGCAGATAGCGGCTGCCGAGCGAATAGCGGCTGCCGACATAGGTGAACGTGTTGACGGTCGCGACGACCGGCCCGGTCCAGGTCTTGCGATGCAGAACCAGGCAGCAGTCGGTGGGACGAATGTGCAGTAGGCGCCCCGGGTTGTCGCCGGCCGGAAGGGCACTGATGAGATGCTCCACCTCGGTCAGCGGGGTGGCGTTCTGCAGGTAATCATAGGTGGCGAGGGCGCTGAAATCCTGGTCGATATAGCCGGAAACGAGGTCGGGATTGACATAGCGTTCCTCGAGTTGGACCGGCAGGTCGTTCTCGAAATGGATCACGACCGAATGGTCGACGGGTTTCACGGTTTCGAACTCGAGGGCGAGCAGAAGCTCGGCTTCCGGTTGTTCGATACGCTCGAGCACGACCACCTCGGCCCGGTGCCGGCTGCCGCGCGCCTTGATCTCGGTGATGATGTTGCTGATCTCGATCAGCGTCGATTGCGGCCTGGGCGGGGCGATGAAGGTGCCGACGCCCTGGATGCGGCGCAGATGCCCCTCGGAGGTGAGTTCGCGCAGCGCCCGGTGGACGGTCATGCGGGAGACACCCAGCGCCGAGACGAGTTCGTTCTCCGACGGAAGGCGGCTGTTGCGGGCCCACTTGCCGCTGCCAATATTGCCGAGGACAAATACCTTCACCTTCTCGTAAAGCGGCGATGCGGAATCTGAAAGTGCATTCATGGTTCACTGCCTCTCCCGCCGCCTTGAAAGGCTGGCATCCGGAATCATGGACGGGCCGGACTAGCCCGCCACCTCGACGATCGTCTTCAGGGCCTTGCTCTCGCCCCGCAACAGCTGTTCGTAAGCCTCGGGCACGTCGTCGAGAGCCGGCAGCACCATGATGAAGCGTTGAAGCGCGGGCGCGAGCTCGACAAGCAGCCCGACGGCCTCGGGCAGTTCGCCGGCGAAGGCATGGCTGCCGATGAGCGATATCTCCCGCTCGACCAGGATGTTCGGGTCGAAGTCGAGCTTGCCGTGGCCGATACCGACGAGGGCAAGCGCTCCACCGCTCGACATGATGTCAAGCGCCAGTTCAATCGCCTGGATACTGCCGGTGGCATCGAGGGCATGACGCAGCCGTCCGCCGGAAAGTGCTGCTTCGATCTTTGCCTTGTCAAGAGAAACGACCGTGCCGCCGGTCACCTCGGAAACGAGAGCCGACCTTTCAGCATTGAGATCGGCCAGCAGCAGCGGGCCGTCATGCAGCCGGCGGAGAAGAAGGGCGCTCAGCCCGCCGATCGTGCCGCAACCGATCACGAGAACCGGTTCCCCGGCCGGGACGGCGAGACGGCGCACGGCGTGCAGCGCTACTGCGAGCGGCTCGGCCATGGCGGCGATATGCGGCGAAAGCTGCGGATCGTGACGGACGACCAGCCGGGCCGGTAGTTGCACCGCCTCGGCAAAGCCGCCGTCGCAGACCTCGCCGACGAAGCCCAGCGTCTCGCAGACGTTGCTGCGGCCGCTCATACAGGCTGGGCAGGTGCCGCACGATACGCGCGAATCCGCAGAGACGACATCCCCAACCGCAACATGGCTGACGCCTTCTCCGACAGCCGTCACGCGGCCGCAGAATTCATGCCCGGCCGTGGAGGGACGACGCGAGATCCACTGACCGGTGCGGTAGTTGTGAAGGTCGGAACCGCAGATACCGGCGGCCCTGATCAGGAGATTGACGAAGCCCGGTGGCGGGGCCGATGGCTCGGCCACTTCCTCCACCCGCAGGACCTTGGTATCGTGGAGCCGCACGGCCTTCATGTTCAGGCGTCCTTCTTCAGGTAGGCATCGCGCACCGGCGAGACGGCCAGAGCGTGCGAAGAGAAGCCCTCGTAGACTGCCAGATTGTGCGAGTGCCGGGCAAATTCCGGATAGGCAGATGCCGTTACAAAGCCGACGGAGCTACGCTTGACGAAATCCGCAACCGACAGCGGGCCGAAGGTGCGCGCCCAGCGGCTGGTTGGCAGCACGGCATTTGGGCCGAGCGAGAAATTGGCGATGCTGACCGGCGTGTGGGTGCCCATCAGGATTTCGGAAGCCTCGGTGATATGGCCGAGATGGATAAACGGCTCTTCCGACAGAAGCTCCAGATGCTCCGGCGCATAGGCGTTGACGAACTCGTAGCTCTCCTCGATCGAGGAGGTGAGCACCACGCCGCCCGACTTGCCGGTCAGCACGGCCTTGGAGAAAGCGACGCGCTGCTCGGTCATCTTCGTCCAGTGCTCGGGAAGCGCGGCGAGCGCCTCTTCGGCGACCCGGCGGCTGTGGGTGACGAGATAGGCCGACGAATCCGCGCCGTGTTCCGCCTCAATCAAAAGGTCGAGTGCTGCAAGTCCACCATGGACCGTATCGTCGGCAAGAATGATCACCTCGGACGGGCCGGCCGGAAGGCCGGTATCGATGACGCCGAAGAGCGAGCGCTTGGCAGCGACAACCCACGGGCTGCCGGGGCCGACGATCTTCAGTGCCGGCTTGACGGTTTCGGTTCCGTAGGCAACCGCCGCTACGGCCTGGGCACCGCCGACCTTGTAGACGGTCTCGACGCCTGCAAGTCGTGCTGCAACGAGAGTTGCGCCATCGACGGAGCCGTCCGGCGCCGGTGGTGTGACGATGGCGAGGTTCGGGACGCCCGCTACCGCGGCCGGAACCGAGGTCATCATCGTCACCGACGGGAAGGAACCCTTGCCACGCGGCACGTAGAGCGCGACCGACTGGATTGGCGTAAAGCGGTCACCGGCAAAGGCGCCGGGACGGATTTCCTTCAGCCACATGGCTTCCGGCTTCTGCTCCTCATGGAACTTGCGGATATTGTCGATGCCGAACTTTATGGATTCGATGACGCTCGCATCGACCAGCTTGAAGGCCGCATCGAACTCCGCCTCGGTGACCTTGAGATTGGCCTCGGTGATATCTGCCTTGTCGAATTCGCGGCCGAACCGGGCAAGCGCCTTGTCACCCTCTGTGCGCACGGCTTCGAGGATCGGCGCGACCTTTTCGACGAAACTCGAGATGTCGGTTTCCGAGCGGCGCAGCAGCGCCGCCTTTTCCTCGACGTTTAGCTTGGAATAATCGTAGAAAGACACGTTGGTCATCGTTTTGTCCTTGATGTCTGACCGGCCGCGGGGGCCGAAGAGGTCATTTCGATTTGAGGAAGATGTCGAGACCGACCAGGCGGTCGAGCAATGCGATCGCAAGCCCGGCGCAGGCGATGAATACCACCGAGATGGCAGCCAAATCAGGCGTAATGATCGAGCGGATGGAATTGTAGATCTGCACCGGCAGTGTCACGCTTCGGGCATCGACGAGCAGCAGGCTGACTAGGAACTCGTTGAGCGCGAGGATGAACATCAGCAGCGATCCGGTGATCACGCCCGGCAGCACTGCTGGAAGGGTAATGTAGAGGAAGCGCTGCAGCGGCGGGGCCCCGCAATTGGCCGCTGCCAGCTCGAGATCCGGCGACAGGTTGCTGGCACTCGCCGTTACGGCCCAGATCATGAAGGGCAGGTTGATGACGCAGCACGCAATACCCACCGGCCACAGCCTGCCCAGGACGTTCATCTGTCCGAAGACAAGCATCATGCCGATGCCGGAGCCGATCAGCGGAATGGTGAAGGGCAGCAGTAGGTAGATCTGGATGGAGCGAGCAAACCGTACCTGGTACTTGGCGAGTGCGATGCCGGCGAGCGTGCCGACGGGGATGGCGGTCGCCGTGCATATCGCAGCGACGATCAGCGAACGCAGGAAGGCCTGCCGGAGATCGCTCGCTTGCGCGATTGCGCCATACCATTTCAGCGACAATCCATCCGGTGGGAAGGTGATGATGTTTCCGGCCGTGAAGGAGGCTCCGAGCACCACGATAGTGGGTGCTGAAAGCATGACCAGCGCAGTTGCGACGAATGCCCAGATGACGATGAACTTGCTTCGGCTGCCGGTCATTTGCGGTCTCCCCCGATGGCGAGGGTGCCAGCGCCGAAGAGCGCGAACACGACGCCGACGAGGATGGAGCCCACAGCGACAAGCATAAGCGACAGCGTCGCCCCTAGACCCTGGTCGGAGGTGCGGAAGAACTGGTCGTAGATCGCGTTGGCGATGAAGTCCTGAGTGCCGCCGCCGAGGATGGCGGGAATGGCAAAATCGGTGAGCGAGAGCGTGACGACCACGAGCCCCGCGCCGACGAGGCCTGGCCGGGAGAGCGGCAGGACGATATGGCGGAAGGTGCGGACCCAGTCGGCGCCGAGGGAGGCCGCCGCCGCCTCGAGCTCGCTCGGGATCGCGGTCAGAGCAGGCGCCAGCATCAGGACGGCGAAGGGCAGCATGTATTGCACAAGGCCGAAAAGAACTGCAGGGTAGTTGTAGAGGAGTCGCATAGGCGGCACACCGACGAGACCGAGCGCCTCGTTGACCATTCCCTGGTTGCCGAGAATGATGAGCCAGCCATAGGCGCGCACCACCTGGCCGATGAAGAAGGGCAAGAAGAGCGCCACGAGCAGGAACCTGCGAAGCGCCGACGACGGCGTGCGCACCATCAGGTAGGCGTATGGGAAGGCGAACAGCAGCGTGATTGCCGTGACAATCACTGCGCCCATGAGGCTGCGGCCGGCCACCGTCGCGAAGAATTTCTCAGTCAGAACGCGCTGGTAGTTGGCGAGCGTGTAGTTCTCCGACATTAGGAAGGTATTGGTATCGAGCGTTCTCAGGCTCGTGTCGCCGATCTGGACGAGACCGAGCACGAGCAGCCCCACGAGCACAACCGCCGGCAGCAACAAGAGATAAGGCAGGCCTGGCCGGAAACTCGATGGCCAGACGATAGCCGCAAAGCCTTCAAGCACATCCATGACGCGCCATGTCAGAGGATATGCGGCACGGGGAGCGCGCATGATACCGATCCTGTTTGACTAAAGAAGGAGTGCCCGCCGCCAGAGGGGACGCGGCGGGCAGGACAAGGCTTCAGCCCTGCATGATTTCCTTGAACTTGGCGAACCAC
The DNA here is from genome assembly GCF_000816845.1 of Rhizobium gallicum bv. gallicum R602sp. NCBI lineage: Bacteria > Pseudomonadati > Pseudomonadota > Alphaproteobacteria > Hyphomicrobiales > Rhizobiaceae > Rhizobium > Rhizobium gallicum. The sequence continues at coordinate 521,527 of NZ_CP006880.1, read as the reverse complement.
TGGCTCTCGTTTTCGACCTGCACCTTGGACGAGATGCGGATCAGATGTTTGAAGTCCTCTTCCTTAGTCGGATAGGACGGATCGCCCACGAGATCGGCCGGCGGATTGACGCCAGGGACGACGCCTGGCAGACCGAGACCGTCGAGCCAGATCTGCTGGGCTTCCTTGGTGAGGGCGTGGTTGATGTACTGCTTGGCCCAGTAAAGCTCGTTCTCCGGCAGGCCTTTTGGGATCCACAGGCCGTCAGTATCGAACTTGGCGCCTTCCTCCGGCACGACCCACGCGATCTCAATGCCATTTTTCTTGGCTTCGCGCGCGTTGGTCGAGATGGTGCAGGCGGCGTCGATCTCGCCCTTCTGGAACCAGGTGGTGAAATCCGGGTCCTCGCCGAGCAGCGGCTGCTGTTCCTTGATCTTGGAAATGAAGTCCCAGGCCGGCTGCATGTTGCCCGGAATGTCCTCGAGCTTGCCGCCGCCAGCGACCTGGGCCGGGAAATGGAAGCCGATGCCATCATTGTAGAGCGCGATGCGACCCTTGAGCTTGGGATCGAGCAGGTCCTTCCAGGACCTCGGCGCACCGTTCGGGAAGGCAGACGGGCGATAGGCGAGCACGTAGACATAGCCGTATGTGTTGACAATCGGATAGCCCCCGAGACCGACCGGCTTGGCAAGATCGGTAGCGTTCTTGAGGTTCGGCAAGTCCGACAGGTCCTCGGTCACCCCGCGCAGCGCCGACTTGGTCGCGTTCGTCGTCGTGTCCCAGTTGATGTGGATCGGCGGGACACGCTTCTGGGCAACAGCGGCCCAGACCTTCGGCTGGATCTCGTTGTCCTCGGTCAGGTCGTGGCGAACAGCGATGCCGGTCATCTTGGTGAAGCTGTCGGACACGCCGGCCTTGAGCGCATCGACCCAGCTACCACCCCAGGCGCGAACGATGATCTCGGCCGGCTTTTCCGGCTCCTGGGCAAAGGCGCGGCTGACGCCGAGCGTCGAAAGGCCGGCCGAGGCGCCGGCTGCGGCCATGGACGCAAGCAGCGTCCGGCGGCAGATCTGCGCGGACAGGAACTTTTCATGCGACATTACACATTCTCCTCTGGCTGGACCTTCTCGGGGTCATTTTTGAAAGACATGCATATCTCTGGCATTCCAGCCGAGACGAACTTCTTCGCCAGGACCGAACTGCAAGTGGGATTCGGGATCGTGGTTGAAGACGCGCATCAGCACGCCGGCCAGCCCCGGAACCCGAATTTCGTAGACGACGCGCTCGCCTTCAAAGATGCAGTCGACCACCTGGCCGTCCACCACCGTTTCGAGACCGTCGAGGCTCCCGCCCTTTTGTGCGATGCGGATCTGCTCGGCACGAACGGCAGCGGCGCAGGGCAAACCTGCCGCAAGCGCGGCATCGGCAACCACGCCGGTAAGGCGCAGGCCGTTCGCTTCGAACACGACGCGTGAAGAAGTCAGGTCGACGACCTTGCCGTCAATGAAATTGGTGACACCGATGAAGTTGGCGACGAAGGCATTGCACGGCGCGCGATAAGCGTCGACTGGACGGGCTTTCTGCTGGATTTCGCCGCCGCTCATGACGATGACCTCGTCGGACACCACCAGGGCCTCGCGCTGGTCATGGGTGACATTGATCGTCGTTACCCCGAGTTCCTTCTGGATGCGGCGGAACTCTAGCTGCATCTCCTCGCGCAGCTTGCGGTCGAGCGCGGCAAGCGGTTCATCAAGCAGGAGCAGGTCTGGCTCGAACACCAGGGCGCGGGCGATGGCGACACGCTGCTGCTGTCCGCCGGACAACTCGTTGATGCGCCTGTTGCCATAGCCGCCCAGTCGGACGAGATCGAGATAGCGCTCGACCTTTTCCGGGATCGTGCGCGCATCGTGGCGGCGCATCTTGAGCGGAAAGGCGACGTTCTCCGCCGCCGTCATGTGCGGGAAGAGTGCGAGCTTTTGGAACACCATGCCGATCGCGCGCCTGTGGGGCGGCACAGCACTGACCGGTTGACCGTTGATGAAGATTTCCCCGCTGGTTGGTTGGTCGAAACCGGCGATCATGCGCAGAAGAGTCGTCTTGCCGGAACCGGACGGGCCGAGAATGGTCAAGAACCGTCCCTTCGGCAGGTCGAAGACGGCATTCCTGACGGCATGGACATCACCGAAGACCATGCCGACATCCTTAACGGAAACGGCGATCTGACCGGTTGATCCAGCCGGACAGAGTTCAGCAGCAACAACGCCCATGACATTCCCCTGTCTTGCTCCGTTCGACGAACGAGGCCGACGCGAAGCTTCATTCTACCGTTCCGGTCGACAGGCAACCGACCGAGTTTGGCGTTAAGTTGTCTATACATATTTGTACAAGTACCGTCAATCAAGCTTGCGTATTTTTTGCGCCATAAAGTCGCCTGACCAATATTTGTGCAGTACGAAAAGCAGGCCCAACTCCACCGACAGTGTTGTCGTCGGCGAAAAGAAAGGCAAGCACGCCCGACGAGTGTCCGGTACGGCTTGCACTATCGGACGAACCATCCGTGCGACGCTCCATCTCAGATCGAGGCGAGATAGCCGCCGTCGACTGGAATGCAGTGACCGGTGACGTAAGCTGCAGCATCGCTGCAAAGGAAGACCGCGACGCCACCGATGTCGCTCTCCTTGCCAAAACGGCGCTGCGGGATCTTGGCCAGCATGCGCGACTGCCAGTCCTCGTTCTCGTAGAAGACCTCGGTCATGGCCGTGCGGAAATAGCCGGGCGCAATGGCGTTGACGCGGATGTTGTGCGCCGCCCATTCGGTGGCCAGCGCCCGCGTCACGCCGAGAAGGCCTGACTTCGAGGCGCCATAGGGCGCTGCCGTCGGAATACCGACATAGGAGGTCAACGAGCAGAGATTGACGATAGCTCCACCGCGTGCCTCCGCCATGATCCGGCCGGCCGCCTGAGCGCAGAAGAACGCCCCCTTCAAATTGGTCTCCAGGATCGATTCCCAAAGCGCCTCGTCCACGTCGAAGGACGGCCGAACATTCTCGAGCCCGGCATTGTTGACAAGAATATCGAGGCCGCCCAGCGCCTCGGCCGCAGCTCCCGTGACGCTTCTGCAGGCCTCGATGTCGCGCACGTCCTGGGCAAGCGTCACCGACCGGCTGCCGGACTTCTCGATCCGTTCCCGGGTTTCGGCCAGCCCCTCGACCGCCCGCGCTGTGATCGCCACGTCCGCACCGGCCTCCGCCAATGCAATCGCGATTGCCTGACCTATGCCGCGGCTTGCTCCGGTGACGAGGGCGCGGCGACCAGAAAGATCAAATTTCGAATGGGTCATGACGGCTCCTTGTTCTGGGTTCCCGACGAGACGGCAGCATTTTTGCGGTAACATGTCTATACATATATTCAGACCATGAAGCCCCCTTATGGATGTCCCTGGCAACGCACCCTATGGAGACTGTAAATGGCTAACCCTTCAAGCCCTATCCTTGAGGAAATTCGCTCGATCTCTCGTTCCAATGCCGGACGGACGTGCGGGCGTAATGTCACGTCGGTGATACCGCAAGGCTTGGCTCTTGCGAGAACTTCACCGGCCTCGCAGCGACCGTAATATCGACGATGTCATCGCGCGAGGCAGTCGGATCCTCCTGTTCCAGGCAACGCCCAGCGCGAACGGAATGCCGTTCCTGCAAGCAGGCCAGTTCGACATGCCGCATGTTCAGCGTCGGAGCCGGGTCAAACTGCAGTCTCTTTTCAGAGATCGATGCGCCAAGGGTCAGCCGGGATCATGCCGGCACGGTCATTCCTCGCCTGCCGGCAGCGAAACAGCCATTTCCGCTGTCCGGTCCCACTATTATTATGCCTATCTGCAGGCCGGGAAAATACATCGCTCAAAGCGTCCGGGTTCGACCGAACGTCCTAAGCAGCAGGTTGATAGAGACAGCGACTTTGTCAATGTCACGAACGTCCTGGGAGTAACGGCCGGTATAGAGCTTGACGATCATTTTATCGCGGGCCGCCCCGCTAAGATCGAAATGGAGGTGCAGGTAGAAGGCCTCCTTGTCGCCATGGCGAGCAACGCTCCTTCGTCTTTGAGTGACCATCCTTAGTTCCGTTTTGAAGGGTGAAAAACCTTCGAGCGAAAGCGTGACATCGGCAGATTCAAAGCGCGCCTCCGTCGGCACGGCAACGACTGCCTTGTCAAGTGCCAGACTGACCATGCGTCCGGGAACGCCATCCACGTGAACCGCTTCATCGAGTTTGAACGCATTGAAGAGCCGTCGCGGTTTCTCAAAGCAGATCAAGGACGCGATAGCGAGAACAAGAATGTTGATGCCCGACCAGCAAGCCGCAATCGGAGAGAACTGCGCCTCGACATGGGAGGTCTCAGGCACAATATTGATGATAAGACCGACGGCCGTCGCCAATATCAACGCCGCTATCCAGGAAAAGCTGTATCCATCAAATCCAATGGCTTCGTTGCCGCTGCCCTTCGGGGTTACCCTGAACGGTTTGCCGAAGGGCCGCACCACACTGGAAATGACAGTTGGTAACATCCGAAACGTCGAAAAAGCTCCGACGGCACTCGATACGACGGGCAAATACCGCGTCGGCGTTATCCAGAGCATCAAAAGGAAATAGGCCGTCAGCAACGGCACCTGATTGGAGATATAATCCGCAGCGTTGGTGAAGTAGAGCGGCAACAAGCCGAACCAGAGATATATGATCGGGATGATCAGTATCGTAAAGCGCACCAGATACTGGACCAACCACGATAGCGGAAGGAACATGATGCGTTGAAAGAGCGAGAGGCCAGGACCGCGTAGTGGGCCGTTGTGAAGATAGAGTGTTTGAATTCCCCCCTGGCACCAGCGCTCACGCTGTACGAAATAGCCAGTCAAATTCTCTGCGGCCAATCCCATCGACAGGCGCTCATTCAGGTAACGGGTCTTGTAACCCTTGTTGAGCATGGAAAGAGTGGTCAACAAATCCTCCGTGATGGATTCCGTCGGAAAGCCCCCAATCGCATCGATCGCCTTGCGTCGCGAGATCGAACATGACCCACAGCAGAAACTGACGTCCCAGATATCTCGGCTCGGTGCAATTTCATCAAAAAACAAACGCTGCTCGTCCGGCCAGATATTTTCGAGACCAAGATTTGTCTGCACCGGATCGGTATTGAAGAAATGCTGCGGCGTTTGAACGATGCCGATGGTTGCATCGGAAAAGAAGGGAAGCGTGCGGCGCAGGAAGTGACGATAGGGCACGAAGTCAGCATCGAATATCGCGATGAAGTCGCCGGAGCTGACCTTTAAACCGTTGTTCATGTTGCCGGCTTTGGCATGGCTGTTGTCGGGCCGTGTGACGTGGATTGCTCCCCTCTCCTTGCAGTACGCCTTAAGCCAATCACGACGCTGATCGTCGAGCACGTAGACTTTCAGCTTGTCTTTTGGATAGTCGAGCGCAAGCGCCCCTATAATCGTCCTTTCCAGGACGTCGAGCGGCTCGTTGTAGGTAGGAATGAACACATCCACCGTGGGCAATTCATCCTCGTCACCTCTAAAGAAGTCTCGCGCGAGCCTGTCCGCTTCTGCGCTCCGGTCCACGTATCGACTCATCAAGACCAGGAAGAGGACGACTTCAAAGAACGCGAGAATTTCTACGATGAACAGAAACCAGACCCAGTAGAAGTTGGGACCATCGTTGGGATAAGGGAGTACCGTCTCGAATAACCGCCAGAGTATATAGCGCAATGCAATGGCGCCAACGACAGCGCATGTGATCGCGCGCGTCCAGCTATGGTTACGCGACCAGTTGAAAGGCCCAAGCAAAAAGAACGCCAAAACCAAAAACGTCGGCGCCAGTGCTATGAGATACTGAACCACAGGCCTTCCACCCAGTTCCATATGCGGATGTTAGGTTTGGGCAGGCGCACCTGAACAGAACGCCCCACCTGGCAAAAGTTCGCAAAATCCGTATTGAGAGCGGAGGAAGCCAGGCCCACGCGGATTCGATCGTTGCGTTTGGTTGTTTCGGGCTGATTGGCTGCCAGCGTATCCTTCTCGGCGACCGCGGAGCTGCCTCTTACCGATAGGACCACGCCCTTGAAGAGGTCGCCTGCGCCTAACAAGCGCACCTCTGCAGTAAGGCCCGGATAAATCTCTTGGTAATCGACCTCCGGAACAAGGATATCGACGAACAGATCGCTGCAATCGAGGATGCGCACCAGCTCGTTATTGAGGATGACGTTCGAGCCGTTGACGACGTTGCTACTCCATACGACTCCATCGAAAGGTGATGGAACTGATGCCGAAGTGAGACTGCGGACGCGGTTTTCCTCCTCAATCAGCTGCTTTTGCACCTGTGCGGCCCGTGTTTCGTTTTCCGCGATGCGCGTGTTGAGATCGTTGATACGAACAATCACCTCATCCTGGCGCTGGCGGGAGTAGGGCACGTCGTTCTGGCCGTCACCTAGAACGAAAACACCCTGGCGAACGGCTTCCAGCTTTTGTTCGAGCTGCGCAACGGTCAAGCCACTGATTTCGAGTTCGCCCCCCGTCGCTTCCCAGGCGGCTCGGGCGGACTCGACCATCTTGGTGGAGAGGATACCCTTCGCCTCGAGCGCCAGCCGCCGGTCAAAGTCAACCTGCGCGACATTGTCCTGCGCCTTGGAAACCTTGACCCGCTTGTTTAGAATCTCGACTTGTCGCTCCAAGTCGGCAATGGTTGTACGCGTGAAGACTTCCATGCGTACACCCAACTGATCACGAAGCCGTACAAGCTCATCGCGTTCCCGCTTTAGCGCCGCAACATGTTCGACGGCAGTCATGCGGTCGGCCTGCAGCGAAGTCAGTATTGCGCGGTTCACGCGGGCATTGCGTATCAAGGCGAGCGGCTCTCCTGCCAACACGCGCGCACCGACTTTTGGGGGCGTTCCTACGAGCTCGCCGTCGATAGGGGCGTTCACGATCGCAAATCGCCCATTCACTGTACCGTCGAGGCTTGTAAAGCCAGTCAGGCTGGGCAGCATAAGAACGATCACAAGCGCCAGCAGCGATATGCCGACCAGAATACGGGTGATGCGGTGGTTCCAAATCATTGGCATTTCCGAAAACTATCAACCGCAAGGCACTCATACGAGGCTAGCATAAAGTGAATGCAACCTCTTCTTGTGGTGATCTAGGCGCATCATAGCCGTGGGCAAGGGGGAGAGCTGGCTGCGCGCGATACGTGCAGTAGAATGTTGCAAGGCTAACCTTGGATCAGCTGTGAACTGCAGCGGAGGCTCGGTTTGTCTCATGATGGATGTTGACGCGCTTTTGGCGACGTTGCCGGTCGTTGGTCCTTCCAGCCCAAATGGTCCCAGTAGGATGCAGAGCAGCTCAAATCGAGCCAGTCCGCGCAAGGTTGAAGCAGTGGGCATCGTGGTATTTCAGCCCGCTGGAAAGCCTCACCAGCGGCACAGGAACAGCAACTAGGAAGGCAGGATTGATCAAAGAACGTACTGGCGAGCGGAGGAATGTCTCTGCGAAGGCTCCGGGGATTTCCTGCGCCACGTAGAGCACACCGTACGATCCGTCTGGCGCATTGAAGCGGCCGAGGTCGGACCGATCGAAATAGATAGGATCATATGCGGCTGTATAAAACCGATGGAGATCGGTTCCGTCCGGAAGCGTCATCAGCTCAGGGTGGCGCGACTGCAGATCGTTCGGCGGAAGTGGGGTCACGCACCTTGCTCGCCATATCGGCGCGCCGCTTCCACAACGAGGGAAATATCGGCGATCTTCAAGACGTCGATCGGCTTGCGGCCGCCGAGCCGCGCCTCAGGCCGCGTGAGGAAATTCAGGATCACCCAAGCGTTGTCAGTGGGCAATGCCTGGCGAACCTCCTTTAGGCCTGAGACAATCGAACCATCACGGTTGAACTGCAGCGTCGGATAGGCGCGCCGATTGCGAGGCCGGGGGACCGCCAGCAGGCTGCCGTCATTGACCCGCTTGTCGACCGCCTGACGAGAGACGCCTTGGATCAAGGTCCGGACCTGATCGAGGTCATTGGCGCCGCCGGCCTCCTCCAGGTCCTTCTGGGCGATCCTCACACCCTCGACCAATGCAAGACTGAGCGCATCGGGCTCGAACGCGGCTTGATTGATCACCGTCTTCTTTCCCGCGGGGCCGGCAGTTCCTGGCGACCACCCGCCGGTAGGGCAAAAAAACGACGCACTTCTTGGCGTTTTGGCGCCACAAGAGACAGCAAATATGTTGCCTCAACAATTCTCGATCATGTGAATGTGGATCGAGGTGGTAAGGCAAACAGGCGGGTCGTCCTTGCGACCGAAATGGGCAGCCAGTGCTTCAACTGCCGCTCGCACTTCAAGCACTGGATCCTGATCGATGATGGCATCAATCAGGCCCTCGCGCATCAATTGGCGGCGTTCGTCAGTCAATTCGTGGGTGATGAAGATGATGTCATTCCTCCTCCCGAGAGCATTCATCGCGCTGACCACCGATCGCGCTCCCGCCGACGCATTGTAAATGCCTCGAATGCGAGGGTTGCCCTTCAAGGCATTAAAGACGAGGTCACCTGCCCTTTCCCCACGCTCCATACTTTCGAGGACTTCTGCCACCTTGCACTGGGGATAGCGCTCGCGCAAAACTGCGCGAAAACCCATCTCGCGCTCCTCGTGGCCAATCATGCTGAGCATGCCGGAGATGACGACGATCTCACCCCCTTCGCCGCCAAGCAGGCGCCCCATCAAATCGCCTGCGACACGGCCTGCCTTCCTGTTGTCTGGTCCAACATAAGCGTATCTTTCGGCATCACGAATATCGGTCGCCAGAGTGATGACAGGCTTTCCGTTCCGGCCGAATGCCCTGAGGGCGGCTGCGATATCCTCGTTCTGGGGGCTGACGATGACCAGTGCATCACAGCGCGAGGAGAGTGCATTTATGAGGGCCACCGTCGCCGCCGGCCGCGTTGGATCGATGTGGTGGACTTGAAACTGAAGATTATACTGGCGGAAATCCCTATTTGCGGCTTCAAAACTGTCCTGCACCGCAGCGTGAAACGGATTGGCGCGTGACTGAAGCAACACGGCGATGCGAAGGGTGCGTGCGGCTCGCTGATTTAGCGCCCGGTCGATCTTAAGCTTGCGCGCATGTTCGAGCACGCGACGTTCCTTATCCTCGCTTACTCCGCCGCGGTTGTTGAGAACTCGGTCGACCGTGGACAGCGATACCCCTGCCGCAGCAGCCAGATCCTGCGCCGTCGGTTTTCCCATCGCTCGTTCCCCGTTTGAAGAAATCTCTTCAAAATTGACGTTCTCCTTCAGTAGCACTCGGCTAATCTGCAGGCAACGGGATGGGAAACGGCGCCCGGCAAGATTGGGAGGCAATCAATGACGGATCTCGCTGTCTTCGGCGCGGGTCGTATCGGGCGTGTGCATGGGTTGAACGCGGCCAGCTTGCCTTCGGTGCGAGTAAAGTACCTTGTCGACCCGGTCGCAAGCGAGCAGCGGGCCGGCCTTGCGGCAAGGATCGGGGCGGACATCGTCTCGTCCGATACCGTGTTTTCCGACGCGTCGGTCGACGGCATCATCATTGCCAGCTCGACCGATACGCATGCCGGGCTGCTCCTTCAGGCGGCCCGCGCCGGCAAAGCGATCTTCTGCGAGAAGCCGGTCAGCCTCGATTTCGTAACGGTGGAAGCCGTCACCAGCGCTGTCGAGACCTCCGGCGTTGTCTGCCTTCTGGCATTCCAGCGCCGCTATGATCCCGATTTCCGCTTCGTGCGCGAGCGGATCGTCAGCGGCGAGGCGGGTGCCCTTGAGCACATCGTCATGCATACCCGCGATCCCGCGCCGCCGTCGCGCGCTTATGTCGAGCGCTCCGGCGGCATGTTCCGCGACCAGGCCATCCATGATTTCGACATGGCTCGCTATCTGCTCGGCGAGGACATTGCCATCGTCTACGCCGTCGGCAACTGTCTCATCGATGCCGAGATCGGCGCAGCCGGCGACATCGACACGGCGATGGTGACGCTGACCTCCGTCTCCGGCCGGTTCGTGCAGATGGTCAACTGCCGCCGCGCGCCGTTCGGCTATGATCAACGGCTGGAAGTGCTGTGCTCGAAGGAGGTGCTCTATGTGGAGAACCGGCCGCAGCGTGGAGTGACCATCGCCGATGCCGACGGTTTTCGCGCCTCCACCCCGATGAATTACTTCATCGAGCGCTTCGCCGATGCCTATCGCAATGAGATGGCGGCCTTTGTCTCCCTGATCGAAACAGGAGGCCGGCCGCTTGCCGGCATCCGGGACGGACTGGAGGCGCAACGTATCGCCGAGGCGGCACTTGTCTCCATGCAGAGTGGCATGCCTGTCCGCATCGGGCCGGACTGGCGACCTTAGCGCCTTCACTTTCATCCAGGGAGGACATCATGACGAAAGAGAAATTGGCGGCGCTGCCGGACGGGGTACGCCTTGCTGTAAGCCCGCTTTCCTGGACCAATGAGGTGCTTAAGGATCTCGGCGCTGATATAGCGGTCGAGACCTGCCTGGACGATGCCGCCCATGCCGGCTACCAAGGCGTCGAGCTAGGGCGTAAGCTGCCGCGCAGCCGCGAGGCGCTGGCGCCGCTCCTGGAAAGCCGTGGCCTTGCGCTCGCCTCAGGCTGGCATTCCGGAGAGCTCGCCGAGCGCGGAGTCGAGGCGGAGATGGCCGCGGTTGCCGCTCACGCCGAACTCCTGCGCGCCATGGGGTCAACGGTGCTGGTCTATGGCGAGGTGGCGATGATGGCGCCCGGTGCGCCGCTTGATGCGCCGATGTCGGCACGGTGCGTGATGCCGAAGGAGGTTATCGCCACCTACGCGGCCAGGCTTACCGACTTCAGCGCAAGGCTGGCCGGAGAATACGGGCTGGCGCTGGCCTATCACCATCACCTCATGATGGTGGCGGAAACATTTGACGAGGTCTCTGCCCTGTTCGACAAGGCGGGATCGGCCGCCGGACTGCTGCTCGACACCGGCCATGCCGCCGCAGGCGGCTTCGACTACACCCGGCTGATCGAGCGCTTCGGCGACCGCATCGTCCATATTCACCTGAAGGACGTGCGCGGGCCGGTCATCGCCGAGGTCCGTGCCGGCGACCTCAGCTTCAATGCCGGCGTGCGCAGGGGCATGTTCACCGTGCCCGGCGACGGAATCGTCGACTTCGCCCCGCTTGCAGCCTTTGTTCGGCAAAGCCGCTATCAGGGCTGGCTGGTGGTCGAGGCGGAGCAGGATCCGGCGCTTGCACCGCCGCTGCCGGCCGTCACCGCGGCATTCCACCACGTCCTCGACACTTTTGCCGCCTGAGCAGCTTCATCGGGAGAAAATTATGGGCAAGACAATCCTCAACATCGGCCTGATCGGCTCCGGATTCATGGGTCAGGCCCATGCCGATGCCTATCGCCGCGCGGGTATGCTCTACCGCGACTTGCCCGCCATTCCGCGCCTCTGCCTGCTAGCTGATGCCACCGAGGAGCTGGCGGCCGGGGCCGCTGCGCGCTATGGCTTCGAGAGGAGCACGGGCGACTGGCGCAAGCTGGTCGAGGACCCCGAGGTGGACGTCGTCGACATTACCTCGCCCAACGCTCTGCATCATGAGATGGCGCTCGCCGCAATTGCGGCCGGCAAGCATGTCTATTGCGAAAAGCCCCTCTCCGTTACGCTGGGCCAAGCCGAGGAGATGGCCGCCGCCGCAAAGCGCAAGGGCGTCAAGACCATGGTCGCCTTCAACAATATCAAGACGCCCGCCGCCATGCTCGCCAAGCACTTGATCGACAGGGGCGACATCGGAGTGCCGATGCGGTTTCGGGGCTGGTTCGACCAGGGCTTCTTCAACGATCCCGACCTGCCGTTTTCCTGGCGCTGCACGCGCAAGGACGCCGGCTCCGGCGCGCTCGGCGACCTCGGCAGCCATGTGATTTCCGTCGCGCAGTATCTGATGGGCGACGTCGACAGTGTCATCGCGCAGACGCAGACCTTCTTTCCGACGCGGCCGGTTCCGCAAGGCGGCTCCGGCTACGGTGCAAAGGTCGGCAGCGACGCACCGCGCGCGGTGGTGGAAAACGAGGATCAGATCCAGACGCTCGTTCGCTTCAAAAGCGGCGCTGGCGGCACGATCGAAGCGTCGCGCGTGGCAGCGGGAAAGGTCTTCGGCATCTACTGGGAAGTGTCGGGCACGGAGGGCACGATCATCATGGACGGCGAGCGGTTCAACGAGCTGAAGATCGCGCGCTTCAATGATCCGAAGCCCGACCGCGGCTTCAAGACGATCTATGCCGGCAGTCAGGTGCCGCAGTTTTCCGCCTTCTTCGGCTTCGACTTCGCCGGCGGCGGCCTCGGCTACTTCGACGTCAAGGTCATCGAGGTGCGCGACTTGATCGAGGGCATCGTCGACGCGCCGGACTGCTTTCCGAACTTCGAGTTCGGCCTTGCCAACGAGCGCATCATCGACGCGATGGAACGGTCACTGGAGAAGAAGACCTGGCAGATGATCGCCGGCTGAGCGACGGGCGCTCACCAATCATGGGAGATAAAAAGACATGTCGTTTCCGCAAACCCTGCCGGCTGCGCGGACCCGGTCGGCCATGGAAGCCCCGCCCCTTCGCTGGGGCATTCTCGGCTCCGGCTGGATCGCCGCCAAGTTCACGGAATCGGTCAAGGCTCATACGCGCCAGGATATTGCCGCCGTCGGCTCGCGATCGCGCGCGGCGGCGGATACATTTGCGGCGCAGTGGGGGATCGCACGGGCCTATGACAGCTACGAGGCGCTCGTCACCGCCGACGATCTTGACGTCATCTATGTAGCGACGCCCCACAATCTGCATCACGCACATGTGCAGCTGGCGATCGAGGCGGGGAAACATGTGCTCGTCGAGAAGCCTATGGCACTCAACTGCGCACAGGCCGAAGGCATGGTCGCAGCCGCCCGCGGCAAGGGGGTGTTCTTCGCGGAAGCACTGTGGACCTATTTCCTGCCGAAATTCGATGTGCTCCAACAGGTACTGGATGCTGGAGCAATCGGAGACATCCTGTCCGTTTACACCGAGTACGGCGAATATCTGCCGCGCAAGCACCGTATTTTCGACGCGCGCCTTGCCGGCGGACCGCTTCTCGACCTCGGCACCTATCCGGTCTCGCTGCTGGCAAAACTCCTCGGCGTGCCAAAGAAGGTCGTTGGCATCGGACAGGCCGATTGCGCCGGCGTCAACGGGCAGCTGTCGGTCGTTCTCGCCAACGCCAGAGGAGCGCTCGGCACGATGTCGACCACGCTCTACGGCTTCACTCCGACGAACGCTGCCATCGTCGGGACCAGTGGGTCGATCCGGTTCAACACGGAATTCCACCTGCCCGGCTCCTTCGAAGTCTGGTCATTGGACGGATCCGCCCGGCTCCAATACGATGAGCCCAGGGGCGGGCATTTCGAGGGCCTCTACTATGAAGCTGCGGCCGTCGCATGGGCGATTTCGGAAGGACAACTGGAAAGCATCTGGCGGCCGCTGGATGCATCACTTGCCACGATGGAAACACTCGACGCGATCCGGAATGCTATCGGTATAAGCTTCACCGAAGCGGGGCTGACCGAATAAACCTTGAAGAAGCGGGTTATAGAGCGTTGGCTGCGTTCTGTCGGGTCTGTCGCGTGCAAATTGCCAAGGCTTCGCTGAGCGCGATCCCAGCCGTGGCGAGCAAGAGCCCATCATGGCCCGACTCAATCACCCTGAACCTGACCGAAGCGAGTTCCGACAATGGCGAAAAGTTGGAGTCCGTCAGAGCAATCACGGGAACTCTTCGATCCGACAGGTTTGATGCATGTATCGTCGTTTCCTCAGCATAGGGCGCGCAACTGATGATGACAGCCGCATCGTCCGGCGTTGCAAATGCGAGCACATCGTCGCCGCCGACAATGTCCGTTAGCAAGGTCGAACGAATTCTCAATCGGGTCAGGCAATGCTGAAGCAAGGCAGCCATCGGAAAAGTGCCGTTACCCGCAAGGATGAACACGCAGTTGGCTGAGGAAAGAATTCCCGCTGCAGCCTTGATGTCAGCCACGCGGATTGTCTTGGACAATGTTTCGAGCGAATGATGACAGGCCTCTATCGTTTCATAAAACACCTGCGCTTCGCGTACGACACCTTCCCGTCCTGATTGGCGGCTTCCGCCTTTTTCGCCTGGCGCGATCTTTGCGCGGACAGCCTCTCGAAAAATCGCTTGTAGCGTGCTGAAGCCGTCATAGCCGAGAAACTGGGCGAAACGTATCAGGGTTGAAGGCGTTACCTGCGCTGCAGTTGCGATGGAGGCGATCGAACCCAACGCAACCTCATCAGGATTATCGAGAACATGGCGCGCAACTTGGGCAAGGCGCTTAGGAAACAGCGCGTGCTTGGCATTGATTAGGGACCGCAATGCTTCGAAATCTTCTGGCGGCCGTCGGTCATCGCTGCTCATTCGACCCCCCTCACAAACATTCGGTTCGCATCGACGATGCCTGACGGTACGTAGGCGGATCCTCCAAAAGTCTTCATAATTCGCCAGTGACGAACTGCGCTACTCCCGCGCCGAAGGACCAATCTTCATCGGTATTTTCCACGAACGACACCATGATGTCAGAGGCAGAAACCCCGCATTTTTCTTCAAATTGCGCGGCCAAGCCTTGATAGAAGACAAGCTTTTCCGTCCTAGACCGAGGCCGCGAGACGACTTCGACAAGAACAAAATTCTGCGTTCGCTCAAAACCAAGGCCAGTATCAAGAGCACGAAAATGCGAAGCCTGGTGTTCGAAGACCAATTGATAGCGGTCACGTTCTGGCACGCTGAACGCGGACAGCATGACCTCATGAACCGTATCGAGTAGCAGTTCGACTTCGGCTTCGGAGCGGCCTTTTTGTATGTGAAGTTTGATGAGGGGCAAGGGAGATCCTATTAACCGTTGGCCGATAGCGCCCCTACAGGCACTGCGGGTTATTCACCTAGCGTGCATCACGATCCATGATCCATTGGACCGCTGGATCAGGAACGAAGCGCCAATTGCGCAAAGGGCCTGCCATGACGTTGAGGTAATACATTTCAAACCCGTAAGGCGCGCCACAGGGGTGATGGCCGCGAGGGACGAGCACCACGTCGTGGTTTTTCACCGCGATCGTCTCGTCAAGCGAGCCGTCATCGGTATAGACCCGTTGCACGCCAAAACCCTGCTCCGGATTGAGGCGGTGATAGTAGGTTTCTTCGAGATAAGTGATCCGCGGGAAATCGTCCTCGTCGTGACGGTGGCTCGGATAGGATGACCAGTTGCCGGCCGGCGTGAAGACCTCCGTCACCAGCAGGCTGTCGCAATCGTCCTCGGCCTCCATCGCGATGTTGTTGATGAAACGCTGGTTGGCGCCCACCCCGCGCGGCGTGAGCTGGATGCCATCCGGGCCGATGCGTCGTGCCTTGTGGCCACCCTTGCCGGGGGCAAGGCAAACGCCGACCGTGCAATCGGTCGTGGCGCGCGCTTCCCACTGCTCGCCATTCGGCACGTAGAGGCAATGGGGCGGGGTCTTTTCGAAGACGTTCATGCGTTCGCCCAGTTCACCCCAATCCTTGCCGGCCGCGGTGAAGCGGGCCTTGCCCTCGACCATGACCACGACCGCTTCCATGCCGCCGGTCGCCTCGCCGACGCCTTCGCCTTCCCGCAGGCGGAAGAGGCTGAAGCCGACATAGCGCCAGCCCGCCGATTGCGGGGTAATCTCGTGGACCTTGCCATGACTGCCGAACGGTCGGCGCAGGAGAATGCTCATTGCGCTTCTTCCTTATCCGGCTGCTCTGGCTGCAGCCTTGTCCAGTCCGACGTCGCGCGCGATCGAGTTCAACGCCTTCAGGCCCATGTTCTGGTAGTGGAAGGGCTCGCGAACCGCGCTGTCCTGCTCGGCCTCGATCACCAGCCAGCCCGAATAGTCATGTTCGGCCGCGATCTTCAGAACCGGCGCGAAATCGACGCAGCCTTCCGCATCGCCCGGAACCGTGAACACGCCCCGGCGCACGCCTTCGAGGAAGGAAAGGTTTTGGGAACGGACCTGCTTCATGATTTCCAGACGGATGTTCTTTGCATGAATATGGGTCACGCGGCCCATGTATTTCTTCGCCACTTCTTCCGGGTTCGCCCCGCCGAAGGTGCAATGGCCGGTGTCGAGCAGAAGACGGGTGTAGGGGCCAGCCATCGTCATGAAACGGTCGATGTCGTCGGCACTCTCGATGATCGTGCCCATGTGATGGTGATAGCCCATCTTGACGCCCCGATCGGCAGCATATTTGGAAAGCGCCTCATAGCCTTCCGAGAAGCGCTGCCACTGTTCGTCGTTCATGACCGGGCGGTTGTTGACTGGCGTTCCGTCGCTGCCGTGCACGGTGTTGGAGCATTCGCAGGCGTTGATGTGGTCGCCGCCGGCCGCCTTCGTCATATCGATGAACTTCTGCAGCGCCGCCTTCTCGGTGACGATGTCGTTCACCAGAAGATTCGTCGAATGCCAGCCGCCAATGAAGCGCAGGCCGAACGCGCCGAGCTTGGCCTTCAGCGCGCCGCCCTCGTTGGGCATCTTGTGGCCCTTCTCGATGCCGTCGAACCCAATCTTGCGGCAATCCGACAGGCAATCCTCCAATGTCAGATGCGCGCCGATCGTCTGGTCGTCGTCGTTGGACCAGGCAATGGGATTTGTTCCGTAAAATATCATGGTTCGGTCCTTCCAGGCATTGTCGCGAGGGTTAGTTGATGCGTTGGCGGGCCACGTTCGCCTCATAGTGCGCGCGGGCCTCCTTGAGCTTTTCGGTGGTGCCGACTTCCGGCACGGCGACATCCCACCAGGCGCCGCCGATGCCGGCTCCGGTTTCCGCTTCCGTATCGATGACGACCACCGTGGGAACGTCCCGGCTGCGCGCCGAGACGATCTCGGTTTCGAGCTGCGCGATGTCGGCGGCCTTGACGGCATACGCGCCCATCGACGTCGCATGCGCGACGAAGTCGATCTCCGGCTGGGTCTCGATATTGCAGTCCTTGTACATGTTATTGAATTCAGCACCGCCGCATTCCTGCTGCAGACGGTTGATGCAGCCATAGCCGCGATTGTCCGTCAGCACGATGGTGAAGGGCACGCGCAGCATGACGGCGGTCGCGAGCTCGGAATTGGCCATCATGTAGCTGCCGTCGCCGACGAAGCACACGACTTCCTTTTCCGGCGCCGCGAGCTTGATGCCGAAAGCGCCGGCGACCTCGTAGCCCATGCAGGAATAGCCGTATTCCATGTGATAGCCACCGGCGGCCGACCGCCACAGCACCTGCAGGGCGCCGGGCATGGTGCCAGCCGCGCACATCGCAACCGTCTTTGGACCCGAAATTCGCTGCACCGCTCCAATGACCTGGGCATCGGAAGGCCGGAAATTCGGCTTCGGCGTTCCAGGGCCCGCTATGACGGCATCGGTCGCCTTGAACCAGGCCCCGCGCGCGGCGAAATCCGGATCGGCGAAACGGTGGGAACCGAGCGCAGTGGAAATGCGCCCCAGCGCCACCTTGGCGTCGGAGACCAGCGGGATGGCGCCGTGCTTGGCCGCGTCATAGCCGGCGAGGTTGATCGAGACGAGCTTGCGGCTCGGATTGCTGAAGATCGCCCAGCTGCCGGTCGTGAAGTCCTGGAAGCGGGTGCCGACGCCAAGGATCAGGTCGGCTCTGGCGGCGGTCTTGTTGCCGCAATCGGTGCCGGTGACGCCCGGCGAGCCGAAATTGAGCCTTTCTTGCCAGTCGATTGCACCCTTGCCGGCCTGCGTCTCGACGATCGGTATATTGTGCGCCTTGGCGAAGGCGAGCAGATCGGCTTCCGCGCCGGAATACAGCACACCGCCACCTGCGACGATGACCGGGTGTGAAGAGGCCTTGAGCACTGCGACGACATCGTCGACTTCGCGCGGATCTGGCTCTGGACGACGGATGCGCCAAGTCTTCGACTCAAAGAAGCTTTCCGGCCAGTCGTAGGCCTCGGCCTGCACGTCCTGGCAAAATGCAAGTGTGACCGGGCCGCAATTTGCGGGATCGGTCATCACCTGCATCGCGCGAGGCAGGACGGTCAGCAGATGCTCGGGACGGGTGATGCGGTCGAAATAGCGGCTGACCGGGCGGAAGCAGTCCGTCACGGTGACAGTGCCGTCATCGAAATCCTCGATCTGCTGCAGAACCGGGTCCGGCCGGCGGTTGGCGAACACATCGCCGGGGATGAATAATACGGGCAGGCGGTTCACATGGGCGAGCGCTGCAGCCGTCACCATGTTCGTCGCGCCCGGGCCGATGGACGAGGTGATCGCCATTGCCTTGCGCCGGCGCTTGGTCTTGGCATAGGCAATTGCCGCATGGGCCATGGTCTGCTCGTTCTGGCCACGCCAGGTGGGCAGTTTATCGCCAATGCCATGCAGAGCCTCGCCAATTCCAGCGACGTTGCCGTGGCCGAAGATCGCCCAGACGCCTTCGATGAAGCGCTCCCCCTCCTCAGTCATCTGTACGGCCAGCCAGCGGAACATGGCCTGTGCTGCCGTAAGGCGAATGGTTCCTGTCATGTCATACCCTCCTGCGCGACGGTCCCGCCGCGTTATTGTCCTGGCTTGCGCTGCGCGCTTCGTCCCAGATTGTGCAGAGCCGCTGATAGCGGGCCTGAATATCCTCGATCGCCTCAGCATCGGCGATGGTGCCAGCAAGCCAGTCGCGTGCGGCCTGCGCGAAGATCGTGCGGCCGACCGCGAAGCCCTTCACCAGCGGGAAGCCGGCCGCGACCTTGAAGCTCGCTGCGAGTTCGGCCTCCGGCGCGTCGAGACCGAGCACCACGATGCCGCGCGTGTGCGGATCGTTTTCATTGATCGCAGCGCAAGCCTTTTCCCAGGCGGCACTGCTTGCCATCGGCTCAAGTTTCCACCAGTCCGGATAGATGCCGATCTCGTAGAACCGCCGGATCAGGACCGCCGTCGTGTCGTCATCGACCGGACCGACCTTGGACGGAATGATCTCGAGCAGGAATTCCAGCCGGTTGCGACGGGTCGCCGCGAACAGCCGCTTGATCGTCTCTTCGTGCGAAGCTCGCATCTGCGCATCGTCGTCGGGATGGCAAAAGCACAAGACCTTGACGACGTTTTCAAGCGCCCACTCGTCAAGTCCACCGAAGTCGGGGCCAAGTTCGGGTTCCAGCGTCAGCGGACGCGAGCCCGGCCATTCGACCGGTCGGCCGACCCAAAGGCCAGTGCCTGACGCGGCGTGAAGCGCACGGCGGCCGAGGCGGTTGTCGCACAGGATGCCATAGCCCGGTCGTCCGCCCTGAACCTCAAGGGCCGCCTTCAGGCAGAGTTCTTTGAAACGGCCAATCTTTTCGGGCGTGGCACCTGCCATGGCCTCCAGCTGCATGCGGTGGTCGAAGGCGAAGACGCGCATGGTGGACCAGTCATTGTGGCGGTTCGTCGCCCAGTGGATCTGCTCGAGTTCGCCATCCTTGCGCAGCGCCTTGTCTTTGATGCCGCGCTTCAGGAAGAAGTCGAGCTCCTCCAACGACGGATAGGCCGGCGTGCAGCCATGGCGGCTGACGGCGAAGGCCCCGCAGGCATTGGCATACTGAAGCGCGCGTGGCCAGGGCGCATCCTCCAGCCAGCCCTTGATGAGACCCGACATGAAGCCATCGCCTGCGCCGAGAACGTTGAAAACCTCGATCGGATAGCCGGGGCCGCTTTCTCCCTCGTCGAGCCTATCCGGTATCGCACCGGTCAGGGCGACGGCGCCGGCCGCGCCGCGCTTGCAGATGAGCGTGGCGGTGGAGACGGCACGCACGGCACGCAGAGCCTCGATCGTGTTCGTCGAGCCGCCGGCGATATGGAATTCCTCCTCCGTGCCGACGATCAGGTCAAAGAGACGCAGCGTCGATTGCAGTTTGGCGGTCACCTTGCCGGATTCGACGAAGCGGCTCTCGCCGTCGCCATGGCCGGCCACGCCCCAGAGGTTCGGACGGTAATCTATGTCGAGCGCGGTCCGCGCGCCATGCTTGCGCGCGAGCTCCAGCGCCTTGAGCACGGCCTTTTCGGTGCGCGGATGGCTGAGATGGGTACCGGTCGCGACAACCGAGCGGGAACGGGCGATCAGCGCCTCGTCGATATCGTCTTCGCAGAGCGCCATGTCGGCGCAGTTCTCGCGGTAGAAGATCAACGGAAAGCGGTCCTCGTCCCGGATGCCGAGGAGCACGAGGGCCGTTAGCCGCTCGGGATCGGTCTTGACCCCGGTGACGTCGACGCCTTCGCGTGCAAGCTCCTCGCGAATGAAGCGGCCCATGTGCTCGTCGCCGACGCGGGTGATCAGCGCCGAGCGCAGGCCGAGGCGGGCGGTGCCGGCAGCCATGTTGGTCGGCGAGCCGCCGATATATTTGTGGAACGACCCCATGTCTTCCAGCCGGCCGCCGATCTGTACCCCGTAAAGATCCACGGACGAGCGTCCGATCGTGATGACATCCAATGACTTGTTCATTTCTTCCTCCGGCACCCGGCTGCAATTGCCTGACGTGCATGGTGCCCGCGCCGCTCGAGGCGCAGGCAGCGGGTTGTCGGCTCAGAGCTTGCCCGAAACGTAGCTGATGCTCTCGCGCACGGCGGTTTCCGGATCTGCCAGTCCATGCACTTCCTCGGCAAAAGGCTCGAAGCTGTAGGGGCCGTCGAAGCCTGCCGCGATGAGCGCCTTGATCTGCGGAATGTTCTCCAGCCGATCTTTGGCATCGACGAGCACGCGGTGGGCGTCGAGCATGTCATCCACTGCGACATTGGGATCGACGACGCCCGAGATGTGGACCAGACCCGTCCTTTCCGCGAAGAACTCTGTCTCGCCGGCCAGGTGGTGATGGAAGGTATCGTGCACGAGTTTGTAGATGCCGCCGCCTTCAGCCGCGTCGATGGCGCGAAGCGCTTCCTTCTTGGTCCTCAGCGAGGAGATCGGGAAGCCGAGAGGTTCAACCAGGCCTGTCAGTCCGCGCTCCTCAAGGATCGGCTTCATGGCCTTCAGCGCCGCGACGAGATCATCGAACGACACTTTCGTGCCGTCGTTTAGCGGGCACATGACAAGCGCTTTGGCGCCGGAAGCGGCCGCATAGTCGGCGAGCGTCACAGCCTTCTTCGGTAATTCACCCGACCAGACGTTGAACGGATAGAGCGCGTTGATCGAGATGATCGTGACGCCGGCGCTCGCTGCAGCCTTTTTGACGACTTCAGGCTCCACCTTCCCAACGATGTCGGGAAGATCGTTGCGGATCTCGACCTCCGTCAGACCCAGATTGCGAGCCGCCGCAAAGAAGTTTTCAAGCGACAGCTTGGGCGCGGTGATGTGGTTGATGGCAAAACGCATGGAGGACCTCAGTTGTAAAGCGCAGGGCGAGCGGGAAGATTAATCGCGACTGCGGCACCCTCTGCTTCCTGCGCGGCTACGCAGGCATCGGATGTGATTGCCGCCACATAACCGTCCCAGGAGTTCGGGCCAGCCGCCGTGCCTTTGGCAGCGGCATTGATGAAGTCCTGCAGCTCAACGTCATAGCTGGCGATGAAGCGATCCTTCCAATCGGTGAGGATATCGTTTTGAAGCTTGGCGCCGAGACGCGTCTGGATTGCCATCGGCTCAGGCAAAGTGGCAACACCGTCTTCGCCAACGACCTCGCACTGAATGTCGTAGCCGTAGTGGCAGTTGACGAAGATTTCGACATCGATGGTCGTGCCCTTGGCAGTCTCCAGAATGACAATCTGGGGATCCCTAAGCTTGGCATGACTGCGCGCTGCCGAACGCGGAAACAGCACACGAGCAGAAACGTAGTCGTCATTCAACAGCCAGCGCAGCACGTCGATTTCGTGAATCATCGTATCGTGGATGGCCATCGGCGTAACATATTGCTCGGGGACGGCCGGGTTGCGATGGGCGGCATGAACCATGATCGGCGCACCGATCTTGGTATCCACGAACTGCTTCAGGGCGACATAACCCGCATCATATCTGCGCATGAAACCGACCTGTACAAGTCGTTTGCCGTGCGCAACTTCTGCATCAACGATGCGCTTGGCGCCATCGGCGGTCGTCGCCAGAGGCTTTTCGCAGAAGCATGGCCTACCGGCAGCGATCGCGGCCAGTACATATTGTTCGTGAGTGGCACCCCAAGAGGTGACAAGCACAGCGTCGACATCGGGTGAGGAAATCAGTTCCTCCCCGGTGGTGAAAATTGCAGCATCAGGCGCAATGTCGCTTTTCACCGCTTCGGCCGAGGCGCGGTTCACGTCACTCAACGCGACGACTGTCGCCCCGCCAAGAACCTGATTGATGCGGCGTGCATGGTCTCGGCCGATTGCACCGGTGCCGATGACACCTATTCTAACAGTCATTTGGAAAGCCTCACTTTCGGTACTTTTTGATGTAATTGTTCATTTCGCTACACATGAACCGTCCAGACTCGTCTGCCTTGTCCTCCCAGGCGAAGACGCAGGAGGTCATAATACCGTCGAAGCCAATATCGGCGAGCGTGCCGAAGAAGTCGTCCCAGGGGACCTCGCCTTGGCCGATATTGAGATGTTGGTGAACACGCGCCTGGGTACCCGGTGGGTTGAGAATATAGCGCAGACCCGACGACGCTTTGTGATTGAAGGTATCGCCCACATGAACGTGCGCGAGAACGTCCTTGGCCTCGCGCAGCATCGCCTTGGTATCGTCGCCAAAGTAAAAGGTGTGCGGGGCGCAATAGAGGAACTTGACGTTCTTCGAATTCACCGTGCGGATGATGTCGAGCGCGGGCTGCAATGTTTCGCACCAGTCTTCCGGATGCGGCTCGACGTGTAAACTGATGTTCTCACGTTCGAAGATCGGTACAAGTTCCTCCATCGAGCGCCACCATGCGTCTTCACAGGCCTCGATCATCGACCCGGTGTGGCAGCAGTAGCACGAGCCTTTGTCGGGGTGCGGACCGCGCCCGAATTCCGAATTCATCGTATCGACTTCCATCTCCACCGCGATTTCGATGGCGCGCTTCCAGTGACGCACAGCGGCCTGACGCTCGGTCTCGTCATTCGAGGCCCAGCGATACATCGGCAACAATGAGGCGATCTTCACACCCTCGGCGGCCAGCGCTTTCTTGAAGGTTTTGATACGCTCAGGGAAAACCCGGGGTGCCTTGAACCATTCCAGAAAATCGGCGCGGGGGCTCAGTTCAATCCATTCATAGCCGAGCTCGCGGACCTTCCGCGGCAGCTCCTCGAGGCTGAGATGACGATGCATGAACGGGTCAAGGGCGATACGCATATGTTGGTTCCTTCGTGTTTTAGCGACATGCCTCAGAAGGCGTCGATTGGTGGGGCCGCGGGATCCGGGAGGAGATCGACCGCGGCCACGGCCGTCATTTTTGGTAGGCGGCCATGTTGTCGGGGGTGACGAGTTCGAACGGTACCCAAAGGGTGCGCTCGCTGGCCTGCTTTCCTGCCAATCTGACAGCCGTCTGGACTGCGGCTTCGCCTTGCTTTGTTGCGTTCTGGAAAACTGTCGCGTCGATGTCTCCGGCCTCCATGGCGGCCAGTCCATCTGGCGTGGCATCGATGCCGGTGATGACAACGTCGTTCATCGCGACGCCAGCCGCCTTCAAAGCCTGAGCCGCGCCAATGGCCATCTCGTCGTTATTGGCAACCACCGCATCGAACTTCAGCCCGGCCGTCAGCCAGGAAGAGACGAGGTCCTGCGCCTGGGTCCTGTTCCAGTTCGCTGTCTGCTTTTCGACGATATCGATCCGGCAACCGGGTTGAGAAAAGACGGCCTCGACATCCTTTGTGCGCACAAGGGCTGCATGGTTTTCAAGCGGCCCCATCAGAATGACGACGCGACCTTTGCCGCCCAGAAGCTTGCAGGCAGCTTTCGCTTCCATCGTGCCGGAATCGAGTTCGTTGGAACCGACAAAGGCTGTGCCTTCCGGCAATCCCGAAGCAAGTTCGGCCGGCGGATGGTTGACGTAGACGAGCGGGATCTCCGCATCAGCTGCCGCCCGTGTGATCGCGGCCGTCGAGTCGCCGTCAACGGCATTCACGATGATTGCATCAACACCGTTGGCAATGAAGTTTTGGATTTGGTTGAGCTGTTTGGCAGGATCGAGTTGAGCGTCCTCTGTGAGGAGTTCGACATTTTTTACCCGTTTTGCTTCATCGCGGATTCCGTTCAGCAGAATCGTCAGAAATGGGTTATCGAACGACGTCATTGTCACCGCCACGCGCGTGCCAGCAAAGGCCGGGGCGGCTAGAAGGCAAAGCGCGGTCGTTATTAAAAGCTGTCTCATTGCAGTTCTCACAAATCGAACTTGGTTTTGGCGCCACAGCTCAGCAAAAGAGGGACGGCCGACCGGCCCTCTTTTGCTTTTGCGAATTCAGGATTTCACGCGCTTGCGTTGCCGGTACACGTCCGCCACCACGGCTGCGACAATGATCACCCCCTTGAGCATTTCTTGGTAATAGGCATCGAGGCGCAGAAAGGTGAAGCCGGAGATAATCACGCCGAAGATGACCATGCCGATCATGGTGCCCGGGATCGATCCGCGCCCGCCCGAGAGCGACACCCCTCCGATAACGGCCATCGCGATCGCATCGAGCTCATAACCTGTTCCCATACCGGCTTGTGCGGTCAGTCCGCGGGAAGCCACCACGATTCCTGCCAGTGCGGATAGAAGACCGGCAACCGCATAGACCTTGACCGTATGCCGTTCGACGTTGATCCCGGACACACGTGCGGCCTGCCGGTTCGCGCCGATCGCATAGGTAAATTTGCCGTAGCGGGTGTAGCGTAGAACAACATGCATGACCGCTGCCACCGCAAGGAAAATAAGCACCGGTGCGAGGCCCTTGCCGATCGCAGCAAAGCTGTCGGTTGGGAAGCTGATGGGTTGGCCCTTGGTGTACCACTTCGCGAACCCGCGTGCCGTCACCATCATGCCAAGCGTTGCAATGAAGGGAGGGATCCTGCTGTAGGCGATCAGGAAACCATTGATCGCTCCACAGGCAACGCCGACCAACAACCCGGCCGCGACCGGCGCGACGACGGGAAGATCGGTCAAACCGGGGTAAAGTGCCCTCGGGAAGGAACTCGCCTGCGCCAGACTCATCGAAATCATGGCGGTCGCACCGACGATCGAGCCGGAACTGAGATCGATGCCGTCGGAGATGATCACCTGGGTGACGCCGATCGCGATGATCCCGATCACCGATACTTGCAGGATCATGATCGCAAGGCGTTGCGTGTTCGCCAGAAAACTTTGTCCCTGCAGAATCCACCCAAGTATCTCGAACGTCAAGGAAATGCCAACGAGCACGAGGAGAATTGTAAGCTCGGACGGCAGACGACGCCGTGACGGGGTGATCTGCGGAATGGTCTGTGTTGTGGTGTTCATGGTGCGTTTCCTCCCGTGTGCGCGGCTAACGCGCAGCAAGGTCCATTATCTTGACTTGATTTGCCTCGGCGCGATCGAGAACGCCCGACACACGGCCTTCATGCATGACGACAATGCGGTCACTCATTCCCAGCACTTCCGGCAGCTCCGACGAGATCATCAGTACGGCGACCCCCTCCGACGCCAGAGCTGTTATCAACCGGTGTATTTCCGCCTTGGCGCCGACATCGATGCCGCGTGTCGGCTCGTCGAGAATAAGGATGCGAGGCTTGGTCAGGAGCCAGCGTGCGATCAGCAACTTCTGCTGGTTGCCGCCTGAGAGATTCTCGACAGCCTCATATAGATTTGGCGTTTTTACCCGAAGCGTTGCTGCCATTTCCTCCGCAAGCTTCGTCACCGTCGATTCATCGACAAACCCCGCCTTTACATGGGATCGCGTAATCAATGCGGATTGGATGTTTTCCAGGCAATTCAGTATCAGGAAGCAGCCAGTTTCCTTGCGATCCTCGGTAAGAAAGGCAAAGCCGTGCGACATTGCCGCGCTGGGACTGTCGATGGTAACCGGCTTACTCTCGACCAGGATTTCACCCGACGTTGCCGGCGTGACGCCAAAAATGGCCTCAGCAACATTGGATCGCTTGGATCCCACCAGGCCAGCCAATCCGAGAATTTCTCCTCGTCTCAGAGAGAAGGAGATGTCGTAGAAGACACCGGGGATGGTGAGGTTCTTGACCTCAAGGACCACGTCACCAATCGGGCAATCGATCTTGGGAAACATATCGGTGATGTCGCGCCCAACCATCATACGGATGATGTCGTCACGGGTTACATCCTTTGAAGAGTGCGTACCGACATATTTTCCGTCACGAAAAACCGTGAACTCGTCGGCAATCTCGAAGAGCTCGTTCATCTTGTGGGTGATGTAGACAATGCCGATTCCGCGTTTCCGCAAGTCGCGGATAATGGAAAAGAGGTGATCCACCTCTCGGTCGGTCAGCGCCGATGTCGGCTCGTCCATGATGAGGACAGAGGATTCGTAGCTAACTGCGCGCGCAATCTCGACCATCTGTTTTTGAGCTACTGTCAGTTCGGACACTTGAGCTCGCGGATCGAGTACGATGTTCAGGCGAGCAAAAAGCTCCTCCGTCATCGTCACCATCTTGGAATGGTCGATGAGTCCAACGCGGTTCTTGGGTTCGCGTCTGATCCAGATGTTCTCCGCCACTGTCATCCAGTTCATCAACTGGAGCTCCTGGTGGATCATCGCGATCCCTTGCTCCAGCGCGTCAAGCGGTGACTTCAGCACTGTCGGGACACCGCGAAGACGTATTTCACCAGCGTCCGGCTGGTATATCCCGGCGATGATTTTCATGAGCGTCGACTTGCCAGCCCCGTTTTCGCCCATCAATGCGTGGACAGTTCCGGGTCTGACGCGAAGCTGCACGTTGTCGAGCGCCAAAACACCCGGGAACTCTTTGCGAATACCCTCGATTGCAAGCAGGCCGTCGGCTTCCGTGGCCTCGAGTACGCGCTTGATAGCTGCCGCTGTGGTGGGACTTACCATGGCTTATCCTCCATCGCTTCGAAATCGAAGGAGGCGGCATATCCGCCTCCTTCGACGCTACGATCTGTTTTAGTTCTTGGCCTGGTAGTCTTTGAGATTTGCCGGGGTGACGAGTTCGAACGGCACATAGCCTTTCTTCTCGACGGTCTCGCCGCGCGCAATCTTCAGGGCCGCGTCTACAGCGCCCTTTCCCTGCCCCGCAGCATTCTGGAAGACGGAGACATCGAGGTCGCCAGCGGCCATGGCAGCAAGCGCATCTTGAGTGGCGTCCACGCCGGAGACAATCACGTCTTTCATGTCTTTTCCGGCAGCTTTCAGCGACTGGATCGCGCCAATTGCCATCTCGTCGTTGTTGGCAATGACAGCGTCAAACTCCACGCCGGCAGATAGCCAGTTGGTCATCAGGTCGGCGCCCTGTGGGCGCGACCAGTTGGCGGTCTGCTCCTCAACGATCTTGATGAAACTGCACTCGGGTGTCGCAATCACGTCCTTGATGTCCTGCGTGCGCATGCGGGCGGCCTGGTTGGAGAGCTCGCCCATCATGACGACGGCTTTCGCCTCTGTCTTCCCAGCCTCCTTCAGAAGGCGGCAAACTTCCTTGGTTTCGAGCGTTCCGGACTCTTTTTCGTCGGAAGCCACGAAGGCCTGCTTTTCGGGAAGCTGGTCCACGTTGACTGGCTGACGGTTCACATAAATCAAAGGAATACCTGCCGCATCGGCAGCCTGCGAGAGCGCAACGGTCGCATCCGTATCAACTGGATTGACGATAATGGCGTCGACGCCGGAGGCGACAAAGTTCTGGACCTGGCTGAGCTGCTTACCAACGTCGTTTTGCGCATCTTCGATCTGAAGTGTAACGCCGTCCTGGGTCTTGGCGTAGTCGGTCATGCCGTTTCGAAGAACCGTGAGAAAATTATCGTCGAAGAGCGCCATCGAGACGCCGATCGTCTCGGCCGACGCGGTCGTCGCCAACATGCTGGCGAAAGCTGCAATAATCAGGTGTTTTTTCATTTCATTCTCCTCCAGAGGTTATCGCGGCGCCAAAAGCCCAGGTCAGCCATTTGGCAACAAGAATTCGCTGACGAAGATCAATGATCTCCATCATCGGTTGGTCAGGATTTTCGTTATCCCGGTGGGGCAGCCTCCTGTCTCCACCACCCGGCAGGACAATTTCCTAGTGGAGGGCCGTCGTCAACGTCTCGTGACGGCTACCGGCTATCAGCGCTGATAGAAACCATGCAGCTGTTCATGATAGAATCCATCAAACCATCACAGACTCTCAGGCACCCAAAGTTGCGCAGGCAGGAAGCGTTGTCCTGGCGTTTCTGCCATGCCGTGTTCGATCGTGTGAACCATGGTGCCAATGAGGTCAGCGCATAATTCACGCAGGGGCGTCTGAAATACGCCGGTGATGCGCCGTTCAAGCAGCGCCTGTCGTGATTCCGGCGTCAGTTCGTTGACGAGGCAGCCGATCTTTTCGCCTTTGTTCGTTTCCTGCAAAGCTTCGATCGCGCCTTCCATCCCGCCCCCGATGCAGTAAACACCCACCAGGTCATCATGGCGAGAAACGGCGTCCATCAGCAGTTCATACGTCAAGCGCCGGGTTTCAAGGTTGATAAGCGCATCCAGCACCTCGAACTCCGGAGCGTATTCCCGCATATAACTGCGAAATCCAGTCTCGCGTAGCGAATGCCCGTGAAATCGGTGACCACCTAGAAGCAGGAGCAGTTTTCCGGGTGAATGCGACAGCTTGGACAGGAGCCATGCGGCGGTCCGCCCCACTTTCATGTTGTTAGTGCCGAGATATGCCTCACGCACGCCTTGGGCAAAGTCGGAAAGCAGCGAGAAGGTAGGAATACCCTTGGATTTGAGCGTGCTCACCGCCGATGTGACGTCATGATGGTCTGGTCCGATAGCACCAACGGCCTGCACCTTTCCCTTCATGCCAAGCAGCAGCTCTGAAATCTCACCGGGCTCACCGGACTTTGCAAACTGCACATGCACTTGAAGACGCCGGTCCTTGACAGCACGTGCGGCGGCCTGCAGTTCTTCGGCAAATGCTTGATAGAAGGCGTGGCGTTCTTTGCGCAAAACAACGCCCAGA
Source organism: Rhizobium gallicum bv. gallicum R602sp (assembly GCF_000816845.1). Taxonomy (NCBI): domain Bacteria; kingdom Pseudomonadati; phylum Pseudomonadota; class Alphaproteobacteria; order Hyphomicrobiales; family Rhizobiaceae; genus Rhizobium; species Rhizobium gallicum. The sequence continues at coordinate 492,408 of NZ_CP006880.1, read as the reverse complement.
TTGTAGGAAGGCATATCTGCCAGCATTCGCTGCCGAATTATATTTGCGCCGTGAAATCCGACCCGCTCGGCAGCAGAGAACACTCGTTTTGATGTTTCTTCGCGCACCGGGAGTCGGGCATTCAACACGCGATCGACTGTTGCAACGCTAACGCCAGCCGCTTCTGCGACGTCCGCAATCGTGGGACGCTTCATCGAGATCACCTCAGGGAAAGACAGGATTTCTTCACAATGTGACATAGATTGTCATGCGGATTGAGAGAAACCAATCAGCAATGCAAAAAATATCTGTCCTTGTTCTAGCTGCAGGGCGATGAGGCCCTTTCGCTCATGATTTAGGTGGAGTTTGATGCGTCACGTCGCCTCGCCGCCGGCGTCAAGTCCAGAATCGAGGTCGCCGCAAGGTCATCGTTTGGACCGACGATCGCCGAGCTCCGATCAACAGTCACGCGGCATAATCCCCCTGGACACGGCTGCGGACGGGATGGTCCGGCAATCGGAACTGACCAACGATCTCCATAAGCGTTTCGGCCTCGTCGGCGCGTTGCCGGGTCGCCGCGTTGGTTTCTTCGACCATAGCCGCATTGCGCTGCGTCATCTGGTCCATTTCGTTGACAGATGCATTGACTTCGGCAAGCGCGTTTGACTGATCACGGCTCGCAGTCGCTATCGTCGCCACCCTCTCGGCGACCGTATCCGCACGCATTTATTCCTCTCGTACTTCAGAGCGTAGCCACTCCTGAAACTCATCGGCGATGGGAAGGCTCTGTTTTTCCTCGGGGCGGACGACGTAATACGCGTTTTCGGTTCTCATCGTGCTGGACGTCAGGGGTAGGAGCATGCCGGTCCTTAGCTCCTCCTCTATCAGATAAGTTGGCAGAAGCGCCGCACCGAGCCCGGCTATCGCTGCTGCAACCATCATCGAAAACTGGTCAAATCGGAGCCCGACATACGCATTGTCTACGATCGAACTTTGTAGTCGAAACCAGTCCGACCATAGCTTTGGCCGCGTCGTAAGGTGTAGCAATGGAATGGTAGAGAGATCGCCTGCTGCCTCTCGCCTCGCCCGTTCGGCGAGTGCTGAACTTGCTATCGGCATAACGGTCTCATGGCAGAGGAACGTCGGGGTGCCACCTGCCCATATAGGTTGTCCGTAATGGATAGCGAGATCGAAACTATCCTCCATGAAGCTGAAGGGCTTCGAACGAGATTCTATCGTTAGCGCAACATCTTGATGCGTCTCGAGGAAACGCCCTAGGCGGGGGACGAGCCATTTCGCGCCAAAGGTTGGAAGTGTCGCTATCTTTAGCGATGCGCGCGTGCGACCTGCTGCCGCCGCATCGATCATAAGCCGTTCCGATCGTGCAAGAAGATCCTTAACCTCCGGCAGCAGCCTTTGTCCGGCCTCAGAAAGGATGACACGTTGACGAATGCGCTCGAAAAGCTTGAGGCCAGTCTGCCGTTCCAGATCTGCAATCTGGCGGCTGATCGCGCTCTGGGTCAGGTTTAGCTCTTCTGCTGCGCGCGAGAAATTCGCGTGGCGGGCCGCACATTCAAACGCTTGAAGGGTCACAATGTCTGGCACCAGGCTTCGACGCATACCTATTCCATTTTCGCATAAAGTTAACCGCACAAGTCACAACACGTGGCTGCCACAGAAGAGTATATTGCATTTCCAGCATCAAGTCACAAACTCTTCAAAGGTCTAAAACAATGACGAAGCATGTCACATCGAGCGACATCCGCGCCGCGTTTTCTGAAGCGATGTCGGCCATGTATCGCACCGAGGTCCCTGCTTACGGAACTCTGATGGATCTCGTGGCCCGGGTTAACAAGGAAGCACTTGCCGCCAATCCCGCACTTAGGGCTCGCCTTAAAGCGACAGACAATCTTGATCGGATATCTGAGGAGCGTCACGGTGCAATCCGCTTGGGAACGGCGGACGAGCTTGCGATGATGCGGCGCGTCTTTGCGGTCATGGGTATGTATCCGGTTGGCTACTACGATCTATCCACGGCAGGAGTGCCCGTCCATTCGACTGCGTTTCGGCCGGTCGGCGAGGAAGCCCTTAAGCGCAACCCTTTTCGGGTCTTTACGTCTTTGCTTCGCCTCGACCTTATCGCGGACGAGACCTTGCGCAAAGAAGCGGCCGACATTCTCGCCAAGCGGCAGATTTTCACCAGCGGCGCAGTCGAGCTGACCGAAAAGGCGGAAGTCGAAGGTGGGCTGTCCAAAGAGGATGCGGATCGTTTCGTTGCGGAAGTGTTGGAGGCATTCCGCTGGCATGACAAAGCTTTAGTCGATGCCGATATGTATCATCGTCTGCACGATGCCCATCGCCTGATCGCCGATGTCGTTTCCTTCAAGGGACCACACATCAACCACCTCACCCCTCGCGCGCTTGATATCGACAAAGTGCAGGCGCTGATGCCCGAATACGGAATTTCCCCGAAAGCAGTCGTTGAAGGACCGCCGACGCGCGACTGCCCGGTCCTGCTGCGCCAGACCTCTTTTAAGGCGCTTGAAGAATCGGTGTCATTTGAAGACGGTCGGGGACGCTGGAAAGCCGGCTCCCATACGGCGCGCTTCGGCGAGATCGAACAGCGGGGCATTGCCCTTACCCCAAAAGGCAGGGCTCTTTACGACAAGCTTCTCGACAATTCCCGCAAGGTCGTGCGTCCGGCGGCGGATGGCTCGAACGCCAAGGCCTACGAAGCGGCGCTTGCGCAAACGTTTCATGTATTCCCCGACAACTGGGCGGCCATCCGCGCTGATGGGCTAGGGTATTTCAGTTACTCGCTCACGGAGAAAGGGAAGAAAGGCTCTGTGCTGCCGGATGCAAGCATAGATTGCCTCATTGCAGACGGCCTGATCCAGTTTGATCCCATCGTTTACGAGGATTTCCTTCCCGTCAGCGCCGCGGGCATTTTTCAGTCGAATCTTGGCGACGGCGCACAGCAGGAATTCGTGGCTGGTCCAAATCAAAAGCGCTTCGAAGCAGACCTCGGTGCGCAAGTTCTGAACGAATTTGATCATTATGCGCACATTGAGAAAGCTTCACTGGATGCCTGCGTCTCGCAGCTGAAAAATCGTCCCGCCGCCGAGTGAACCGTCACAGAAATCGCGCAAGCAGAAGCCGACCTGGAGTCCCAAAATGAACGTTTCCGTAAAGACTGTTTCCGTTACTGAAGAAGCCACCGCGATACTCGGCCGCCTCGGCGTGGCAAAATCACGTTACAGCGAAGGCGACCTTGTTGCCTTCTCTCCGATTACTGGCGAACAAACGGGCAAGCTGAAAGCGATGAGTTCGGCAGAGGCGACCAAGCTGATCGACCAGGCTCACGAGGCCTTCCAGACGTGGCGCCTCGTGCCCGCACCAAAACGCGGCGAACTTGTTCGTCTCCTCGGCGAGGAACTCCGTGCCGCCAAGACGGATCTGGGCCGCCTCGTTTCGATCGAAGCAGGCAAAATTCCGTCCGAGGGATTGGGCGAAGTGCAGGAAATGATCGACATCTGCGATTTTGCTGTCGGCCTTTCCCGCCAGCTTTACGGTCTCACAATTGCTACCGAGCGCCCGGGCCACCGTATGATGGAAACCTGGCATCCCCTCGGTGTCATCGGCATCATTTCCGCCTTCAATTTCCCGGTCGCCGTTTGGGCCTGGAACGCAGCATTGGCTTTGGTCTGCGGCAACAGCATCGTGTGGAAACCATCGGAGAAGTCGCTGCTTACAGCATTGGCGTCGCAGGCAATTCTCGAACGCGCCCTCAAGCGTTATGGCGAGGCTCCGGAAGGCCTCTCGCAGGTTCTGATCGGCAATCGAGCGATCGGTGAGGTGCTCGTTGATCATCCAAAGGTTCCGCTCGTGTCAGCGACGGGTTCCACTCGCATGGGCCGCGACGTCGGCCCGCGGCTGGCCAAGCGTTTCGCTCGCGCCATCTTGGAACTTGGCGGCAACAACGGCGGCATCGTATGTCCCTCAGCTGATCTCGACATGAGCCTTCGAGCCGTCGCCTTTGGCGCGATGGGCACGGCTGGCCAACGGTGCACGACCTTGCGTCGCCTGTTCGTCCATGAAAGCATCTATGATCAGCTCGTACCGCGCCTGAAAAACGCCTATGAGAGCGTTACTGTCGGGGATCCGCTGCAGTCGACAGCGTTGGTCGGACCGCTTATCGACAAAATCGCTTTTGAAAACATGCAGAAGGCACTTGTTGAAGCCAAGGCGCACGGCGGCACCATTTCCGGTGGGCAACGTGTGGATGTCGGTCACGATCTGGCATTCTACGTCAGGCCGGCGCTTGTCGAAATGCCCAAACATGAAGGCCCGGTTCTGGAAGAGACCTTCGCACCTATTCTGTACGTCATGAGATACAGCGATTTCGATGCCGTCATCGCCGATCACAATGCGGTGGGTGCGGGCTTGTCTTCCTCGATCTTCACCCTGGACATGAGGGAAGCCGAGCGATTCGTAGCTGCCGATGGCTCCGATTGTGGCATCGCCAACGTGAACATCGGCACGTCGGGTGCAGAGATCGGCGGTGCGTTCGGAGGCGAAAAAGAAACCGGAGGCGGCCGTGAATCCGGCTCCGATGCCTGGAGAGCCTACATGCGTCGTACGACGAACACGATCAACTATTCGAAATCGCTGCCCCTGGCACAGGGCGTTTCTTTTGACATCGAATAGGACGTGCGCGTTTCATGACGATCTCAACAAAAATCGAAGAAGCGGGCTTTAAACCGGCTTCGCGGATCGCCTCGATTGGCGTTTCGAAGATTCTCCAGGTCGGCGCACGCGCCGCTGCTATGAAGCGCGATGGTCTGCCGGTCATCGTGCTGGGGGCGGGCGAGCCTGATTTCGATACGCCGGAGAACGTCAAGGAGGCGGCTAAGGCCGCCATCGACGCTGGCGAAACGAAATACACCGCTCTGGACGGCACGCCAGCCCTGAAGAAGGCGATCGTCGAAAAGTTCAGACGGGAAAACGGCATCGACTACGATATCGACGAGGTTACAGTTGCGACAGGCGCCAAGCAGATCCTGTTCAACGCCTTTATGGCGACGCTCGATCCCGGCGACGAAGTGATCATCCCGACGCCTTACTGGACTTCCTATTCCGACATCGTCGAGATTTGCGGTGGTGTGTCAGTCCTTATACCGTGCGACGCCAAGGCCAACTTCCGTCTCCAGGCCGAACAGCTGGAAACGGCAATCACATCGAAAACCCGTTGGATTCTTCTTAACTCGCCGTCCAACCCATCGGGCGCTGCCTACAGCGCCGAGGATTACCGCCCCCTCCTGGATGTTTTGATTCGTCATCCGCATGTCTGGTTGATGGTCGACGACATGTACGAGCACATCGTCTATGACGATTTCGCAGTTGCGACACCTGTCGCGATCGAGCCTCGACTGAAGAATCGGACATTGACGATCAACGGTGTATCGAAAGCCTACGCGATGACGGGCTGGCGCATCGGTTATGCGGGTGGCCCGAAGGCTTTGATCAAAGCGATGGCGGTGATTCAAAGCCAGGCGACGTCCTGCCCCTGTTCGGTCAGCCAGGCTGCCGCGGTCGAGGCTCTGAACGGGCCCCAGAAGTTTCTGAAGGAGAGACAGGAGAGCTTCCGTCGTCGTCGCGATCTTGTTGTCGAGCGCCTGAACGATATCGACGGGTTGGATTGCCGTACTCCTGAGGGTGCTTTCTATACTTTTTCCAGTTGCGCCGGCGTTTTGGGCAAACTGACGCCGAAAGGTAGGAAGATCGAGGCCGACCATGACTTCACCGACTATCTTTTAGAAGAGGCCCACGTCGCGGTCGTCCCTGGCTCGGCCTTTGGCCTATCTCCCTATTTTCGGATTTCGTACGCGACTTCGCAAGCCGAATTGATGGAAGCGCTCAATCGTATCAAGCATGCTTGCTCTGCATTGCGGAATTGATGTCATTGCCTGGTTCGAGGTGTGTATAGACTGATGATACCGCGTCTCCATTCCGCTTCTGGAAAACAGCAGTTGCCGCCCGGCTTTGTCGAGAGGCTCAGCGAAGTCGGGTTCGATGGCGACGTGGAACAGCGTGCAATGTCGCGCACTGTCTTCGCAACTGACAATTCTATCTACCAGGTAACCCCGACAGCAATTCTGTTTCCACGAGATGCCGACGACCTGAAGAAGATTGCAAAGGCGCTTTCCGATCCTCGTTTTGCGGATCTCACCATCGCCCCGCGCGGGGGCGGCACGGGGACGAACGGCCAGTCGCTCACCTCGGGTATCGTGGTGGACTGCTCACGGTACATGAACCAGATCCTGGAAATTGATCCGGCGAGAAAGGTGGCCCGAGTCCAGGCAGGTGTTGTCAAGGACCAGTTGAACCGAGCCTTGGAGCCACACGGATTGTTCTTTGCCCCGGAGCTTTCGACCTCGAACCGGGCCACAATCGGTGGCATGGTGTCGACCGACGCCTGCGGCCAAGGATCGTGCCTTTACGGCAAGACCTCGAATCACGTGGTTGGGCTTCGTATCGTGCTCATGGACGGCTCCGACTGGTGGTCGCGTCCGATGGATGAAGAAGCATTTGCCAAGACCCTGGCGAGGGGTGACCGGATCGGCGACGTTCACAGGACGGTTGAACGCATCGCACGAGAAAAGCGCGAACGCATAGAGGAGGTTTTTCCCAACCTCAATCGCTACATGACAGGCTACGATCTAGCTCATATCCGTCGCGCCGACGGCCGCTTCGATTTGAACGCCGTTCTGTGCGGCTCGGAAGGCACCCTTGCCATGATCGCCGAGGCAGAACTCAATCTTCTGCCGATCCCGGCGCAGGTCGCCCTCCTCAACATCCGCTACAGCGACTTCAACGCCGCGCTGGAAGACGCTCGCACCCTGAGCGCCCTCAATGTCGCCTCTGTCGAGACGATCGACGAGAAGGTGCTGGGGCTTGCAAAGAACGATATCGTCTGGACCGACATAGCCCGGTTCTTCCCCGAGAACCACACAGACGTGGCAAACGGCATCAATCTCGTCGAGGTGCTGGCCGACGATGAGGCCGAACTCCAACGAAAGCTTGCCGCGGTCACGGCGGTGCTCGATGAAGAACTGGATACCAACCGCCTCAGCTATACTGTGGCGCGCGGACATGCCGACGTCGAGGCGATATGGAATATGCGCAAGCGCGCTGTCGGATTGCTCGGCAATGTGGACGGCCCCGTCCGTCCTGTCGCCTTCGTCGAGGATACAGCTGTCCCGCCTGAGAATTTGGCTGCCTATATCCGCGAATTTCGCGCGCTACTTGACAAGGCGGGCCTCTCCTACGGGATGTTCGGTCATGTCGACGCGGGGGTGCTGCACGTACGGCCGGCACTCGACTTGACCCGTGACGATCACGTACCTTTGCTGCGCCACATCAGCGACGCCGTAGTGGCGCTCACTCGCAAACACGGCGGCGTTCTGTGGGGCGAGCACGGTAAGGGCGTGCGCTCGGAATATGTGCCGGAATTCTTCGGCGACCTTTATCCTTGCCTCCAAGACATCAAACGGGCTTTCGATCCGAACAACCGCCTCAACCCGGGCAAGATCGCCGCGCCGTCCACAGCGTCACTGCTCAAGATCGACGAAGTGCCTTTAAGGGGCGCTTTCGATCGCATAATCGGTAACGAAATACGCGCAGCCTTCGACAATGCCGCCTATTGCAACGGCAACAGCGCTTGTTTCGACTTCGACGAGACGAGCCCCATGTGTCCCTCCTACAAGGCGACCCGCGATCGGCGATACTCGCCAAAAGGACGCGCCATGCTTGTGCGGGAATGGCTGCGCCTGCTTGGCGAGAAGGGCATTGATCCACGCAAGGAGTCCGTGCGTCTGCGCCGGCGACACCCATTCTTGAGCCTGACGGCACGTGTCATAAACAGCCTTAACCCAAGAAATCGCAACGACTTTTCCCACGAGGTTCGAGAAGCAATGGACACCTGCCTTGCGTGCAAGGCTTGTGCCGGGCAGTGTCCCGTGAAGGTCAGTGTGCCGGCGTTCCGCTCTAAGTTTCTGGAGCTGTATTATGGCCGTTACTTGCGTCCACTAAAGGACTCGATGGTTTCCGGTATCGAAACCACCCTCCCTTTGATGGCGCGCACCCGTCCGCTCTACAATCTCGTCGCCGGCACATCGCCTGGCAGGCGGCTGATGCGGGAGATTGGGTTGACGGCACTTCCACTTCTACCGCGGCGCTCATTTTACGAGGAAGTCCGCCGTTTGGGTGTGGAGATCGCTCACGCGAGAGAGATCGAGAAGCTATCGCCAGATGAAAAGGATCGGGTTGTCGTATTTGTTTTCGACAGCTTCACATCCCATTTCGAACCAAACGTGCCGGTTGCAGCCATTCGCGTTGCTCGTAAGATGAACTTGATCCCGTACCTCGCCGCATACCATCACAATGGTAAAGCATTGCACGTTCATGGGTACCTCGGTCGTTTCGAGAAAGCGGCCGCAAAGACGGAACGTTACCTCCGAGCCCTAGCAGACGCCGGCATTGCTCTCGTTGGGCTGGATCCCTCAATGACGCTTGTCTACCGCAGCGAGTATCTCGGATTATGGACGAGCGGACGCAAGGCGACCGTTCTTCTTCCGCAAGAATGGCTTGCAGAGAATTTGAGCAGGCTATCGATTAAACCTATTCCATCGCCATCACCCAAATACAGCCTCCTTCCTCATTGCACCGAGCGTAGCAACCTTCCGTCCGCCCCAAACCAGTGGAAGTCGGTTTTTCAGGCTCTTGGCGCAAGTGTGCATGTAGAAATTGTAGGATGTTGCGGAATGGCCGGAACCTTTGGTCACGAGGTCCGCAACCGCGGCATCTCGGAGCAGCTTTACGCCATGAGTTGGGCGCGATCTGTAGCTGAAGCATCGAAAGACAAGGTCGTCATGGCCACAGGTTATTCGTGCCGATGCCAGGCAAAGATAATCGATGGCAGGTCTCTACCTCACCCGCTGGAGGTGATCTACACCATGCTCGATTGAAGTGTCGTTTCGTTTCAGCCGGAGGCTGAGTTGCTATTGTGAGGTTCGACAGCGGTCCAAAACGAGTTGCCATGACGGGAATCGGGAACCCGTTTGGCTCCGTCGAGACCGTGAACCTGTCCATTCTGACGATTTGTAGTGGCAGTGACACGCGAAATGCCTGGCAGATCCGCGAACGATTCCGCGCTCAGCATCTCGTCCTCGGCGAGGATTTCCGCCACGCGGCGGCGGCCGCGTTCCCGTGCGGCGGCAAGCGCGCCCTGCAGTTCATCAGCCGGCTCAGTCACTTCCTCTACCGGAAATAAATCCTCGCGAGCCAGCGGCCCTTGATGGGAATCCAACCCTTGGCCCTGCAATCTTGGAGCATCGGCCGAGTGTGCCTTACGCAGACTTGCTGGAAGACCGGAAATCTGCTGCTCAGCTATTGCTGCCGCGAGGCTCGAAAGCATCGTCTGGTAGCCGGTGAGGAGGCGACGAGGCACTTGGGACTGAGCAGATCGAACCGTGAAATTGGGTTTTCGGGCTAACTCACTCAGCGGCATCAACCTGCCGCAGGAGTCAGGTAGTGTCTGCATTTTGCAATGCAGCACACAATTCCTGCACCGAAAAACGATTCCTACTTTACAACGATATTATAATCTGTGAAGTAGTGCATCACTTCACAGATGGGACTGATGCCTTGAACCCGACACGCTTTGCCACCCGCCTCAATTCATTTGCTTCTGCCGCTCACCGGGAATGGCCGGGCCAGCCTACAAAGCCGTCGGTCGTGCAGATGGCCAACCGCGCCGCCCGGGTGAAAGGACTGACCGACCTCGACCTGAACTACCCCGACCACGTGACTGAGAATCCAAAGGAACTTTCGCAAAGGCTCAGCAATCTCGGACTTTCGATCAATGGCTTCGCTATGCGCTACTATACAAATCCTGCCTTCAAGCTCGGCGCCTTCACACATCCGGATGAAGTCGTCCGGCGCGAGGCGATCGATCTGACGAAGAAAGGGATCGATGCCGCCCGTGAAGCCGGGTCGAGCTTGATGACGATATGGCTCGGCCAAGACGGCTTCGATTACGCATTCCAAGTCGATTATGAGAAGATGTGGCAACACGAAATAGATGGTATCCGTGAAGTTTGCGAGCACGATCCCGATTGCCTGATCTCGATCGAGTATAAGCCGAACGAGCCCCGCTCGTATAGCCTGATGCCCGATGCGGCCACGACGTTGCTCGCCATCAAGGATGTCGGCGCAAAGAATCTGGGCGTCACGCTCGACTTCGCGCATGTCCTCTACGCCGATGAGCAGCCTGCATTCGCTGCCGCCATGATCGCCCGCCACAGCCGCGTGCTCGGTGTCCATCTCAATGACGGCTATGCGAAGCGCGACGACGGGCTGATGGTCGGGGCAGTCCATACCCTTCAGACGATCGAGTTGCTCCGCCAGATCAGGCGCGACGGCTACGACGGCGCGATTTATTTCGACACGTTCCCAGATATGACCGGGCTCGATCCGGTTCACGAATGCGAGGTCAACATCAAGACTGTCCAGCGGATGTTGAAGGTCGTTGACCGCCTCGAGCAGGACAATCGTCTCGCAAGCGCGATTGTCCGACAGGACGCCGTTTCTACGCAGGCCATCGTACAGGAGCTGATGTTCGGCGCGGAGCACTGAACCACCAAGCCCTCCGGGAGGAAAACATGAAGAGAATTTTCGCTGTGGCTCTCGCCGCAACCCTTTGTGCTGGCATCGCGACAGCACAGGAACTGAAGCCCCTCAATTCGGATTCTGAACCAGACCGCATGGACTGGTCCGAACTGGAAACGAAATTCGGTGCGCTACCGACGCTGCCCGAAGCTTTCAGGGTCGGTGGCGTCTCCAAGACCCTGACCAATGAATACTGGCGTTCGCTCGGCCAAGGCTATCAGAAGTTCGCGGACAAGGTCGGCGTGACGGTGGCCTATCAGGCCGCCCAGAGCGAGGGCGACCAGCTCGGCCAGCTGACGATCGCCGAGGGCATGGTCACGCAGGGCTACAACGTGCTGCTGGTGTCGCCGCAAACCGACGCCAACCTCCAGCCCGTCATTGAACAGGCGAAGGCTGCCAACGTGCCTGTCGTTAACGTCAACGATGCTGTGATCCCGCAGGCGGAGCATTACGTCGGCAATGTCCAGCGAGACAACGGCGTCCGAGTCGCAAAATGGTTCATCGAGAACCGTCCGAATGGCGGCAAAGTCGCGATAGTCGAGGGTCAGGCGGGTGTTTATGCAGCCGTCCAGCGCACTGATGGCTTCAAGAGCACGATCGAAGACGGCGGCAAATTCACCGTCGTCGCGAGCGTGCCCGGCAATTGGGACCGCCAGATGTCCTATGATGCGGCAACCAATATCCTCCAGCAGCATCCCGACCTCGTCGGCTTCTACTGCAACAACGACGGCATGGCGCTTGGCGTTGTCGAGGCCGTGAAGGCCGTGGGCCTGGAGGACAAGGTCGTCGTCTTCGGCACGGACGGCATTTCTGATGCCTACAAGTCGATCGCAGCTGGCGAACTGACGGGCACCGTCGACAGCTTCCCGGTGTTGACGGGTGAGGTCGCGATGGAAGTGGCGCTCCGCCTCGTCGCAGACCAGAAGTTGCCGCGCGTGGTCGCAACGCCTCAGGCTCTCATCACCAAGGAAAACATCAACGACTTCCAAGGCGAAGGTGTCGATGTGCGCACGGTGCTGATGAAAGCGGCCGGAAAGTAGACGCCTCCCAAGCGGGACGGTCGGCATAGCCGGCCGTCCAAACTCTCAAAGGTTGGATTTCCATGGCTGTTCCCAGATTGGCGTTCGAGAATATCTCCAAAGTCTTTCCCGGCGTCAAAGCGCTCTCCGACGTCTCCTTCGATGTCGCGCCCGGTGAGATCCATGCGCTGCTTGGCGAGAACGGTGCCGGCAAGTCGACGCTGCTTCGCATCCTGTCGGGTGTCTTTCGTGCGACGGAAGGGGAAATCAAGATCGACGGCGCGGCCCATCACTTCAAGCGTCCCGAAAGCGCTCGCCAGGCCGGGATCGCCATGATCCACCAGGAGCTGCAACAGGTGCCGCATCTCACTGTGGCGCAGAACATGTTCCTCGGTCACTCGCTGACCCGTTTCGGCGGCATCGTGGTCAATCGCCGGGAACAGGAACGGCGCGCCGCCGAGGCCCTCGCGATGATCGATCCTACCATCAATCCGGCCGCTCCCATTTCCACGCTGAAGGTTGCGCAGCGGCAGGTCGTCGAAATCGCCCGCGCGCTGTTGGACAAGGCGAAGATCATCGCCATGGACGAACCCACGTCGAGCCTGACACCGAGCGAATTCGAACGATTGGCCGATATCATCGAGCGGCTGTCGACGCGCGGCGTCTCAATCATCTACGTGTCCCACAAGATGGACGAGGTGTTCCGCGTCTGCCAGCGCGCCACGGTCATGCGCGACGGTAAGGTCGTCGGGATGGTCGATCTGAAGAAGACCGCAACGGCCGAGGTCATCGCAATGATGGTTGGCCGCGAGCTCCTGGCCGAGGAGCACCACTCGCATGCAACGACGACGACGAGTGTCGAGGCGCGGAATCTCAACACAGCTCGCGTCCGCGACATTTCCTTTGACCTTCACAAAGGCGAGGTCCTGGGCGTGGCAGGTCTCGTTGGTTCGGGTAGGACTGAACTCTTGCGCGCGCTCTCAGGCGCCGACAAGGTGACGTCGGGCACCATCAAGGTCGACGGGAAGCTGCTCACTCTCTCCAATCCACGCGCGGCCATTGCCGCAGGCATCGGCCTCCTTCCCGAAGAGCGCAAGCGCGAAGGCATCATTCCAGACCGGTCCGTCACCATCAATATGGCGCTGCCATCGATGAACCGTTTCTCGAAAGGCGGGTTCATCAACCACCGGAAACTCAAGCGGGCTGCAGAAGACCTGCTCAAACGCGTCAACCTGAGACCATTCCAGCTCGATCGGCAGATCCGGTTGTTTAGTGGCGGCAACCAGCAGAAGGCGATCATCGCACGGTGGCTGGCGGCGGGCTCGCGCATTCTGTTGTTCGACGAACCGACGCGAGGCATCGACGTTGGCGCGAAATCCGAAATCTACCACCTCATCGAGGTCCTCGCTGCAGAAGGTCATTCGGTGATTGTCGTCTCCTCAGAGCTTCCGGAAGTGATGCGGGTCTCCGACCGCGTCCTCGTCATGCGTGACGGCATTATTGTCGCAGAACTCGGTCGCGACGAGCTTTCCGAAGAAACCATCGTCTCCCATGCCGTTGGGAAGGCCGACAGTCGCCCTGGCGCGGCATGACCAACAGGAACAATTCCATGTCTGACACGACCCAGAATGCCGCAGTGCCCTCGTCCAAACTGTTCGGATCCTTCTCGGTACGAGATACCGGCACCTTGATCGGCCTGATTGCCATCGTGGTGCTCTTCGGATTGCTTGCCCCTGACTTTGTATCCCAGCGAAATCTGCTCAACATCCTGCAGCAATCGAGCATCAATGCATGCCTGGCCCTCGGGATGACGCTGGTGATCATCTCTGGCGGCATTGATCTTTCGGTCGGCCCTACCGCGGCAATCGCCGCCGTGATCACAGCGACGCTGCTTGTTGCGGGCATACCCGTTCCGCTCGCCATTCTGGCCGGCCTCGGCATCGGCGTCATTTGCGGTCTCGTCAACGGTGTGCTCGTAGCTTACGCCGGATTGCAACCGTTTATCGTCACGCTCGGCACACTGAGCACATACCGCGCCATTGCGCTGATCTATACGGGCGGCAATCCGGTGCTTGGCGTTCCCCAGGGCTTCCGGTCGCTGTTCAACGGCTCTCTCCTGGGCATTCCCAATGCGGTCATCATGGTCGCTGTCGTCGCCTTGCTGGCCTGGATGCTCCTCAAAAAGACACCTCTGGGTGAATACCTCTTGGCCGTTGGCGGGAACGAAGAGGCCGCCTATGTCGCCGGGGTTCCGATCGCCGTCACCAAAATCACAGCCTATGTGATCTCAGCTGTCCTCGCCGCCCTGGCCTCCATGATCCTGATCGGTCGCCTTGGCGCAGCTGAGCCCATCCTTGGCAATCTCTGGGAACTCGACGCGATCGCAGCGGCCGCGATCGGCGGGGCATCCTTGATGGGCGGCAAGGGAAGCGTCATTGGCACGATCCTCGGCGCGATCATCCTCGGCGCGATGCGCAACGGACTGACGCTGATGAACGTCCAAGCCTTCTATCAACTTCTGGCCACTGGTCTTATTATCCTGGTCGCGATGATGATCGATCGCGTCACAAGGGGTAGAGGATGAATTCTTCAAATGATCTCAAGGCGGTGGGGCCGCGCATCCGGATGATGATGCCGCGGCTCACGCCTTTGGAAGTACGGGTCGTGGAAACGGTGTTCGGATTGCGTGATTTCTCGGAGGACACCGCGCTCAAGGACATCGCAACCGAGGCCGGGGTATCCGAGGCCATGGTGGTGAAGATCACTAAAAAGCTCGGTTTCAGCGGCTACCGGGATTTCCGCTCGGCGGTGTCGAACTACAACAAGCTTCCGACGGCCGAGATGCATCAGGAGCTTTCCGTTGAAGATAGCTCGCGGGAGATCATCCAGAAGGTATTCAGGACCTCGATCCACGCGCTCGAGGAAACGCTGGCGATTCTGGACGTCGATGCTTTCGACAGAGCGGCGGACCTCCTTATGAAGGCTGGGCAGAGGGATTTCTATGGCGTCGGCGGGTCTGCGCAGATCGCGAGAGACGTCGCCCATAAGTTCCTGCGGATCGGGGTAAGAGCAGGCGTGCAGGACGATTCTCATATGATGCTTATGTCGGCTTCGTTGCTGGGAGCGGATGATGTGGCGGTCGCCTTCTCTCATTCCGGCAACACCACGGCAGTGATCGATGCAGTGCAACTGGCCAGAAGGAGTGGCGCACGAACGATCGCGATCACCAATTACGGGGGCTCGCCCTTGGCGCAGATCGCCGACATCGTTCTCTGCTCGACGGCCCAGGGCTCCCCTTTGATGGGTGAAAACGCTGCTGCCCGGATCGCCCAGCTCAACATTCTCGACGCGCTCTTTGTCGCGGTCGCTCAACGCAACTACGACGCCGCGGAAAAGAACCTCGAAAAAACGATGTCGGCGGTGGCATCAAAACGAAAGGACAAGATCGTATGACGATTGCCTCCCCCTCCGTTATTGTCTTCGGAAGTCTGCACTATGACATCATGGTGCATGGCCCGGCGCGACCGCGAAAAGGCGAAACGGTGGCGGGAGAGAGCTGGCATCCCAAATGCGGCGGCAAGGGCGGCAACCAGGCGGTCTCCGCGGCGAAGACCGGCATCCGGACCGCTATGATTGGCGCGGTCGCCGATGATGCCTTCGGCCGCGCGCTCGTGGAAAATCTCGGTCGTCAAGGCGTCGACTACCGCTTCGTCAAGGTGGCGGATGGCGTTGGCAGCGGCATGAGCGTGGCGATCTTCGACAGCGAGGGCGACTATGGAGCGGTGATCGTGTCCGGAAGCAATCTCCTCCTCGGACAATCGGATGTGGATCGAGCAGCGGAGCTGTTCAACGAGCAAAGCGTTCTTGTTCTGCAAAACGAGGTGCCCGACCTGGCCAATGTCGCCGCCGCCAAGGCAATGAAAGCAGCCGGCGGGCGCGTCATCCTCAACGCAGCCCCGGCTCGCGATCTGTCTCCCTTACTGTGCGAACTGGTCGACGTCATCGTCGTGAACGCCATCGAAGCCGAGCAACTGACCGATGTCGCCGTGGTCGACTCCCTCGCGGGCGCTCTCGACGCCGCGCGCCTGCTTGCCCAAACGTATCCAGCCGCAGTCGTCACAGCGGGGGGCGAGGGCCTTGCCTGCGCGACGAAGTCGGACAAGGAATTTTTGATCGAGGCTATCACGGTAAGGCTCGTCAGCACCCATGGCGCCGGTGACGAATTCACTGGCGTGCTGGCCGCTGAAATCGCAAGCGGGACCGGAATGGAGGACGCGCTCCGCGCCGCCAATCAAGCAGCCGCTGTGCTTGTCAGCACGCCGCGCGACACCGTTCAGTAGTTGATATTCGGCTGTTCATCGAAACGGGGAGGCGCCTGTGCTCAAGGGAGTCGATCCAAGACCATCCTCGATGTGTGAAGCCGGAAGGTCGTCAATCGTCTCGAGGTCCGGCGGGCGGTCGGGAATGGCCGCTCACTTCGTCTTTCTTTCCAATGTGACCGGCAGGGCCGAAGCGGCTCCTAACGCCTCGTCGTCGATCCTTCTGATTTTTCTTCATGGCGAAGCGCGACGCGCGGGTCTGTTCAGTTTCGCCCCAAAGATCGGGAGCGAGCGGGGTAATGAACTCTTGTATTCCACGGAGTTTCGCCGTGACGGACCAGATAGAGCATTGAGTTGCGTCCGCATTTGCAGTTTGCCAACGATTTGGATGGAACTCGCGCTCAGACCGCACGGGCGCACTGACGCGCCCTCGCAGAAGAGATGTTTTCGGCAATTGCCTGAAGGACGCGTGAGCTGCGCACTGTCACGGGAGAGCTGCTATAGTTTTCGGCGCCTATCAGGATGATGCCTAGCGGATGATTTTGAACAGTTCTTGTGCGACCCTCGCGGTCGATTACGCCTACGAATATCTTTGCGACAGTCCGAACGGTTGAGCCATTCTCACCTCAGTTTCTCGCAGGCATCATTCGCAATTAAGGCGTGCAATGCGGCCGCTACAGGTGTGCCAACGACGGCGAGATCGCGTACCGTGCTCATGTGATCCCCGTCTACAACGCGCGATGCTCGCACTTCAAGCCCTTGGGTGACAAGAAGGTCTTTGAAGGCATTTGCCTGGATTTTGAAGGGGTTAGTCTCCAGTTCGCCGGTCATGATAGCTACCCGCGTTGCAGGGTCGTGCTCACGATGCATCGGCGTAAACCGTCGCACCTCTTCGTCGCTCAAGGCGATCTCGTCACGGAGGAAAGATGTCTGCAAGGGTTCGAGATCGTATAGCCCCCCAAGCAGGAAAGCAGCAATTACACCCGAGGGCACTACCGAGCGATTGAAGAGAAAGGTCGCAAGATGTGCACCAGCGGAGTGGCCGCTGACGGAAAATCTCCCGGGCGTAGCGCCAAAGCGATCGGCATGCGCCTGCAGAAAAGCCTTGGCTTTCAGGACCTGACCGATCAGGACCTCCATCCTCGCGGTGGGCATCAACGAATAATCGACGATAGCGGCGACCGCGCCTGCGCGGGTGATGGTCTCAGCGACGCAGGAATAGTCTTCCTTGGAGAACATACGCCAATAGCCGCCGTGGATGAACATGTGGATCGGCATGCCCGAACCGGCACTATTTGGCACGAATATATCGAGCGTCTCACCCGACTCGCAACCGTAGGCGACGTTGGCCTCCATGGCGACGGTGCGGCGAGTGGCGCTGCTGCGGGTACGAATATCGTCGACGAGGTCGTCGAAATTTGCGACATGGTCACGAATGCGGAACGGATCGGCGGCCACAGGTTCCTCCTTCAGAAACTTGTCGCAATGTACTTGGCTTCCATGAACTCCGCGATCCCGTGATGCTGCCCTCCCTCACTTTCGAGGCCGTTCTGCTATCGAGGGACCGATCACTCTGATCCTCGCCCGCGGCCGGCCGCCAGGTGCCGCCAATATAGAGGCCGTGGGAGAACAAATGGAAACCCGAAGCGATCCTGGTCGGGATGCGACGGATGCTGGTTGGCGATCATGGTTGTTTTCTCAAGGTCAGAGGGCGGAAGCGGCCAGGTCGCCGTCATAGGCGGCGCGAACCAGGCCGCGCATGGCGGCCGAATCGAAGGAGCGCGGATTGTTCTTGATCAGCCGGCCGATGCCGAGCGCCTGCTCAGCGGTCCAGTCAAGCCGGTCTTCCGGCAGGCCGAGCCTGGCGAGCGTCGGCGAGATGCCGATCGCGGCGAAGAGGCGCCTTACCTCGCCGATCGCCGCATCGGCAAGCGTCTCCTCGTCCTCCACGCCGGCCGGGTCGAGGCCGAGCGCCCTGCCGACAGCAGCGATTTCCCCGGCAGCGACGCGGCGATTATAGGTCATCACATAGGGCAGCATGGTGGCGACCCCGAGGCCGTGCGCCGTATGGGTCACGGCACCGACCGGATATTGCACCGCATGGGCCGCAGCGGTGCCCGCTGTGCCGAAGGCGCAGCCGGCGGCGAGCGCGCCCATCATCACATCGGCGCGCGCATCGATGTCCGAGCCGTAGACGAAGGCCTTTTCCAGGCTCCGGCCGAGGAGCCTGATGGCATGAAGCGCGAATTGATCGGAAAGATCGCTCTTGCCGACGAAGACATGCTGCTGAGCGAGTTCCGCATCGCCGGGGCGGCGCATGGCGGTGAAGGCTTCGATCGCATGCGTCAGCGCATCCGCACCTGCAATCGCCGTGAGGCCCGGCGGGCAGGAGAGCGTGAGTTCCGGGTCGCATATCGCCGCTGCGGCGATGAGATAGGGGCTCGAAATGCCGACCTTCAGGGTGCGGTCTGGATCGGAGACGACCGCGACGGGCGTGACCTCGGAGCCGGTGCCCGCAGTCGTCGGCACGGCGATGACCGGCAGGACGGGTCCTGGCACCTTGAACTCACCATAGTAATCGGTGAGCCCGCCGCCATGGGCGAGCAGCAACGAGGCGCATTTCGCCATGTCGAGGCAACTGCCACCGCCGATGCCGATCACCATATCGGGCGCAAAGCCACCCGTGGCCTCCACGCAACCCGCGACGGTATCGCGCGGCACGTCCGGCAGCGTCTGGTCATTCACCAGCACCGCGATGCCGGCAGCTTCGAGCGCGGCGATCATTTCAGCGAAGAACGGTGTCGCGGCAAAACGCGCATCCGTGCAAACGAGTGCGCGCTGGCCGGTCCTACCGGCGACACTTGCGAGCGCATGGCGCTGGCCGATGCCAAACAGGATTTCGCGCGGCAGCCTCAGGACGGCAAACAGGCTCATGATCTTTATCCTTCGAAGGCCGGTATGCGGGAGGGGGAAAGCGCGTTGAGGTCTTCCCACAGGCGCGGGTCGATATCGAAACCGTCGCGGCTCGCCGCCGCCCGTCGCCGGCGGGCACGATCGCCCGGTACGAGGACCGGCTCGCTGGCCTGGGCCGGCGGTGAAGCGCGGACGGCATCGAGATAGGCCGACAGCCGCGCAGGCAGTCCCGGCGCCAGACTGGGCTCGATCAATATGAAGACGTCGCCCTTGTTGCATGGCGAATGGCTGTCCAGTGTGCCGCGCACATCGGGCGCGAGCGCCGAGCCCGCAAGGGCTGCCACCAGCAGTTCCATCGCAATGCCGAGGCCATAGCCCTTTGCGTCGCCGAAGGGCGCGATCGCGCCGGACTTGGCACGAACCGGATCGGTCGTCGGGTAGCCCTCCGCATCGCGCGCCCATCCTTCGGGAAGAGGTCTGCCGGTCGCCGCGTGGTGATGGATCCTGCCCATCGACACGAGGCTGGTGGCAAGATCGAGCACGAGCGGCTCCTCGGCGGTCGGCACGGCGATCGCGACGGGGTTGGTGCCGAGCATGGCCCGCGTGCCACCGAAGGGATGAACCAGCGACTCGCTTGAAGAAAGCGCTATGCCGACGAAACCCATCTCGGCGATGGCCTCCACATAATGCGCGAGCATTCCGAGGTGGTTCGCATTGCGCACGGCGACAAGGCCGATGCCCAGATCGGGAATGTGGGGTGCAAGCCGCTCGATCGCCGCCATGGCGACGACAGGGCCGAACCCCGAAGAACCCTCCACCTCCAGCACCGCATCGGCCCGCCAGCGCTGCGTGCCCTTCATCTCAGGGTTAATGACGCCGCGCTCGATCCGGTCGATCAGTCGCGGGAGGCGGTGCAGGCCATGCGAAGGGTGTCCCTTCATCTCGGCCGTCACCAGGACACGAGCCTGCAGGAGCGCATGGTCGCGCGGTGCGCCGTGCTCTTCCAGCAGGCGGGTGGCGAGCGTAAGGGCTGCCGCTTCGGATATTCGCATATTCCCCCCTATATTAAATCGTATAGGATATAGGATTGTATTGGTCGCAGCATCGTGCTAGCGATTGAACCTGTCAAGAGGCAAGACAGCAGATGATTTTGACGAGACCCAACGAACCTTCAGCGGACGCGACCCAGATACAGCGTGCCAACAGCCTGGCCGGAGACGTCTACGAAGCGATCTTCAACCAGCTTATGTCGTTGAAGATCGCGCCGGGTGCGCGCATCACGGTCGACAACCTGGTCAAGGCGTTTAATGTCTCCCACACGCCGATCCGCGAAGCACTCGGCCGGCTTGAAGGCGAGGGTCTCGTCGTCAAGCAGCATCTCGTCGGCTATCGTGCCGCAGCCCAGATCACGCGCCGCCGCTTCGACGAACTCTATGAACTCCGCTTGCTGCTTGAACCCGCCGGCGCTGCGAAGGCGGCCCAAGCGATGAACGACGAAAGGCTCGCTATCCTGACGGAGGCCGCAGGCGTGATGACGCGTAGTGACAACAGGGATGAGCGGACGAACTATTCGACCTTCGCCCGCCAGGACGCTATCTTCCACGACCGCATCATGGAATTTGCCGGCAACGAACTGATCCGCGAGATGCTGACATTCCAGCACACCCATTTCCACATCTTCCGCCTGATGTTTCATCGTCGCGTGACCGAGGAGGCGCTCGGCGAGCATCAGGCACTGCTCGATGCTTTCGCGGCTCAAGACCCCGAGGCCGCGGCGAACGCAATGCGCATCCATATCGAACACTCGCGCGACCGGCTGCTGCCGGCATTCGACGAATTCTGAGCAAACCCGACAGGCAAAGACGTGCCTGTCAGACCTGACAACGAGGAGGAGAACCCATGCCAGGCAAGAAAATCCTGATGCTCACCGGCGATTTCACCGAGGAGTACGAAATCTTCGTCTACCAGCAGGCCATGGAGGCCGTCGGCCATACGGTACACGTCGTCTGCCCCGACAAGAAAGCGGGCGACATTCTGAAGACGTCGCTGCACGACTTCGAGGGCGACCAGACCTATACGGAAAAGCTCGGGCACAACGTCGTCATCAACAAGACCTTCTCGGAGGCCGAGGCGCAACTCGACGGATACCACGCCGTCTACTGCGCGGGCGGTCGCGGGCCTGAATACATTCGTACCGACAAGCGCGTTCAGACGATCGTCCGCCACTTCCATGAAACGCAGAAGCCGATCTTCACTATCTGCCACGGCGTCCAGATCCTGATCGCCGTCGATGGCGTCGTGCGCGGCAAGAAGGTGGGCGCGCTTGGCGCTTGTGAACCGGAAGTGACGCTGGCCGGCGGCACCTATATCGATCTGTCGCCGACGGAGGCTTACGTCGATGGCACGATGGTCTCGGCCAAGGGCTGGACAGCGCTCGCCGCCTTCATCCGCGAATGCCTAAAGGTTCTCGGCACGGAAATCCATCACGCCTGACACAAGGGGCAAAAAGAAAGGCCCGGCAGGTGACGTTTGCCGGACCTTTTTTTGCGATGGGCCTGCAATCACGCGCCGCCGCGGTTCCAGCCCCGGCCCGTGCTGCCGAACATCTCGTAACCCGTCTCGGTGACCGCTAGCGTATCCTCGAGCTTGATGAAGCCGCGCTTCGGATGCAGCATCGTCGTCTCCACCGACAGCACCATGCCGGCCTCCAGCGGCCGGTCCGCGTCGATCCCCTCATAAGCGACCGGGTGATTGGTCATCAGGAACGGCGCCTCGTGGCTGATCAGGCCCATGCCGTGACAGAAGAAATCGGTAAAGCCCGCAGAAGGCGACGCTTTCAGTTCCGCCTCGGCCGCCTCGATCATCTCGCGGCCGAAAGCGCCAGCTTGAACCCTGGCAAAAGCCTTATGCTGGATCGCGTCGACCTCGGAGAGCAAATCCTCGAGCTCGCCGTCCGGCTCGCCCAATACGCCCATGCGGCAGAGGTCGCCAATATAACCGTGATAATTCCCGCCGGAATCGATCGACAGCACCTCGCCCTTCCCCCAGGCCTGCGGCGAGGCCGCGCGGTTGTGGCTGGAGCCGAGCGTCAGCAGGCAATATTCGAAGTGGAGCCCGCGGGTCGTCTCCTCGCGCCGGAGTTGCTCGATGATCTCCGTTTTCGTCGAACCCTCCCGGGCGCCGGCGATCGTCGCGTTCATCGCTTCCGTTATGAGTTCGGAAGCCGTCCGCAGCTTGGCAAGCTCGTCCGGCGTCTTGATCGCGCGCAGGCGTTCGAGCGTATGCGTCGCATCGACGAAACGCGCGCCCTTAAGCCCTGCGGCAAGCGCATCGCGGGCATCCGAGGGCAGGAATGCCGGCTCGATGCCGATGCGCGTAGCCGCCTTGCCGATCTTCTTCAGATGTTCGACGGCAAGTGCTGCGGCATCGATCGTGCCCCAGGTCGCCGTGTGCACGGTCGGCGTCCAGAATGGATTGTTCTGGTGCTCGCCGCCTTCCATTCGGTTGCCGAGATAGGCCGCGTGGTCAGGTGCGCCCCTCTCGTAGACGACGACGGGCAGGTACCGGCTGTGGCCGATGGCATCCATGGCCACAAAGAAGATGA
Source organism: Rhizobium gallicum bv. gallicum R602sp (assembly GCF_000816845.1). Taxonomy (NCBI): domain Bacteria; kingdom Pseudomonadati; phylum Pseudomonadota; class Alphaproteobacteria; order Hyphomicrobiales; family Rhizobiaceae; genus Rhizobium; species Rhizobium gallicum. The sequence goes on along the minus strand of NZ_CP006880.1, from coordinate 469,846 downwards.
ACTTGTAGCCGCCCATCAGATATTGCGTGTTGTGCTTGGAGGTGGCGACGATGACGTCGATATCTGCCTCCTCCATGAGCCGGTCGAGCTTGGCCATATCGAACGGCGGCACGGCGGGCCTTGTTTCACTTGCGTTGATGTTCACCGTTTCTCCTCCCAGAAAAAGAATGGCCCGGCTTCAGGAGCCCGGCGGCAGCAGGCGGAAGTCCGGCAGCTCGCGAAGCGCAAGCTCCGGCCCCGCCGGCGAATAGACGACGAAGAGCTGCATGGGCTCGGCGCCTGTATTTTTCGTCGAATGGAAGCGGCTTTCCGGAACATAGACCGTGCAGCCAGGCCCCACCTTCGTCGTGATAGGATTGCCGTTCTCGTCCTCAACCATCTGCTCGCCCTCGCCGGAGATGACGAAGATGATCTCTTCCGCACCAGGATGATTGTGGCGGGCATGGCCCTTGCCACTCGGCAGGTCGACGACACCACCGGAAAAACGGTTGGCGCAGTTGACCTCCGGCGCCACCGTCAGCGACAGCTTGCCCCAGTCGAACCCGAAGGCACTCACATCCTTTGGATAGATGAAATAGGCGTCCTTTGCCATGAAACGGCCTCCTCCGTGTCAGTCCTCAGACGACCGCGCCGATGGCGAGCGCCTTGAATTCTTCCGTCTGCTTGCGGATCGCCGCCTCTGCCGGCAGGCGCTCCATCGAGCTTGCGCCGTAAAAGCCGTGGCAGCCAGGGCAATGCTCCAGGATGAAGCGCGCATCCTTTGGCATCGAAATCGGGCCGCCGTGGCAGAGCACGATGACGTCGTCGCGCACGGAGCGCGCGGCCTTGGCAATCGCCGTGATCTCATCGACGCAGTCATCGAGCGACTTGCCGGAGGTGGCGCCGATCGTGCCGCCGGTCGTCACCCCCATATGCGCCACGACGATGTCGGCGCCGGCAATCGTCATGTCGATCGCCTCGCTCTCATTGAAGACATAGGGCGTCGTCAAAAGGTCGAGCCCGTGGGCGATGCCGATCATCTCGACTTCCAGACCGTAGCCCATGCCCGTCTCCTCGAAACTCTGTCGCATCCGGCCGTCGAAGAGGCCAATTGTGGGGAAGTTCTGCACGCCGGAAAAGCCCATTGCCTTGAGGTCGGCGAGAAAGCGCGGCATCAGCACGAAGGGGTCCGTGCCGTTGACGCCGGCAAGCACCGGCGTCTTTTTCACGACGGGAAGCACCTCGAGCGCCATGTCCTTCACGATCTCGTTGGCATTGCCATAGGCGAGCAGGCCGGCCGCCGAGCCGCGCCCCGCCATGCGATAGCGCCCCGAATTGTAAATGATGATGAGGTCGATGCCGCCCGCCTCCTCCGCCTTGGCGGAGATGCCCGTGCCGGCGCCTCCGCCGACGATCGGCACCCCGGCTGAGATCATGCCGTGGAATTTTTCGAGGATGGTTTTGCGAGGTATGGCTGGCATTGATCTTGTCTCTCAGGGGTTAGCGATGTCATGATAGGCCGCGACGGCGGCGTCGGCGAATTGCGGGTCGTTGATATGGAGCGGCAAGCGGACGATGCGCCGCGCCGCCGTCGGTTTCACGGACGCCGCCAGCGCGGCAAAGAGCGCGGCGTCAGCTTGCGGGTCGAAGAATGCACCGCCTTCAATGTCGAGGGCCGAGACGCCCTTCTCGGGGATGAGGAAGCGTACGGGGCCGTGGCAGAGATTGAGCTTCTCGCCGATCCAGCGTCCGATCTGCGCACATTCGGCGGGCGTCGTGCGCATCAGCGTGACGTTCGGGTTGTGGCGGTAGAAGAGCCGGTCGGCATAGTGCCCCGGCACCGTCTCCGGCGCCCAGAAATTTACCATGTCCAGCGCGCCGACGGAGCCGACATAGGGCAAGCCTGTGCGAGCGATCGCGCCGAAACGGTCCGGGGTGGCAGGCAGGACGCCGCCGAAAAGAAGGTCGCAGACCTCGGTGGTCGTGATGTCGAGCACACCGGAGACGAGCCCGCTGTCGGCAAGCTTCTCCATCGTGCGTCCGCCCGTGCCGGTGGCGTGGAAGACCAGACAATCGTAGTCCGCCCTGAGGCGCTCGACGATGGCGGTGACTGCAGGTGTCGTTACCCCGAACATGGTAAGCCCGAGGGCCGGTTTGAATGCCGTCATCTCAGCGGGCCGGCTGGCCATGGCCGTGATCGCCTGGGCCGCATTGTGCAGGATGACCCGGCTAAGCCGGTTCAGGCCCGCCATGTCGGTGACCGACGGCATCATCACGATGTCGGAAACATCGACATAGGGAGCGACATCGCCGGACGCGAGCGTCGAGACCATGATCTTTGGCAGGCCGAGCCGCAATTGGCGCATGCCTGCGGTGACGATCGAGGTGCCACCGCCTCCGCCGATACCGATGACCCCGGCAATGTCCGGGCGCTCGGCGAGGAAGCGCGAGAAGGCAATGCCCATCGCCTCGACCGCCCTGCCGCGGTCGTCGCAGGCAAGGACGGCTCCAACACCCTGCGGATGGAAGGCCGCAACCGTCCCGGCATTTATATCGACGGCGGTCGCAGGCTCGCGCGTGCCGACATCGACGCGCACGACACTGCCGCCTGCCGTCTCGACGCAAGCGGCCAGATAGGCAAGCTCCTCGCCCTTCGTGTCGGCGGTTCCGACCACGTAGATGTGCTTCATTTCTCCTCCCCGACCGGGTGGCTTCCCACCCCGCCATATCCCACTTTTACAGCCACTCCATCGGCTCTTGCAAATTTTTGAGACGCGAGTATCATAAAGACATGCATGTCTCACGTCAACAGAACGAAACCGCCAAAACCGTCGAGCGAGGCCCGCGTGCCCGCACGCGGAAACTAATGCTCGAAACGGCAACGCGGCTTATGCAATCGGGCATTACTCCGTCGGTAAGCGAAGTCGCCGAGGCTGCCGAAGTGTCGCGCGCAACGGCCTACCGTTACTTTCCAAGCCAGGCTGCGCTGGTGTATGCGGTGGTTGACGAGGCTTTGGGGCCCATACTCGACTGGTCGTCCGACAGTCTTGACGCGCGCACCCGCGTTGCCGACCTGCTGGCGACCGCGATGCCGCGCATTGACGAGTTCGAGGCCACCTTCAAGGCGGCGTTGAAGCTTTCGCTGGACCAGTGGGCGCAGCGCCAGGCCGGCACGCTCGGTAACGAGCCGCTGTTCACGCGCGGCCACCGCGTCGATCTCCTGAAGAGCGCAACCAGGCCGCTGCAAGGCACCGTGCCGCCCGAGGCCCGGGAGCGCCTTGCACAGGCGCTCTCCCTCGTATTCGGCGTCGAGGTGCTGATCGTGTTAAAGGATATCTGGGGGCTTACCTTCGAAAGCGCACAGTCTGTTGCCGCATGGGCGGCCAAGGCGCTCGTTGAAGCTGCGCTACGGGAGGCGGGAGGCGAGGCATGACATTGATCAACCTCCGACGTAAAATGAAAACTGGTTCGACCAGTTCAGTTAGTATCCTTTTATATCGTTGTCCGGATCGGCCACGATCAATCAGAATGCCCGATAAGACCACATCAAGAAATGAGAGATTATCGGTGCGATCTAGAGACTTTGAAGGCGATCCGGAGGCGGAAGCTCCGCCGAAAGTTGCTCTTGACGCTAGTTCTATTTGGTACTACCAGATGAAAAACCAGCATTGAGACTGGAGATCTGAAACGGGCAAGGGTCGGGGAGGCCCGCCAGAGCGACAAACACCCATGAGGATCGAAAAAGTCGGATCGGAAGACCTGCAACGAAGCGGGAAGCGTGCATAAATGGGAGGATACGTTATGCGCAAAACTATGACCGGTCTGTTGGCCGGTATCGGCTTGATGTGGGCCTGCGGAACATCCGCGCAAGCCCAAGAACTGACGATCTTCTGGGCCGAGTGGGACCCGGCAAACTACCTTCAGGAGCTTGTGAACGAATACGAGAAGGAGACCGGCGTGAAGGTCACTGTCGAGACCACGCCGTGGGCCGACTTCCAGACCAAGGCCTTCACCGAGTTTAACGCCAAGGGCTCAGCCTACGACATGGTCGTCGGCGACAGCCAGTGGATCGGCGCTGCGTCCGAAGCCGGGCACTATGTCGATCTCACCGACTTCTTCAATAAGCACAAGCTCAACGAAGTCATGGCGCCGGCAACGGTGAAATACTACGCCGAGTATCCCTCGAACTCGAAAAAATACTGGTCGATCCCGGCCGAAGGCGACGCCGTCGGTTGGTCCTACCGGAAGGACTGGTTCGAAGATCCTAAGGAGATGGAAGCATTCAAGGCGAAGTACGGCTACGACCTCGCTCCGCCTAAGGACTGGAAGCAGCTTCGCGACATCGCGGAATTCTTTCACCGTCCGGACGAGAAGCGCTACGGCATCGCGATCTACACCGACAACTCCTATGACGGCCTTGTCATGGGCGTCGAGAACGCGATCTTCTCCTTCGGCGGCGAGCTTGGCGATTATGCCACCTATAAGGTCGACGGCATCATCAATTCGGAGAAGAACGTAAAGGCGCTGGAGCTCTACCGCGAGCTTTACGGCTTCACGCCTCCCGGCTGGGCGAAGAGTTTCTTCGTTGAGAACAACCAGGCAATCACCGAGAACCTGGCGGCGATGAGCATGAACTACTTCGCCTTCTTCCCGGCGCTGGTGAACGAGGCCTCTAACCCGAACGCCAAAGTGACCGGTTTCTTCGCCAACCCGGCCGGCCCGGACGGCCACCAGTACGCTGCGCTCGGCGGCCAAGGCATCTCGATCGTCTCCTATTCCGAAAACAAGGAAGAGGCGATGAAATTCCTGGAATGGTTCGTCAAGGACGAGACCCAGAAGCGCTGGGCCGAGCTCGGCGGCTACACGGCAAGCGCCAAGGTGCTTGAATCGCCGGAATTCCAGAATGCGACGCCCTATAATAAGGCCTTCTACGAGACCATGTTCAAGGTGAAGGACTTTTGGGCGACGCCTGAATATGCCGAACTGCTGATCCAGATGAACCAGCGCATTTATCCCTTCGTCACCGCCGGCCAAGGCACGGCGAAGGAAGCGCTCGACTCTCTGGCAGCGGACTGGAAAGCTACCTTCGATAAATACGGACGCAACAAGTAGCGAGCGCGCCCGCGGAGGGGCCTTTGCCCCTCCCCTTTTCATTCTGCATCTCCGCGCCGAAGGGCGCGGTTCGAGCGGGCGCGGCACCCGACATTAACTTCGCGCACCGTGATGCTCGTTCCGGCATCCGGCGCCGAACTCTCGGAGGAGGAGAGTATTGGCCACCGCAGTCATTACATCGCTGGACACGAAATCACGTGCCGCATCCCACGGCATGAGCGACATCCGGATCCGCAATCTCTTCATCATTCCGACGATCCTGTTCCTGATCGTCTTCAACATCTTTCCGCTGATCTATTCGCTAGGCTATTCCTTTACCGACTTCCGTGCCTCGTCGAACGCGCCGGCCAATTTCGTCGGCCTGCAGAACTACCGCGAGCTGCTCAACGATACCTTCATCTGGTCGAACTTCGCCATCACCGCGAAGTATGTGATCGTCTCTGTGACGGGGCAGGTGATCGTCGGCTTCGGCACCGCGATGCTGCTCAACCGCGACATTCCGTTCAAGGGCCTGCTGACCACGCTGCTGCTCCTGCCGATGATGCTGTCGATGGCGGTGGTCGGCCTGTTCTGGAAGCTGCTCTACGACCCGTCCTTTGGTATCATCAACCACGCGCTCGGCTTCGGCCGTTTCGAATGGCTGTCGAACCCCGACATGGCGCTCTACGCCGTGGCGATCACCGACATCTGGATGTGGTCGCCCTTCGTGATGCTGCTTTCGCTCGCCGGCCTTTCTGCCGTGCCGAAGCATCTCTACGAGGCGGCGGCGATTGACCGGGCGGGACCGTTCTACACGTTCTTCCGAATCACGCTGCCCCTCGTCGCCCCCATCCTGATGATCGCAATCATCTTCCGCACGATGGAGGCCTTCAAGACCTTCGACCTCGCCTACATCCTCACAAGCCAGCCGACGACCGAGGTGATCTCTATCCGGCTCTACAAGATGGCCTTCCAGGAATGGCAGACGGGGCGGTCCTGCGCGCTCGCCTACATCGTGCTCATCATGGTGCTCGCCATCACCAACATCTACGTCAAGTACCTCAACAAGGTGAAGGAGCGCTAAGATGGCTGCCGTCCAAACCCGCTCCGAACGCGCGTTGAACCGGGTGGCGATCGCCGCCGTATTGGTCATCACGCTGATCTTCCTGGCGCCGATCTACTGGATCACCTCGACGGCCTTCAAGCCGCGCAACCTCGCCACCACCATTCCGCCGACCGTGCTCTTCGAGCCGGAAATCTCGCCCTTCGTCAAGCTCTTCACCAAGCGCTCGCAACTGCGCGGTGCGCCGACTCCTGAAGAATATGCCGCCGCCCCCTGGTGGGAGCGCATGGTGTTCGACGGGGGTGAGAAGATCGTGCGCTCCGGCCGCGGCGAAATCCAGCCGTCCGGCTATCCGAACCGCTTCATGAACTCGCTGATCGTCGCCATCACGTCCACGGTGCTGGCCGTCGGCATGGGCACCTTCACGGCCTACGGCTTCTCGCGCTTCAAGGTGAAGGGAGAAGCGGACCTTCTCTTCTTTATCCTGTCGACTCGCATGCTGCCGCCCGTCGTGGTCGCCATCCCTATGTTCCTTATGTACCGGGCCGTCGGCCTCAACGACACGCACTGGGGCCTCATCATACTCTACACTGCCTTCAACCTCTCCTTCTCCGTCTGGCTCATGAAGGGCTTCATCGACGAGATCCCGAAGGAATATGAGGAGGCGGCACTCGTCGACGGCTACACCCGCATCCAGGCCTTCTTCAAGATCGTGATCCCGGAAGCCGCGACAGGCATCGCCGCCACCGCCGTCTTCTGCTTCATCACAGCCTGGAACGAATATGCATTCGCGCTCATCATGACGAACCGGCGCGCGCAGACCGCGCCGCCCTTCATCCCGAGCCAGGTCGGCTCGGGCCTGCCGGACTGGACGGTGATTGCGGCCGGCACATTCCTGTTCCTGCTGCCGGTCGCCATCTTCACCTTCCTGCTCAGGAACCATCTCCTGCGCGGCATGAGCTTCGGAGCGATCCGCAAATGACCTTCCGCGCCCTGAACCAGAAATATCTCGAACCCGGTTCGCAGTACCTGATGATCTTCGGCATCATCGCGCTCTGCCAACCCTGGAACCTGTTTCTCCACCGCTACGGCATGACGATGACGCTCGTCGGACTGATCGCCTTCATGGTGACGACCAAAATCCCGCGGGACGACCAACGAGACGAAGGCAGCCATTCATGACGCAGATCGAACTTCGCGGCATCCAGAAATATTTTGGTGCCGTCCAGGTCATCAAGAACTTCAATCTCGCCATCGCCGACAACGAATTCATCGTGCTGCTCGGACAATCCGGCTGCGGCAAGACGACGACCTTGCGCGCCATTGCGGGCCTGGAGACCGTCGACGAAGGCGACATCCTGATCGACGGTCAGCCGGTACAGCACATGAAGGCGTCGGATCGGGACATCGCCATGGTGTTTCAGTCCTTCTCACTCTATCCGCACATGACGGTGTACGAAAACATCGCCTTTCCGCTGCGCGCGACGCGCATGAGCAAGGGCGACATCGACACGGCGGTGCGCGAGATCGCGCGCGTGCTGCGCATCACGGAGTTTCTCGGCCGTAAGCCCTCGGCGCTTTCGGGCGGCGACATGCAACGCGTGGCGATCGGCCGGGCGCTCGTGCGCCGGCCAAAGGCCATGCTAATGGACGAGCCGATCGGCGCGCTTGACGCAAAACTGCGCGAGGAGATGCGCGCCGAAATCAAGCGCCTGCATATCAAGCAGGGTTCCACCACCATCTACGTGACCCACGATCAGGTCGAGGCCATGTCGCTCGCCGACCGTATCGTCATCATGCACGAGGGCATTCTCCAGCAGGTCGGAAGCCCGTCCGAGGTCTATGCCTTTCCGGCGAACATGTTCGTCGCGCAATTCGTCGGCAGTCCCGTCATGAACATGGCGCCGGCGACCGTCAGCGAAACGGCCGGCCATGCCATCGTGCAGGTCAGCGGTGGGGCAAAGGGATTCGAGTTCCCCGCCGCCCTTGCCAACCGCCTCTCGGACGCGAAGGCCGAGAACGGCAAGCTGACGCTCGGCGTCCGGCCAGAGGGGGTACTCATCTCGCGCGAGGCCCGCGAGGGCTTCATGCAAGTCGAGGCGCATATCATCGAACCGCTCGGCTCGCACGACATCGTCGACCTGAAGGTCGGCGACCAGATGATCAGGGCCCGCACCAAGAGCGGGTTCGTGCCCGGTCCGGGCGAAGCCGTCTGGGCGCGGATCGACCCGGACCAGGCGCATTTCTTCAACACGGCGACCGGCTCGTCGCTCGGGATCAGACTCTGATGGCGCATATCGAACTCAAGGGTATCACCAAGACCTTCGGCAACCACGCGGCGCTGAAAAACCTGAATATCGAGATCGCCGACGGCGAGTTCTTCGTGCTGCTCGGCCAGACCGGCGCCGGCAAGACGACGACGCTGCGCCTGATCGCCGCTCTGGAAAAGCCGACGGCAGGGCAGATCCTCATCGACGGGCAGGACGTCGCCGACTGGGGTGCGGCCGAGCGCGACGTGGCCCTGGTGCTCCAGCAGTATTCGCTCTATCCGCGCTATACGGTGCGGGAGAACCTGGAATTTCCACTGAAATCTCGCATCCGCCGGGTCGAACCTGCGGAGATCAAGGAACGCGTCGCCCGGGTTGCAAAAACCCTGCGCATCGAGCACCTACTCGACCGCAAGACGGACCGGCTGTCGGGCGGCGAGATGCAGCGCGTCTCGATCGGCCGAGCCATCGTGCGCAAGCCGCGCGTCTTCCTGATGGACGAACCGCTTTCGGCGCTCGACGCCAAACTGCGCGAGGCGCTGCGCACCGAGCTGAAAAACCTGCAGATGAACCTGGGCGCGACCTTCCTGTTCGTCACACACGACCAGATCGAGGCCATGTCGATGGGCGACAAGATCGGCGTGTTGAACAACGGCCATCTCGTGCAGACGGGCACGCCACAGGAAATCTACAACAACCCGGTCAACACCTTCGTCGCCCGCGCGGTCGGCTCGCCGCCGATGAACCTGATCGGCGGCATGCTTGAAGGCGGCGAGGCCGTGGCCACCGAGGGCTACCGGCTGCCGCTCGGCAACGGGTACGGGATTGCGACGGACGGTCGCCCGCTCACCTTCGGCATCCGCCCCGAGGACCTCTTCATCGACAGCGGTGCGCCGGGGCAAGCACGGGTGCACGACGTGGAGAACCATGGCGTCGAAAAGATCGTGACGCTGCGAACCGGCAACGGGGAGCTGTTGCAGGCAACCGTGCCGGCCCGCACCGAGCTGGAGATCGACGAGTCCGTGCGCTTCTCTTGGAATCCTGAAAAGGTCGTGCTTTTCGACGGCAACAGCGGTATGAGCCTGCGGTACACGAGCTGACCTGGTCGATCCGAAAGACGCCTGCGTCCCGCGTGGCACCGCGGGGGTCGCTAGCGTTTCGGATTGTCGAGGGGGCTTAGAGCTATGCCGGAAAGCGCCGGCGATAGTGTTCGACCACCTCGGGATTGCGCAGATTGACTGGCAGTTCGCCGTTCATGATGCGCATGGCTTCGCTGGCAGCGCCCATTCCCATACGCATCATACTCTCTTCCGTTAGACCAGCGAGATGCGGGGTGACGACGACATTGTCGAAGCCGAAATAGGGATGGTCGAGCGGGAGTGGCTGCGTTGCGAAGACGTCGAGCGCGGCTCCGCCGATGCGGCCATCGTGCAGCGCCTGGATCAGCGCCGCGTCATCGATCACCGGGCCGCGCGAGACGTTGACCAGAATGGCATCGGGCTTCATGCGGCCGATGCGCTCGGCATTGAGCAGGCCGGTCGTCTCGGGCGTCAGGGGGCAGCAGAGCACGACGACGTCGGCCGTCGCGACGAGGTCGTCGACCGGCAGGTAGCGCGCACCATGTGGCACGCTTTCAGGCGACCGGCTCGTGGCGACCACCTCCAGGCCAAAACCGAACTTCGCGATCCGGAAGATCGCCTTGCCGACATTGCCCATGCCGACGATGCCTATGGTGCGGCCGCCGAGGTCCACAGCCCCGTCCGACTGGCTGCGCCCCGCCGCCCAGCCCTTCTGCCGCAGATCCCGGTCCATCAGGCGGAAGCGCCGAAGCAGGGCCATCGTCACGAGGAAGACGTGCTCGGCGACCGTCGGCGCATTGACGGCCGGCACATTGGCGACGAGCACGCCCGCAAGGGTCGCCGCATCCATCGGCACCATATCGAGCCCGGCGCCGTGGCGGATCGCAGCGCGAAGCGCCGGCGCATCCCGAAAGAAGGCTGGCGGGATCGGCGCGCGCACGACGATGATCCCCGCGCCCTGCCCTTCTCGAAGCAACGTTTCGGGATCGGCGGCGGACGCGACGCGCAGATCGCTCGCAGCCTTGAGCATGGCCTCGGCCGCTGGATGCAGGGGATGCGTGGAAAAGATGAAGCTCATCGGCCTCCCAGCCAGTTACTCTATCCGGCGAGCGTCTCTGGTCCGCCGATGAGACCCTTCCAGTAGCTTTCCGCACCCTGAAGATGCGCGTTCATCAGCGCCTGGGCAAGATTGCCGTCGCGAGCAACAAGCGCCTCGTAGATGCGGATATGTTCCTCATGCGAGCGCCGGCTGCGGGCGATGTCGCCGAAATAGATCGGCAGGCGCTGCTCGCCCATCACATAGTAGACACTGCACACGCGATAGAAGACGCTATTCTTGGTCGCGCGGACGATCTCCAGATGGAAATCCCGGTCCTCGCGCGCCAGCCCCTCGCCAGCGGCAAGCTTAGCCTCGGACGCGGCGAGGATATCGCGCAGGCGCTGGTAATTCTCTTCCGTCGCCCGCAGGCAGGCGAGTTCCGCTGCCTTGATCTCATGGATCTTGCGAAGCTCCACGGTCTCGTAGATCAGGATCGGATCGAGCGGCACGCCGGCGCGGGCAAAGAGTGCCATGGCCTCGACGCTCGCCTCCGTGGTCGTCAGGTAGATGCCGGACTTGGCACGGCGCTCGACGATGCGCATAGCCTCCAGGATCGCCAGCGCCTCGCGAATCTGGCCGCGGCTGACGCCGAAATGCTCCGCAAGCTCCCGCTCTGAGGGCGTGCGGCCGATTTCGCTCGAATTTGCGAAAAGATATCCTGCGAGATCGGACAGTAGGGAGTTTTCTTTCATCGTCACTATCTTTGCGCGTGAGCTTCCAGGACCCGCTGATTGATCGTGAAGCCCAGGCCGGGTTTATCAGGAATCTCTATCATGCCGTCCTTCACCGACACAGTGTCCTCGACGAGATCATGGATCATCGGATTCGCGCCGAGCGAATACTCGATGACGAAGCTTGCCGGGGAAGCCGCGCACAGGTGCAGGCCCGAGAAAAAACAAGGCGCACCGGCCCACAGATGCGGTGCGAAACGCAGGTTGAAGGCGCTGGCGAGTGAACTGATGCGCATCGCCTCCGTGATGCCGCCGCAGAAGGCCGGATCGGGCTGAAATATATCGGCGGCCCGCAGCACCGCAAGATCGCGGAAGGCAAAACGGGTCGCCTCGCTCTCGCCCGCGGCGATCGGCACATTGCCCGCCGCGCGCACCTCCGCCATCCCCGGCTTGTCGTCGGCTATCACCGGTTCCTCGAACCAGGCGAGATCGCAATCCGCCACCATCTGGGTGAATCGCTTCGCCTCGGCGACCGTATAGGTGCCGTGCGCATCGACCATCAGGTCAATGTCGCGGCCGATCGCCTTGCGAGCCGCCCTCACCCGCGACGCCGAGACATGCGGCGCACGGTCCATAGCGCCGATGCGCATTTTGACCGACTTGAAGCCGCCGGCCGCGATATAGGAGAGGAGCTGTTCGCCGATCCGGTCTGCGCTCTCCCAACCACCCGAAGCATAGGCAGGCAACCTGTCCGCCTTGCGGCCACCCAGCAGCTTCCAGACGGGGACTCCGAGAGACTTGCCGAGAACGTCCCACAGCGCGATGTCGATCGCGCTGATCGCCGCGACGGATAGACCGCGCCGCGCGATCTCCGGCATGGCGTGGCCCGAAATCGCCGCCATCTCGTGGCGTACGCCGTTGTAGAGCATCTCCCATATGGCGGAGATGTCGGCAGGGTCACGGCCGATGAGCTTCGGCCCCACCTCGTGGTTCAGCATATGCACAAGCGTGCCATAGGTGCCTGCGCTGCCGGCGGCATTCTTGCCCTCTCCCCAGCCGACAATGCCGTCATTCGTCTCTATACGCACGATTGCGGCGTCAAAGGACGTCAGACGGCCGAAGTCGCTAAGGTGTTGGCGGCTTGCCTCGATGGGAATCTTCACCCACCAGGCCTCTACGGATTTGATACGCATGTGTCGGATCCCCCGCCCTCACGACCTCGCTGGCCGCGAGATCATATGCCTTCCCGTTCCTCACTTGATCAGCGGCAGGATCGTCTCGGCCGTGATCCGCATCTGATCGTCGTAGAACTTCTCGGTAAGAAGGCTCGAGCCGTGGTCCTGGATGAACTTCAATTGCTCCGGCGGGATATCGACGGGGCTGCGCTCCACCATGTCCGGGTACTTGGCTGCCGGCGTGCGATCGACGGGAGCGACGAACTCGTTCGTCACCGCGCCCTCATAACCGATTTCCTTCAGCGTGCCGATGATCTTCGGCCAGTCGAGCTGGCCGAGGCCGGCCGCGAAGCGATTGTTGTCGGCGACGTGGAAATCGAAGAGGCGCTTCCCGGCCAGCCGGATCGCGTCGTACATGTCCTCCTCCTCGATGTTGAGATGGAAGGCATCGAGGCAGACGCCGCATTCCGGGCTCACCGCATCGGCCAGCGCCAGCGCCTGAGCGGCGCGGTTGAAGAGATAGGTCTCGAAGCGGTTGAGCGGCTCGATCGCCAGCCGCACTCCCTTCTTCTGCGCGTGGGTGAAGCACTCGCGGGTGGCGTCGACCACCCACGTCCACTCCTCCTCTTCGGTCGCGTCCGGTACTACCTTGCCGACAGTCGCCGGCACAAGCGTGACGATCTCGCCCTCGAGTTCGCCGACCATGGTGATGACGCTCTTGACGTAATCCACCGACTTGGCGCGCTGGCCCTCGTCCTTGGCGGCAAGGTTGCGCTCGCCCAGCGTCAGCGTGACGGCGCCCCAGCAGCGGATGCCGTGTTCCTTGAGCAGCGCGCGCGTTTCCTTCACATCGTACTGTGTCGGCTCACCCGATATTTCGATGCTCTCATAGCCGTATTTCTTGATGCGCTTCAGCGTGACAGCGAGCGGTTCCGCCCGCATCCAGTTGTGTGTTGAAAGATGCATGAGGTCCTCCCGGGCTGTTGCGGCGCGCTTAACCGCCGAGGGCGGCAATGCTCACCTTCTCGTCCGCCAGCTCCGCATTCGGTAATCTGGTTCGGCCAATTATCGCTGATTGCAAGATCTAGCGCAATTTCCCACCCTCTGCAAGACGGAACGAGAAACGAGGATCTATCTTATTATACCGACATTTAATGTTGAAGTCTGGATTTTTCGCTGATCGCGCGGACGCGCGATGCCCAGAATTGGCTTGACCGGATATCCAATTTTGGTATGACCAGATTGCGAGAGTGACAGCAACAAGCGCAGGGCCGAAAGGCCCGGAGGGAGGAGACATGAAGATCGGCATGTGCATGTTCCTGTGGACGACGAGTGTCGGCCGGAAGCACGAGGGACTGTTGCGCGACATCAAGGACACCGGGTTTGATGGCGTCGAGATTCCGATCTTTTCGGGGACGCCCGACGACTACCGTCGGCTGGGGGCCCTACTCGACCGGATCGGCCTCGAACGGACCGCCGTTTCCGCCATGGGAGACCCCTCAATGAACCTGATCGCGTCCGACGCCGCCACCCGCCGACGCGGCATCGACCATATGAAATGGGCAATCGACTGCGGCGATGCGCTTGGCGCCAAAGTGCTGAGCGGGCCGCTGCATTCGACGCTCGGCCATTTTTCCGGCAGCGGGCCGAGCGCGGCGGAACTCAAGCGCTCGGTCTCCTCGCAACGCGCGATCGGCGATCATGCGGCAAAGCGCGGGGTCACGATCGGGCTCGAGGCGCTGAACCGCTTTGAGTGTTACCTATTCAACACGATGGACGCCCTTGCGGCCCATGTCGACGCGGTCGGGCATCCAAATATCCGCGCTATGTACGACACGTTCCACAGCAATATCGAGGAGGCCGATGCCATCGGTGCCTTCACGCGAAACAGGGACCGCATCGTCCATGTCCACATTTCGGAAAACGACCGCGGCGTACCGGGGCGCGGCCACATTCCCTGGGCGGAGACGTTCAAGGCGCTACGCGCGAGCGGCTACGACGGCTGGCTGACAATCGAAGCCTTCGGCCGGGCGCTCAAGGACCTTGCCGCCGCGACGAAGGTCTGGCGCGATTTTTCCGAGACACCGGAAGCGGTCTATCGCGAAGGCCACCGCCATATCCGCGATGGATGGCACGCGGCGGCATGAACGCGGTGCCACCAGTCGATCAGTCCGAGTTTCCATCTGGGCGCGGCTCCACGGCAGCGTCATTCCACGTTTACGGGTTGACCTTCGGAGCCGAACCCGCCTTCAAGCTATGACGGAATCCACCAGGAGGGCCAACGCCGTTGCGGCGACCCTCCCGATTGGCGCTCTTTACTTGAAGTCCGACATGTTTTCGAGAGTAACGAGAGCCGCGCCCGAGTCGATGAGCGAAGGGACATCTTCCCCGGATATGGCGCGGACCAGCGCGTCTACACCCAGTTCGGCCATCTTCGCGGGGAACTGGGCAACGGTGGCGTCTTCGACCCCGGCAGTCAACGCTTCTTCTTCGCCGCAACAAAAATCAAAGCCGACTAGGACGACTTTGTCAGGGGCGATGCCGGCATTCTTGATGGCACGCGCAGCGCCGGCGGCCGGAGGGCCGCAGGCTGCATAGATCGCTTTGAGGTCAGGATTGGCCGTCAGCAAATCTTCAGCCACCGAAATGCCGAGTTCCTCGGTGCAGTTGGTGCCGCTGCGGCCAACGACTTCTACGGTGAGACCGCCCAGGCCCTCCAGCATACCCTTGACACGGTCATCGAGCGCCGGAACGCCCGGAACTCCCTCCAGGATGCCGAGCGTGTCGCCGGCGGAAAGCACCGACTTCAGATACTGCCCGGCGATCTTGCCGGCATTGTAGTTATCGGTGGTCGCCAGCGCCGCGGCTTTGTCCCAGCCAGGGATGGAGTTGTCCATCAGGACCACTTTCACGCCGCTGGCGATGGCCTTGTCGAGGGCAGACGCTACAGTCGGGTCCACGGGGGTGATGGCAATGCCTTGGACACCCTGGGTGGACATGGATTCGATGAGGGCGATCTGCCCTTCGACGTCGGTGGCCGAAGCGCCCTGGCCATAGATGATTTCAACACCTGGATTGGCCGCAGCATAGGCCTTGGCGGCATTTTCCATCGTGGCAAAGAACGGCACTGGAAACTTGGTGATGAAGCCC
This sequence comes from Rhizobium gallicum bv. gallicum R602sp, assembly GCF_000816845.1. Classification (NCBI taxonomy): domain Bacteria; kingdom Pseudomonadati; phylum Pseudomonadota; class Alphaproteobacteria; order Hyphomicrobiales; family Rhizobiaceae; genus Rhizobium; species Rhizobium gallicum. Next base: position 454,272 of record NZ_CP006880.1, on the reverse strand, counting down.
AGTTTCACGTCTGCCGCGATTGCCGGGAAGGCGTTGAAGCCCCAAAGCGCCAGCCAGCCCAATAGTTGCATAAATTTCATGATAGTCCTCCCGTTTGATGAATGCCTGTTAGAGGCCGCTCCCGCTGCCGGAGGCCCGGCAGATGAACCCTCCTCATTCGGCCCCGACGATCATCGCCACCAGATCCTGCTGGTTTGACCGATTGGGCTTTTCGATTTCGCCGACCTTGTGCCCCTGCCGCAGCACCACTGCGCGGTCGGCCAATTCAACGACATGTTCCATATTGTGGGTGATCAGGATCACCGCATTCCCCTCGTCCCTGAGCTGGGCGATGAGGTTGAGAACTTTTCGGCTTTCGCGCAGTCCAAGTGCAGCCGTCGGCTCATCAAGGATGACAACCTTTCGCGCAAACACAGCCGCGCGGGCGACGGCGATGGCCTGCCGCTGCCCGCCCGACATCAGCGCCACCTGAGCGTCGAATCCGGGCAGCTTGACTTTAAGCCGGTCGATGACGGCTGCAGCTTCACTGTCCATCTGCCGGGTAGCAAGGAATCGCGCGCAACGTGGAAGCCATCGCGGAAACGACAGCTCCCGTCCACAGTAAAAATTTTCAGCCGGCGTCAGATTGTCGAAAAGCGCCAGATCCTGATAGACCGTTTCTATCCCGGCACTGCGCGCGGCGGCAGGATTATGGATCAAGACTTTGTCGCCATCAATCAGGATGTCGCCTTCGTCGAGCTCATGCACCCCACTGACGCATTTGATCAGGGTGGACTTGCCTGCGCCGTTGTCTCCCAGCAAGGCAAGCACTTCCCCACGATAGGCCATGAGGCCGATACCCTTTAGAGCATGGACCGCACCGAAACGCTTATGCGCGCTACGCACTTCCAGAACGGGTTTCGTCATCCCTGCGTTCCCGCCTGTTTGACCCGCATGCGGGCTTCGAGATGATTGCGCAGCACGTCCGACTCGACGGCCATTACGATGATCACTCCGATGGCAATGAGCTGGAAATAAAGGTTGACGTTGAGCAGGTTCAGGGCGTTGCGGATGACGCCGATCATCACCGCTCCCACCAGCGCATGTCCAAGATGCCCGCGGCCGCCGAGAAAACTGGCGCCGCCGATGATCACGGCCGCGATGGTGTCAAGTTCGAGCAGGTTGCCGTAGAGTGGCGAACCCGCCTCGGTGCGTCCGGAGAGAAGGATGGCACCAACACCGCAACACAGACCCGATATCAGGTAGGTGGAGACTATGACCTGATTGACCGGAATGCCCATGCGCCGAGCGGCGTCCGGCTGGCCGCCGACCGCGTAGATCCACCGGCCCCAAACCATATAGCGGGCGATTACAAACATAAGCGCTGCCACAGCTAGGACCACGAAGAACGAGTTCGGAACCGCAAAGCTGGTCCCTCCGCCGATGACGGTGATCGTCGCAGGCATTCCGCGCATGGTTGTGTGACCTATCGACAGCTCAAGCGCTAAACCGCGGGCGATGGAGAGCGTAGCCAGCGTGATGATGAACGGATGGGGCAGGCGGCCGTAGACATAGACCAGCCCGTTCACCGCGCCCACTGCGGCCCCCGCCAGCAGCATAGTAGCCATGACCACGAACGCAGTGTCGGTGACCCGGTACATCAGCGCTCCAAGAACCGTCGCCAGCGCCAGGTTGGCGCCCACCGACAAATCTATACCGCGGGTCAAAATGACGAGGTGCTGGCCAAGCGCAACAACGGCGATCACCGCGATTTGCGCCAGAATGTTGGAGATATTGCGGGGCGTGAAGAAGTTGGGGACGCTGAAGGTGAGGATAACAACAAGCGCGATAAGGATGATAACCGGCCCGGCGCTTAAGAACGTGAGTGCGACAGACAGTCCGGCCGCATGCCCTTTTTCAGCACCTTTTCGCATATCCGGGCTTCCCCCACGGAATCTGGCGTCCACCTGGCCCTCCTTCACATGACTTCTGCGGCCACGTTTGCTAATATCAGCAACGTATATTATCAAAGTCAATTGATTTATTACGTATAATATAACCAAGGGGACGGACGCAGGGGCCGGGCCGCCGTCCTTTCAGAACTAAGCCGTTGAATTTTTCACGACTGCATGGCAGATGTTTATTTCTACGAGGAAATTATCGACTTATGTCCAAATCTAAGAGGCAAGTGAGCTTGGGGCGGCCCACCATGATGGATGTAGCTGCAGCGGCGGGCGTCTCCCAGGCCACCGTCTCACTGGTTCTCAGCGGAACGAAAGGTGCGCGACTTGCCGAAAGCACGCGCGGTCGCGTGCTGGAAGCTGCCCAGGCGCTTGGATATCGTTTTGTGCGCCGCGGCACCAAGACAGCCCCAGGTGGGCAGTCCACCATAGTTTTCGTCGCCGATGAAACATCAACGGATCCCTGGATGTCGCTGGCCTTCGAGGGCGCTCGGGATAAGGCCCTTGAATACGGCATCAATGTGCTGATGGCAGTCAGCCATGGCGATGCCGATGTTGAGGCCAACATTATCGCAGGCCTGGGCAAATTGCCGATTCTTGGCCTGATCTACGGTACGATCCTGACCAGGCTCGTGCAGATTCCTGCAGCCCTCGCCGACCGCCGTATCGTCCTGGTAAACTGCTATGACGAACATCGCGAGCATCACTCCGTTTTGCCTGGTGATCTTCTGGGGGGCCGCACGGCGACCGAACACCTCCTGCTGTCAGGTCGTCGGCGCATCGGCTTCATCAATGGTCAACAGGGAGTAGACGCCGCGCGTGACCGCCTCAAGGGCTATAAACAGGCGTTGGCCAGCAACGACATCGTCTTCGATCCGGCTTTGGTGCGTCCGGGCAATTGGGAGCCATCTGCAGGTTACGAAATGACGCTGGAACTGATGGCGCTGGAAAATCCACCTGATGCCATCTTCTGCGCGAACGACATGATGGCAGTCGGATGTTTCGACGCGCTCAAGCAATTGGGCGCCAAAATACCGGACGATGTCGCCGTTATTGGCTTTGACGATCGCGATATAGCGCAGTACACGCACCCTCCCCTATCGACCCTCGTTCTGCCGCTCTATGAAATGGGGCGAACGGCTACAGAACTGCTTATCGATGCGGCTGGCGGCCTGCACACCACTCCCAGCCGCATAAAGGTTGAGTGTGAGCTAATTGCACGCGAATCCACCGCCAGCCGGCGCGTCGACAATGTCGAAGCCACCGTGGCGGCGCAGTGATCGTTTGAATACAGAACTCGATTGCAGCCCGCTGAGCATCCAGCGGCTTGTGAAACTCAGTCCTTGGCACCTGGAATGAAGATCTCACGCGAGGTCGGTGCGAATTTCCGCGATGACTTTGCGAGGGTGGCCTTCGGCACCTTTGTCCCCACAGATCGACGACTTTTCCCGGCGCGATCGAAACAATGCGTCGGTCAGGGCGTGGATTGCCTCAAGCGCTTGCTCACTTCCTCAAAGTCTCAGCGCGCTCATAGTCGACCGTTTCGGCTCGTCATCGGATTTGAATCGACGTGGAGCGCGCTTCCCGCCGTGCGGCGACCGGCGCCTCGTTGCATTTGCCTCTGGCCCTAAGAGGGACGCATCTTGGTTAAATTCCTGCTTGACGGTTTCATCAAATAAGTGCTGTTATTAGCATTAATATGATCAGGGCCGAAAACTATACTGATCAATAATATTGGTTCGAGTTGCCTTCGGTTCGTACATTACTGTGTATGCCGCGACGGGAGGATCAGGGCGGTAGACAGTTCTGGCGAGTGCCTCGACAGAATGTCCTGGTCGAGCCGGATGATCGAAATGGAACTGCCTTAAGGTACGCAAATCGGATAGCTGCCGCGGCCATTGGCGAGGGGCTAGACACTCCGTCCCTGGAATGGCGTTTCGGTGCCATAACGGCCTCGACCGCCTAGGAGGGCTGAGGGAGCTGTGCCTCTATTCGAGAGTGGGCATTGGACGGAGGGAAGCGAGTTGAAACTCCTGGTGACCGGAATAATGGGAAAGGTGGGAGCGAATCTCCTGCCCGAATTTCTGGCCAACGAAAAATTTTCCGGATGGTCCCTGCGCGCGCTCTGCAACAACCGCGTCATTGACCATCCAGCGGTCGAGATCGTGCGGGGGTCACTGTCGGACCAGCACGCAGTCCGTGCCGCCCTGGATGGCGTGACCCATGTGTTGCATATGGCCGCGGTCAAGGAATCGCCCGATCTGGCGATCGACGTGGGCGTCAAGGGCATCTTCAACCTGCTCGAGGCTTTCCGTACTTCGAAGACGGCAAAGCAGTTCCTCCTGATCGGCGGCGATTGCTCGGTGGGCCACATTTTCCATCCGTACGATGCCCCTATTACCGAAAATTCCCCGCGCCGCGCCTATCCCGGCTGTTACGCACTCACCAAGGTTATCGAGGAAATCATGCTCGAGCAGTACCGCATTCAATACGGCATCAATGCCTGTAGCCTTCGAGCGCCCTGGATCATGGAGAAGGATGATTTCCGGCATGCGTTGAGCTTCCGAGATCAGTTCGGCGGACCGGCGTGGGGTGAATTCCTGACGATAGAGGAAATCGCCCGGCATGCCGGTACTGGCGCCGTCCCATTGCTTCGCGATGCGAAGGGGGCTGCGCTCAAACGCAATTTCATCCATGTCAGCGATCTTGTCAGCGCCATTCTCCTGGCCTTGGACAATCCGGTCGCCAATGGCGGACTGTTCAATGTCGCTATGGATGTCCCCGTGGATTATGCCACCGTCGCGGCCCAACTGAGCGCCTCGCACGGTCTGCCGGTTGTAGAGATTTCGACGCCCTATCATAGCAACTGGCTCGACAATACCAAGGCACGCATGGTGCTCGGTTGGCGTTCGGCCGTCGACCTCAAGCTCCTTATCCAGCGCGCCTGGGCCTATGCCCGAGCGCCCGATGACCCGCGTCTTGTCTGGTATCCGGGATAGGACACACGCGGCAAGCAATATCCGACGCTGGCTCCGGGGATGATCCGAATGCGACCGTCCGGGCCCACGAAAGCAAAGGATATGTGCCGCCCTCAGGCAATGGATTGCCTCGGGGCATTCAGTAACGCCGAGGAGTATGGCCGTGACCATGCTCTTAGAATGGGAGGATAAACAATGAAGCTGAACCTTGCCGCCTCGATCGCCGTGGTTGTTTCCTGTCTGGCCGGCCCCGCTGTCGCTCAGGAGAAGCCCCAGTTGGCTTTCGTCGTGAATGCCGCTTCGGATTTCTGGAAGCTCTCCGAAGCCGGAGTCAAGAAAGCCCAGGAGGAATTGCCGGGCTACGAACTGCAGTTCCGCTATCCGGCGCAGGGAACGGCTGCCCTGCAGAACGCCCTGATGGATGACCTTGTCGCTGCCGGCACGGATGCGATCATGATCTCTTCGGCCGACCCGAAGAACTCCATCGATGCATTCAACCGCGTTGCAGCCCAGGTACCGTTGTTCACCACCGACAGTGACGCGCCCGCTAGCAAGCGCATTGCGTATCTGGGATCCTCCAACACCTTGGCAGGCGTGCAGGCTGGCGAAATCGCCGTCGCGGCGATGCCCAAGGGCGGAAAATGCATGGGGTTCGTCGGCTTCCTTGGAGCCGACAACGCTATCGAACGGATCGCAGGGTTCCGCAAGGCTGTGGAAGGATCGGGGATCGAGCTCGTCGACGTGCGCGGAGATGACGTGGATTTCGCCCGTGCCCGGTCCAATGTGGATGACGTGCTTGCCGCCAATCCGGAAATCACCTGTATGGTCGGGTTCTATTCCTACAACCCGCCCAAGATCTACGAGGCCCTCCAGGCTGCGGGCAAGCTCGGCGCGATCAAGGTCATCGCATTCGATGAGGACCCGATCACCCTGGGTGCGGTGCGCGAAGGCAGCTTCGCCGGAACGGTCGTGCAGGACCCCTACCAGTGGGGTTACCAGGGCATGCTCCTAATGGCAAAATACCTCGAAGGCGACAAGTCGGGTGTTCCGGCGGATGGCCTCATCATTGTTCCGACCAAGGTCATCACCAAATCCAATGTCGATGCCTTCGAGAAGGAACTCAAAGAGCGCATTGGCGGGTAAACTCCTCCCGGTCAACGCGGTCGCATCGGGCTCGGGCCATTTGCCGGGCCCGGTGTGCGCTTGTTACTTTGTATATCCGCACAACGCCGAACCATCGCTGTTGCTGCACAATCAGATGGCCACGACATATGACGACTAAAGAGGATCAGAAACGCCCCCTGCTGGTGCTTGAGAACATTTCAAAGGCCTATACCGGCGTGGTGGCTCTCTCCAATGTGTCCATGTCGGTCATCGCCGGCGAAGTGCTCGCCCTGATCGGAGAAAATGGCGCCGGCAAGTCCACCCTGATGAAGGTCCTAGGCGGTGTCATCCAGCCCAGTTCGGGCCACATCCTTGTCGATGGCGTACGATACGAGCGGTATTCGGTCACCGAGTCCCAGGCCGCCGGGATCGCGTTCGTGCATCAGGAACTCAACGTCTTCGACAATCTCGATGTGGCGGCCAACATGTTTTTGGGCCGCGAAAGACGGGCGGGCTTGCTCGGGTTGCTGGATGTGAAGAGCATGCGTGCCGCGGCCGAACCGCTTCTGCGACGGGTCGGGGCCACGTTCAAGCCTGACACACCAGTCGCTGACTTGTCGTTGGCCGAACGGCAATTGCTCGAAATCGCCAAGGCGCTCTCCATCAAGGCGCGCATAATCATCATGGATGAACCGACGTCGTCGCTGACCCTGTCGGAAACAAAAACACTGATGAGCGTCATTGCCGACCTTAAGGCCGAGGGCATCGCCGTCATCTACATATCGCATCGTCTGAGCGAGATTGAGGAATGCGCCGACCGTGTCTTCGCTTTGCGCGACGGCAAGGCAGCCGGAGAACTCGGCAGGTCTGAAATAAACCATGACGCCATGATCCGGATGATGATCGGACGTGACCTCAATTCCTTGTATGCGCCGCCGGCTCGCCCTGCCGGCGAGCCTATCCTGTCCCTGAGGGCCGTCAGAATCCGCGCAAAGCCAGGGGCCTTGGTCGAATTCGATGTCTACGACGGGGAAATTCTGGGCGTGGCCGGACTGGTGGGTGCGGGACGAACGGAATTGGCCGAGGCCATTTTCGGTATCGACGCCATTCTCGAGGGCGAGGTGATGCTGGCGGGCAAGCCTTTCAGGGCAGCCAGGCCGCGCGACGCCATAGAAGCCGGCGTCTATCTCGTGCCGGAGGACCGCAAACGAACCGGCCTCGTCTTGGAAAGCGCGATCTGCGAGAATATTTGCCTCGCCGATCTGGGCTCAGTGTCGTCCAACGGCTTCGTTTCGCAGAGCCTGGTTAAGGCGCGCGCCGAAGACCAGCGTGTAAAACTCGGCATGAGGACCACCGACGTCATGCGCAACACAGCCGAACTTTCCGGCGGGAATCAGCAAAAGGTTGTGCTGGGCAAATGGCTTTCGATGCGGCCGGCAATGATCATTTTTGACGAGCCTACCCGCGGCATCGATGTCGCTTCCAAGGTTGAGATCTACAAGCTGATGCGCGCTTTGGCGGATGCAGGCGTCGGGATCATGATGATCTCCAGCGACATGGAAGAAGTGATCGGCGTGTCGGACCGTATCGTCGTGTTGCGGGAAGGAGAAATCGCCGGATCGCTGTCGCGATCGGAGTTCTCCGAACACAATGTGCTCAAGCTCGCTGTCGGCGCAAATTAGGAAAGAGACCGATGCACAAAAAAGACTTCGGGTTGGCAGTCCTGATCATAGTTGTGGGAGCAGTCGTCTATTTACGAAATCCGCTGTTCCTCTCGCCGATCAATCTGGGCAATACTGCCAACCTCATCGGCCTGTTCGGCCTCTTCGCGATCGGGCAGGGCTTTGTCATCATGACGGGTGGCATCGATCTATCGGTCGGGTCGATGATTGCACTGCTCGGAGTCATATTTGTCGACATGGTGGGCAAGTTCGGCGTGCCATGGCCGGTGGCAATCCTTGTCGTCATAGTCATCGGGACGCTTTTGGGACTGGCTCATGGACTGTTGATCACCAAACTCAGGATGCAACCTTTCGTGGTGACGCTGTGTGGCTTGCTGATCTATCGCGGCGCCGCGCGCGGCTATACGGGCGAAGCCACCGCCGGCTTCCCATTCGGCGCGAATTATCCGGCGCTCGAATGGTTGACGATTGGCCGGTCTTTTGGAGTTCCGCACTCCTTCTTTGCCATGATCATCATCGGGATCGTCTGCTGGTTCCTGCTTCATCGCTCTGTCTTTGGCAGGCATTTGCAGGCGGTGGGCAAGAATGAAGATGCAGCACGCTACTCGGGCATCCGCACCGGTTTCGTCATCACCGCTGCTTATGTTATCTGCGCTGTGCTGACCGCCGTTGCCGCGGTTTACTTCGCTATGTTCACCAGATCGGTTCAGCCCTCGTCGCATGGCAATTTCTACGAACTCTACGCGATCGCTGCGGCCGTCCTTGGCGGCTTCTCGTTGCGTGGTGGAGAAGGCTCGATCATCGGCGTCGTGTTGGGCGCGGTACTGCTTCAGGAGTTGCAGAACCTGGTCAATCTTCTCGGCATACCTTCCTCACTCAACTTCGCGGTGATGGGAGCGGTGATTTTGGTCGGGGTCCTGGCAGATCAGCAATTCAACCGCTACCGGGCAAAGAGAAGGGCTGCGATCGCGCTCGGCGTGCTGAACAGAAAAAGCTCGGCGCCTCGTCAGGCATCGGTCACGATCGACGAGATCAGATAGCGGTTTCTCACAGGATATTCCCATGCGCCCGACGGTGGCTTCATCATTGACGGTGGGCGCTGAGGATAAACGATGACAACGCTTCCCGTTACCTCGTTCTTCGTCGCAATGTTTGCTTTGGCACTTGTTACGCTGTCCGTCGCCGTCACGGTTCGCCGGGTCAAGCTGGGAGATCGGGTTGGCGGCAGTCACGACCCTGTCTTGCACCGCCGGATCCGGCGCAAGGCAATTTCACGGAATATATCCGTCGTTCCTGATCGGCCGAGCACTTGTGGAGGCTGATGCCGCTGCATCCTGGATCGTCTTGAGGATAGGCGGAACCTTCGCGTTCGGACGCATACTTCATGCAGTTGGCATGTTCGGCGCGTCAACGCCCTTACGTGGCCTCGGTATTCTCATGACGCATCCGGGACTGCTGGCAATATCCGAGCTGGTAGCCGTCCATTTTCCGTTAGACTGGAAGGCGCAGGATAGTCAGATATCCTGCGCCTCATAATGTGTGGATGTAACCAACGAGGAGCCTCGCGGCGATAGCAAGTTGGACACCTTGCCCGCAACTGGGGTCCGAATATTGTAACATTTCGCATTTTCTCTTAGCGATTGAGATCGAGGTAGCCGGAGGCGACTTGCGCATCGATGTCAGCTGGTACCGGAACCACACAAGAGGTGTGATCCAGCTTACCGCCCGCCACCCGTTCGAGACAGCGCGCCTGCAGGGCAAAGCCCAGATCCATCGATTCGATCGAATTCCCGAGCGGCCGGGGCCCCGCGAGATTGGCCATATGCCCGCCGCCGAGAATATGGATCTTCCTGCCGTCGCCCAGAAGCAATGTTTCGATACCATCGTTGGCATAGGTATCGACCGCTTTCAGCGGTGCCACCGATTTGATGCCCTCGACATCGATTTCGGATGGGAAATGTCCGCCATTGAACAGAATGACGCCATCCTTGAACAGCGGCAAGTCCGCAGCGGTGACGATATCGGCAAAGCCGGTGACGGTGATGATCACATCGGCTGACGCGATGGCATCGCTTCTCAGCGGCGTCGAAAAGCCATCGAGATGCGCTTCAAGAGCAGTGACGGGATCGACATCCACCACGCTGACATTGCTATGGGCATTGCGGAAACAGGTGGCAGTACCCTTGCCGCAGGCACCATAGCCGAAAACGGTCACGCGCTTGCCATTGGTCGAGCGGTTGGTGAAGCGCATATAGCTCTCAAACAGCGACTGGCCGACCGCGTGTCGGTTTTCGGCAAACTGCTTGATCGGACTGTCGTTGATGACGAGGATCGGCAGCGCGATCACCTCAGGCATGGGCGCGAGACGCCGGCGCCCTGATGTCGTCTCCTCTGTGCCGCCCAGCAAGTTCTTGTAGGGACGCTCGGCGACGCGGACGAAAAGAGCGCCGCCATTGTCGAGCAGCAAATCCGGCTGGCGGTCGAGCAGAGTGTCGATGAAGTCTCGGTGCGCCCTCGCGTCTGTGGTCTGCTCGCCGATGACAACGATTCCCTGCCGTTTGAGGTACTCCACCGTCGCAGGCTGGGTGCTGTTGAGATTGCCTGTTGCCACGAGGTTGGCGCCGCCGGCTCGCAATGTCATGAGAAGAGCGACAGTCTTGGGTTCCAGATGAATGGCAGTGCCGATTGTCAGACCTTGGAAAGGCTTTGTGCGGGAGAATTCTTCTGAGATAGCCTGTAGCAGCCAGCAACTGTCCGCCACCCATTCGATCCGCGAAACCTGGTGTTGTTGTATCATGGCTTTTCTCTCCGCTGGTCGCAGGCGCGCTGCCGGCGTTTCTGCGGATGTTCCCTATCGTGCGAAGCGGATAGTCAACAGGGACATAATACTGCGGTACTGGGCAGATTTCCTGTTCAGGCCGGATCGGCCGCCTTGCCTTCCCGGCGCAGCCAATCCGCCAGGAGACTGAGCGCCCGGCTCTTGCGATCTGCGGCGCGACAGCACAGCCTGAATCCGATCGGTCGGATCGCAAAACCAAAATGTGCTGTCAGCACACCGGCGGCGAGTTCCATCTCGATGGAAGCCCGCGGTGCTATCGTCACACCCAGACCAGCCTTCGCCGCACCAATTGCCAGCGTCAGGTCCTCGATTTCAACCCGTTTCAGGAAACGCGACGGGCGTGTTCCGCTTTCTCGAAACCAATCGTCCCAGAGATAGGGAACATCACGAGCCACCAGCGCCGTGGCATTTGCGAGCCACTCATCAAGATCGGTGCCGGATGGAGCAGGTCCGGTGGGGCTGGAAACCGGGCCGAACGCATCGACCATGAAGGCGGTCGCGGCGATGTCAGGCAAAGGGCGATATTCGCCGCCGGCAATTATGGCGTCGAGGTCGGGCGCGTCGGCGAGCGTGCGGGTAATGGCAACTGGCACTACATCGATTTCCAGGTCGCGGAGATCAGAATGGATGCGCGGCAGTCGTGGCATCAGCCAGGAAAGGGCCATCGGCATGGGTACGCCAAGACGAAGGCGCATCTTGCGGTCCCGTCGTTGGATCTCCTCTGCCGCGCGGGAAACGATCGCGAACGCAATTCCAACGGCATCGGCAAAACGTAATCCGGCGGCATTGAGGGTCACCCTGCCACCCTTGCGGATAAAGAGAGCCGCGCCGAAATACTCCTCAAGGCTTTGAAGCTGCTGCCTCACCGCTCCCGGCACCACCCCAAGATCCTGGGCCGCGGCACGCAGGCTGCCGCAGGGAGCGCATCGTAGGCACGAAGTGCATTGAGCGGCGGCAACGGATGTTTCAGGTTCAAGCGAGGGCTCTCCGCATTGCGGCGGCGTGGTTTGCCGTATTCATTGCCCAGAAAAGCTGCAAAGGAAAAGTAAAAATTGAATTGCAACGCCTCTGACGTGCGCCTTGCGTCAACCAATCGGAGGCTGCTGCCAATCACGAGGAAGTTGCGCCGGCCGCGGCAAACTATCGTCCATCGCCTTCCCGATCGCCAATTGGCGGCATCACTGCGGGGCTCAAGGTCTCGGTATCTCTCACTAGCCCCGCGATCAATCTGGTGCGGAAGGGGCGGTCAACGTATGACCCATCTGCCCCCGCTTGATCCACTCGCACAATCGATCGAGGATTTCCAGAATCGCGGCGGCACGATCTGGGCCTGCCTGCGTGAAGGCGCGCGGCTACGAAAAGGAAGACTTCCTCGACGGTGTCGTCATTGCCGGCGCAAGCGCCATGCATGCCGAGATCACGGAGGGTGCCGCCACCCTCTCGTTTTAACTGGGATAAACATGGAGGCGGCCGGCGTTTGTGCTGCGGGACACGAAGTCTCGTTCATGTTGCACGCCGCTATTCAGCCAGCATTGCAACGAAGGCCGAGACTTTGGGCGGGCGAAACCGAGCTGCCGGATAAACGACATGGATGCCGCCCGCTGGCAGAGACCAGTCTGGCAACAGTCTCACCAACCTGCCACTCTCTATATGATCGGCAGCAAGGAAGTCGGGCAGCACGGCGACGCCGCCCCCCGCGACAGTGGCTACGAGAACCGCAGGCGTCGAGTTGCTCATGATAGTCTGCCGCATCCGCACGGTCCGCCGATCGAAATCGTGCCGGCTGAAACGCCACACCAGAGGCTCCTTTAGCGCCAGGTTGCCTATGAAGGGTAGGTTCGCTACATCTTCAGGCTCGTCAAGTTTAAGCGAGCCTGCGAGGCTTGATGCCGCGACGAGAAACTGCCTGAACGTACCGATCCGTTTTGCCTGATGGCTGGAATCGTCGAGCCATCCGACGCGAATGGACAGATCAATGTGGTTGGCGACCAGATCTACCCTCGCATCTGCCAACAGCAGCTCGACTTTGCAGGTGCGATATCGTTGCGTGAAGGCCGCAGCGATCGGCGCGATTTTGCTGGCACCATAGTCATTGGGCGCGGCAATCCGGAGCACGCCCTCCGGCGCGGCATTGGAGCGCGTCACCTCGTCGATGGCATCCTCCGTTTCGCGCAAAATCGCGTTGCATCTGGCGTAGAAGAGCTGGCCGGCTTCTGTTGGCTCGACGCGCCGCGTCGTCCGAAGGAACAAACTCGTCTTCAACTCCGCCTCCAGCCGCGCAACCTGCTGGCTGACGACGGTCTTGGTAATGCCAAGCCGCTCGGCGGCTTTCGTGAACGAACCGGTATCGACGACAGCAGTGAAGTAGGCCAGTCGATTGAGATTAACGTGCTCCATGGCTGCCACCCTATTGTAAGCTTATGACATACATTCTGTAGGGCTTAACCTGACTTCACTTCCAATGAAAGCCCGCTACTTTGCGGCTGTCAACGTGAGGATGGCCTGAGATGCACATTACCTACCTCTTCGATCCGCTATGCGGCTGGTGCTATGGCGCAGGTCCCGCACTCGAAAAACTGGTGAAGCTCGAAGGGATCACGATTGAGCTTGCGCCCACCGGTCTCTTTGCCGGCGAAGGTGCGCGACCGATAAATGAACGGTTTTCGGCCTATGCCTGGCAGAACGATCAGCGCATCGGCCAACTCACCGGGCAGGTCTTCAGTCAAGTCTACCGCGACCGGGTTCTTGGAAGCGTGGGCAGCATGTTCGACTCGGCGCCTGCGACGCTTGGCGTTGTCGCAGTGGAGCTCACGCAGCCCGGCAAGGAGCGCGAGGCGTTGAAGGCGCTCCAGAATGTGCGCTACGTCGACGGCTGCAACAATTCCGAAATGGCCGTCGTCGCCGATGCTCTCGACGCGGCCGGGTTCACCGACGCCGCCGTTTGCGTCCTGACTCTGGACGACACTCTGCTCGGCATCTATCGCAAGAGGATTGAGAAGGCCCGCGGCCTTATGACGGAGTTCCGGCTTGATGGCGTTCCGGCGCTTCTTGTCGGGGACGGAGACCAGCGCCGCAAGCTAAGCAGTGGCGCTCTATTCGGCGGTTTCGATCTGCTCGCCGCCGAGCTTCGGGCTGCCTGAGCGTACGCTTTCGCCAGATCATTTCACCGCATGCGCGTCGTGCAAGCGCTTGGATTGCAGCAGCAGTCGACAACCACTGGAGAAAACAATGTATTCAAGGAGAAACGTAATGAAAACCACGGTTGCAGCCGGCCTTGTCGCCGCTTTTTCCCCTGCCGGTCTCGGCAATGCCGCTGGACCGAAACTGACCTGGAAGCACTTTCCTGCCGGCCAGAATGGATTTTTCCGCGCGCCGGTCCTGCTTTCCGGCCCTAGTGAAGCACTGCTGATCGACGGCGGCTTTACCTATCCCGATGGCCGCGCGCTGGCCGATGCCATCAAGGCGACCGGCAAGAAGCTGACCACCATTTATGTCAGCCAGTCCGACCCCGACTACTATTTCAGCCTGAAGCCGGTGCTCGAAGCTTTCCCCGGAACCAAGGTGCTGGCCGCCTCTGACACGATCGCCGCCATCAAGGGCAATGTCGAGAAGAAGCTCGCCGTTTGGGGCGCGCAGCTCAAGGAGAACGGGCCGCAGACGCTTTCTGACATTGTCATGCCGGAAGCCTTCGACGGCGCGAGGCTGACGGTCGATGGCGAGACGGTCGAGATCGTCGCGGCCGAAGCAGGGTTGGCCAACCGCCGCTACCTCTTCGTGCCGTCGCTGAACGCCGTCCTTGGTGGCGTAATGATCTTCTCCGGCGTCCATGTATGGACCGCCGACACGCAGACGAAGGAGCAGCGTGCCGCCTGGGTGGCAACCCTGGACAAGATCAGCGCCCGTAAGCCCTCCGTGGTCGTTCCTGGTCACATGACGCAAGAGGCAGCGATCGGTCTGCCGGCCGTCGAACACACCAAGAGCTATCTGCTCGCATTTGAAGAAGAACTCGCCAAGGCCGCGGATGCTGCCGCACTGAAGTCCGCCATGGAAGCTCGCTTCCCAGGTCTTGGCATGGGCGTGGCGCTGGACATTGGCTCCAAGGTCGCCAAGGGCGAGATGAAATGGGGCTGAGATGAGAACCTTCGGAGGACCTGTGAAGGTCCTCCGGAGAAAACGGGCGCAACCAGCTTGCCGCGCTGTCATCGCATGGGTAGCGAAGCGTCGTTTCATCTATTCTCAATCGCCGGGGCGAGAACGGAAATCGCTTGCGCCGAAAGCAATTCGTTCGCTATCGCGAGAGCACAGCGAAAGGAGAAATCGACCTGAGATCGGGATCCGCGATGCCGGTCGCTTTTTCCACATGAGCGTGGCTCATGCTGTAGCCGTAGTCGAGGACGCGTACGCCGTCCATGATGAAGAGCTGGGTCTTGTCGAGGCCAGGGCGCAGATTTCCCGTCACAGTGACGACCTCGTACACCCTTGAGAGATGGAACGGCTCGTCTGCTACGACGTGGACCAGTTGATTCGGTGGCGGAGCAGCGCTGTGGCTGCAAGCACCCGCCCACGGAACAAGCATGAACTCGTAGACGAGATTGCGGTCCTGGTCGACCGGCAGAATGAATCCGGTCAGCTCAACCGCGTGTGCTTCATCACGCCACGCGAGCGTTTCGCCTTGCGATTGCGTGGATGCCATGCCTGGCAAGGGCATGTCAGATCTCGATTGATCTGCCGGCCGCAGCGCACTCCAAAGAACAGGCTGAGCACCTGCAAAGGCGCCGGAGGCCTGACAAGCCGTGCCGATCATGATCGTCGTCAATTTCAGGAGGAAAAGCGCGCGCCTCATCCGCATCTCCATGAACAGGGCGTTTTTAAACCCGGCCTGCGCCCGATGGATCTTAGCCTCATCTTTCGCCTAAGGTCAAAGTCCAGGTTAAAGATGCAGCTTGACGTCTTTTCGATCAGCCCCATCACCTCATGGTGACCCTTCACAGGTGGGAACTGGACGCGGCGGCGGTGCGGGGTGATCCTGGCCGTATTATCTGCCGCAGTGAAAGAAGCTAGTCAGCCCCTGGCTGCGGCGAAGCTGACGAATAGGTTGCCGTAAAATGGCAGGTGTTCGCCCATGAACTGGCCGAGGCCCTGACCGGTCGGCTTGCGCCAGTCGGCCTGCATTTTGGCCCACGGCGACCCTTGTGCAAAGTTTGAGTTGACCGCTTTCGACAGCGAGGCGACATTCGCAACCTGTAGCAAGGCAGGAGGAAAAACGATGGACGAGCCAGACCGCTGGCGCCATATGGCAAGCGCACCGAAAGACGGTAGTCGAATCCTCGTCACGATCCGCCCGTCCGAACAGGGGCCGGCAGAAGTTGACCTCGCGTATTGGTCGAGAGGCGATCAGTTTGGCGGAGAAGGCTGGCGCGCGTCTGATTCCTCGCCTGGGCAGATCATCGAATATGCCGAGCCGGAATTGAAGTGTTGGATGCCGATGCCCTCGGCCAACCTCAGTCGCACCACGATGCCCTTGCCCTGGGAAGGCGACGATGACCAGAACTTCGACGGGTCAGGGATTTAAAAGCTCGCGCCGAAATCAGGGTTCGTCGGCGCTTCCAAGCTGCGGCATCGAAACAGAGACATGCTATCGCTTTGCGGCAATGGCCCACGGCGACCGAGCAAGCTGCGCTATGCTTTCCTAGTCGAGAACAGTGTGCTCTCGATGGCGCCGACGGGTCGGTTGGTCTGTCATACCAGCAAATGAAGTTTCCTTCGTGAAAAACCAACTGCCTTCGCGCCATCGAGTTCTACGGCCAGCTTCGTTTTGGTCGCATTGGGGCTTGATCTAGGCTCGCGGCGGCCTTCTTCAGGCAGTCGAGATAATGGTCCCGGTTCGCAAGGCCGTCGTCGCGCGGCGTGACGAGGCACAGCGTTGCGGCTGCATGACCTTCTTCGCCCCGCACCGGTACGGCAAAACAGTGGGTGAAGCTGTCGACGATGCTGTTGAACGTGAAGAGACCTTCACGCTCGGCCTGGCGCACCTCGGCGATGAAGATTTGCGGGTCGAGCCACTCGCCCGTCGGCAGGCGGAAATCCTGCGGCGGGATGAAGCTCAGGATTTCCTGATCCGACAGGTGCGCGACCAGCAGGCGCCCCGACGCCGTCCACGGGATCGGCACCGACTGCCCGACATCCGTGGAAATGCGGAATGGGCGCGCGCCTTCACGCATGCGAACGACCGTGTATCTATTTCCATCCAGCATGCAGAACTGCGCCGTCTCCCGCGTCTCGTCGGCAAGCTGTTCCAACGCCGCCTCGCATTCGCGGGTGAAATCGAAATGGTTCTCATAGGCTGCGCCGAGGAAATACAGCTTGCGGCCGAGATAGACACGCCCTTCGCCGCCCGTGAATTCCAGAATGCCATTCTGCAGCAGCAGGTTGACGAGCTCATAAACCGATGAGCGCGGCGCGCCGATCTGCGCGGCGATTTCGTTCGGCTTCAGGGCCTGCCGTTTCCGGCGCAGGAACTCGAGGATCTCGAAGGCGCGGTCGAGCCCTCGGGCGCGCTTGCCGGCTGCTTCGTCCTGAACTGCATCCATTGCTGTCGATCCTTTTTTGCCCGGCCGAGCTTTTCAAGCCGTCTGCCGCATCTGTCAATCGATCCCGTCCTTCATCGCGAATGAAATTTTCCTGTCCCTCTTGCGAGGTAAAAAAATCGGCATAAGATCACCTCGTCCGGTATATAGATCATATGTACGGTATATTGGACACAGATGGCACGCCGTCAACGCTGCCGCACAAAAAAGGGGATCGACATGAAGAATCTTGAAAATGGCTTTTCCGCATCGCGACACCGCCGCCTTTGTGCGGGTGCCGCCGCCGCTGCCCTCCTCGTCTTTTCGGCCGGCACGGCCTCAGCCGCCGCCAATTGCATCAAGGGTGACAGGAAGGCGCCCTATACGATCGGCTGGGCGAACATCTATTCGGTGCCGACCTGGATGAAGCAGACCGAAGGCACCATCACGGCTGAAGTGGAGGAGCTGAAGAAGGCCGGCCTCGTGAAGGACCTGATGATTACGGACGCGCAGGGCAACGCCCAGACGCAGATCCAGCATATCCAGTCGATGATCGATGCCAATGTCGACGCCATCGTCGTGATCGCGGGTTCTTCCAACGCGCTCGACCGCGTCATTTCCGATGCCTGCGACAAGGGCATCGCGGTCGTGAATTTCGACAGCCTCGTCAACACCGACAAGGTGACTGCGAAAATCAACACCGATTCCAACGAATGGGGCGCGACCGCTGCCAGTTGGATGGTCAGCCAGCTCGGCGGCAAGGGCAAGATCATCGTCATGAACGGCCCGGCCGGTATTTCGGTGAGCGACGACCGCCGCAAGGGTGCCCAGCCGGTCCTCGATGCCAATCCCGGTCTGAAGGTGATCACCGAGACGAACACGGAATATAACGTCGCGCCGGCACAGGAAGCGATGACCAGCCTGCTCTTCGCCAATCCCGAAATCGACGGCGTGCTGTCGCTCGGCGGCGCGCTATCGGCCGGCTCCGTCCTCGCCTTCGAGCGCCAGGGCCGCGACCAGGTGCCGACTACAGGCGAAAACGCCCGGCAGTTCCTGGAGCTATGGAAGGAGAAGGGACTGAAGAGCTGGGCGACCATGCAGCCCAACTGGCTCGGCGCGCTTTCCGTTTACACCGCTGTACAGGCGCTTGAAGGCAAGGACGTTCCGGCCTTCGTCAAGGTGCCGCTGCCTGTCATCGACGACAGCACGATCGGCAGCTACCTCGCACGGGCCGACAAGTTCCCCGCTGACGGCTATATCTACTCGGACTACGACAAGGCGCTCTTCGACAAGCTGCTTGCCAAGTAATCCGCGTTGAGGGAAGCCGTCATGACCGAAGAAAGACCCCTGCTGGAAGCCCGGCAAGCGTTCAGGGGATTTTTCGGCAATCCCGTTTTGAAGGGTGTCGACATCGCCCTTCTGCCGGGCAGGGTTCATGCCCTGCTCGGTGAAAACGGCGCCGGCAAGTCCACGCTGATCAATCTCCTGTCCGGTGCGCTCCAGCCGGACGGTGGCTCCATCCTCGTCGACGGCAAGTCCGTCGGGCGCTTCAGTCCAGCGGCTGCGCGCGCGGCGGGTATCGCCGTGGTTCAGCAGGAGCTCAGCCTCACAGCCAGTCTCTCGATTGCCGAAAACGTCGGGCTCGGCGCGTTTCCGCGCCGGTTCGGTCTCATCGATTACAGAGCGCTCCATCGCCGCGTCCGGGATGTCTGCGAAATGGTGGGTCTCACCGAACCGCTCGACATGCCGGTCGCCGATCTCGCGCTTGGCCGCCGTCAGATGGTGGAAATCGCCAAGGCGCTGTTCCGGAAGCCACGCGTGCTTATTCTGGACGAGCCGACTTCGTCGCTCTCCGCTCACGAAGCCGGCATCCTTGCCCGTCTGATCGGGACGCTGAGGGACCGCGGCACGGCACTACTCTATATTTCCCACCGCCTCAATGAGGTGCAGGCGCTCTGCTCGCATGTCACGGTGCTGAAGGACGGCTTGGTCACCGCGGACCAGTCGCTGTCGGGCATCGACGGCGAAGGCCTGGTGCGCCTCATGGTCGGTCGCGAAACCGGCGACCTGTTCCCGCCGCGCCTGGCCGCAACACCCGGCGCGATGCGCATCAGCGTTGAAGGCTTTTCGGCCGGCATGGTGCGTGACATCGGCTTCTCCGCCCGCGCCGGCGAGATCGTCGGCATCGGCGGGCTCGTGGGACAAGGGCAGGAAGACCTGCTGCTTGGCCTCTACGGCGCGATTCCGGCCGCGGCTTCCAGAGCGGAGATATCAGGCAAGTTTCGCCTGCCCGCCCATGTGGGCGAGGCAAATGCCGCGGGCATCGTCTATGTCCCGGCCGACCGCAAGCACGAGGGGCTGGTCCTGCCCCATTCCATCGCATCCAATCTCATCCTGCCCTCGCTTGGACGGCTCGCCGGCAAGGGGCTGCGCGACCGGCAGGCGGAAAGCGGCCTTGTCGCCGATCTCGCGCGCCGGCTGACGATCAAGGGCGACATGGCCCGCGCGGTGCAGGCGCTTTCGGGCGGCAATCAGCAGAAGGTGGCGCTCGCCAAATGGCTGCCGCTCGATCCTTCGGTTCTGCTCCTCAACGATCCAACGCGCGGCGTCGACATCGAGACCAAGCGTGAAATCTATCTCATGCTCCGTGCCTTCGCCGCCGAGGGGCGGCTCGTCATTCTGGCCAGTTCCGATACGCCGGAGCTCGTGCATCTCTGCGACCGCGTCGTGGTTCTGCGCGAGGGGCGCGTCGCGGTGGTGCTGTCGCAAGCTGATATCAGCGAAGGAGCGATCGTCGGCGCGGCCATGGGCATCACCACCACGACGCAGGGAGAGGCAGCATGAGCACGAGGTCATCATCCCGGCTCTACGGCTCGATCCAACTTCGCCGCAACCGCGGCCTTGTCGGCCTCTATCTGGTTGTCGCCGCCTTTGTCATTCTCTATGCGCTGCTCTTTCCCGGCATCCTTTCCATCGGCGGCTTCTCGAAGTTCACGCAGAACTGGTTTCCGCTCGCGCTCGTCACCATGGCGCAGGCGCTTCTCATGCTCAATGGTGGCATCACCCTGGCGATCGGCCCCCTCGTCAGCCTTGGAGCCGTGATTGCCGCGACGACGATGGAAGGAGCGCTCGGTGTGCCGGGCGGCATTTTTGCGGTCGCACTCGCCGGTCTTTCGATCGGCGCCGTCACCGGCGCCATCGTAACGCATCTGAGGCTGCCTGCCATCATCGTCACGCTCGCCGGCTCCTTCATCATTGGCGGGGTGGCACTCATCCTGCTGCCGCGGCCGGGCGGGTTCATTCCCGATTGGCTGTCGACGACTCTGGCCGGCCACACACCTGTCGCCTTCCTGCTGCTCGTCGTCATCGTGGCGCTCTGGAAGGCCTTTCTCGCAACCCCGCTCGGCCTCGGCATCTACGCGGCTGGCGACAATCCGGTCGGCGCATTCCGCTCCGGCGTCCCGGTCGAACGGGTGAAAGTCGTCGCCTTCGCACTGTCCGGCCTCCTCGCAGCACTGACGGGGCTCTTCGTCGCTGCCCAGACCGGCTCGGGTGATCCTCTTATCGGTACGCCTTTCACGCTGAACTCGATCGCCGCCGCCGTGCTCGGCGGCGTAGGCTTCCTTGGCGGCAAGGGCACGATGCGCGGCGCGATCTGCGGCAGCCTGCTGCTCTCGGTCATGATCAACGTCATGTTCTTCCTTGGCTTCCCGCCGGTTGCGCAATATGTCGCGCAGGGCCTGATCATCGTCGGGGCAGTCGCTGTGCCGGAACTTCTCGCGCAATGGAGGGCAAGACGATGAACACGATCAGGTCCGCGTTGCGCAATCCGCCGCTCCTGACCTTCCTACTAGTCGCACTCGTCTGGATCGTCGCAAGCTTCACGCTGCGTGGTTTCGGCGCCCACGGCCACCTGCGCTACCTGCTCGAACTCGCCGCTGTGATCGGCATTGCGGCTGCCGGGCAGACGCTCGTCATCCTTATGGGCGGCATCGATCTTTCCGTCGGCGCGGTCATCACCGTCACGGCGATCCTGCTGCCGCTTATTTCGCCGGCCTGGGACCCGACCGGCCTTGTCGGCATCGCGGCGGCCCTCGCCATCGCCACCGGCATCGGCCTCATGAACGGCGCGGGTGCTGCCTATCTTCGCGTGCCGCCGATCATCATGACGCTTGCCATGGCAACCTTCCTGCAAGGCTTGCTCGTCATCGTCGCCGGCGGCAGCGCGGTCACCGTCGGCAACCCGGCGGTCATTCTGCTCGGGCAGGCGCGGCCGCTCGGGATTCCGGCCGGCATCATTCTGTGGCTCGTCGTCTCGATCGTCGTCCTCCTACTCGTCCACCGCATGCCGATCGGCGCGCGTTTCCTGGCGCTTGGGGCAAATCCGCTGGCTGCCCGGCTTTCCGGCGTCAGCGTCACCCGCAACACGCTGATCGTCCATACTCTGTCGGGCTTTTTCGCAGGGCTTGCGGGCATTCTCGTGCTGGGCATGAACCGGCAAGGCTATGTCGGCATCGGCGACCCCTATCTGCTGACGTCGATCGCCGCCGTCGTGCTCGGCGGCACCTCCATCCTTGGCGGCCGCGGCACCTATGCGGGGACCATTCCGGGGGCAATCCTGCTCGTCACGACGACGGCGCTGATCACTGTGGTCAATGCCTCCCCAGGCTGGCGGTCGATTATGTTCGGCACGCTGATCCTTGCCCTCCTGCTCGTTTCCGGCCGCGAGGCGCGCAGATGACGAGGCGCTACGACGGGCCGGTGATCGACCCGCACCATCATCTCTGGGACCTTGGGCTGCAACGTCATCCCTGGCTCTGGAAGGCGCGGGCTTCCGGCAAAGAGATGGTTTTCGGAAGCTTCGCGCCGATCCTGCGCGACTACGGCATCGATGATTATCGCGCCGACGCCACGCGCCAGAACGTCGTTGCGACAGTCCATGTTGAGGCCGGCTGGTCCGATGCGTATCCGCTGGAAGAGAGCCGCTGGCTGGATGGCCTCGACCGCAGCTCCGGCGTCGCGCATCGCTATATCGCGCGCGTTCCTCTCGAGCGGCCGGATGCCATACGCTTGCTCGAGGCGGAAGCGGCAAACCCGAATGTCGTCGGCATCCGTGATATCGTCAGCTGGCATCCGGAAGCGGCGAAGAGTTTTGCTCCGCGACCGAACCTTATGGGCGATCCCGCCTGGCAGGCGG
This sequence comes from Rhizobium gallicum bv. gallicum R602sp, assembly GCF_000816845.1. Classification (NCBI taxonomy): domain Bacteria; kingdom Pseudomonadati; phylum Pseudomonadota; class Alphaproteobacteria; order Hyphomicrobiales; family Rhizobiaceae; genus Rhizobium; species Rhizobium gallicum. The sequence continues at coordinate 431,966 of NZ_CP006880.1, read as the reverse complement.
GGCTTGCCGAGGTCACGCGGCTCGGGCTGGTCTTCGATCTGATGCTTTATCCCTGGCAGATGAGCGAGGCGCTCAAGCTTGTACGGGCTTTTCCGGAAACGCTTTTCGTGCTCAACCACGGCGGAAGCCCCACTGATCGGACGGAGGACGGCATGGCGCTCTGGCGCCGGGGTCTGCGGGCGCTCGGTGGCGAGCCGAACGTGCGCCTGAAGATTTCCGACCTCGTCGCCTACGACAACGAGTGGACGCTCGAAAGCCTGCGGCCGGTGATCGAGCATTGCCTCGATTGTTTCGGTCCGACACGCTCCATGTTCGCGAGCGACTTTCCGGTCGCGGGCCTGCACGCCTCTTTCGACGAGGTCTATCAGGTTTTCCGCACGGTTGCCTCGCAGCTCTCTCACGAGGAGCAGCGCGCCCTTTTCTTTGCCACTGCCAATGACATTTATCGCCTCGGCATCCCTGATCCGGCTGAGGCTCCGAGGGGCTGCCATGTCTGACCTTCATATCGCGACGGAAAACGCGCTAATCGACGAGCGGGTGCGCGGCTTTCCGCCAGGCACTCCGCCGCTTCCGCTAGCTGCGATCGGCAAGCAGGGATGGAAACCCTATGACGGCAGGATGGCCCTGCCGCTGATCTCGCTCGACCGGCAGGCCTTCTCCTGTAATGTCGAACTGATGATGGCCTATGTGAAGAGCCACGGCGCCGAAATCGCTCCGCACGCCAAGACACCGATGTCGACGGCGCTGGCTAACGCGCTTTTAGCGGCAGGCGCCTGGGGCACAACGGTCGCCGACATCCGCCAGGCCGCCGTCCTGCTCAAGGCGGGACAGCGCCGCCTGATCCTTGCCAATGAGATCGGCGGCGCCGCCGGAGCCCGCCGGCTTGCGGCGCTGCTTGCCGATTATGCCGATGCGGAACTGCATGTCTTCGTGGATTCGACAGCGCTCGTCGATGCTCTTCGCTCAGCCTGGCAGCAGCGTGCCGATCTGCCGCCCCTGGGCCTGATGGTGGAGTTCGGCGCCGGCCGCGCCGGTATTCGCAGCGCCGCCGTCGCCGAGGCAATCCTAAACGCGATCCTTGCGGTGGAGACGCCGACCTTCCGGTTGACCGGCATCGCCGCCTATGAGGGTGCGGCCGCGACCGCCGATGCGGAAGAGACGGTGCTTCGTATCGACGCGCTGATGGCGGTGACGGCGGATTTCCTGCCGAAGGTGCGCGCCCGCATAGGCGACAAGCGGCCGCTTCTCGTCACGGCTGGCGGCTCGGTCTTTTTCGACGTGGTGGTTGCGCGGCTTACAGCAGCCGTTGCGGCCGATCCCGCCTGCCGGCTCCTGCTGCGTTGCGGCGCGATCTTCTTCCACGATCACGGCATCTACGAGCGTGGCCTTGCCGGCCTCGATGCGCGCGGCGGTTTCCGCATCGGCGGCGAGACGGTTTCGGCGGCCGCAGGTTTCCGTCCGGCGCTGCGGGTCTGGGCCGAGGTCTTGTCGCGGCCGGAAGCGCAGCTTGCGATCTGCGGCATGGGCATGCGCGACGTGGCGATGGACCAAGGCCTGCCGCGGCCGCTGGCGCTCTATCGAAATGGAGCGTATTTCGCCGATCTCAGGGGCGCCGAAGCTTTCCGCCTCAACGATCAGCATGCCTTCGTCGCCCTTGCCGACGATAGCGACGTCGCGGTGGGCGACGTCATCGAGTACGGCATCTCGCATCCCTGCACCTGTCTTGACCGGCATGCCATCCTCTACGGCCTCGACCCGGACCATTCGGTGACGGCGGCCTATCTGACCAGCTTCGGCTGACCTCTCCCTAAAAGAGCAAAGGAAAGCCTGCCCATGATCCAGGGTTATCAGAAAGGTTCGCGTATGAGCCAAGCCGTCTGCTACGGCGGTTTCGTCTATATTGTCGACGCGGAAGATCGCAAGGCGGGCATCGAGGACTTGACCAGCGATGTGCTTGGCAAGATCGATGCACTCTTAAAGGAAGCCGGTATCGACCACTCGCGCCTCATCGCCGTCAACCGTCTTCCTGCCGGCGATCGTCGATTTCGACGCAATGAACAGCGTCATGATGGCTGGATCGACGTCGAAAACCCGCCGGCCCGCGCCTGCCTCGAGGCACGCCTCGCCGATCGTGATCTGCGCGTCGAAATGACCGCGGTCGCCGCCCTCTGACAGCATCGCAACCGTCTGCACTGGAGACATCATGCACAGTGGCCTCGTCAATCCGATCGACTTTTTGCGCGAAGGCCGGCAGGCCGGCCACCTCGCCATTCCCTATTCGATCGACCGTTCGCCCTATTATCAGATCCGCATTCCTGTCCTTCGCCTGAAGAATGGCGAGGGGCCGTCTTTGCTGCTGATGGCCGGCAATCACGGCGACGAGTATGAGGGCGAACTGCAGCTCGGCCGTTTGATGCGCCTGTTGGTGGTTGCGGAAATCCGTGGCGCCGTCACCGTGCTACCGATGGCGAACCTGCCGGCGGTGATGGCGGGCAAGCGCTGCTCGCCCTTTGACGGCGGCAACCTCAATCGGGCGTTTCCCGGCGATCCCACCGGGTCACCGACGGCGCGCCTCGCTCATTTCCTCGAACACGAGCTCTTTCCCCGCCATGACGTCATGCTCGACCTGCATTCGGGCGGCACATCCATGGCGCACCTGCCCTGTACGCTGATCGAGCGGCAGGCGGATGCCGCCCGCTTCGAGCGGTCCGTCTCGCTGATGCGGGCGATCGGCGCATCGCATGCCTTCATCGCCGACAACGGGCCGACCGCACCGACATCGATGGGGGCTGCCGGGCGGGCGGGGACTATCGGCCTTTCGGGAGAGTTCGGCGGCGGCGGCACCGTGACGCCTGAAACAATGGCCTTCACGGCGTCGGCGGTCGACCGGCTGCTCGTGACGCTCGGCATCATCGAGCGTCCGGTCCTGTCGCGCGTGCCGCTCCCCGAGCGTGGGCCGTTGCAGTTGCTTTCACTGTCCCGGCACAGCCAGGGCATCTATGCGAACCGCAGAGGCTGGTTCGAGCCGGCCGTCGCACTTGGCGCCACCGTTTCAGCCGGCGAACTTGCCGGATGGTATCATGACCTGGAACGCCTGGAGCAGCCGGAGGAAGAGCTGCGCTTCATCGAGAGCGGCATTGTCATTTCGCACAGGCTGCATTGCGACGGCCAGGCCGGCGACTGCCTGATTCAGGTCGCTGAACCCATCGAATCCTGAGGAGAGCGTGAGCGCTAATCCGCTTAAGTGATGACGTCGACCGCAGCCTTGACCCAGTCGAGACGCCTTGCCGGTATAAGGCCGTAGTTGTAGAAGTTCACGCCGTCAGCGCCGGCATCGACGGCGGCCTTGGCGCGTGCGGCCAGGACCGCAGGCTCGCCGACCTCGGGATAGAAGACGCGCAGGCCAACCCCGAGGAACTTTCCCGCTCCGATCGCCGCCCGCCCGGTCCGAATGACATTGCCGACGACACCCGGCGCCATGTCGTAGCAGCAGAGGATCACCCCGTCGCAAAGCTTGCCGACTGCTGCGAGATCGACTCCGCCGAGCCAGCCGTCCTTCAGGTCGATGAGCACGATGCGTGTCGCCGGATCGGCGGCCGCCTTGATCTCGCCGATCAGGCTGGTCACCGGTGCGGTGCGCCAGGCAAGATAGCCGTGCAGATCAGGATGGTCGCGAAAGGCATCGATTCCGGCTGCCGGGAAGTCGGGAAACTGCCTTTCCGGAACAGCCCGTTCGCAGAGTTCCGCGATGAAGCGCACGACCGATCTGCGCGCGCCTTCGACCGGCACGCCGGCCTTTTCGGCGCGCGCCGTGCAATGGTCGCAGAAGCAGAGAGACAGAAGGAAGTCGTCTTCGCCGTTCAAGCCGACACCGTCTTTCTCGTGATGATATTCGTGCGCGAATCCCATGAAGTTCGGGCTTTCGAGTTCCACCATATCGGGCTGGTAGTTCGTCGTGATGTCGCGCACGAGGGTGACAACATAGGCGCGTGCCGCCGGGCTTGAGGGGCAAAGGTTGTAATAGTTGGGATTGCCAAAGGCGTTCCGCGTCACATGATCGGGATGCAGCATGCCGAGACGGGTATTGTGGAGGCAGACTGTCCAGCAGGAGACCTTGAGACCGGTCGTGTCGCGTACCCTGACGAGCGCTTCCAGCATGTCGCCGCGCTCGTCCACGTTCCTGGCCATCAGCGGCCGGATCACCTTGTCCTGCCATAGGTTTTCATCCGGCCGGAAGTAGACTGTCCCGTCCTCGGGGAAATATGCCTTTTGCTGCGGGCTTCGCGGCTGAAGGAACCGGCCAGCATGATAGGAAGTCGCCAGGCTGACCGTTGTGAGGCCCGCTCGGCCGCGAAGATCGGCGGCAAGTGCCGCGAGCCCCTGGTCCTGGATGTCCCAGGGATAAGTCCACATGGAAAGATGCATGGCGTGCTCCCTTCAATCCGTCCATCTTATAGAACACGTGTCCATAATAGCGTCTAGGCCCCCTCGTTCCGGAAAGCTCCTTCTATTCGATGCGGGATCGGGCAAGAGGTTGCGGCCGATTGAGCCTCGGACTTTCCGCCAACTTAAGCTTTTATGCGTCAGGTTTGCCGCTCACCGCGTTCACCGCGGCGGCCATACCCTTCTCCGCCTTCGCTTGAGTGAGACTGCCGAGATTGACGTATTGAATGAAGCTCCGTCCGGTTGGACGTCGAAAGGGACGTGTGCCGATGATGTCGCGCCCTCGGTCGCTTCCGTTTGGCCGAACCAAGCGAGATCAGTCCAGCCATCGCAAAGGTGACAGGCAAACACCAGGCGTTCGAACTCTGTGCCGCTGAAATCCTCGACGTGAATCGGCCGGACCGTTCGAGCTATCGTCATCTGCCTACCTCCAGGCTCCCAGAGGTAGGTCGAAGTTTGATGATCTGTACGTCACCGCATTGGCGAACCGCTGTAGCTCTTGTTCAGTTCCTTCGACGCGCAACGTCTTGCCTTTCCGGAATGGACCCAGAGCCTCAAGGATTGCAGCCGATAGTTTCGCCTGGGCAGCGCTTGTATCTCTGTTGGGGATTGCCGGCGAAGCTAGGTCATCTATCAGTATGGCATGCTCGAAGAGCGGTTGCATCAGATGCCTCGTGATTCAGTGATGAATTCACTATTATGTCACGCCATGTCGATATCAAATGGCGTACGCAGATTGCGAAAAATCGCTAACATTATCATGCTACGCTATCTGTACTCCTACGTCTTGAGGGGAGTTGAACCGGCGACGACCTCTTTTACAAGGTCCCACATGGCGCGACAGCAAAAAACGCTACCACCCCAGCCGGGCTGATATCTTGCTTGCAGCATCTCTTAGCAAAACAATGTAGCGATCAACATCGCTCTTCTGCGTCCGGAATGCGGGAGCACCTACATTCACCGCCGCGATCACCGACCCGTCGAACGCCAGAACCGGCACGGAGACGGAAACCAGTTGCTCGCTTACTTCGCCGTAGCTTACACAAAATCCCTGGCGGCGGATCTTTTCCAATTCGGCAATCAGCTTGTTGCGATCCGTGATCGTGCGCCTGGTCAGACGCGGCAAGGCTTCCGGAATCATTTGCAACTGCACCTGGGGATGGAGAAACGCCAGAAGGACCTTGTAGGAGCCGGCAGTCAGTGGCCGTCGGCGACCGATCATCGCCTGAACGCGCAGATCTCGCATCGGCTCGAACTTGGCGATGCAAAGGGATTCCCCATTGTCGATGATACGCAGTTGGGTCGTTTCGTTCGCCTTCTGGCCGACTTCTTCCAAAATTGGATTGGCGATGCGAACCAGATCGACCTGCGTCGATGCAGCAGTCCCGAGCACGATTGCTGTCGTGCCCAAACGATAGGTGCCCGTTTCGCTCTTCCTGACTAGACCCCGCCGTTCCATTGTGCGTAACATCCGCAATATTCTTGGCTTCGTCTCCCCTGTATTTTGCGCGATCTCGGTCAGCCTGACATCTGGATTTTTGGCGACGTTCAACAGAACGTCAATGCAGACATCAACGGCTTGTACTATATTACTTTTTGCCGAAGATCCATCGTCCCTCACGCCTACATTCCTTCCAAATTTCAGGCAACATTGAGGCTCTAAATCCTCATTACACCTATCGTAACACGCTCGTTTTCCATTTGACAGTTCCCTTTCACGCCCTTTACCAATTTGAGTCAACAGTGGACGGGAACCCACTCATTCCGACCCATACGGGGTCGGCATCAAACAGCAACTGGGATTGGAACGATGACCGCAAAGACATTGAAGCGTGCAGCGATTACGCTGCTCGCCATGATTGCTACTCCTGCCATGGTCGCTGCGCAGGAGACGCCGTTGACGATCGGCATGTCGACCACGCCGACGACGCTCGATCCCCATGAGGATAGCTCCGCACCCAACAATGCAACGTCCCGGCACATCTGGGATAGCCTGATCAACCTCACCGGCACGTCGGAAAACAAGCCGGAACTCGCAACCGAGTGGAAGACTGTCGATCCGACGCATTGGGAGTTCAAGCTGCGCGAAGGTGTCAAATTCCATGACGGCAGCGAGTTCAACGCTGACGACGTCATCGCGTCGCTTCTGCGTGCCCGCGACAAGTCGAGCCAGGGCTTTGCCTCCTATACCCGCAACATTGCGAACGTGACGGCCAAGGATCCCTATACCGTCGTCGTCGAAACAAAGGTTCCAGATCCGATCCTCCTCAATTCCGTCAGTCGAATTCGCATCATCAGCGCCGACTGCAAGGATGCGCCGGTTCAGGACTTCGACAATGGAAAATGTGCGATTGGAACGGGCGCTTATTCGTTCGTTTCCTATTCCCCGGGCAGCAATCTCATGCTGAAGCGCAACGACAACTACTTCGCCGACCCTTCGCATTGGTCAAATGTCACACTGCGCTTCCTGCCCGATGACGGCGCGCGTCTGGCATCGCTTCTCTCCAACGAGATTGACATTATCGAAACCCTTCCTGCGGATGGGATGGCTCGCGTGGAAGCGACCAAAGACCTGCAGATCATCAACGGCCAGTCCTCCCGCTTCGTTTACCTTGGCCTGGATGTCGGCCGTGATGTTTCGCCTTTCGTGAAAGCTGCGGATGGTTCCGATCTCGACAAAAACCCGCTCAAGGATGAACGAGTGCGCCGCGCGATGCTGATGTCGATCAACCGACCTGCGATCGTCGACCGCGTCATGCAGAAGAACGGAACGGTCGCCGCCCAGTTCGTGGCTGAGGGTTATGCGGGCAATTCCAAGAAGGTCGAGAAAGTGAGCTACGATGCTGCCGCAGCCAAGGCGCTTCTGGCCGAAGCCGGCTACCCTGACGGCTTCAGCCTGACCCTTCATGGCCCGTCCGGCCGTTATGTCAAGGACGCCGAAGTACTGCAGGCCGTCGGTCAGATGTTCACGCGCATCGGCATCAATTCGAAAGTCGAGGTCCTGCCGTGGGCGATGTATTCGGAAGCTTATTCGAAAGGCACCTACAGCACCTATCTCGGCTCCTGGGGTGTGAACACCGGTGAAACCACCAATCCCACTGTCGCGCTTGTTGCGACGCGCGATGAGAAGAAGGGAACCGGCCGGTATAATGGCGGCGGCGTGTCTGATCCCAGGATCGACGAGGTGCTGGCCAAGGCGAGCTCTACGCTCGACGAAGCCGAACGCGCTCCCCTGCTCGAGGAACTGTCGGCTCTGACTTTTAACAAATTCTGGCTCCTCCCGATGCATTTCGAAAACGTCGTGCTGGGAGCGAAGAAGACCGTCTCCTACACGCCGCGCGGCGACAAATATACGCTCGCTTATGAAGTGAAGGCGGCGAACTAAGTCCAGCAGCATGGGGCTGCAACACAGCAGCCCCTCTTTTATCTCCCAGGAGCCATTTATGCAGGAACTTGGAACGGGCGAGGCCGTCGCCCGTGCGAAGGCCATCTATGACTATGGCCAGACAGCCATCTTCGCATCTCAAGTCGATCCCCGCCTTCATATGGTGCTGTATGTTCCGCCGACAGCCGCGGACGGCCGCAAGCTCGACCTGCTTGTCGCCGTTCATGGTACCGGCCGCACCTCCGCGATCGATTTTCGGGACGGTTTTGCCGAATTCGGGCTCTACAACGATTGCGCCATCCTATGCCCGATCTTCCCGGTAGGCGTGCTGGGTGACGGTGCGCGCTCCGGCTACAAGTTCCTCGAAGAAGGCGATATCCGTTATGACCGCGTCGTCATCGCCATGGTCGAGGAGATGGCCGAAAAGTACCGACAGGACTGGTCCAAGTTCGCTATGTTCGGCTTTTCCGGCGGCGGTCACTTCACCCATCGTTTTGCCATCCTGCATCCGGACAAACTCTGGGCGGCGTCGATTGGCGCTCCAGGTTCGGTAACCCTTCTCGATCCGACACGTGACTGGTGGGTAGGCATCCGAGACCTGGAGGTCCGCTTCGGCAAGTCGTTCCAGCCAGAGGAACTGGCCAAGGTTGCCGTGCAGATGATCGTGGGGGACGCCGATCTGGAGACCTGGGAAATCACCCACAAGCCAGGCGGCAAATATTACATGGCCGGCGCAAACGATGCCGGCACAACTCGCCCCGAGCGCCTTGCCACCCTTGCCCAATCGTTCCGCGATGCGGGCGTCGACGTGACCTTCGATCGCATTCCGGGTGTCTCCCATGACCGGATCAAGGTTCTTGGCTACGTCAAAACCTTCCTGGCAAAGGTACTGAAGGACCGGCGCGCGAAATGAAGAATGCAACCATTGTAGCCCCACAGCCGGAAGCGGTCGAAGCCGGAGCGGAAGTTCTTGAGCGTGGCGGCAATGCCATCGACGCGGCGCTCGCCTGCGCCTTCGTCCAGGGCGTGGTCGATCCGCAGATGGCCGGAATCGGGGGCTTCGGCTCCATGCACGTCTACATGCCAAGAAAGGGCGTGCACGAGGTCCTCGAATTCTATGCCCGCGCGCCCCTGAAGGCGACGCCGGACATGTGGTTGGACAAGATCAAGCATCAGAGCCGCGACGGCTTCGGCTACGTACTCGACGGCAATATTTCGGATATCGGCTATCTCGCGGTCTGCACGCCGGGCTCGCTCAAGGGTTACGAGACAGCTCTTAAGGACTACGGCACATTCGACTGGGGCGACCTGATCAAGCCAGCCGTCCGCCTTGCCCGCGAAGGTTTCATGATCCGAAATCACATGCATTGGTACTGGGCCAAGGACCAGTCGGCTGACGGTTTTGCCAACACGATCGACAAGCTGCGTTTTTCCGATACCGGCCGAAGGGTCTATTTCCACGAGGACGGATCGTTGAAGAACGTCGGTGAACTTCTCTTCAACAAGGACATGGCGGACACGCTTGAGCGGATCGCAAGAAGCGGTGGATCCGACATTTTCTATCACGGCGAACTGGCCGAGGAGATCGCGGCTGATTTCAAGTCCAACGGCGGACTGATCGACCAGGAAGATCTGGCGAGGTATGAGTTGTCGCGGATGGTGCCTGTCTGGGGCGAGTATCGCGGCAACCGAATTGCGACCTCCCCTCCTCCCGGCTCGGGCTTCCCGATGCTGGAACTGCTACACATCATGGAAGAGTTCGACGTCGGCTCCATGCAGCACAGCAGCGCCGAGCATGTCCGCATCCTCTTTGAGGCCATGAAGAGAATGACGATCGACAAGGACGCGCACATGGGGGACCCGACCTATGTCGATGTTCCCTATGAAAAGCTGCTGTCGAGGGAGCATGCACAGGCGCATGCTCTTGCGATCAAGGCTGGCGAGATCGCGAGCGTTGACCGCCTCGAGCGCTCGCAGCGCGACACTACGCACATCTCTGTCATCGACAAGGACGGCAACGCCGCCGCGATGACCCACACGCTCGGCAGTCCCTCCGGCGCCATCACCGCCGGCCTGGGCTTCATGTACAATGGCACGATGAGTCGCTTCAATCCGGTCCCCGGCAAGCCGGGCTCCATCGCCCCCGGCAAGCGCCGCCCCAGTTCTGCAGCACCGACAATCGTCTTCAAGGACGGCAAACCGAGCATCGTTATCGGTGCGCCCGGCGGCAGCTACATCGCACCTGCGGTTGCGCAGTGCCTGATGAACATGATTGATTTCGACATGTCCGTACTCGAAGCCGTTTCGGCACCAAGGATTGTTGGCGTGTCGAACACGATCGACATCTGCAACCGCATTCGACACTCTGTCGAAAGCGACCTGCAAGCGCAGGGCTACAAGGTGGCACGGTCACCGCAGACATATGCATTCGCCGCGGTCCATGCGATCAAGATCGAAGGAGGTGTCTCCAAGGGCGCCGCCGATCCGCAGCGAGACGGGATGGCGATCTCCGTCGCCTAAGGAGAGATTTAATGGTCACTTCCATTACCAGGCGGTTGATACAGGCACTGTTCGTCATCGTGGCAATGACGATCATCGTCTTTGCCGGCGTCAACGTGATTGGCAATCCGGTCGACATCCTGATCAATCCGGATGCCAATCAGGTGGAGCGCGCCCGCGTCATCTCCCATTACGGTCTCGATCAACCGCTCTGGAAGCAGTATCTGTTGTTCCTCCGGGGATTGCTGCACGGGGATTTCGGCAACAGTTTCGTCTACGGCCGTCCAGCCCTCGGGCTCATCGTGGAACGTCTGCCGGCAACGCTCGAGCTGGCCATCACGGCACTTGGAATTGCGATCGTCGTCGGCCTGCCACTCGGGCTTTATGCCGGGCTTTACCCACAGCGGATCTCGTCCAAGCTGATCATGTCAGGCTCGATCCTGGGCTTCTCGCTGCCGACATTCTGGGTCGGGCTCATGTTGATCATGGTGTTCTCGGTCGAGCTCGGCTGGCTGCCGACGAACGGCCGCGGCCCGACCGCGGAACTGTTCGGTGCACAATGGTCTTTCCTGACCGAGGAAGGCCTCAGACATCTTCTCCTGCCCGCCTTCAATCTGGCTCTGTTCAAGACGTCCCTCATTCTTCGACTGACCCGCGCCGGCGTGCAGGAAGTCCTGCCCCAGGACTACGTCAAGTTCGCGCGTGCCAAGGGGTTGCGAGAGCGGCGGGTTATCACCGTGCATGTCCTGAAGAACCTGATGATCCCGGTGGTGACCATCATCGGCCTGGAGTTCGGATCGCTGATTGCCTTTTCGGTCGTGACCGAAAGCATCTTCGCATGGCCGGGCATGGGCAAGCTCATCATCGACTCGATCAATCTTCTCGATCGTCCGGTCATCGTCGCCTACCTGATGATGATGGTGCTGCTTTTCGTCGTCCTGAACTTCATCATCGACGTCTGTTACACCATACTGGATCCGCGGGTCCGGTTGGACACAAAGGCTTAGACCCATGGCTGAACCAAACGTGCAAGATAAAAGCGTTCCGGACGCCGGACCTGGCCGGCTGACCAAGGGAATCTCGGAGTTCCTTCGATCTTCCGCGGCCGCGATCGGCTTCGTCACGCTGGTGATCATCTGTTGCCTGGCGCTATTGGCGCCCTGGATTTCCCCCCAGAATCCGTATGATTTGATGCAGCTCGACATCATGGATGGACGACTGCCGCCGGGGTCGGAATCGATGACGGGGCTTGTCTACCACCTCGGAACGGACAGCCAGGGCCGCGATATCCTGTCCGGCATCCTTTATGGCCTGCGGACATCGCTTCTCGTAGGAGTCTTATCGGCCTTCGCTGCTGCGATTATCGGCACGACGACGGGCCTATTTGCTGCCTATATGGGCCGGCGCACCGAAACCGTGATCATGCGGCTGGTCGATCTGCAGCTTTCCTTCCCCACCATTTTGATGGCCCTCATGATGCTGGCCGTTCTTGGCAAGGGTGTCACCAACGTCGTCATCGCGCTCATCATCGCTGAATGGGCGACCTATGCCCGCACCGTGCGCGGCACGGCTCTGGTCGAGCGCGAGAAGGAATATATCGAGGCAGCCCGCATGCTCCGTCTGCCCGGATGGCGCATCCTCTTCAAGCACCTGCTTCCAAACTGTCTTGCGCCGGTGATCGTCATCGCCACCATGCAGGTGGCGAGAGCGATTGGGCTGGAGGCGACGCTTTCCTTCCTTGGTCTCGGCGCTTCGGTCACCGAACCGTCTCTCGGCATGCTGATCGCGACGGGCTACCAGTATCTTCTGACCGGCCTCTACTGGATCAGCTTCTTCCCTGGCATCGCCCTCCTCGCAACGATCGTGGCAATCAACCTCGTCGGCGACCGGCTTCGCGATGTCCTCAATCCGAGGAATGTATCATGACCGCCTTGCTGAAGGTAAGCAATCTCGTGACCGAATTCGGCACCGGCAAAGGTCAGCCAGGCTTGAGGGTCGTCAATGACGTGTCGTTAACCGTCGCGCGCGGCAAGGTCCTCGGCCTTGTCGGGGAATCCGGATCAGGCAAGTCGGTGACCGGCTTTTCGATAATGCGGCTCCTCGAAAAACCCGGTAGGATCGCAGGGGGACAGATCGTCTTCGACGGCACCGACATTGTAAACTGTTCCGACGAGGAGATGCGGCAGCTGCGCGGTAAGCGCATCGCGATGGTCTTTCAGGATCCGACGATGACCCTCAATCCGGTCCTTACCATCGGAACGCAGATGGTCGAGGCCGTGCAGGCACATGAAAAGATGTCCAGGCATGCCGCCCGGCAGCGGTCGCGGGATGCCTTGGGTCTCGTCGGCATCCCAAGCCCCGAGGAGAGATTGTCCGCCTACCCGCATCAGTTTTCCGGGGGGATGCGCCAGAGGGTGGCGATCGCGATCGCACTTCTCCACAAGCCGGATCTCATCATCGCCGACGAACCGACAACGGCATTGGACGTGACAATCCAGAGCCAGATCATTTCGGAATTCCAGAAGCTGACCGAAGAGGCCAACACGGCCGTCATCTGGATTACCCACGACTTAGCGATCGTTTCGAGGCTCGCAGATGATGTCGCGGTCATGTATGCTGGCCGCCTGGTCGAGACAGGCCCGGTGGCCAAGGTGCTGACCGATCCGTACCATCCTTATACCGCAGGTCTGATCGCATCCGTTCCTTCACAGAACAAGCGCGGCGAAGCGCTGCGTCAGATCAGGGGCATGACGCCGGCGATCAACCGCCTGCCGCAAGGTTGCAGCTTCCGTACGCGCTGCGACCGGGCGACGAACGCCTGTCGTGTGATGCCTGGCCTTATGCCGGCTGACGACCGCTCCTTCCGCTGCATCCATCCCGTAATGAGAGGACTGCATGATGCTTGCGACTGACGCGCCCCTGATCGAAGCAAGAAACATTTCACAGCGCTTCGGCCCGAAGCCCGATCTGGCTGCCAAGATTACGCTGAAACTCAAACTGGCAAAGCCTGCGTCAATCGTGCACGCCCTTGATGACGTCAGTCTGAGCATCCGCAGCGGCGAGGTCGTTGGCCTCGTCGGTGAAAGCGGTTGCGGAAAGTCAACGCTTGGCCGCGTGATTGCGGGGATAGCCTCTCCGACCAACGGCAATGTTTTGTGGAAGGGTGTGGATCGAGATGCCATGTCGGCGCGCCAGCGGCACGAACTCGGCCTGGCCACCCAGATGATTTTTCAAAATCCGATGGCTGCGCTCAACCCGCGCATGACCGTCGAAGAACTCATCTGGGAAGCGCCGCGGACCCACGGGCTCGCCCGTTCGACGGAACGCGACAGCTATGTCGATAAGTATCTGACGCTGGCCGGCTTCGACCCGGCGATGAAGAAACGATACCCGCACCAGTTTTCAGGCGGCCAGCGGCAACGCGTCAACATCGCGCGGGCGCTTGCCGTCCAGCCCAAATTCATCGTCTGCGACGAAAGCGTGGCCGCTCTCGACGTCTCCATTCAGGCACAGGTCATCAACCTGTTTATGGAATTGCGAGACAAGCTCGACCTCACCTATCTCTTCGTCAGCCACGATCTCGGTGTCGTCGAGCATATTTCCGACCGTGTCGCGATCATGTATCTTGGCCGGATTGTGGAAGAAGCACCGGTCGAGGAAATCTTCAGGCGGGCCAACCACCCCTACACGCAAGCGCTTCTGGCCGAAGTGCCGCGCATCGAGCCCGGCAAGCGCCGCTTCAAGCCCATGGAAGGCGAACTCCCCAGCCCACTCGATCCTCCGAGAGGCTGTCACTTCCATCCCCGATGCCCGTTCGCAATCGACCGTTGTCGCGTGGAAGTGCCGATCAAGAAGGAAGTTGCGCCGGGGCACCTATCAGCGTGCCACCTAAATGATGAGTAGCCTCGAACAAAAGCACTCTCGACGGTAGCTACCCGCTCAATGACGTTCGCCTCCAGCGGAATCGAACCCCCTATCGTTCAAATCGAAAGCGACGTCTCCGTGGGACGCACAAGCATTCGGGATGCTCATGCTGCGCGCCACAAGAGTCGCTTACGATATCGGCATCGCACTTGGGTTTGCACTGGACATTCGTCCGGCGCGCCGCTCACGATTTCGCTGACCCGAATTTGATGAACCTAATTTCGGCGAGCATCATTTTCCTAGATTGGTGCCACGGACGTGCACAGAATCTGCAATTCTGAGGGGCATGAGGCACCATACAGCTTGCCGACGTTCAAGGCGAAGGTGCCGCATTCGACGTTGCCCTCCCGAGGCGCATTGCGCCGTGCAAGTTTGAGGGCTGATTAAGCTGAGAAGTCGCTCAAAACGGGTTATCGGCTATGGACCGATGCAGGCATCACATCGTCGGGGATCGGACATATATAGCCTTTGCCGCTGGTCTTTTCCCGCCACTCGGCCGTCGCGGCTGCCAGCAGGTCGGATGACGACATCAACGCGAGACCCGTTGTCGCAAGCGTCTTGGCCGCATGCGCCATGGCTTTGTGCGCGGCCGGGCTTTTCCCCTGCGCAACGACCTGCCAGGTATGGGGATTGGTGCCGATCGCCCAGGCTGGTGCCCAGCATTGCGCGGTCGGCGTCACCCAGCTGACGTCGCCGACATCGGTCGATCCGGCCCGGAAATGCGATTGTCCGTCGAAGTCGCGCAGACCGGTGTGCAAGGGCGTCGAGCCATCCACCTTGGCATTGGAGAACACATCGCCCTTGATCTGATAGAGGCGGATGCTGCTCCTGATCGCTTCTTGTGTGAACGTATCCTGGATTTTCCTGGCGAAGGCGATGTCGGCCTCGTCGAAGGCTATCGGCCCGAGCGCGACCATGTTCTCGTGCATTGCCGTTTCAAGCGTGATGTTGGGAAGAAGGTTCGTCGAGGCGGTGTCGAACAGGATCTCGACCGCGGTTTCGGTCATCATCGCGGCACCTCGTGCAACTTTCTCGACCCGCCCGGCAAGCTCAAGCGCCTGCGTCATGTCAGGCGCCCTGATCAGATAGAGAACCTCGGCTTTGGCCTGCACGACATTGGCGGCCCTGCCGCCGGTGTCAGTGATCGCATAGTGAACGCGACAATCCGGCGGCATGTGTTCACGCAGGAAATTAACGCCGACATTCATGAGCTCGACGGCATCGAGCGCCGATCGCCCGAGATGGGCGCTGTTGGCAGCATGTGCCGCGACACCCCTGAAGCGATAGTAATATTCGAGAACGGCAAGATTGTTCGTCGAGCGAACACCGTTGAAGGGAGCCGGATGCCAGGTCAGGGCGGCGTCGACATCATCGAATGCGCCGGCGCGAACCATGAAGGTCTTACCGGAGCCGCCCTCCTCTCCAGGGCAGCCATAATAGCGCACCGTTCCGGGCAGGTTGTTCTCCTTGAGGTAGCGGGCAAGTGCAATCGTCGCCATCAGCGACCCGACGCCAAGCAGATTGTGCCCGCAGCCGTGACCGGTTGCTCCCGCCGCCATCGGACGAGGCTCGGCCACGTTTGCGGTCTGGCTCATGCCGGCTAAGGCATCGAATTCGCCGAGGAAAGCAATCACCGGCTTGCCGCTGCCGAATTCGCCGATGAAGGCCGTTTCCATGGCTGCGATGCCGCGTCGCACAACAAAGCCGTTTTCCTCGAGTGTCCTTGCCAGCAGTTGCGACGAACACCGCTCCTCGAACTTCAGCTCCGCGAAATCCCAGATACTGTCGCTGAGAGCGATATAATCCGGCTTCATCTTTTCGACCGTCGCGGCAATGGAGCTGATCGCGTCAAGATTCATGGCATTTCCTCGCTGTCTGTCCTGCCGCCACAGGCGACATGTTGCACCCGACCCGGCAGGACTGCCTGTCGGATCTTCTGTTGACCGTCGAAGCGGTGTGGCGGCGCCCCACCGGGCGCGGCAATTCAGGCTCAATTGTCGAGCGAAACTTCCCAAAGGCGGGCATTCGATTGCCAGACGGGCTGGCCCTTCAGCTTCTTGGTCGCGCCCCAGACATCGACCATGTCATAGAGGAAGATGCCCGGCATTTCCTTGAGCATCAGCGTGTGAAACTCGTCGAAGATCGCCTGACGCTTCGTCTGGTCGGACTCCGCATAGGCGGCCTTCATCAGTTCGATGGCCTTCGGGTGATCCCACATCAAAGAAGCGTTCTTATCCTTGTTACCGACATAGAAGCCGTACATCAGCGCCGGATCGAG
Organism: Rhizobium gallicum bv. gallicum R602sp; assembly: GCF_000816845.1. NCBI lineage: Bacteria > Pseudomonadati > Pseudomonadota > Alphaproteobacteria > Hyphomicrobiales > Rhizobiaceae > Rhizobium > Rhizobium gallicum. The sequence continues at coordinate 415,437 of NZ_CP006880.1, read as the reverse complement.
CCGCGGCGCGACCGATTGCGAGATGACCTGATAGTTGCCGGACCGGCGACGATCGACCTGTGTCGCGTAGTCCAGCACCTCGATCTGCACATTAAGACCTGCCTGCTGCATCATGGCCTGCGCCATGACCGCGGCCGGGAAGCTTGGCACGTTGCTGCGCTTGTTGGCGATGATGGTAATCGGCTCGCCCTTGTAGCCGGCCGCCGCGAGCTCCTTCTTCGCGGCCTCAAGGTCGTAGGGAAGACGCTTCTTCTGGACATCGTCGAAATAGAGCGAGTCTTCCGAAACCATGGCACCGTTGGCTGCGCCAGTGCCATTGGAGGCTGCCTCGACGAGCTGGTCTAGATCGAGTGCCATCGCCATGGCGCGGCGCACGCCGGGATTGCTCAGAACCTTGTCGCGCGTCTGGATGTAGAAGAGGTTTTTGCCGTTGTTGCGGGTCACGATCAGCTGCATCGTGTCGCTTGTCTTGAATTCGGGAATGAGATCCGGCGAAATCTCCGCGGTATCGAGCACGCCGGACTGAAGGCCGGCCTTTACGGTCGAGGCATCGGGAATGACCATGAACTTGATGCCATCGACGAGAGGACGCTTGGAGCCGACCATGCCGTCGGGCTTTCCGTCGTTTTGGGGCGAGACATAATCGTTGAACTTGGCGAGATGGATATATTCGCCCTTCTTCCATTCGTCCCATTTGAAGGGACCGGTACCGATCGGCTTGATGAAGCTTCCGTCCGGGCTGACCGATTCCGGGGAGATCATCCCGGTGTAACCGCATTCGGGGCGCGACATCAGGCCAAGGAAAACCGCGGATGGCTTTTCCAGCGTGATGGTGACGGTCGAAGCATCGACTGCCTTGACCCCCGTAACGTGCACGTTGCCGCTACCGTCGAAATCAGGAAGGCAGGTCCATTTCGTTTCGGGCTTGAGATAACGGTTCCAGTTCCAAACGACGTCATCGGCGGTCAATTTCTTGCCGTCGTGGAATTTGACGTCGTCACGCAGTTTGAAGCTATAGGTCAGCCCATCCGCCGAGACTTCGAAGCTCTTTGCCACCAGCGGCTTGACCTCGCCGTTGTTGGCATAGCCGACGAGCCCTTCGACGATATGCAGGATGACGCCATCGGTATTGCCGTCGCGATTGACGCCCGGATTATTGCTGCGCAGGTCGGAGCTTTGAGCCACGACGATGTCGCGGGCTTCGACCAGGCCGGTCATCGCCATTAACATGGTCCCTGCAAGAAGAAGCTTATGCATTGTTCTACCCTCTTTTTATGGATCGTTAGGATTGGAATTCATCCCAGCAGGCGCGTGAAAGCCTGCCGATGGTTTCAAGCGCGACCGTATAGCCAGGGGTGCCGTCCGGCATTTCCTGCGGCACGTCGTCGGTATAGGCGGCAATGATGTAGAAGGGGGAACCGTCGCGATAGACGATACCGGCATTCATGCGGCCCCGCTTTCCCGTACCGCCCTTATGTGCGACGACAACCCCGAACGGCAGCCTGGAGGGGATGGCATAGCGCAGGATCTGGTTCTTCAGGGTTTGAAGCGCATAGGCGCACAACGCCTGCGAAGAGCCGAGTCGGTCCGCGGCCTCCCGCGAATTTTGCGCATCCAGGATGGTCTGCAGCAGATAGACCTGGTCCCGCGCCGTCGTCGTGGTGACGGCCTTCAATGAATGATCGGGCGACAGCGCCAAGGGAGGGATGAGGAAGCGATGGTTGGTCTCCGTCATGCCGATCGACTTGCAATAGCCGTCGACCTCTTCGAGCGTCAGCCTTTCGAAGACCATCTTGGTGCAGACATTGTCGCTCAGCACCATCATGCCGGTGATGGCATCGCGCAGCGATATGACGATACCGGGTGTCAGGTAGCGGAACATCCCGCTCGCCACTTCCTCTGCAAAACGCTTTTCGTAAATGATCCGTTCGTCCAGATCCAGGCGGCCTTCATGGGCGGCCTTCAAGGCTGCCATCATGATCGAGGTCTTTCGGGTGCTGGCGGAGGGAGTTTCCTCGTCCGCGCGCCTGACGATCGTTTCACCGCTTGCAAGCGCATGCACCATGAAGCGCGTTACGAAAGGCTGGGCATCGCAGATCGCGTTCAATCGTTCCACGAGCTTTCCAGATGCAATCACGGTCGTCATGTCAGTTCTCCAGGCGCCATTTGAGGGTCACACCGCCCTGCGCATTGTGGTCCAGGGCGGGGATGGCCGAGAGAAGCCTTTGCGTATAGGCCTCCTTCGGGCTGTCGAAAACCGTATCGCGGTCGCCCTCCTCGATGATCCGGCCGTCCTGCATGACGACGACGCGATCGGCCACCTGCTCGACCACGCCGAGATCATGGCTGATGAAGAGGCAGGAAAAGCCGTAGCGTTTTTGCAGATCGGACAGGAGTTCGAGCACCTGCGCCCTGACCGTCACGTCGAGGGCCGATACCGGTTCGTCTGCGATCAGGAATTTCGGCCGGCGCGCAATGGCGCGGGCGATCGCCACGCGCTGACGCTGGCCGCCCGAAAGCTCGTGCGGGTAGCGCTCGCCATAGTCGGCCCCAAGGCCGACTTCCTCCAGCGTCTCCAGGGCGCGCTTGCGCTTTGCCGTCGCGTTAAGATCGGGAACGAGCCGCAGCGCTTCTTCCACAAGCGCGACGATGGTCATGCGCGGGTTCAGCGAGGAATAAGGATCCTGAAACACCATCTGGCAATTCAGACGATAGTCCATCCAGTCGTCGTCGCGGCTGCGTCCCTTGAAGCGGATATCGCCTTCGCTCTCCCGGACCAGTCCGGCAATGGTGCGGCCGAGCGTGGTCTTGCCGGAACCTGAACCGCCGACCAGTGCAACGACTTCGCCCTCGTGGATATCGATGCTGACGCCATTGAGCGCCCGTTTTGGCGTTGCCTTCTTCATCAGCGACCGCCGGCCCCCATAGTCGACGACGATATCACGCGCCGAGACCATTGGCGCCTTGGTCTTGTCGATCATCCGCGTCTGTCCGCGAAACGGCAGGGAGGAAAGCAGTTTCTTCGTATAGGCACGCTGCGGTGCGTCGAGCAGATCGGCGGTGCGTCCTTCTTCGACGATTACGCCCTTTTCCATGACGACGATGCGGTTCGTGTAGCGGGCGACCATCGGCAGGTCGTGACTGATCAGCAGCACGGCCGTGCCTTCGGCCTGTGTCAGTTCCACCATCAATTCCATGACATCGCGCTGGATCACGGCATCGAGCGCAGTCGTCGGCTCGTCGGCGATCAACAGCGCCGGTTTCAGCAGCATGACCGATGCCAGCATGATGCGCTGGCGCATACCGCCCGAGAATTCATGCGGATAGGAAGTGAGCGCCCCGGCGGGGTCGCGGATCCCGACCCGATCCAGCATGCCGAGGATACGGCTGCGCCGTTCTGCCTGCGAAAGTTTCGTATGAAGCTGCAACCCTTCTTCGAGTTGGCGGCCGACGGTCATCGAGGGATTGAGCGAGGTCATCGGCTCCTGGAAGACGACACCGATTTCTGCACCACGCAATTGGCGCAATTGCGCGCCGTTCATGGAAAGCACGTCGCGTCCCTTGTAGGCAACGGAGCCGCCGATCACTTTGATGGGCGCCGGCAGCAGCGAGATCAGGGCGCGTGTTGCCAGCGTCTTGCCCGATCCGCTTTCCCCGACGATGCCGAAGATCTCGCCTGGGGCGACGTCGAAGCTGACGTCCTTGACAACCTGCACACCGGTTCCGGCGACCTGAAGCGACAGGTTGCGGACACTCAAAAGCGTTTCATTGGTCATTTCAGCCCCCTCATCCGCGGATCAAGCTTGTCCCGAAGAGCATCCCCCAGAAGATTGATGCCGAGGAGCGTCAGGGCGATCGCCAGCCCCGGGAAGAGACCCAGCCAGACCGCCTGTTCGATGAAAGGCCGACCGGCCGCCAGCATGTTGCCCCAGGTCGGCGCCGGTGGCGGAACACCGAGACCGAGAAAGCTGAGCGCGCTTTCAGAAAGGATCGCCCAGCCGAACATCGACGTCGCAAGCACGGTGATCGGGGCGATGCAATTGGGAAGGATATGGCGGAACATGGTGTACATCTCGCCATTGCCCATCACCTTGGAGGCCTCGATGAATTCCCGCTCTCGCAGCGACAGGACGGCACCGCGGACAACGCGGGCCATGGAGGGAGAATAGGCAATGCCCAGCGCAAAGATGATGCCATATTGGTTGGCGCCGAAGACGGCGAGCAATCCAAGCGCCAGAAGAATGCCGGGAAAGGCGAGAAGCGCATTGTTGACCGCCATGATGACTGCATCGATCCAACCGCGGGCATAACCGCTGACGAGACCGATCAGCGCGCCGCAGACCGTCGCGAATGTGACCGTCAAGGTGCCGATCCAGACGCTCGCCCGGGCGCCGACGATCAGGCGGCTGAGCACGTCGCGGCCGAATTCGTCGGTTCCGAGCCAGTGGGCGCCGCTTGGCGCTGCCAGCCGTGCCGTGAAGCCGAGCTTCATCGGATCATACGGTGTCCAGAACAGGCCGATGCCGGCCGAGAGGAGCAAAGCGGAAATCAGAACGCTGCCGATCAAGCCGTTGAATGTGATCTTTTTCATTCGGCGACAACCCGGGGATCGAACAAGGGATAGAGCAGGTCGACGACCAAATTGACCAGCACATAGGAAAGCGAGACGAACAGCAGGCAACCCTGGATAACGGGGTAATCGCGAGCAAAAATGCTGTCGACCATCAGTCGCCCGAGCCCCGGAATGGTGAAGACTGTCTCGATGACGGCAATGCCGCCGAGCAGATTGCCGAGGATCAGACCGATGACCGTCCAGGTCGGGCCGAAGGCATTCTTGAAGGCATGCCGCCAAAGGACGGCGCTTTCGGAAAGGCCCTTGGCCCGGGCATGGGTGATATAGTCGAGACGCATCACTTCCAGCGTCGAGGCGCGTGCCATGCGGATCAACACACCCATCTCATGAATGACCAGGGTCATGATCGGCAGCACCAGGTAGAGCAGGCCACCGGTAACATTGTTGCCGATCGAGACATAGCCCAGGACCGGTAACCAGCCGAGTTTCAAACCGAAGAAGAGCAGAAGCAGCAGTCCGAGCCAGAATGTCGGGATCGACAACAGGATCGTGGCCGTGCCGACCAGCGCCAGGTCTGTCAGACTGTTCTGCCGCCAGGCGGCGATGACACCGGCCGGCACGGCGATAAAGCTCGCCAGGAGGACGGCGACGACGACGATTTCGGCGCTGACCAGAAAGCGCGATGCGACGAGCGGCAGAACCGCCTCGTCATTGACGATCGAGCGGCCGAAATCACCCTGCACGACATTGGCGGTCCAGATCAGGAACTGTTCCGGCAGCGATTTGTCGAGGCCAAGTTCCGAGCGCATCGCCGCGATCTGATCCGGCTCAGCCATATCACCCAGCATCAATGCTGCCGGATCGCCGGGTATGAAGCGGATCAGCGTGAAGACGGTCACCGAAACGAGGACAATCGTTGGTAATGCCATCAACAGGCGGTTCAGAACGAATTTCAGCATTTTTGTTCCCCGCGATGGGCGACGGACAATGCCCGGCGCCATCGGTTTCGTTGCCGCAGACTATGATCGAATGAAAAAATATCCGCAATATTATGCGATTCCGTCATAAGTCTATGCGGAATAGCGCAGCAACCAGAGAGGGCGCGATGAAACTAAAAAGCGGGCCAGTAAGCTGGTTTTAAATGCTTTTCTGGGAAACATGGATCTGCCGTTTCAAGGCATCGCTGAGTGCATGGGCGGCAATCGAGAGGGGCGTACCGATCGCCCTCGCCAATCCAAATTCCTGTGTCGTGCGCGGCACGAAAGGGCGATGAACCACTGGCAGGTGACGATAGAGATTCGCATAAAAGCTGCTGATGATCGTCACGCCGAGGCCATGTGCGACATAAGAACAGGCGGAACTGTTGGTATGCGTCTCGATCTTGACGATCTGCTTGACGCCTGCCCGCCGGAAGGTCTGGTCGAGCGCCATGCGGTTCGGCCGTTGGCGGCCTATCAGAATGAGCGGCACGTCGCGCAGGTTCTTCACCGTGATTTCCTCCAGTCTTGCAAGAGGATGATCTTTCGGAACGACGCAGACGCTTTCGCCGGTGGCGACGCGCTCGACCTCGATGCCCGGTCCGCTGTCGCCCTCCATGCGCAGAAAGCCGAAATCGATCACCCTCTGCTCGACGAGCTTGTTGATCGCGGTCGTCGTCTCAAAGAAGGTTTCGATCCGCACGCCTGGGAAATCGCGGATGTAATGGGCCAGCATTGCCGGCGCGAAATGCTCCCACATGCTGCTTGGCAGACCGATGCGGACGACCTCCGGGCCGGCGGCGCCGCTTCTTAAGTCCTCCGCGTGACCCGACATCCGATCGACCGCCAGCAAGATGTTCTCGGCATCGCGGGCAAGAAGCAGGGCCTCGGGGGTTGGGATGAGACGGCCTTTGTCGCGCACGAAAAGCGACACCGAAAGATCCGCCTCGAGCTGCTGGAGGAGGCGGCTGACGCCGGACTGGCTCAGTCCCATCGTCTTTGCCGTGGCAATCGTAGACCCCGTCGCCAAAAGTGTGCGCAGGACTTCCAGTTGCTTGATATTCATACGTTTGCGATCCCCCGTAACGGCTCAAGCACCGTCATCATGCCCAGTCCGAAATGCATTGAAGGAAAAGGCTGGCGGCCTTTGGCATCGGAAATTTCTCTCCGCTGATCAGCGCGTAAGCAACCGGCAGTTCCGGTTCGAGTGGAATGAACCGGAGCGGCAGCGTCGCAAATTCGCGCGCGATGATCTCGCCGACCAGCGCAATGCCGAGCCCCTGCGCGGCAAGCGCGCAGGCACTCGCCACCGAATGCGCTTCGAGCAAGGGGCGTTGGCGGATGCCGGCCTTGTAGAACAACGCCTCAAGCTCATGGCGAACCGGTCGCTCCCTGTTCAGCATGATCAGATCCTGCCCCTTCAGGTCGCCGACCGACAATTGGCGGATGCCGGCCTTGGGATGATCGTTGTGCAGGGCGCAAATGATCCGCGACGACAGGATCTTTTCCTGTTTCAATCCGGGGCTCATCAGCGGCAGACGCGCGAAACCGAGATCGGCCTCACCGTCGGCCACCATCCGTTCTATTGCGAGATAGCTACCGGATGCGACTTCGACGCGCATCGGACCATTCGCTGCGAGAAAGTTCTTCACGAGCTTCGGAATGCGCGTCGAGGAAAGGCTGGCGGGAAAGGCGAGCCGCAGCATGATCTCGCGCGATCGACCGCTCTCGAGCTCCATCGCCGCCGTTTTCAAGGCGCGCAGCCGGTCGGAAATGGCACGGATTTCCGGGCCGAGCTGCAGCCCCTCGCGGGTCGGTTGAAGGCGGTTCTTTTCCCGTTCGAAAAGCCGGACGCCGAGATAGTCTTCCAGTTGCTGCAACAACCGACTGGCGTTCGATTGCGAGATCCCAAGCTCGACTGAAGCGGCGATCGTCGAGCCCGTCGCGGCGATGGCGTCATAGGCCTCGATATGCTTCAGGCTGATCGCCGCACTCGTGTCCCGCGCCATTCTATCTCCATTACCGATAGCCCTACCCGCAAACCGCATAAGATTGCGGACCTGCGGAAAGTTGAACATTTTCCGCTGAGAACCAAACTCACGGAAAGACTTTCGTCAATGGCCACCATTCTCCGGAAGATCGCGGAACAGGTCCTGTCGCGAACGACGTTCTCAAACCTCGCCATGGATCGGGCAAGAGATGCTGCGGTGGACACCATCGGCTGCATGATTGCAGGCAGAGGCGATGAAAGCATCGCCGCGCTCACCCGCGCCTTCCATGGGGAAATCGCCGGAAGCGGCGAAGCGCGGCTCGTCACCGGCGGCTCCGCCTCGCCCTCGCTTGCCGCTCTCATCAACGCAACGGCGGCTCACGCGCTCGATTTCGATGACAATTTCCATCCGGCGAGAGCGCATGCCTCCGCGGTGCTGGTGCCGGCGCTGCTGGCGGTTTTGGCGAGCGGCAAGGTCACGAGCGGAAGACGGTTTCTCGAGGCCTACCTGGCCGGGCTGGAAGCGCAAGCGGCAGTCGGCTTCGGCGTCAATCCCTCTCACTACAACAGGGGTTGGCACGCAACGGCGACGGTCGGCGGCATCGGGGCCGCAGCTGGCGTGGCACGGCTTCTAGGCGCCGATGAAAATGGCTTGGCCGCGGCGATGAGCCTCGCGACGAGCTTCGCCTGCGGCCCGAAGGGGCAATTCGGCACGACCGCCAAACCGCTTCACGCCGGCATTGCCGCGCGTAATGCCGTGGATGCGGCGCGCATGGCGCTTGCCGGCATGAGCGGGCGGCCGGATATCCTCGAGCGGCCGCAAGGCTTCCTCGATCTTTTCGGGGGCGATGATGCCAAGGGCTGGGAGGGACTGACATTCGAAGAGGAACATATCATTGAAAGCCGGGGCGTGGTGACCAAGCGCCATCCCTGCTGCGCCTCGACCCATCGCGCGATTGACGCGCTTCTGGATCTGAAGCAGGAACGTGGGCTTTTGGCGGGCGACATTGCCCGGATCGTGGCGAAAGTCGGCATATCCGCTGCCCGCAACCTCGCATATCCCGACCCCACCGACGAGATGCAGGCCCGCTTCTCGATGCAATATTGCCTGGCGACAGCTTTCCTCAGAGGCTCCCTTAGCCTTTCAGACTTTACACGGCAGGAGATCGGGCGGCCGGAAATCCGGCAATTCATGCCCCGCATCGAAATGCAGTCCTATTCGGCCGAAGAGGAAAAAGGCGTGGAGCGCCTCCCGCACATCGTCACTGTCACAACGCGCGACGGCCGCATTTACAGGAAGTCCCGCTTGCACGCCAAGGGATCGCTTGAAGCGCCGATGAGTGATTACGAACGCAAAGTAAAGTTCATGGATTGCTTACACTGGGCAAATCGGCGCAATTCCGAAGCCTCTTTCCAACGGCTTTGTGCCCTGGCCGATTTTGAAACCCTGTCTTGCGACAACGCATTCTGGAGCTTGATCTCAGATGGCTTGAAAGGGTAAGCGCCATTATGCAGCGCGCCATAGGCCAAGCCACCTCCTCGCTCACGATCTCCTTTACCCGTTTTCGGCTTGAGAAGTCGAAATATGTTCTGTATCTGTTCTAACGGCGAGATGAGTCAATGCCCAGCTAGCGCGCGGAAGTTGAGCAAGAGTGCCGATTGGAGAATTCCGTGAACGGATTCAAGTCCATGCCAGGAATGGTTTTTGAACATGCACCGACGGCAGCTGAGAACGATCTGGGTCCGACACTGAAAGATCATCGGGAGCCGATCATTGAATTCATCTGTCGCCCATGTCATCGCGATTGCGCGCTTGAGCGCAATCTGTTGGTGAAAGCGTTTGGCGCCAGCATGACCTTCGCTGTGATCCGCCGCCGCATGGCGATGGGCTGCGAGCGGATGCAAACGCCGGAGGGTGACAAATGTGGCGCGCACTTCCCATCTCTTGGCGACACCGATGGTCCTGATGGAAACTAGGCCATGACAAACGACAAAGGCAGTGAGCGCCCGCGCAAAATCGTGCATGTGGACATGGATGCCTTCTACGCATCGGTCGAACAGCGCGACAATCGCGAGCTGCGGGGCCTGCCGGTTGCCGTCGGCCATCCTGCCGCCCGCGGCGTGGTGGCGGCCGCCAGCTACGAGGCGCGAAAGTTCGGCGTTCATTCGGCGATGCCTTCCGTGACCGCAAAGCGCAAATGCCCCGATCTCATCTTCGTCAGGCCGCGCTTTGACGTCTATAAGGCGGTTTCGCTGCAGATCCGCGCGATCTTTGCCGAATACACGCCGATGATCGAGCCGCTGTCACTCGATGAGGCCTATCTCGACGTCACCGAAAACCTGAAGAGCATGGAAATCGCCACCGAGATCGCCGCGGAAATACGGGCGAAGATCAAAGCGACGTCAGGGCTCACCGCGTCAGCGGGCATTTCCTACAACAAGTTCCTGGCCAAGATGGCATCCGGCCAGAACAAGCCGGACGGCCAGTTCGTCATCACCCCCAAGAACGGGCCGGCCTTCGTCGAGCAACTCCCCATCAAGAAGTTCCATGGCGTCGGACCGGCGACGGCCGAGAAGATGCACCGGCTTGGAATCGAGACGGGCGCCGACCTCAAGGAGAGGACGCTCGAATTCCTCGTCGAACATTTCGGGAAGTCTGGGCCATATTTCTATGGAATTGCCCGCGGCATCGACAATCGCCAGGTCAAGCCGGACCGGGTGCGGAAATCCGTCGGCGCGGAAGACACGTTCTCCGAGGATATTCACTCCTTTGAGCCGGCACGCGAAGGCCTTCAGCCGCTGATCGAGAAAGTCTGGAGCTATTGCGAGGCCAATGAAATCGGCGCCAAGACCGTGACGCTCAAGGTCAAGTATGCCGACTTCAGCCAGATCACCCGCAGCAAGACGGTTACGGCACCTTTGCAAACGATCGGCGACCTCGAGGAAATGGTCGACCTGCTTCTCGCGCCGATCTTTCCGCCGCGCAGGGGAATCCGCCTGCTCGGCGTCACGCTGTCATCATTGGAACTGCAGACCTCTGGAGTGGCGCCGCAGCTGCGACTGGCGCTTAGACCGCCAGCATCGGCTGGGCTGGAGCGCCCGAGTGACGTTTGACCCGGAAGGTCCCTGCCGGCGGCGGCCGCAGGATTTGCTCTTCGGGCACAAGTCCGTCGAACCAGACCATGCGTTGATCTCGTGTCAGCACCGCCTCCGCAGAGCGCTGCGCCGCAACAAAGCTTCTTCGTCCCGAAGATTCGGTACTCGTTTTGATCGACCACCAGCCCTACCAGCTTGCGAACCTGAACAGCCACGAACCGCAGATGGTGGTCAACAATTCGACCGCCCTGGCGAAGGCTGCCAAGCTCTTCGGCGTCCCCACCATCCTGACCAAGTGGTCGCGGCGCGGGGCGGTCTCCTCTTCCCGCAGATTACCGAGGTCTTTCCCGGCCAGGAGGTGATCGACCGGACGTTCATCAACACCTGGGAGGACCAGAAGGTGGTGGATGCGGTGAAGGCGACGGGCCAAGCAGCTGATCATTGCCGGCCTGTGGACCGAGATCTGCGTCGCGATGCCGATAATCCAGGCCTCGGCGAAGCCTGGGATGTCACGGTCATCACCGACGCGTCGGGCGGCACGTCAGTCGAGGCCCACGAGGTGCCGATCCAGCGCATGATCGCGGCCGGCGCGAACATGATGCCTGGTTGGCGCTGGCATCCGAGTGGCAGCGCGACTGGCCCGTATCGAAAAAGCGGGCAAGATGACGGAAGTGCTCGGGCAGCACGCGGCTGGCGGAGGCATCGCGTGTCTGTGGGAGCAGCAGCTGCTTAACATTCCGGTGCCAAAGACCACGGGCTGATCTGGACGGGGATGACGGGACCCTTGAGGTAAAACTCACCGTTTTATCGATCCTCGTCATCTCTCTCGATACGAAGGCCGCCCATGCACGGATGCCAGTGGCCGGCATGATCAACGACCACCTGCCGCGCTGCTTTCGTCAATATGCGGTCGGATGCCAAGCGCCCTTAGGCCGACCTTGCACATTGCTTAGCGTCGGATTTCAGCGGGCACGTCCTCAATCTGGCTTCGGGCGAGCTTCTGTCGTCGGATGGCCTACCTCGTCGAGGATGATTGGGGTCTTGAACCGAATCGAACGGTCAACCGGAGCGCTGATCTTGCAGGAGCACTTTTAAGCTCCTTAAGTTCATGTATTTTTGCTTGGCTACGCGATGCGAAACTGCTTGCGCAGGGTCTTGTCAAACATGCCGGCGGTTGCGAACCGACGCAGCAAGCTCACCATGCGCGCCGCATTGCCCGCGGTGTAGCGTCGGCGCGGAACCTGATCGTTGACGGCTTTGATGATTACCTTGACGATGACATCCGGCAAGTCGGCCTTGGGCATGACATCCCGTAGCAATGCGGCGACTGTCGCGCGCGCCTGATCGTATTCGGCTTTCTGCTGGTCGGGCTCCATGCCGTTTTGATCGAAGACTGTCCGCACGTATGCCGGCTCGATGACGGAAACGCGGATATTGAAGGCTCGGACCTCGTGATCGAGCGACTCCGAATAGCCCTCGATCGCGTGTTTGGCGGCGGAGTAATGGGCCGAGTACGGCGCCGGGATGACGCCGAGGATGGAGCCTATGTTGAGAATGCGGCCGCCGCCTTGGCGTTTCATCACCGGTAGAACGGCGTTCGTCATTCGCATAACTCCGAAAACATTGACGTTGAAAAGGGCCTGCGACTGCGCGATTGAGGACTCCTCTGCGCCGCCGAACATTCCGATGCCGGCATTGTTGACGAGAAGGTCGATCTTCCCCGCCCGTGATATCACGTCCGCGACCAGCGCCGAGACGGACGCCTCGTCGGTCACGTCGCACGCCAGCATCGTAACTCCCTTGGGACCATCGCTTACGATTTTCCGGCTCGTCCCGAAAACACGGAACCCCGCGCGGGCGAGACCTTCAGAGGTGGCGTAGCCGATGCCGGAGGATGCCCCGGTCACGATTGCAGTTCTTACGGCGTCCATTTTTCTTCCCTTAGGTGAACGTCCCGGATTTTGGCTCCAGAGACAGTTGCATTACGCTCATTTAATAGTATTATGATCATAATGCAATAGAGATTTGAGAGACGCGTTATGCGATATGAAAAGGGCCGAAAAGACACATCACGCCGCAGGATCATGGACGTTGCTGTCGAGCGGTTCCGCACAGACGGAATTGCTGGCTCGGGCCTCGCGACGATTATGAAGGATGCCGGCCTGACGAATGGCGCCTTCTATCCCCACTTTCCCTCGAAGGCCGATCTCGTTCGGGAAACTATTTCGGACGCCCTGAGCAGGCAGGCTGTGTGGCTGCGCGACGTGCTGGACCAAGGGGGGCTCGATCGCCTGATCGACATCTACCTCTCGCACGAACACAGGGACAATGCGGGACAGGGTTGCGCATCCGCAGCGCTGCTGCCGGAGCTTGCGCGGCAGTCTGAGGAGACGCGCGCCATGTACGCCGAACAGTCCCGCACTCTTGTGCTTCTGCTCGCCAACGCGCTTCCGGCAGATGTGGAAGCAAAGGAAGATGTGGCATGCGCGATTTTTGCGACCCTGATCGGGACGCTCCAGCTGGCACGGGCGGTCGATAAAGAAATGTCGGATCGCATTTTGCTCGCTGGAAAGGACGCGATTGGCGTCCTCGCTGGTCGTCCGCGTGCAGGGGCTTCCTCGGCCTGATTGAACACTGGGGAGCTTGGTGCGCTTTTGGATGACGCTGAACGCGGGATCATTACCCTCGACAACACCAGAACCTGCGCAGACTGCACGGCGAAAGCAAAACCTTGCCCGGCAAGGAACAGATCAGGTTCATGCCACGGCCGTCAACCTCCTCGACTCAAAGGTCAGGGTGATGAGTTGCGGCTCCTTGCGGTCTGCCCAGCCGGCGCCACCGGTGAGGTTGCGGCAGCAGCGAAGCTAGGTCGAAACGATGAAAGTGTGGAATTGCGGACATGCTGGTCGCTGCCCGCAGCCTTTAGGAAGCAGCAACAGCAAACCCTGAACAAAGCATTGCGGGGTTGTGAATGCTAGCTCGTTGCTGACGGAACGGTCGGGAACAATTCCATCTCGTGAACCGAGTTCAGAGTCGATTGCCTGCGCCGTATCGTGCTAAACTGACGTGGCGCGAGCCGTGTTCATGGACCATGATCAAAGTAACCGCTCTACCTGACCAGATGAACTTCGAGGTTGCCACCGGCGAGACCTTGCTCGAGGCTGCTTTGAGGTCGGGTGTGCCGTTTGCCCATGCCTGCGGCGGCCGGGCGAAATGCTCGACCTGCCGCGTCTGGGTTCTGGACGGTGTTAAGGGTTGCCCGAACCGGAACCGAGACGAGAGCTTGATGGCGGAACGGCTGAGGCTGGCGGATGAGGTCCGGCTGGCCTGTCAGCTCAAGCCGGAGGGCGAGCTTCGCGTCCGACGCCTGGTGCTGGATGAGACCGACTTAATAATAACCAGCCAGCTTCTCAGTTCTGCCGAGACGCGTTCCGGCGAGTCGAAACAGGTTGCGGTTTTCTTCAGCGATGTCGCCGATTTCACGAAACTGTCCGAGCAGCTTTCGCCCTATGATGTGATGTATCTACTCAATCGCTACTTCGCCCAGGTTGGCGACATCATAGAGCGGAATGGCGGGTTCATCGACAATCTCATCGGCGATGGGCTGATGGCAATCTTCGGAATGGACGATCAGCGGGACGCTCCGCTTCGAGCCGTCAACGCGGCGATTCAGACCGTTGCCACAGTCGATCGCCTGAAGCCGTTCTTTGCCTCCATGTACGGCATCGAATTCGATATTCGTATCGGTCTCCATTATGGCGAGGCCGTCATTGGCACATTGGGCTTCGGCGGGAACCAACGCCTCACGGCAGTCGGGAACGTCGTGAACCTAGCCAGCCGGATCGAAGCCGCAAACAAGGATGCGGGGACACGACTGCTGATTTCCGAGGCGCTTTACGGCCAGGTCGCCGACAAGGTGGAGGTCGGCGATTTTGTCAGGGTACGCCTGAGGGGTTCCTGCGAACGTACGAGCCTGTTCGAAGTCATCAGGCTCAAGCCCGAATGCGACGCTGAACTGAACGCCAGGCAACCCCGCGAAACCATCCGTCATGCCGGCAGGAGGTGGGTCCGCGCATTCCCCGTGGACGAGCTTCAGCCCCACGAACGAAGGATTCTCGATTTCGAGGACTACGATATCGTCGTCGTTCGCGGAACCGACAGCTACTGCGCCTTCAACAACGCCTGCCCGCATCTTCATCTGCCGTTCTACGAACGTCGAAAACCTGCCGAGGTGAAGACGCTCAATCTCCCACATACGGAGAGCACGATCACCAGTGATCACGGCCTCGTCTGCCGTTGGCATCAAAGCTGTTTCGATCTTTTTTCGGGCGAAATCAGGAACTGGGCGCAGTTGCAGCAGGATGGTACTGCGCCGGGCTATGAACACACAGGCGACATCTCGAAAAATCCCACCAGGCTGACGGTATACCCCTGTCGAATACAAGACGGATGCCTGTGGATCGGGCTCGACTGACAAGGAACGGTTTCGGTTTCTTCGGCGGATTCGCTCGATACGCCGGCCGACACGGCGCAGGTCCTTAACCGCTCCGCAGCTCTTCCGGAAGAGCTGGTATCCTTCATGGCTGAGCAGCTCGATATCCCGGTCGAAGCGGTCGCCGATTATGCGAGCCGGGAACAGACAATGACGGACCATTCCCGTGAACTCGCGGCTGCACTCGGGTTCCGCGGTGGTTGCCGTCAAACGGGAGTCGCAAAACCGTTCCCGCTCGGCTTCACGGCTTCCCTTTCAGGATTTCCACCGCCCGATCCGGGCGAGTACGATGACCGGCAAGGTGCCAACGAGAACGATGGCAAGTGCTGCGATCGACGCTTCCTCATAGGTTCCGCGGGCCGCCTCGCCGTAAAGATGCGTCGCCAAGGTCTCGAAATTGAGCGGCCTCAAGAGGAGCGTGGCCGGCAGTTCCTTCATACAGTCGACGAACACGAGCAAGCCCGCGGCGACGAGCGAAGGTTTCGAAAGCGGCAGATGAATATGCCGGAATGTCCCGGTCACATTCTGGCCGAGGCTACGCGCGGCGTGATCGAATGAGCGTGGAATGCGGCTGAAGCCCGCTTCGACCGAACCGACCGAAATCGCCAGGAAGCGCGTGACATAGGCATAGCCGAGCGCGGCGCCGGACCCGATCAAGAGCAGGCCGGTTGGCATGCCCAGCCATGCGAGCGCAGTCTGGTCAATCATCCGGTCGAGCGCGGCAACCGGCACCAATATCCCGATGGCCAATACCGTTCCGGGCATCGCATAGCCGACTGTGGAAATCCGCTGCAACGCCGCCGTGAGGCGGCCGGGAAGCGAGCGCGCCGCATAGGCGATGACTAGGCCGAAGAGGAGGATGGCGAGCGTTGCCATCGCCGACAGGGTCACGGTGTTGAACGTTTCCGACAAAAGCCGAGGTGATAGCCCGGCGAATCGGAAGCGTTTCCACGCCTCGACGGCAAGGTAGCTTGCAGGTGCGATGAACCCGATCAACACGGGTATGAGGCCGAGCGCAAATGCAGCCAGACCTGAAACGCTCCCAAGACGATGCGGCGTGAAGCTCCGCGCCCTTTGTGCACTCGACCAATAGCGCTGGCGGCGGCGTGCCCAACGCTCGATCGTGACGAGCGCGACCACCAATAACAGCATCGCGACTGCGATCTGCGCCGCGCCCGGCAGGTCGGACCGCGTTACCCATGTCGTATAGACCGAGACGGTTAGCGTCTTCACGCCGAGGAATTCCGAGGCGCCGATATCGTTCAGTGCCTCCATCAGCGCCAGGCTGACGCCGACGGCGATCGCCGGCCGCGCCAGCGGCAATGCGACCCGCCAGAAGACACGGCCACGCCCGGTTCCGAGCGTGCGCGAGACCTCGACCAGATTGGCGGCCTGGGTAAAGAACATCGCCCGCGTGGTGAGATAGACATACGGATAAAGCACGAAGCTGAGCAACACGATGCAGCCGGCCATCGAGCGGATCTCGGGAAGGCGGAAGTCGCGGGGGCTCGCATAGCCGAGGGCCGCTCTGATCGCGCCCTGGACCCAGCCGATCGGGTGGAGAAGATCAAGATAGGCGTAGGCGATGATGTAGGTCGGCATCGCGAGCGGGAGGAGCAGCGCCCATTCGAGCAGCCTGCGGCCGGGGAAATCATAGGCGGTGACGAGCCAGGCCGTCGAGGTGCCAAGCAGCGTGACAAGGACGCCGACGCCGACAAGCAGCATTCCAGTCTGTAGGAAGGCTTGCGGCAGTACATAGGCGAGAAGGTGCGGCCAGAGCCCGTTCGATCCCTGAAGGGCCTGCCACAGGAGGGCGAGGACGGGAGTGGCCACTGGCGCCGCGATCAATACGGACGCAAGCAACCACACCCGCCCGGAGCGGCGCCGGACAGCCTTCAGCATTGGGGAAGGGCGCAGATCGACATGCGACATCGGCGGTCATCGGGCGCGGCGGCGCCGCGCCCGATTCGTCCATCAGTTGTCGAAGCCGACCTTCTCGGCCAGCTCGCTTGCCTGCTTGCGAAGCTTGACGATTTCCGTCAACCGCACGGGATCGACCTTGAGTCCGCCAAACGAAGCAATGATCGGATCGATGGCCGCGCCGGCCTTGATCGGATACTCGTAGTTCGCCTCCGCATAGAGCTTCTGGGCCTCGTCGGAAACCAGGTATTCCAGGAGCTTCACGGCCTCATCCTTGTTCGGGGCGTGTTTTGCGACGGCCGCGCCGCTGATGTTGACCTGCGTGCCGCCGTCCTCGAACGTCGGCAGGATGACCTTGATCGTATTGCCCCAGGCAACCTGCTCCTCGCCGCCCTTGCCGGAGCGCATCAGGCCGACGTAATAGGAGTTGGCAATGCCGATGTCGCAAATGCCGCCAAGGATGTCCTTGGCCACATCGCGGTCACCACCGCCCGCCTTGCGGGCGAGGTTTTCCTTGACACCGGCGAGCCATGTTTCCGCCGCCTCGGCGCCGTGATGCGCGATGTAATCGGCGAAAAGAGCCGTATTGTAAGGATGCTGGCCGGACCGGATGCAGACCTTTCCCTTCCATTTCGGATCAGCCAGGTCCTCGTAGTTGAAGCTCGCGAGATCGAGGTCCTTCGCGGCGTAGAGGACGCGGGCGCGCATCGACAGGGCAAACCAGTTGTTGGCCGGGTCGCGCAGGTTTTCCGGCACGGCGGCCTTCAGCGCATCCGATTCGACCGGCTGCGTCAGGCCCTTGTCTGCCAAGTCGGCAAGATTGCCGACATCGACCGTCATGAGGACATCCGCAGGAGAACTTTCCCCTTCCGAGGCAACGCGCTCGGCAAGACCGTCTTTCAGGAAGACGGTGTTGACCTTGATGCCGCTCGAGGTGGTGAAGGCGTCAAGAAGCGGCTGGATCAGTCCGGGCTCGCGCGTCGTGTAGATGTTCAGTTCGGCTGCCATGGCACCGGCGCCACTGGCGAGAGCGAAGACGCCGCCCAGCAGGGCATGCCGCAATAGGGAAAGGTTCTTCATGATGCGGTCCTCCATCAAATTGTTTTGGTCTGCCGACGATTGCGACAGCCGACAAAATTGCTGGAACATATATGACGGAAACGGTCAAGTTATTTTTCGGTGGCAGTCTTTCGGGCTCATTCCGCGGCAAAGACCAGGACGCCTTCTGGATCGACGCTCAATGAAATCCCCTCGCCCGACCGTACATCGACGCGGCCTGTTGTGCGCAAGCGTAGGAGGTCAGGCACGCCTTCGACCCTGATCGACAGCTGCTCGATTTCGCCAAGGAACGAGCAACCCACGACAAGGCCGGCGACCCCTTCGCCTCGACGCGAGAGGATGAGGGCCTGCGGACGAATGCAGGCAAATGCCCTGGCGCCCTCCGGCAGATCGAGCCGGGCCGAAAAGGCGCCCAACGCCGTTTCGATCCGGCCATGGCGGTATGTCCCTGTTACCCTGTTGCAGGGGCAGAGGAATTCGGCGGCGTAGAGCGACTTGGGATGATCGTAGATATCGTAGCCCGTCCCGATCTGCTCGATGCGGCCTTCCTTCATCAACACGACCCGATCTCCCACCGAAAGCGCCTCCTCCGGGTCGTGCGTGACGAGGATCGCCGCCGTCCCCAAGGCCCTCAATGTCGCAATGGTTTCCTCGCGCACCCGCTCCCGGAGGCCACGGTCAAGGTTTGAGAAAGGTTCGTCCATGAGGAGGATTGCCGGTTTCGGGGCAAGGGCGCGTGCCAGGGCCACACGCTGCTGCTCGCCGCCCGACAACGTGTGTGGATAGCGGTTGGAAAGTGCCGATATGCCGATTCGACTTATCACCTCGATCGCGCGATCACGGGCCTCGTGCCGTTGCAGCTTGTTCAGGCCGAACGTCACATTCTCCTCGACCGTCAAATGCGGGAACAGGGCGTAGTCCTGGAACATGAAGCCGATATTGCGATGCTCGGGTTCTACGAAGCCGTTCGCTCCCGCGATCTCCGCGCCGTTCAACAGAATTTCGCCGCTGTCTGCCTTGTCTACCCCGGCGATGATGCGCAGCAGCGAGGACTTGCCGCAACCGGACTGGCCGACGAGGCAGACGATTTCACCAGGCGTGAGCGTAAACGAAACGTCATCCAGTGCCTGCGTTTCCCCAAAACGCCGGCCGACATGCGCCAGCACAAGCGTTCCATTGATCCCCTCGAGTGATCCGTGCATTGCCGATCCTTCAGTCATAGCGAGTATCGAGGACATACTGTTCCAGGTGGCTCCACCGTGAAACAGAAAACTTTACCAGCCGGGTTTTTGCACAGATGTTCGCACAGCGCCTTATCGGCACCGTGCGTTTTTGCGGGGCCCGACGCCCCGCGATCTTTAAGTGAAGAACACCATCAAATCCAACGTAGATCCCTTCTTGGGAGAGTGAGATTTATCGAACGCTCAGCGAAACATCTGGTGATCAGACACCTAGCTTTTAGATCAGTCCCGGAACCAGTCCAACGCCGATCAGCAACATCGCCACTGCCACGATGATCTGCACCACGCGCAGCGTGACCTTTGCAGGACGCGCTTGCCAAGAAACGAACCGACGAACGCACAAAAAGTGCCTACGGCAACTGGCGCAAGCAAGTGGCTGGAATAACGGCAGGGCAAGTATCCCAGGCTTACCGATTGGGTCAGGAAAACTGCGAGTGGCCCCCATCATGTCGACCATGGAACCTACAAATTCCGCGAGATCTCGCGGCTCTAGGTGCGTCTGACCGGAAACGGCCAACCGAGCGGCCTCTACGCCAAATAGGCTTGGCTTGAGGACTTAAGCCGTCGGCACGGGAATCGCCTGCTCTGGCATTTTAAAGATCGGAAACATGAATGGGTGAAGATAACAGCGCCTAAAATCAAACGTCGCAGCCAATGATGCGTGCGCCATCGATACGGCGGAGACGGGCTTACTGCGCAGCGAAGGTAGAAGCGGCTGATCACGCTCTCGCGATGCGACAGCCTTAGACGCTTGCGAGCCGTTGAATGACGAAGGCGTATTTTCAAGGAGCCCAAGCCGCGCGCGATACACCAATGTGGAAACTACGCTGATCGTAGCTCTTGATAGGAATCGAACTCACGACAACTTACATCAAGGTCATTGTTGTAGTGACCAAGGATTGATCACTTTCACCCCAGCGGCTTCGAAAGGGCTCGTGTCTCGAGTTGCGACGGCGAGGCCGTTCGCTGCTGCTGTCGCTGCAATATAACCATCCGCCCTGCCTATCGCTTTCCCCGATACTCGAGCGCGCGCCATCAGCTCCGAATAGAACTGCGAGGTGGCAAGGCCGAAAGGCAGGATGCGCTCGGCAAAGTGCGGAAGCACTTCGCCCTCCAGGCGATCGCGAAGGATAGATTGCCGTTTGCCTGAGGGCATGACAGCGATCCCGAAACGAAGTTCAGCAATTGTTATCGCGGAAAGGAACAGCGTCTCGATGACTTGGGCGTCCATCCACGCGATCACTGTCCCTTCAGGAACCGGCTTCCACGGCTCCGATATCACATTGGTATCCAGCAAGATCATTCGAAAGTCATCGGCTCGGCAGGCGCTTTATCGCGATTTTGCTGCAGGGCTTCAATGTCGTGGTTGGAAAGCTCAGCGTCACGACCTATGGCCGCGAGTAAGGAACCGAGTTTCACGCGTTCAGATGGACGAACGGCGGCCTCGATAATGTCACGGATTTCGGCCTCGGTGCTTCGGCCATGGTGAGCTGCTCGCACCCGTAGGGCGCGATGCGTTTCATCAGAAAGATTGCGAATTGTGACTGCCGGCATTGATATCACCCTTCTAGAAAGGATACCTTTGATATCGAAATACATCTAATGATATCGCTTTTCAAGCGGGCTAGTTGTGCAACTCTATCAAATTCGATCACGTTGACGCTGAAATTCCACTGATGGAGCAGTGCATCCCGTTCAGTTCGCCGCCTTCAACAAACAGGACAATCACATCTAAACTTAGATATTTCAATTACTTAGTCTGCCGTTGAGACGTATGCATATTATGAAACTGCGCCAAAAGAGAGCTGCCTTCGCAAGAGGCGCGCCAGTGTATGGCATCACCGGTTTGCATATGCCGCCCGCTTTTTTTGGACAGTTTGGCCTCTCGGTTTCATCGTTCTGCCAGTGACACCAACCGCTTTTGCCTACTCTCGGCCGGTCAGCCACGCCAGAGCTTGCTTCCCCGCCGCGGTTACGGTGACGCTGCGGTCGGCGTCCCGCTGGATCCATGTCTTCGCCAGGAGGTGCCGGCAGAGCGCCGCTCCAAGGTGACCGCCTAAATGAAACTGATGATGTTCGCTCCAGTCGGGGCAGGCGAAAGCTAATCGCCTATG
The DNA here is from genome assembly GCF_000816845.1 of Rhizobium gallicum bv. gallicum R602sp. Lineage (NCBI taxonomy): Bacteria > Pseudomonadati > Pseudomonadota > Alphaproteobacteria > Hyphomicrobiales > Rhizobiaceae > Rhizobium > Rhizobium gallicum. The sequence continues at coordinate 393,975 of NZ_CP006880.1, read as the reverse complement.
CGAATGGGTTTCTTCTTGTGTACTGTAGTCCAGGTCCAATCGATCGAAAGCATCCCGCGCGTTAGGCCCGATGCGGACATCATCCCAAGGGAAGGCAGGTGCCGTCAACGCACCGTAGCCAATCAAACCTTGCATAATCTGGACGCCGATGCGGCCGGCCAGGTGATCGTAGCATGTCCTCGCCTGCCGAAGAGCATCCGGCGTATGCATTGTCGTCATCGTTCGGCTGCCGGTGGCGGCCCAGGAGAGCGAGGCAATCACCTCGGCGATTGTCGGCGAGGCGACGCGATAAATGACCATCCGGCCATTCTTCTCCGCCTCCACTAGGCCATGCGCACGCAGTCGCCGAAGGTGGTTGGAGACATTTGATTGGGACGTTCCGGTGGCCTCGATAAGCTGTGCGACCGAACACGGTCCCCAGGTGAGACACTGAAGCATCTGCAGTCTCAGCGGGTCGGCGAGCATCTTGGCGATGGCTGTCGCTACTTCTAATTCATTCGTCATTGACTTCTTCTACGTTTTGGCGTCATCTATCACCGATAAGTGATATGTCAAGTTTCTGGTCGTGATTACGTGCACTTGGCGAGGGGCCGAATGTTCAAAAATCCGAAGGCGGCAGCCGCCAATCTCGCTGTTGCCAATGCGATATTTGGCACGATCGGCCTCTTCGCGGTTGAAGCGGGCCTGCCGCCGTTTGCCACCGTGTTTTGGCGCTGCGTTTTCGCGACCGTGTTCCTTCTGGTGTGGTGTATCGGATTTGGCCATCTGGCACCGGCTAATCTCTCACCAAGGTTGCTGATATATGCTGCTATCGGAGGCATCGGCAATATCGGAAGTTCCGTGGCCCTGTTCGGTGCATACAAATTCTACAGTATTGCGACTGCAACTATTATCTATCACGTGCAGCCTTTCTTTGTCGTCTTGATTGGCGCCTTGGCCTTGAGAGAAACCATAAAGGCGTCAGAGATCCTTTGGATCCTTCTTGCATTCGTCGGCTTGATATTGTCGACCGGCCTGATCGGCACGACGGGCGGCGATGACTCATGGATTCCCGGCGTTGGTCTTTCACTCGTGGCCGCGTTTTTATATGCCGTTGGCACGATCATTGGCAAAGAACTGGGCGCGCAGAGGCCCGAGGTTACAACACTGGTGCAGACGATCGTCGGTGCTCTTTTACTGTCGCCTTTCGCGGATCTGGCCGCCCCGGTGCCCGTGCAGTCGTGGAAGTGGCTCATCTCTTTGGGGATCCTGCACACCGGCATCGCCTATGTGCTGCTTTTCTCAGCCTATCCGCGCCTTAGAACACCTGTTATCGGCGTTTTCGCGTTCATTTTTCCGTTGGTTGCAATCCTCGTCGATCTGCTGGTTTACGACAAGCCCATCCATTTGCTTCAGGCGGCCGGATTGCTTCTGATCATGCTTGGTACGTTGGGTGTTCAGCTGGGCTGGGCGGGAAATTTTCGCCGCGTGCGCGCGGTCCAAGGTTCGTCCAATCCCAATTGAATGGTCGCAGCGTATCGCTCGTTTTTGTTGATCAAACCTGCCACGAGACGGCCGCAGAGTAACCTTGAGGAGCTACTATGGATTCCAGTCGCCACCGCCCGGCAATGATGTTCCTATCCATGACCGATATCCAATTCAAGGGCGTGCTAAACCCGGTTCCGATGGCCTTCAACAACGCCTCTTTTCGAGTCCACAAGCTAAAGAACGAAGGCATTCGGTTCTCGACACCGCTTTCGATAAGCCACTGATGTTCGTCGCTACAGAAGTAGTCATAGACCATGCCTTCCGCATCTTCGATTACACGGTGTTTTTCGATGTCAATGCCGACGTCAGTGGGACTGATCGCGATGGCGATGAAATTGCCGGAGTGGGAAACGTTGAACCTTAGGTTCGAAACGGGATCGGAGAGAAGCGGCTTGCCGTATCGGCCCTTGGCAAAGCCTAGCGACGCAGGCGCTATGCCGAGCTCCCGAGATAGCTCGGATCTCAGAATAAACTTTGACAAGATCGAGCGCGTGCGTTCGGCCCTGTCGAAAATCGCGCCCGCCTCTTCCAGTTCGTCGGCGGGCAGATGTTCCAGGATGGCCTGCGGCAACGGCTCCCTGCCAAGGATATGCGGCGATGCGTCGTACAGTTTGTAGCGGCAGCTCTCATCCAAAACTTTTGCATCAAACAGGAGCATTCGAAACCCGAGCGATCATTCTACGACATGACTTTCGTACTGATCGGTGAGGTACACGCCCCCGCAGTTGAGTGTACGAAACGTCTATTTCATTGAGAGAAAGCAACGTCATGCAATATACCTACCACGGGAACGAAATCGCGATCATCGGAATGGCATGCCGGTTTCCCGACGCCGACACCGTAGACACATATTGGAAGAATTTGAAGCAGGGTCGCGAGAGCATTGTTCCAATCTCCCGCGAGCAGCTTCGCCGCCTCGGTGTGGCGGACAAGGTCATCGATGGCGGCGACTATGTTGGAGTTTCAGCCAATCTACCGAACTTTGACACCTTTGATGCCGGGTTCTTCAAGTTGACGCAGAAAGAGGCAGAGACGATCGATCCTCAACATCGTCTGTTTCTGGAGTGCGCTTGGGAAGCGCTCGAGGCTGCGGGATGCGCACAAAGGCGAAGCGAGCTTCTGATCGGCGTTTACGGCGGTGTGGGACCAAGCACCTATTCGACGGATTTTCTGCAGAATCCATATCAGGTCCCCGGCACGAACCGTTTTCTCGACAGCGCCTCAGGCTTCCTTGTCCTGCTTGGAAACGACAAGGATTATGTCAGCACAAGAACGTCCTACAAACTCGACCTGCGCGGACCAAGCCTGAACGTGCAGAGCGCGTGCTCGACCGGTCTGCTCTCGGTGCATCTGGCATGCCAGGGGCTGCAACTGGGAGAATGCGACGTTGCCCTTGCTGGCGCATCATCGATCCTCATTCCTCACGGCGTAGGCTACATCCATCAGGCAGGCGGTATCGTTTCTCGTGACGGCCATTGCCGGGCTTTTGACGCCGCTGCTGATGGAACGGTTTTTAGCAGCGGAACAGGAGTTGTTGCTCTCAAACGTCTGGACGACGCGTTGTCCGACGGAGATTTCATTCACGCTGTCATCAAAGGTTCTGCCACAAACAACGACGGGGCCGCTAAAGCGAGCTTTGGTGCGCCGAGCGTGCGGGGACAGGCTGACGTCATCAGACAAGCGCTTGCCAACGCCGGCGTTGAAGCAAACTCAATTGAGTTCATCGAAACCCACGGAACCGGAACGCCGCTGGGAGATCCGATCGAAGTGCGTGCCTTGTCTGAGGTATTTGCACTGTCGTCGAACGAGCAGGCCCGCTGTGCTCTCGGCTCGGTTAAGACGAACATCGGCCATTTGTCGGCGGCCGCGGGTATTGCGGGTCTCATCAAGGCGGTCCTGGCGTTGCAGCATCGGACCATTCCGCCAACATTGCACTTCCAAAGTTTAAATCCGGCAATTTCCTTTGACGGAACACCTTTCTACATAAACACCGCGCCGGAAGATTGGGCCGGGCAGGCGCCTCACAGGGCAGGCGTGACATCGCTCGGTGTTGGCGGCACGAATGTGCATGTCGTCCTGGAGGAAGCTCCTCGGCAGCGATCGGCCGACGAAGAGCGGAAGGGACAAAGGCCAGGCGTCCTCGCGTTGTCGGCGGATTCCGAAAAGGCATTGAGCAACCTGCTGCTGAAATACCGCGACTATCTCCTTTGCCCGGTGGCACCGGAGCCATCAGACGTCTGCTACAGTGCAAACACAGGGCTTGCACATTTCCCCTACCGCTTCGCGGCAGTGTCGACGAGCGCGGCCGACCTTGCCGAGCAGCTTGACGTCGCGTCGAAGCGCACGTCTTCAGTCGCTACTAGCCAAGACGGCAAGCTGGCATTTCTGTTTACCGGCCAAGGATCCCAATACCCGGGAATGGGCAAGATTCTCTACCAAACTGAACCGGTCTTTCGCCACTGGATCGATATCGCAAATCCACTAGTCACGGACGAATGCGGCGTCCAACTCCTCGACCTATTGTTCTCTCCCCTGGTGAGCAAAGAGCTGCTTGATCAAACGCGCTACACACAGCCCGCCTTGCTGGCGTTTGAATATGCGCTCGCAAAGCTCTGGCTGGCGCGTGGGGTCAAACCCGATGTCCTCATTGGACATAGCCTGGGCGAATTCACTGCCGCCTGCGTGTCCGGAATTCTCCCATTCGATCAAGCTCTGCGACTTGTCGGGGCGCGTGGTCGGCTCATGCAGGACGCTCGTCCGGCCGGTGCGATGCTGGCTGTTGCCATGGGCCTCGACGAGGCGCGTCGATTGATCAGAGAATTCGGGTCAAGCCTTTCGATCGCCGCGAAGAACGCGCCGCTCAGCGTGGTTGTATCGGGCGAAAAACAGGAAATACTGGCCCTTCGTGAAGAGCTGGAAAGATGCGGCGTCAGTCATTCGATCGTCAACGCTTCGGTAGCTTCCCATTCTTCGCTGATGGAATCCATAGTCGGGGATTTCGCCCATCATGCGAAGTCTGTCGATTTTTCATCACCGACGCTTCCAATCATCGCAAATGTAACGGGAAGCATTTCTTCGCAGGAGATGACCAGTCCCGACTATTGGTGCAAACAGCTGCTAAAACCTGTCCTTTTCGAACAAAGCGTCGAAACCGCGTTGCGACTGGGTGTAACGACATTCCTGGAAATTGGCCCCAAATCCGTCCTTTCAAATCTCGGTAAAATGTGCGCCAGCGATCGACCGGCAATCCAAAACACTGCCTGGATTACAGCATTGAGTGAGAACGTGGATGATTGCGAGCAGGATGCGCTTGCTTTGGCTCAACTCTTTGAAAGTGGCGCGGGGATTGATTGGGCGGCCATTTACGAGGACAGGAAGGGACGGCGTATTCCTCTTCCAAGCTATCCATTCCAAAGACAGCGATATTGGCCGGGCGTTGACGATAAGGTCGATGAGAGATGGTTTCATCGAACGCTTTGGCGTCCTGAAGAACAGGCGGATCGTTCAGCAGACAGCCCGCTGCCCCAGATCCTCCTCGTATGTGGTGGCGCGGACACTGCAGCAACCGAACTGGTCAACCTGCTTGAGCGAAAAATTACCGCCGAAGCGGCAAAGACAGTGCGTTGGGGCCGCCACAGGCCAATCGTGATGTATCTCAACGAAATCAATATCGCTGACATTCAGGCGCTGCTCCGCCACACGACGACCGGAAAAGACGCCCCGGAATGCCGACTGATTTACGTGGCCTTCGCGTCGTCACAGGAAGACGGTGAAACAGCGCCGCAGGCGGGACCAGATGCCACTCAAGGGATCTTTGATGCGCTACGCTTTGTGCGCGACGCGTCCGCCTTCGATGGCTCTATAGACCTCAAGGTCCAGATCTTGACGCGCAACGCGGTCAGCATCGATCACCAGGATCTTCCTGTCGTGCCCGCCCAGGCCGCCATTTGGTCTGTCGCGACGGTGTTCGGGCAGGAGCACCGCGACATATGGCACAGTGTGATCGACTTCGACCAATCCTCGACGGATCTTGTAGTCGCACGGCTTTTACGCGGTGATTTGGCCGACCAGACGGCACTTCGACGCCGAAGCAGCTTTGTTGCCCGACTTGAGGATGTGGAACTAGCAGAGTCGCGGTCGCTCGCTTTCAGGGATGATGCCACCTATCTCGTCACGGGCGGACTTGGCGGCGTCGGAAGATCGCTGGTGCGATGGCTTGCAGATTGCGGCGCTAAAAACATTCTGCTCATCGGCAGGTCGCTCGAAGACGAAACCAAGCGGAGCGAACTGAAAGCCCTTCGAGAACGCATTCCAAACCTTCGCTTCGAAAGGGCCGACGTAGCGTCCCGCGCGGATATGGCGCGGATTTTTTCCGATATTGAGGTATCGGGCTTCCCGTTAAGGGGCGTCTTTCACGCGGCTGGCGTCAATGAAAATGGCATGATTGCGGATGTTGCCCATGACGCCCTCGACAGAGCCTTGAGGCCAAAACTTCATGGGACGCTCGTGCTCGATGAACTCACGCGCTCGTGCGAGATGGATTTCTTCATCTGCTTTTCCTCTCTGTCATCCATGCTGGGGTTCAAGGGGCAGGCTGCTTATGTGGCCGCAAATGCCGCCATGGAAGCAATCGTGACGAAGCGCGTTTGCGAGGGGTTCCCGGCGCTTGCGATCTGTTGGGGGCCCTGGGCAGGTGACGGAATGTCGGCCTCTCTCGGTGCCCGACAGAAAGCGCGTCTTGCCGCCATGGGCATTCGGGAATTTTCCCCCGATGAAGGGGTAGAGAAGCTTTCGCGCCTTTTCGGCCTCTCGGGAGTCTACGGCGCCTTTCCAATCGTCTGGCAAAGCTATCTCGACCAGTTCAATCAACGAATTCCGCCGCTATTTTCGTCAGTAACAAGCCACAAACAGACAAGCGCTGTCGGCACTGGACGAACAGCCAAACGCCCGTTTAAAGACGAAGCGGCCGCGCTTCCCATCGAGGAGCGGACGGATTTTGTCGTTTCGAGTATTTCCGCGATCGTCGCAAAGACCCTTGGTACATCCCCGAAATCGGTTACGATAGACAAACCGATCAATCGGCTGGGTTTCGATTCTCTCACCACCTTGGAATTGCGTGACGCCCTGAAGGCACTCGGCGTGGTCCTACCCCTTGGCCCGCTCTTTTCCGGTGCCTCGATCGCCGACATCTCCAAGATAATCCTCGATCAACTGGAAACCCAAACGGGTGTGCGCCTTGCTCCGCCGTCTTCAGTTCTTCCTGCTCGACGTGAACCGTTGATCATTCCAAGGCGGAGTGAAAATTCGAGCATGCAGCTTGTTTGCTTCGCGTATGCCGGCGGAGGACCGGCCGTCTTCAATGGCTGGGCCGACCAACTTCCAGATGACATCGAAGTGGCTATCGTTCAATTGCCCGGAAGAGGCTCACGGCTGGCTGAGCGGCCGCATACGAGGATGCATGATCTCGTTGATGAGCTGACGCCTGTCTTGGTTGACTACCTCGATAGGCCATTTGCCTTCTTCGGTCATTGCGTAGGCGGTATCCAGGCTTTCGAACTCGCCCATCGCTTGGAGCGCGAGTATCGATTGCATCCGCTTCATCTGTTCGTCGCCGGGTCGAGAGCTCCGCAGATCTATAATGAACGACAGGCGGCTATTGACGCTGTCCAATTCGGTGCGACGGCAGCTCGTTCCGGAGCTGCAGCCGAAGAGGATTTCATTGACATGCTTAAGGATGTCAACTTCGCAAACAACAAGGCTCTCTTCAAGGATGCCGAATTGTTGTCTCTCATGCTCCCCGTCATCAAAGCCGACTACGAGCTTAACAACAGCTACATCTATCAGCCAAAACACCCCCTTGCCACGCCCATCACGGCAATTGGCGGTCGGGCCGATCCTTACACGACCGGCGAACATATCCTGGCGTGGAGCGAGCAATCCATGTTGCCGTTAGACACCCATTTCTGCCCGGGCGACCACTATTTCATGGAAACCCATAGCTCCTTTCTGATCGAGACAGCTGCCCAAATTCTTCTGGGATATGCCTCTCAGGCAAGGCCACGTCACATCAGGATTGTTTCGTCCAACTGACTGTTTTTCAAATGGAGATTCCGATGTCGTTGAAACTGATGAATGCCACGATCAACGTTGCCGCACTTTCATTTGTGATGATGTTCTCGTTAAGCCCAGAACGCGTTTTGGGGCAGACACAATCAGCGCCGATCACGTTCTACGACGGGGGATGGGAGAACATCCAAATCAGCAACGCGATTGCCATTTACATGATCAAGCACGGCTTCGGGCGCCAAGCCGTGGACGTCGATTCCAATGTTCCGAAAATGCAAAACGCGATGAGAAGCGGAACGATGGACGTCAATCTGGAAATGTACAACAACCTCATGGCGGAATGGGTGAGCGCACAGGTTACAGACGGCAAGATTGTCGAGCTCGGCGAAACTTACGAGAGTGCCTCGCAGGGCTTTTATGTTCCCACCTATGTCATCAAAGGAGATGCCGCCCGAGGCATCAAGCCCCTCGCCCCCGATCTTAGCAGCGTTCAGGATCTTCGCAAATATCTTCAAGCATTTCGCGAACGCGATCCGGACAGGCAATCCAAATTCATCAATTGCATACCCGGCTGGGCTTGCAGGGAGATTAACCTGATCAAGCTTGCGACATACGGGCTGGATAATGATCTCAAATCCATCGAACCAAAAACAGAAAATGAGCTGAACGAAACCATTCTGAAGGAATACGAGGCGGGGCGTCCGTTCATAACCTATTATTGGGCTCCCAGTGCGCTGCCGACCATGATCGACCTGACGCTTCTGAAGGAACCTGCTTACGACCCCGCTTGCTGGGCTGCAATCGAAAAGCTGCTCACGCCGTTTCAGCCTGGCGTTCCGGCTGAACGAGCTTGCGCCTATGAGACTATTCCAATCCTGAAATATGCGACGAAGAAAATGGTCGGTGAAAACCCGGACGTCGTAGCCTTCCTGCGGGCCATGTTCATCGGTTCCAAGACGATGGGCGAGCTTGCGGCTTACATGCATAAGCAAAGGGCCACGCCTGACGAGACCGCACTTTATTTTCTGAGAAATCATCAGACGACCTGGACGAAATGGGTCTCCGATCCCGTCCGATCGCGGGTTGCCGCATCGCTCTCCCACTAATTCATCGCAACGCTCTCGCTGGAGAATGTAAGATGGCCGACTTAAACTTGCTGCGCAAAATTCAAGAATTCAGCTGGCGAACTCCTGATCACCCAGCGATAGAGTTTCACGGCGAAGTTACCACCTATGAAGACCTCGCCGCTCGCGTGGCTGCAATATCCAAGCATTTTCTCGCAGCCGGCATTTATGTCGGTTCGCGCGTCGGCATCCATCTTCGACGCTCTCCCGACATGGTTGCTGCGATTCTCGCAGCTCTAAATGTCGGGGCCGCGTTTGTCCCATTGCCCTTGGATTCGCCAAAAGCAAGAAACAGACTGGTTGCCGAATTGGCTGATCTCAATCTGTTGATCGTCGATGACGAACTTCATGGCAGCGATTTTCCCGCCCGCAACCGCATGCGGCTGAACGAAATTGGCTTTGCTGGCAATCCCATTCTGCCAGTCGCTGCTTTCGATGAGCAGGAGTTGGCTTACATCATATTCACGTCCGGATCGACCGGCCAGCCCAAGGGCGTGATGGTTAGACGGTGCAATCTCGACTACTTCCTGGATGCGATCGACCAGGTCGTGGATTTTCGCAGATGGAACAGGATCCTGGCGGCGACGACGTTTGGGTTCGATATTTCTGTGCTTGAGCTGCTTCTTCCGCTGGCCAATGGCGGTACCTTGATTCTTGCCGATGATCATCAATCGAGAAGCAGCGATGCCCTGATCAAGCTCGTGGAAGGGCGAGAGCGATGCCTGATCCAGGCAACACCAGCTATGTGGCGCATGATCGTTTCCTCGGGTTGGATTCCAAACTGCAATGTCGGCGCCATCTGCGGAGGAGAAGTTCTCCCGACCCAATTGGCCCGAGAATTATTCGATCGTTCAAAGGCCGCATGGAACCTCTATGGCCCGACCGAGACGACCATTTGGTCGTTCTACCATTGCATCTCGGAAGCAGATTTTGCAGATCCCGGAAAAGCGGTGCCAATTGGCTATCCTTTGCCAGGGACGAGCTACGCGATTGAGAAGGCCGATGGCGAACTCGGGGATGGTGAGCTGCGCATCGATGGCCCCGGTGTAAGTGGAGGTTATTTCCGACGCCCGGACCTGAATGAAGGGAAATTCACAAGTGCGTTGGAGAACGGGCCGTTTGACCGCTTCATGACGGGCGATCTGGTCGTCGAGCGCAATGATGGCTGTTTGATGTATGTCGGACGCAAAGATCGCCAGGTGAAGCTAAACGGGTTTCGTATCGAGCCTGGAGAAATCGAAAGAGCGCTCGATCGTCTGCCGTTCGTAGAACAATCGGCAGTCAAGCTCACTGAAACGAGGTCGAGTGAAAAGTGCCTGACCGCGTTCATTGTTGCTCCGCAGCTTGACGAGAGGGTCGAGAGCTGGGGCGCGGTCTGGGATGCGGCCTATGACCTCCATGGGCAAACAAGTATTGCCGAGGGAACGGGATATACATCGACCTTCACCGGAAAACCGATCGGCGAAACCCAAATCAAGGCGTGGGCGCAGGCAACCGCAGATCGCGTCTTAGGGTTTTCTCCCGGCAGTGTCCTCGATATCGGCTGCGGCGTGGGCTTACTTGGCGAGCGCCTCTTAAGGGAAGGCCTGGTCGAATATCAGGGCTGTGATCTGTCGAGTGCGGCTGTCGCAGCAGCCCAAAAGCGGCTGGCGCAGCAATTTGGACAATCCCCCCGCTGGCAATTGTCCTGCGTGCCGGCCAACGAAATTCGCAGCGCTGTGTCAGGGCCTTTTGACCTCGTCCTGCTGAATTCCGTAGTCCAGTACTTTCCAGACGAAGACTATCTGGCCGCCGTTTTGCAGCAGGCGATTGCGCTTTGCCGACATGGTGGAAAGATCGTCGTTGGCGACATTCCTGCCGCATCCATGAAGCCGGTTATGGCACGCATTGCCGCGGAGGCTGCCACAAATGACGGCAGTGGTGATGCAGATGTCGAACAGTGGATCAAGACCATCGGCCGTGGCGAGCTCTGGCTCGATCCGGCCGACTTCGCACGGATCACACAGAGCCAACGAAGAGTGGCTGCCACCGACTTGGATCTGCGACTTGGTGAAAGCGATGATGAAATGACGCGCTTTCGTTACGATGCAGTATTGCATCTAGATTCGGACGAACGGACCCCCTGCCACGTCGCGGCGGTTTACGACTTCGAGAAAGATGTGCCGAAGGCGGGCGATCTGTCGGAATGGCTGAAAACGGTTCCGGACGCATTCATCTTGCGACAGATCCCCAACCCACGAGTTCTTGGCAAAACGGTACAGAGACAGCATGACCCTATTGCCTCTGTCGAGCGCGATGAAGCTCAAGTTTTGCCCTTAACTCCGACGTCAGACCTTACCCTTGAGGATTTTCGCAGATGGGGAACAGCAAAACGGCGGGCAGTTCGCATCATGTGGAGTGAACCGATCACAAAGGGCAGTGTCGATCTCTGCGTAACACCGCTTGATAGTTTCTCGTCTCTCTTCGAGCGGAGACATCTATCTCGGATCCTCGGTCATCAGATGCCTCAATCGGTGAGTTGGTCGATCAATCGGCAACGTGATTACAAAGTAAGAAAGCTATTGGCCGAAATTCTGCCGCACTACATGATCCCCTCACAGTTCGTCTATCTTTCAAAAATGCCTCTCACCTACAACGGAAAGCTAGACTACAAGGCGCTTCAAACAGTTGATCTCCCCCAGTTCTCACAGGAAAGGGAAAACGAGCTGCCAGATGGAAGCAACCGTGATCGCATCGCCGCCATGTGGTCAGCTCTTTTGAGCATAGATCAGCCGCCGCTGGACCTCTCCTTCTTCCTCGCTGGCGGTTCATCCATGTTGACTGTCGAACTCGCAAGACGATTGTCTAACGCGTATGGCGTGGATGTGAGCGTCGTTGACCTTTTTGTTCATACGACGATCATCGGTCAGGCGGAGCACGTGGAGAGGTTATTGAACAATCGCTCAGCGGAAAGAACGGAGAGAGCGAACAACAAGATCATCGATGCTGCGAGCCGTCGGCACAACGCCGCGCTGGCGAGAAGGTCAGCGAGAGTTTCGCTGCGGGAGTGAAGCGTGCCGAAGCACGAAGACCGTTCCGGTGAACGCGCTCTTGCGCAACCCGCTCTTCACCAGTGACCGTGCCCGGTTGAAATATTCCATTTTGAAGTAAGCTCTGGCCTATTGAGAGGGCCAGGAAATGAAGCGCACCGTTTCACAGACGAACAGATCATCGGCCTATTGAAGGAGCACGAGGCAGGCATGCCGGTCTTTGAGCTTTGCCGCAAGCACGGCGCCAGCGACGCCAACGTCTAAAGGTGGAAAGCCGAGTTCGGCGGCATGGACGTGTCCGAAGCCATACGGCTGAAGACGCTGGAGGACGAGAATACCAGGCTGAAACGGCTACTGGCGGATGCCATGCTCGACAATGCGACAATGCAACGCTTTCGCGCACCTGATGAGCCAACATAGGATGAACGAACGGCGGGCGTGTAAAGCCATCGGCTTTTGCCGGATGACGATCCGTTATGAAATGAGACGCGACGACGATCATGGCCTTCGCGAGCGAATGAAGGTTTTGGCGCAACGTCGCCGCTTTGGAGATCGACGCATTCATGTGCTGCTCAGGCGCGAGGGACACCTTGTGAACCACGAGCGGCTCTTCCGGCTCCATCGGGAGGAGAAGCTGACGGTGCGCGCGACGCGGGCGTAAGCGAGCGACCGGCACCGAGCGGTGCTATTCTCGGATCTGACAGCTTAACTGGCGGTTGATGATAATTTTTAATTTTAAGATATATCTACAATTTTTCATTGCATAATAACACAGATCAAGCTAAGAATGTAACACATCATCGCTAAATGATCTATGAAACCCGCTTTGGTCGAGGGTTTCTTGAGGAAGTCGTCGTGCAGAGGGGCTGGCTGTAAACTACCTCGGCTAACCATCTGACGTGAAACCATAAATACGCTGTACGGAAATTATTGGAAGCGCATCGCCGCCCGTTCGTCCGCGATTTTTCTTCTATCTGGTCCCGGCAAGTCTCGATTTTGGAGTGAGTCAATGACAGTTGCATTATGGAGTCAGCCAGTTGCGGACCCGGCCTATGGCCCGACTATCGGCGCTTATGCGCCTGCAGTCAAACCGGCGCCCGCCTTCGCGCAGACCGATCTGGTTGCATTGTCGCGCTATTTTTCTCTTCTGATGATGCGCAACATCACAAGCGATGGCTATGTCATCGAGGATCCGGCATCGTCCAGCGTCTTTTCGGTCCCGGGCTGCGTCATCGCCGCACCCTCCTATCCAGCGAACACGCCGGGTGTCGACCAGGACTATGTTTTCAACTGGGTCCGCGATGGAGCTATTACGGCCATCGAGATCGCGCTCGCCGGCTTGCGGCTCGTTCCGGGTGGGGGTGTGCCGAGCCTGATCGACTACGTGAACTTCGCCGCGCTCTGTCAGGCGAATGCGAAGAATTCCGCGACTGTCACACTTGGCCATGCCTGCTTCACCATCACTGGTGAGGTTCGTCCGTGGTCGGAGCAGAATGACGGGCCGGCCATTCAGTCGATTGCGATCCTGACCTTGTTCGATCAGCTGGATGGTGCCACGCAGACAATCGCCAAACAATTGGTCGAGACTAACCTCGCCTATCTTCTCGAAGTTTATCAGAACAAGACCACAAATCTCTGGGAGGAATATGAGGGCTATTCCTTTTTCGCAAGAGCCGTACAGTTGCGCTTTTTCCGGGAAATTGCCAGAAACACGATTGGCATTGCGGTGCCTGCCGGGGTGGCCGATGCCATCTCTTGGCTGGAAATCCAGCTGGCTACCCACTGGAATGGGCAGCTCTATGTGAGCGTTCTGGATGCCGCAGCGCAAGCCGGTTACGACGCCAACATCGATATCGTCTCTTCGGTCTGCTATGGCGGGATCGAGCCGACCGATACCAAGCTTCTGGCAACGGCGGCCATCCTGCGGCGCCAGTGGGCCGATCCTTCGTCTTCGAACTATTACCCGATCAATGGCGCCGACGCGGCCAAAGGACTCGGTCCACTCTTCGGGCGCTATCCAGGCGACCATTACGATGGCGATGTGGCGGCTCCGGTGGTCGGCGGGCATCCCTGGGCTCTGTGCACGGCTAACTTCGCCGAGTTTCAATATCGGCTTGCCAATGCCATCGAGGCCAGCAGCGCCATCCCTCTCGATCAGTTTTCTGAACCCTTCTTCGCGGAACTGGGTCTTGGCGCATCCAGCAGCGCCGCCGACGCGTCGGTTGCCTTGCGGGCTTCGTCTGACCTCATGCTGCGCGCCATCGTCTATCACAGCGATCACTATGAACTGAGCGAACAGTTCGATGGAACCACTGGCTATGAGAAAAGCGTCCGGAACCTGACCTGGAGCTACGCCTCTTTTCTCTCTGCAGTCAGAGCCCGCTCCGCCGGCGCCCTGGCCGCCAAGGCCAAACCCCGAAAGTCGCGCGTCCCAAGATCATGACGATTTCAGGCCCGCCCGGCCTGAAATCTCGATTGAGCCTAAAGCGGCATGATCGGCAAAGCCTGATGCAGCTTTCCGGGAATGATGGAGGACCAAAGTGCTTTTTCCCCTCGAATCGGCGCTGACAGCCGACCCCAAGACCGTCGCAGCGTCTGGCGACTACGATATCGTAATCATCGGCGCCGGCATTTCCGGAGCAATCATTGCCAAGCAGGCTGCGGAAGCGGGCAAGCGTGTCCTGATCCTTGAAGCCGGAACCGGTGCCAATCGCACTCTGGCAGGCTATGACGATCTGCTGACGAACTTCTATTCGGCAGCCTCCAAGGATAACCAGTCGCCCTTTCCGCTGAATGCGAACGCGGCCATGCCCCGCAGCCCGCTTCGCAAGCTGCAGGCGGGGCAAACCGATAGCTCGACCTATATCGTTCAATCCGGCCCTTATGTCAGCGATACGACATATACCCGTATTTTCGGCGGAACGACCATGCACTGGGAGGCGAAAACGCCCCGCCTGCTTCGCTCGGATTTCAAGACGCGCACCATTTTCGGTCAAGGGCTGGACTGGCCACTGAGCTTTGAAGAAATCGAGGATGATTACCGCCTGGCCGAGCGGGAAATCGGCGTATCGGCGAATGTCGACGACCAGCAATATCTGGGGCAGACCTTCCCGGGCGACTATGTCTTTCCCATGCGCGGCTTGCCGCTGTCCTATCTGGACCAGCAGGTCAACAAGGGCATCGAAGGCACCAGTGTCGAACTACACGGCAAAACCTATCCCCTGAAGGTCAGGCCTTATCCGCAGGGGCGCAACAGCATACCGAACCCAGCCTATGATGGTGGAAAGGGTTACCGTCCAATCGGCGCAGTCGATACGCATCAGGTCGAAGAGGGCGGTCGCTGCCAGGGCAATACCAACTGCGTACCGCTCTGTCCTGTGCAAGCGCGCTACCACGCCGGCAAAACGCTTGCCAAGGCGTTCGCGGTAAACGGGAAAAGTAGCGAGCGGCTTGTCGAACTGCTGTCGCAGGCGGTCGCATCGAAGGTCAACATCGATCCGGATAGCGGTAAAGTCCGCACTATCGAGGTGAAGGTTTACAAGGACCCGGCCTCAGCGGCCCACGAGACCATCACCGTGAAGGGCAAGGTTTTCGTGCTTGGGGCAGGCGCCATCGAAACGGCTCGTCTCATGCTGGCCTCCGGCCTGCCCAGCACCAGCGGCCTTGTCGGACGCAATCTGATGGACCATGCCTATCTCTTGAACTGGGCGCTGATGCCGCAAATCTGCGGCACGATGCGCGGAACCAGCTCGACAGGCGGTATCGTAGATCTGCGCGACGGCCCTTTCCGGGAAAGGCAGGCCGCCTTCGCCATCGATATCCATAACGACGGCTGGGGCTGGGCCACGGGGGCGCCGACCTCCGACCTTCTCGAACTGGTGGATGATCGCAACCTTCACGGGGCGGATCTTCGACGCGGCGTGATCGACAGGGTTTCGCGGCAGTTGCTGCTGGCTTTCATGATCGAGGTCATGCCGGTCGAAAGCAACCGCATCACGGTGGATCCGCGATATACTGATCCCCTGGGCAATATGCGGCCTATCCTGTCCTTCACGGTTCCAGAATATACCATGAAGGGTGCCGCCTATGGCCGTCATTTTGCGCGCACCGTCTTTGCGCGTCTGGGCGCGCAGGATCATACTTATTACGACCCCAGCGATTTCGGCTATGTGGACTTTGAGAAGCAAGGCTACGCGATCCGCGGCGGCAATCATCTGGCCGGTACCCATATCATGGGAACGACGAAGACCAATTCCGTCGTGGATAAGAACCAGCGCAGCTGGGACCATGAAAACCTCTACCTCGTGGGCGGCGGCAGCATGCCGACGATCGGCACGGCCAATGTTACCTTGACGCTGGCCGCGATGTGCTTCCGAAGCAGCCGCGACATTCTGAAGTATCTGCATTGAACAAAGGCCGACATCCGTTGCGCGCGGAACGAACCGATGGGCATGGCGCAAGCCACAGGCAGCCGGCCGTGCACCCAACTTACCTTCTTCCATGGAGCTTGAGCATGTATTCTTACAGCATTAGGACGCTCGATGAGCTGAAAGAATTTCTCTATCAGGCGATGCGCCTCGAACATGCGACGATTCCGCCGTATCTGACGGCGCTTTACTCGATCAAACCCGGCGTCAACCAGGATGCAACCCAGGTTCTGCGCGTGATCGTCGTGGAAGAAATGCTGCATCTGACCATCGCGGCCAATATTCTCAATGCCATCGGCGGCACGCCGGATCTTACCAGGCCGGACTTCGCAGTCGACTATCCCGCCTCCCTACCGGACGGTGAGACCGACTTCAAGGTCGGCATCCAGGCTTTCGGTCGTGAGGCGCTGGCGACTTTCCTGAAAATCGAGCGGCCGGCCCAGCGTCCCATACATCTCGTTGGTAAAGGCCTGATACACCGCAAGACCTCCCCGCATACCACCGCGCTTGGCAACGATCCAAGGCACGAGGACCTCCATTTTTACAGTATCGGCGAGTTCTACTCGACCATCGCAGAAGGCATCAAATACCTGGAAGCCGAAGCGCATCGGGTGGGCACAACCATTTTCACCGGCGACAGGTCGCGGCAGATCACCTCGGAATATTATTATTCCGGCGGCGGCGAGCTGTTTGCCGTGACCGATCTGAAAAGCGCCCTGGAAGCCACCGAGCTCATCATCGAACAGGGCGAAGGCGACGGTGGCGGTATCTACGACGATAACGAGCACGAACTGGCCCATTACTATCGTTTCGACGAGCTGGTCAAAGGCCGCTACTACCAGAAGGGCGACCAGCCCGGCCACCCTACTGGTCCGCAGTTGCAGGTCGATTGGGAAGGCGCCTATCCCATCAAAGCGAACCTGAAAGTGGTGGACATAGACATAAAGAAAGACCCGGAACTGCGTGAGGCGGCGACCGCCTTTAACACGCGCTATGGCGAATTTCTGCAGCTTTTGACGCGTGCCTATAACGGCCAGCCGACCCTGCTGCTGGAAGCGGTTCCGATCATGTTCGAATTCCGCAACATGATCCTCGAACTCATCCGCAATCCTCTGACGAACCATCCCGGTAAGAACGGCTGCCCCACCTATGAGATCCCCGGCAGCACCAAACAGGCGGCCGTCACCCGGCAGGCGGAGGTGAGAGCATGAGCAGCCGTTTCGAGGCGTTTCTCAACGTTTCCGTCGAATTGACGGCCTTCTCCCGCTTCGATCTTCTGGGAACGGGCCTGGCGGAACGCTATCTCGCCACGCTCGACAAGATGGTCGGCGGCGAGACCACCGATGCGCTGCTGGCCGCCTTCGCCGCCCTGCCGCCGCCGGAAGACGTGGCCCGTATCCAGGCGGTGCGCACGACCATTCTTGGCAATGAATTGCTGGGAGACGTGACCCGCGCGCTGATCAAGCTCTGGTATTCCGGGACTTGGTTCGAGCTGCCCTCCGCCTGGACGGAGCGCTTTGGCCGCAGGACCGCGGGCGCCACCTTCGTCGTTTCTCCCGACGCCTATATCGAGGGTTTGCTCTGGAAGGCGATCGGAGCCCACCCCGCAGGCGCCAAGGGGCCTGGTTTCGGCTCCTGGGCCTTTCCGCCGAAAATTCCGGACCTTCCGGATCTCGATTCCAAAACCTGATGCCACTTCGATTTGACCTCAAAAGGACTGGATCATTGCCATGGTGACATATCTGCATCGACTGACGCCCGCCAAGGTCTGGCTGGGTGTCATCCCCACGCTCTGGTGGAATGACGATTTCATCAACATCGATATCGGTATCCCCTACGAGCAGGCTCTGAGTGAAATGGCGCTCGCCGGCTATGTCGGATGTGGCGTCGGCCACAAATATCCGACGGACCCGAAAGTATTGCGACCTGCCCTCGAACTCAGGGGATTGCGGATTTCCGAGCCTTGGGTAAGCACCTACTTCACCATCAAGGCGATGAAGCGTCATACCCTGGACAATGTCGATGCTCAGCTCGATTTCCTCGAAGCCATGGAAGGTGACAGCAACGATCCGCGCAGGGCCGATCTGGTCGTCTCAGAGTTTGGCCGGGCCGTCAATCCGCTTCCGGTAGCCCTGTTTCCGAATTGTCCTGATTTCTCCGAGGACGAGTGGAAATACCTTATCGAAGGGTTGCATGAGGCGGGAGAGAAAGCCAGGGCACGCAACCGCCAGCTCTGCTATCACCCGCATCTGGGAACCGGGGTGATGAAGACGGAAGCGATCCACCGGCTCATGGACGAGACGGATCCCAGGCTGGTCAACATGCTTCTCGACACCGCACACCAGGCGGCTGCCGGTGTCGATCCGCTGGCGCTGGCCAGAAAATACGCCCACCGCATCAAGCATGTTCACCTGAAAGATATTCGCGCCGAGGTGGTTGGGGCGATTAAGGCCCGTGAATTGTCCTTCCAGCAAGGTATCGAGATGGGAATCTTTACCGTTCCGGGTGATGGCTCCATCGTGACCTTTCCGGAAATCCTCGATGCGTTGGCCGCGGCGGATTTCGCCGGTTGGATCTGCGTCGAAGCAGAGCAGGACCCGGCCAAGGCCAATCCGCTGCAATATGCGAGAATGGGCCGCGAATATCTACGCAAGCTGCTCGGATGGTAGCCCCGGCGAGAGGTTTGACCTCTTTTGGTTTGGATTCTGGATCTGATTCAGATCCGTCTGAGTACGACATAAAGTCTGATCACGTGCTTCGTGTGGGTTCCACACAAATCACAGTTGACGTAATTCCCTGCTCGCCGTCTCGTTCCGTAAGATCGTTCGGAACGTTTTCGAAGAACAGATCGCAATCCTGGAAGGTGCGAATTCCTCAATAAACTAGAGATTGATCGATAACCACGCGTTATTGGATAACGATAGCCGGAGCGATGAAGATGTCAGAGGCATTCAAGCGAGATATATATTTCAGCTTCTTTATGTTTACAGCGGATTTGAGGCCGAACGACGCGGACTACACCCAGGTTCTCGTCAGACATCTGAAGGCTCTTACCGACATCGGCTACACTGGCTTCGATGTGCATATCGCCCCAGGACCTGCCCACGCCGGTCATCACGCTGAGGTCGAAAGCTATGTCCGCCTCAAGAAGGCGTTCGATAAGGCAGGCTTCCAGGATGTGAAGTTCACAACCAATGTGGGGACCACGCGAACCTACGATCCGACCTCGCCCTACGAGGAACAGCGCAAGCAGGCTCTGTCCTATCTCAAATCCCGTGTCGACATCACGTCGGTGCTGGGTGGGGAGAATACGATCATGTCAGGGCCGTTCCTCTACCCCTATGGTATCTTTCCGCTGACGGATGACGGTGAGGAGATCTGGAGCGACGCGCTTCAGGATTGGATAAAGCCACGATTCGCGGCGGCGGGCTCCATCTTCCAAGAGTTGGCGGAATATAGTGCCGATAAGAGAGTGAAGCTCGCCATTGAGCCCGTCAAGAATTGGGAAACGCCTGGGCCGACCATGGTCTCGGAAGCGCTGGATTTTCTCGAAAGCGCCGACATTCCGGTCTGTGGCGTCACGGTCGATACAGCGCAGGTCGTGATGGAAAGCCAGGGGCCGGCAATCTTCAGGAAAAATGTCGCCCGTGCCGCACAGCAGAGCCGGCTGAATTACGTTCATATCTCAGCACCGGACCGGGGCGCTGTCAAAGACAGCTGGATTCCCTGGGAGATTATGTTGGGCGAAATCGAGCCGGTTTATTCGGGCCCCTATCTCGTCGAAGTCTTTAACGCGATTCCACCCTTCGAGAGCTCGATGAGAATGACGCGCAGACGCTTCTGGCGGCCCGATGAGGACGCGCCGGAGGCGGGCGTCGACAGCGCCTACGACGTTGCGCGCGCCGCCCTGAAGACATTGGAGGAAAAGATCGATTCCCACGGTCGTCGATCTTATCCGTGATGGCGCTCAGCCGCGCATGTTGGAAACTACTCCAGGATGCTGGGGAGCCTTCATCTCCGAGAAGGCGCCTCAAAGGGCACCTCCATCCAGCACCTCCGGGGACGGCATGGTGGCCAATCCTGTCTGACCGCCCTGCCCGAGTAAACGTCAAACCTCAACAAACGACCTTTCAATCAGGGAGATACCTATGGTGGCGCAATTGCCGGATCCCATTAAAATCGTCAGGCGAGCAGGCGATGTCCGTATTCATACTTTCATTTCAGCTTTCACGGATGACAACATCGCCAATGCAACGCACATAATCGAAAGCAGGAACAAGCTTGTTCTTGTCGATGGGCAATTTCTCGTTCCCTATGCGCGGCAATTCAGGGAGTATGCCAACAGTATCGGCAAGGAGATCGACCGGATTTACCTGTCGCACAGGCATCCCGACCATTGGTTCGGCCTGGGAGCCGCATTCAGCGACATTCCGATTTATGCATTGCCGAAAACGATAGAGTTCCTGCAGCAGCATGGGAAGGATTCCCTGAATGACCATTGGAAAATGGGCAACCTCGCTCCGAAGAGCCTGGTAATTCCCGAAAAAACTGTCCACGCCGGCGAGGAAATCATCGACGGAGTCAAATACGTATTTGATGAAGTCGTTGATACGGAGATCGATTTTCTTCTCACCATAGGTCTTCCGGGCGTGGGTGTTTTCATTGCGCAAGACCTGATCTACAGCGGAACGCACCTTTACCTTACGAAATACATGGAGCATTGGATTGGGATTTTGCAGGGTATGCTGCTGTCCGACTATGAGCTGTTCCTTCCCGGTCACGGCTTTCCAGCTGACAAAAACGAGCTTGCCAAAAATATAGAATATTTGTCCGTTGCCATGGAGGCCGCCGGCGACGGACTCACCAATGATACTTTCAAACGCTTCATGCTGGAAAGATTTCCCGAACGAAAATGCCCCGCAATATTCGACATATACATACCTCGCTTATTCGATGACGCGAGCGAGTTTTAATATACGTCAATTGTCGTCAACAGGGGAGCCGTTGGAACATGGACGAGACATACACGGTTGGGCAATATCTGGTCGACAGACTTCGCGAACTGGGCCTGGGACACCTGTTTTCCATAGCGGGCGATTATTCGATCGAATGGGTGAACAGTTATGTCGAGAAAAGCGATATTCAGGTCATTGAAGAGGTGAATGAACTGAATGCCGGTTATGCGGCTGACGGCTATGCGAGACTGAAAGGAATTGGTGCGCTGTGCGTAACCTATTCCGCAGGCGCGCTTTGCGCAACAAATGCGATCGCCGGATCTTACGTCGAGAAAGTGCCGGTTGTTCTGATCAACGGTGCGCCAAGCATCAAGAAAACGCTCACATTCGAACAGACCGGCTACAGTTCGCATCATTTTATCAGCGGGCGGGAAACGGATCTTCAGGTGTTCGAATACATAACGGCCGCTGCCGTCCGCATCGATAGCCCTCATCTTGCGCCAATGCTCATAGATTATGCGCTGACGCAGTGCATCACGGAAAGACGTCCGGTCTATATCGAGTTGCTGGAGGATATGGTGGACCTGGAATGCGCGCGCCCGTCGAATGCATTAAAAGCGGCGCCGGTCATATCCGACGAGGACAGTCTCAATCAGTCGATCGCGCAAATCAGCGAAAGATTGCAAAACGCTACCAAACCCCTGATCTGGATCGGTGTCGAGGTCGACCGGTTTGGCCTTCACCATCAGGCGGAGCGGCTCATTCGAGACCTCAAAATTCCCTACGTGACCGAGCTCTTGAGCAAGGCCATCCTGTCGGAAGACGATGCACAATTTGCCGGGGTGTTTGATGGCAAATCGTCATCACCCTACGTCCAGTCTTTGGTCAAAGACTCCGACTTCGTATTGGCGCTGGGCGTCTGGTTGACTGATATCAATGATTTGGGCTGGCCTATCGATCTCGATAAAACCGCATTCGCCTCCTGGGATACAGTGAAATATGGCACGAGCTTCAACGCACAGGTTTCGCTGGCGGATCTCGTCAACGGCTTGATTGATAAAAGGTTGACGTGCAAAGCCCAACGTCTTCCAACGAAAACAGCCCGGCTAGCGCCGGTCGTGAATCCGGCAGGCGAAATTACATATCAGGGCTTCTACGATTTCATTCAGCACCAGATCGACGGAAATACTATCGTTGGTGCCGACGCGAGTTTGAATTATTTCGGGAGCCTGCTTCTTGAAGTGGGTGCTCGCCGCGGTTTCATCGTACAGTCATCCTATTCGGCGATCGGTTATATCGGCCCGGCCGCGACCGGGGTTTCGCTGGCCAAGCAAGACAAACAGAGGCTGATCGTCTTTGCGGGAGATGGCGGGTTTCAGATGACCGCTCAATGCCTCTCGACACAAGCCCATTTCAATCTCAACCCGATCATCTTCGTGATGGACAACGGCATCTATGGCGTGGAGCAATGGCTTGCCGATGCATCGGTTTTCCATGGTGACAAGCCGTTCTACAATTCATGCATCCTGCACCGATGGAATTACAGCAAGTTGGCAGAGGTCTTTGGCTGCCAAGGCTGGAAAGTGGACACCTATGGCGAACTGGAGGAAGCCATAAATGGCGCCAAAGAGAACCTGAACAGTCCGTCCATCATCCAGGTTGTCGTGCCTCAGCGGTCGATCCCCGATAACGCGAACTGGAAAGCAAACTAGAGTGGCCGATGTCGCAATTATTCTGGGTCTTCAATCCTTGCTGGACCACCAGGCAAACCCGTGAAGGGACAATCAATGGTGATTGAGCACGATTCAGCCGACGCGATGGTCTTGAGGGGGATCGAACCGTCAACCCATTCCGCGTCGACAGGGGCACCACTGGCCGTCAGATGCCGCCAATTGCCCGCTCGCGGATCAGGTCTATCAACCCCCGCAGCTTAGCCGGCATGTGCCGGCGTTGAGAGAAGTAGAGGCTGAGCCTCGATAGTGGGGGCTCCACTCTTTCACAACGGGGATGAGCCTGCCCTAAGCAATATGTCGTGCGACGCCGTGTTCTCCCATTGACCGCTTACGGCAACGTCGTTGGATTAGCACTGACCACGCACCGCGATGTGTCGAAGATCACCTTCACCGGGTCCACTGTCACCGGCCGTGCCATCGTCCAGACGGCAGCGGAAACGATGAAGCGCGTGACGATGGAGCTTGGCGGCAAGAGCCCCAGCATCATCCTCGACGATGCCGATCTTGACGTCGCCATCCCGCAGGTGCTGTCAGCAGGCTTCCGCAACAGCGGCAAGCCTGCATAGCCGGAACCCGCATTCTTGCTCCCGACAGCAGACTTGGCGACATCGAGGAACGTCTCCAGCAAGCGGTCAAGGACTGCAAGGCGACAGATACTTCCGACAGACAGATCCAGGTCGGGCCGATGGTGAGCCAGAAGCAATGGGATCGCGTGCAGGACTATATTCGACTGGAAAGAAGGAAGGAGCCACCTTGCTCGCCGGTGGCGAAGGACGGCCGGAGGGTTTGTCAGGCGGGAGGTTCGTGCAGCCGACCATCTTTACCGGCGTTCGCAACGACATGCGCATCGCCCGGCCTGTCCTCTCGCTCATCTCGTATCACGATGAGGAGGATGCCATCGCGATTGCAAATGACACCGATTATGGCCTGCAGGCCCAGGTGTTCTCCTTGGACATAAACCGGGCGAAACGAGTTGCAGACCGGATTGAAGCGGGCCGCGTCATTATCAATGGCGCGCCTCATGAACCTCTGGCTCCCTTCGGTGGCTTCAAGCAGGCTTCGGAAGCGAATTCGGCGCGTTCGGGCTCGAAGCCTTTCTCGAACCCCGCGCTGTGCTGGGCTAGAGAAAGAAAGCCGCGCAGCTACAGGAAGCTGCGCCGCCTTTTATTCAGTTACCCTCGGCAATTTTCCGGTCCAGGAAGTCGTGAATGAGCGGGGCCATGACATCCAGCTTGTCTTCCAGCGCGAAATGTCCGGTATCCAGCAGGTGCAATTCAGCGTCGGGAAGGTCACGAAGATAAGGACGCGCTCCCTCTGAGGGAAAGATCTTGTCGTTCTTACCCCACACGATCAACGTCGGCGGCTTGCGTTCGCGAAAGAATGCCTGGAATTGCGGGTAGAGGGGAACGTTGGTCCGGTAATCATAGAAGAGATCAAGCTGGATGTCCTTGTTGCCGGGACGATCGAGCAGCGCCTGATCGTGAACCCAGTTGTCCGGGCTGATGCGGCTTAGATCGCTCATGCCATCGGTATACTGGAATTTCGTGGTCTCCAGGGTGACAAGACCGGAAAGTGCGTCACGACTTTCCTTTGAGCCATCGGCCCAGTATTTCTTGATCGGATCCCAGAATTCGCGAAGGCCTTCTTCATAGGCGTTCCCGTTCTGGACGATGAGGGCAGCCACGCGATCCGGATGCTTCAAGGCAAGGCGATAGCCAACGGGTGCGCCGTAATCCATCACGTACATGGAATATTTCTTGGCACCGAGCCGATCGAGCAACCCATCGACGAGATCGGCATAATGGCCGAAGGAAAAGACGAATTTGGTGTGATCGGGGGCGTCACTCTGGCCGAAGCCCGGGTAGTCTGGAGCGATGACCCTATAGCGATCGGCGAGAAGCGGGATGAGATTACGGAACATATGGGACGATGTCGGAAAACCATGGAGTAGAACGACCACCGGACCGTCTTTCGGACCCGCTTCACGATAGAAGATGTTCACACCGGCGATAGCGGCCGTCCGGTAATGAACGGTGACGGGAGCCTGCTGCGTGGCTGCTTGGTCGGGCGTGGACGACGCGGCAAAGGACAGTGGGGCGAAGCTGACAGTTGCGAGCATCAGGGTCAGGATCAGGCGTTTCATGGTGGTCTCCTTGGGGTTTGAGGCCAGCTACGACTGGCTTGAAGACCAACATATCCATGAGCAAAAAAATGATAATCCGCTCAATTCGGAAGTGATAATTACATCGTATGAAACAATGAACGCACTCACCTGAAAATTAAGGCCGGATCCTTTCCCTTTTGATCGGTGCGAATTTGGCAAGATGTTGATCGAGTTATGCCCGATAGGAGCCAAGCATCATCGGAAAGCGATGAATTTGGCCCGAGCCGGCCTCAATCTAGTTTAAGAGCCGGTTTTCCCGCAGGTGGGCCGCTGCCATGTCCACGAAGGCGCGAACCTTGGCTGGCGCGTGCCGCCCCTGCGGATGTAGGATATGGATCGGCATCGGTGGTTCTTCATAGTCGCTGAGGACGATCTGCAATTCCCCCGCAATGAGTGCCGGGCCGATCTGGTAATGCAGAACCCGGGTCAAACCCCACCCTGCTCGGGCCGCCGTTATCACGGCTTCATTCGTATTGCACTGAAGTATCGGGTCGATCATTACACGCTGGTCATTCGCAAAACGCCATTCCGGCGATGCCCAGGCGCTTGTTGACGCCGCAATGCGATGGTTTTTGAGGTCGGCCGGGGTGGTTGGAACGCCGTGGCTTTCGAAATAACTCGGGGATCCGCAAATGACGTGCCGCACAGTACCCACTTTGATAGCAGAGAAACCGGAATCACGCAGGTGGCCGATGCGAACGGCCACGTCGACCCCTTCTTCGACAATGTTGACGGGGCGATCAATAAACAGGGTCCTTGCATGCATGGTCGGGAAGGTATTCAGGAATTCAGTTACAATGGGCAGCACATACATCTGTCCGAACAAGGCCGAGGCCGTGATCGCCAGCGTACCGGTCGGGGTCGCGTAGGAACCACCCGCGGCAGCCTCCGCTTCGGCGATATCGGCCAATATGCGGCGGCAATCCTCGAAATACCGTGTGCCTGCCTCGGTCATCTTGACGGATCGCGTCGTGCGAACGAACAGGCGGGCACCAATGAGATCTTCAAGTGCTGCAACAGCCCGCGTCACCGCGGGTGCACTCATATGCATGTGGCGCGCCGTATCCGCAAAACTTTCCATCTCCGCAACCTTTGCGAAAATCCGCATTGCCTGCCATCGATCCATACGCCCCCCAAAGATTGCTCGTGCTGCTTCGACGTGACCGTTGCTCAAAATTGTATGAATCCCGAAACGGATTGAGCAAGACCGTTTCGAGATTGATACCAATGACATAACTGGAGATGTCATAAAAGAAGCGTTGGTGGTGGCTTATGCGGATCTCAACTGAGATCGGTTGATATAAGACGCCGCGATCCTTTCAATGTCCGCACAGGCTTGTGCGTCCAGACCGGCTTTCATCCCGCGCTCGCGGTTTTCGGCGTTCGATGAAAGTGCCAAAGCCATCGCTCTGGACAGCTGGAAATCGAAGCTCGAGCCGTTGCGGGCTAAATCGATTTCCGCGCCGGTCATGCCGAGCGCCTTCGCGTCCTTTTCCTGCTGCCGGACAAAAATGGGATCACGGCGTCCGGCGGTAAGCGCGAGTTCGATCGACAGCCTCGCCTTAGCATCGATTTTGAAACCTGTCATGGCCGTGACCTCCTTGATCCGGGCCTCGGTCAGAAGCCGAAGTCGCTCAACCCTGGATGATCGTCAGGCCGGCGTCCGAGTGGCCAGCGGAACCTGCGCTCAGCCTCCGTGATGGGATGCTCGTTGATGCTGGCATGGCGCGCGCGCATCAGCCCGTCCTCGGCGAATTCCCAGTTCTCGTTGCCATAGGCTCGAAACCACTGGCCGCTGTCGTCGTGGTATTCATAAGCATAGCGAACGGCAATGCGGTTACCCTGGAAGGCCCAAAGCTCCTTGATCAGGCGATAATCGAGCTCGCGGTTCCATTTGCGCGTCAGGAAGGCCTCAGCCTCGGCACGGTTGGTTGCGAATTCGGCGCGGTTGCGCCAGCGCGTATCGACCGTATAAGCAAGCGCCACCTTGGCGGCATCGCGGCTGTTCCAGCCATCTTCGGCAAGACGTACCTTTTCGATAGCACTCTGTTCATTGAAAGGGGGAAGTGGCGGACGAGACATAGTTTTACTCCTTGTAGATTGGGAAAGGGTTGGGCGGGCAGGCAGGCGACCACCCGTTAATTGATCATGCTGCAAGGCGATCGATACGCGGGAAATCGATCTCGGTGCCCAGGGCCTCGTTGATGTAGTTGGTGAATGTGTTCAGCGCGACATGAGCGATGATTTCGACGATTTCAGCATCGCTGTAACCCGCGGCGCGGACCTTTTCGATTTCGACTGACGCCACCGAGCCGCGATCGTCGACAAGGGCGCGGGCGAACTCGACAGCGGCGGCGGCCTTCGGATCATTCGAGGTGCCGCGGCGGTTCGCTTCGATTTCGGTCTCGTCCAGCTTGGCAAACTTTGTGCCAGTATAGGTATGTGCGGAAAGGCAGTAGTCACAACCATTGGCTTCGGCCATGGTCAGCGCGATCCGATCGCGGGTGGCCGGAGGCAGCTTACCCTTACCGAGAGCACCCTGCAGGGCCGTCAGGCCGCTCAAAGCCGCTGGGCTGTTCGACACCAGGCGGAAGATGTTCGGCACAGAACCAATCTGCTTCTGGATGGCTTCGAGCACAGGCCGCGAGGCTTCGGGCGCATCGTTGATTGTGGCAGGCGTCGGAATTCGTGACATGTCTATCTCCTTGATTTGGTTGCAAAGGCTTCCGTTTCGTCCCGAATAAGATGCTCCGATTTTGTCGGATGATGAACCTCGAAAAGGCGGAAGATACCCTTGCGTCAGACGCATCAATGACGCGTGTCAGAGTTCGAGCTGGATCCGGTTTTCCTCATCGCTCTCCTGTTCAGCAGGAACGGCGCAGCACAGCAGCACTTCGCCTTCGGCAATCGTCGCCGTTGGCTCCTTGACGTAGGTCACCGCACCCTTGGTGAGCTTGGTGCGACATGTTCCGCAATTTCCTTCCCGGCAACTGAATTCGGGGCTCAGGCCACGCGCTTCCGCCAGTTCCAGCAATGTGCCGGAATCGGGCGTCCAGCGCGCCTCTTTCAGCGATCCCACGAAGGCGACCGGCACAGGTTTAGAGGATGGCGGCAGGCGAGGGGTCACGATCGACCAGGCGTCGAACACTCGCTTCAGCGACGAAGGGCCAAACGCCTCTGAATGGATGCGCCCGTCGGCGACATTATAACCACGCAGCCCGTCGTATAGTGACTGGGTAAACTGCGGCGGCCCGCAAACGTAGAAATCATAATCGTTGAACGGCAAGTGGCGGGAGAGCAGCGCCAGGTTGATATGCCCGATCACATCGTAGTCAACGCCTTCTTCAGCGCCACTGGCATCGCTCAAGACTCGGATGAGCCTGACAGCGCCTTGCGCGGCGTTCACAAGCTCGGCGATTTCCCGGTCGAACGGACGCTCCTGTCTGGAACGTGCCGCATGAAAAACAATGATCGGCCGAATGCGCTGCTTGCGCAGTCCCTCGTAGACGACGTGGCGCAACATGGCGAGCATTGGGGTAATCCCCACCCCACCGGCAAGCAGCACCGCCGGGCGGATCGCGCGGGCATCGATGGTGAAGGCGCCGGCCGGCGCCCGCGCTTCGATCGTGTCGCCGACGCGGATATGATCGTGGAGGTGTTGGGACACTGCACCGTCTCGCTTGACACTGATGCGGTAGAGACCGTCCGAAGGCGCAACGGACAGGGTATAGGTCCGGATGACAGGCTTATCGGCGCCAGGGACGCTGATGCGAATCGGCAAATGCTGCCCGGCAATATGCGGCAGCAAACCTGCCCCATCGGCCGGCTGAAGGTGAAACGAACGGATCGAGGCACTTTCCTCGACGATCTTCGTCACTGTCAGAGCGCGCCACTGACTGGCAAGCTCCGCGGCACGCAGCCGGTCGGCTGCCTGCGCCCAATCTCCGGTCATCAAGGAATTGGCAGACCATCCGTCTTGCCGGAAGGCAAAGCGCAGCGCGAGCGCGTTGCGACGGCGAACAATGCGGCGCGCCTTAAAGGTCCACAGCCGTTCGGCTCCCTGAAAAGCCGCGATCTCGGGTGAGTTCAGGATAACCTCGGCGTCACCGGTCATCTGCAGCATGTCGCCACTGGCGTAATCGACGAACACAAGCCCCGCCTTGCCGTTCAACAGGATGTTTCCGAGGGTTGAAAAAAACATGTTTCCATCGAAGTCCGGGACCGTCAGTGTCCCGTCGCCCGCAACGCGAACAAAACCAGCCTTGCCGCCGCGATGAGACACATCGACCTGGCGTCGATCCTCGCGATCAGCGAAAGAGGCGACGAAAAACGCATCTGCCGCCGCGATCATGGCACGCGCTGCGTTGTCGAGGACGGACAGGTCTTCGACAGAGCCGGCAAACGCTTCGCCCGGCTCGCGCGCAAATTCAAAATCGCGCAACTGGATATATCGCGGACAGTTTCCGAAGCTCTGGTCGACGTCCACGCGCAAACCGTCGGCTGAATTCGAGATGATCCCGTTCATGCGGTTGCGCCGCCTTGTGTGCATCTCCATGCCGAGAAGGCCGATGGGCTGGCCCTCGGCCAAACCTGCGCTCGCGGGGTCGCTGGCATCGCTTCTGGCCGCGATATTCAGGATGGTTGACGATGGGGAGGACATGAAGCCTGAGTGGCCCTCAAGGAAAGTCGCCCAGGCGTCGCCTCGCCTGTCGACACTGCCCAGCACGATGAATGGTAGCTGAGCGTAAAAGTCGCGATGTTGATCGGGCATGAAGTCGCGAATGACACGCTGACCGACGGCCGCCATGCGTTCGGCGACGCCGACCTTCTCTTGAATATAGGTCTCACCTGCGTGCCAGACCGGCAGCGCCTTCAAGGTCTCGTTCATGTCCTGTCTCCCCGAAAAAATAAAGATCGGGCGCACGCAGCCGCACGCCCGTATCCCGGCTCAAGCAGCAAGGCCGACTGGCGTTTGAACAAACGGAACGAAGCCTGGTAGCGCTTCGACACGGCGGAGAAAGGCATCGACAGCCGGATAGGTGGTGAGATCGACGTTCCCCTCTGGCGCCCGGGCCACGTAGCTGTAGATCGCAACGTCCGCGATCGTCGGCCCATTGCCGACAAGCCAGGTGCGGTCGGTGAGGTGGCTTTCGAGCTTGCCGAGCAGCGCATGAGCGCGCCCAATCACCTCTTCAGGGTTGTACTTGGCACCGAAGACGGTGATCAGCCGTGCCGCTGCAGGACCATAGGCCACCTCCCCGGCGGCAACCGATAGCCAGCGCTGAACGGCGGCGGCGCCCTGGGCGTCTTCGGGAAGCCAATCGGTGCGCGCAGCCTTCTTGGCGACGTAAACGAGGATGGCATTGCTGTCGGAGATGGCCACGCCATCGTCTTCCAGTACCGGCACCTGGCCGAACGGATTCAGCTTCAGAAATTCCGGCTTCTTGTGCGCGCCAGATTTCAGATCGACCTCGACCAGTTCGTGGGGCAGACCAAGTAGCGAGACGAACAAACGGGCCCGATGCGAGTGCCCTGACAGAGGATGGTGATAAAGTTTCATGAGCTGCTCCTGAGACATTCTCGGATGGGTTCATTCCCGATCCGCGTCTCGAAGGTGCAATAATCGTTCGCCCGTGAGAACGGCCGAGTTTCGCAGTTCATAATTACGGCTGACGCAATAATCCCGAGAACGTGCATACCTATGGCGAACTGGAGGAAGCCATGGATGGCGCCAAAGAAAACCTGAACAGCCTGTCCATCATCCAGGTTGTCGTGCCTCAGCGGTCGATCCCCGATAATGCGCGGAAAGCAAACTAGAGTGGCCGATGTCGCAATTATCCTGGGCCTTTAGCCCTTGCTGGACCACTATCCCCGGCAGCTGTCTGGAGGACAACGGGAGCGAGTAGACATGGGTCGGGCCGCAGACGCATGCCTGCAATCCTCCATCGATCCGCATAGCGCACCTTTTCCGCCCGGTTATGCTGCGGCAGCGCGCTCGACGAACCGAAATACCCTTACCACGCTTGCACGGCTCAATCCAAGCTCTTCGGCGATGCAGTCTACCGACTTACCAGCGGCCTCCAGCCGCAATACCTCTTCCGCCTTGCGTGTCCACCTGTCCACCGATGTCAGCTTTTCCGGGACGACGTCGCTGAACGGGGCACGATCTGTGATGGAGGTTCTGGCGCATTCGACACGGGCGGAAGTCATCACATGCTCCATTGTATCAGTGAGGGATCACAATTAATGAGATGAAGCGTGTCGAAAGTAAATTCCAATTTATGAGGTACCGGAGGCACGCCGTTATTAGTAGACCTCTTGGTTTTCAGTGTGGTTTGGCAGTAAAACGGGGTGTTCCTCAAATTTTGTGGTCGTGCTGCTGAGGGGGCAGCATTCCCGCTCTAACGACCTCTGGACCTGCTCTGCCATACATTGCACGCTTGATCGTCTTCAGGCGGATTGATGTGGCCTTCCACCTAGCCGTCGCTCCACGGAAGTTCGATTGCGTTGTGACGGCGTCAATGTCACGACGCAAAACTCGGGCGACCGCGCGATCGACCGCAGCTGATGACGTTCAATGGCCGCCTTGAGCCGGCTCGAACCGTTGGCCTCTACCCCATATTTCATAAATGACTGGAAAATTGGGAGCTTGCTGGCCTGCCATTTGTACCCCTCGCATTGTTAACGCCATGCGAGCTCTGACCTCTGCTCGCGTCCACAAGCCGGAATGTCGGTTGTTTGAGGATTGATAATTCCGCGTTACAGTTTCAGACTGTTGTCATGGCAGCAACAATAGATTTCTTGGAAATGCGGACCTTCCTCGCGGTGGTGAGGGAGGGATCCTTCACCGCTGCGGCGGAACGCCTCGAAACCGACAAGGCGCGGGTGAGCCGAATTGTGAGCCGAATGGAAGCAAAGCTCGGCGCGCGGCTCTTGAACAGGTCGACCCGGCACCTCAGCGTGACAGAAGTCGGTCGTGACTATTTCGAACGGGTCTCATCCATCTTGGCTGCTGCCGAAGCGGCGGAATTCGCCGTTGCACAACGGACACAGGAGCCGAAGGGCCGGCTGAAAGTGACAGCTGGCGCTGAGTTCGGGACGATGCAGGTTGATGGCTGGATTGCCGAATTCTTGCGCAAGTGGCCCAAGGTGACTGTCGAAGTGTCATACACGAACCGTCTCGTCGACATTATTCATGAAGGTGTCGATGTAGCAGTTCGCATCGGACCATTGCAGGATTCAGAGCTATCGGCACGTAAGCTGGGCGAGTTGACCTACGGCTTGTATGCCTCGCCGGAATACCTCGGAAGCGTCACCGGTGTCCGGACGGTCGAGGATCTGAAGCGGCACCACCTCATTATGCACGCACCGCGCGGTCGTCCAACGTGGACCTTGGTAAATGGTGAGAAGACGGAGAAAGTGTGGCAGGCACCCCGCTGCTCCGTCAACAACACCATAGCCGCGAGGAACCTTGCGCTGTCAGGCCTAGGGATCGCCCAGCTGCCGGGGTTCATGGCTGAACCTTATGTCGTCGATGGCGCGCTTGTCAGAGTCTTGCCGGCGTGGGCGTGCATCCCAGTGCCAGTCCACGCGGTCTTTGCTTCCACGCGCTATATGGACCCAAAGGTGCGTGGCTTTGTCGACCTCTGCCGTGATGCTTTCAAAGCCAACATTGAATGCTTCAGTTGAGGTAACTTACTTGCGCTCCCACGGGATGCGGAAATTCCAGCCTATCGATCTCGCGCTGGTCAGCCCCCGCTGTCTCGGTGACCGCCGTCTAATTTCCTGAGGCGTAGTCGTTTGCGTATCGGCGCGAGCACCCATACCAGCGCCATCTCGAAAATTATTGTCGTCATCAGGGACAACAGTGCGTTGCCCATGCCGCCACTGGTAACTCAATGGGCAGATTCATATTTCTCCCTCGTGCCATTTGCTGTGGCTCTCGCAGTCCAGGGACGCGAGCGACAGCGCGGGGCGCATGAACCCTCCCGGCGGCTACCGCCCAATTAGAAAGACATCGTCAATGACACAAACTATCGGAATTATCGGCTCCGGCCTCGTCGGCAAGGCAGTCGCGCGCCTCGCGACCGCAGCTGGCTACAAGGTGGTGATCAGCAACTCCCGCGGCGCGGACACCATCAAGGACCTGATCGAGAAGCTTGGTCCGCTGGCGAGCGCCGGCACCACCGAGGAGGCCATCGCGGCGGGTTACATCGTCACGCTCTCGATCCCGATCGCCGCCTCCGAGCAGCTGCCCGCCGACAAGTTCGCGGGCAAGGTGTACTCGACCAGACGAACAAGATCGGCTTCGATGCCATCGACGCGGGCTCGCTCGCAGACAGCTGGCGCATTGAACCGAGCACGCCGATCTACTTCTGGGCCTACGCTCCGACGGTAGACCTGCAGGCGACGGGTTCGGAAGCCGAGCGCGCCTACACGCAGCCCGGTACGCCCGTGTCGCGCGAAGATGCTCAGCGCCTGATCGACGAGGCAAAGCGCCCGTCGCCGATCGGCGGCACGTTCGAGGGCATGCCGCAGGTCCACGTCGACCTCTTCATGGCCCAGGCCAGCGCCGCGACCGTCGCAAATTGACCCCCTGCCGGACGCCCCTCCAAGGGCGTCCGGCATTCGGTTGTGGGAGCCCTGCGGGGCTCGCCGGGCCTCACATATTCAGGAGCCGCAGCGATGCCGAGCGAAGGCCACCTCACCCCTTTCCTCGAGGCGATGCATGAGGGCGAGATTGCGCGCGCGAGCGAGCATCTGTCCGAGACCGTCGAACTCAATAGCCCAATCCTGCCCACGCCGTTCAAGGGGCGCGCCAGTGTGTCGGCTGTCCTCGGCGCACTGCTCTCCACAATCGACGCGTTCGAGCCCAAGATGATGACGCGCGAGGACGCCGACGTCATCGCTGTCCTCACGATCCGGTTCGAGAACCATGTGATCGACGCGTTCGACCACGTCCGCTTGGGCGAGGACGGCCGCATCGAGACAATGACTATCGCATGGCGCCCGCTGCCCGCCGTCGTCGCGGTCCAACAGTAGGCACACGCAAAAATCCGCGGGCCCCGGCCGGGCGAACGCCGGTGCGCGTAT
Source organism: Rhizobium gallicum bv. gallicum R602sp (assembly GCF_000816845.1). NCBI lineage: Bacteria > Pseudomonadati > Pseudomonadota > Alphaproteobacteria > Hyphomicrobiales > Rhizobiaceae > Rhizobium > Rhizobium gallicum. The sequence goes on along the minus strand of NZ_CP006880.1, from coordinate 359,857 downwards.
CTCTGGACAAGCAGGCCGCGCGCGGCGCGAGACTTGCGCACACTAGCGAACAAAAAGGAACATGACATGCAAGGTGGAAGAAAGCCGGGTCCCGACCATCCGATTACAATCGCTCCGGCCGGGGAGAGGGTCGTCGTCAAGCTGGATGATGCAATCCTCGCCGACAGTCGCGACGCCCTCATCCTTAAGGAGGCGAGCCTCCATCCGGTCTATTACATCCCGCGCGCCGACGTCGCGATGGGCGAACTCAGCATGAGCTACACCAGCACCCACTGCCCGTACAAGGGCGACGCCAGCTATTTTAGCGCGCGAAATGGCGCCGCTAAGGATGTCGCCTGGTCGTACGAGAACCCTTTCGACCACATGCCGATCATCCAGGGATACCTCGCGTTTTACCCGGACCGCGTCGACGCCATCGAGACAACGGCTCGCGACTGATTGCTGGACCATTGATTCGGCAAATCGACCGAATTCTGCTGTTGTTCCAATGACAACAGTCCAGTCGTATGGAGCCGACTAGTGTCGAATATATAAGGGTCGCGCAGATTGATCGCTCAAGCGGCGCGTGACAGAATGTTGCCCATGACATCCACAGTCGGCTTTTCAGAAATGCAGGTTTTCGTCGCGGTGGTGATGGAGGAGTCCTTCACCGCTGCGGCCGATCGCCTCGAGACTGACAAGGCTCGGGTGAGCCGCATCGTGCAGCGGATCGAGGAAAAACTCGGCGCAAGGCTGCTGAACAGGTCGACCCGCCGGCTCAGCGTCACGGAAGTCGGTAGGGACTATTTCGAGCGTGCCTCGTCGATCCTTGCCGCCGCAGAGGCGGCCTAAGCAGCCGTTGCCCAGCAGAGCCAGGAGCCGCAGGGCCGTCTAAAGGTTACAGCGACACCAGAATTCGGCACCACGCGGGTCGACAACTGGATCGCAGCCTATTTGTCTAAGTGGCCGAAGGTCACCGTGGAAGCGGTATACTCCATTCGGTTCGTTGACATCATTCATGAGGGAATCGATGTCGCGATCCGCATCGGAACTTTGCAAGATTCAGATCTGTCGGCCCGCAAGCTTGGAGAGATAACGTACGGTCTCGATGCTGCGCCTGGATATTTGAAGGAAGGTGCAGAGCTCCGCACCGTCGACGATTTGAAGCGCCACGACCTCATTACGAAGACGTCCAGCGGCCGTGCGAGCTGGACCCTTGTCAACGGCCAAGCAACAGAAAAAGTCTCGCAGACGCCACGGTGCGCACTCGATAACATCGTTGCCGCCAAAAACCTGACCGTATCCGGGTTGGGAGTGGCGCAACTTCCGCGGTTCATGGCTGAGCCGCATGTGGCGGAGGGTACCCTGGTAAGGGTTTTGCCGGGCTGGGCAAGCATACCGATGCCAGTCCATGCCGTTTTTGCCTCCACGCGCTACATGGATCCGAAGGTGCGTGGCTTCGTTGATCTTTGTCGCGCCGCTTTCGGGGATGGTAGCGACGCCAGTCTAGCCTGAAGCGAGCCGACCATAACACTCGTCGCCGCCGGCGAACCTCAAGTAGGACCGCCGGTGGGTCTCGCCGAAGCGTGTAGCTCGTGCAAGGCGGGAGCCGCGACCTGCTTCCCGCCGGTACGGCCGGACCGGATAGTTGGCTTTGCACCTCGCTTAGAGATCTGAGTTGCGCGCCAGCGCCGCGACCGAACCGCGGCCATCTCCGTTCATCATTGTTGCTCACACGAACAACAGACTGAGGTTCTTCCGGCATCTAATCTATTCCCGAGCGATATCCTAACTTTCAACAGAACCGCTCCTCGGTGGGCATAAATGTTGAAGTAGACAGGATATCTAAATGAAAATCGGAATTTTAAACGCCGGCAATCTCGGCAGTCGTCTGGCAAGAGCCTGGGTGGCCGCAGGCCATGAACTCGTGATCGCGAAGGACGGTGAGGACCGGAAAATCGCACCATTACTTGCAGAGCTGGGCGACAAGGCTCGCCTCGGCACGATCCGAGAGGCAGCCGAGTTCGGCGACGCCGTTCTATTCTCCGTTTATTGGCCGCGGGTCGAAGCAATCGTTGCCGAGGTCGGCGGCGCGCTCGACGGCAAGGTCGTTATCGAGACCATGAACCCGCTCGGTGTCACTGCCGACTTCGTGCACTTCCACGATCTGGAATTCATGCGCGACAGCTCAACCGCGGAAGACCTGCAACGGCGGTTGCCGAAGGCGCGAATCGTCAAGGCGTTCAACCTGATGGCGGCTCCCGCGCTCGAAGCGGCGGCTTGGTCAGCATCGCCATTGCAGCCGAACATCTTCTACGTAACCGACGACGACGCCGCCGGAGAGGTGACGCGGGGTCTGATCGGTGACGCTGGATTTAAGCCTGTCAATGCCGGCCCGCTTAACGGTGCCCGGCAACTCGAACAAGTTGGCGTGCTCCTGCATCACATCGCGGGCCACGAGTATGGTGGCGACGCTGACCTCATCCGCCTGGCTCTCACGGTCGTCGAGGCAAGTCCCGGCCCGATCGTGCGCGAGCGGGTCGCCTGAGCGACCACGCGGGCTCCCCACAAATCACTGAATTGCATTTCGCCTAACGAAGGAGAATCTCATGTCGCGGGCCCTCAAAGGGAAAACCGCTCTCGTGACCGGAGGATCACGCGGTATCGGTCGGGCGATCGCTGAACGGCTCGCGGCCGAAGGCGCGACCGTCGCGATCACCTACAATGCAAGCAGCGCTGCCGCGGAGGAAGCGGTGGCAGCCATCGAGAAGGCGGGCGGCACCGCCTTTACGCTGCACGCGGATCTCGCCGACGCGGGGTCTATCCCAAGCTTGTACGATGAGCTCGATCGCGAGCTTACGGAACGGAATGCCAGCAAGACGCTCGACATTCTCGTCAACAATGCCGGCAATTCAGGTTGGGGCGGCCTCGCCGATGCGACGCCCGAGGCCTGGAACACCATGTTCGCTGTTCACGCACGAGCGCCCTTCTTCCTCGTTCAGTCGGCTTTGAGCCGGCTGCCTGATGGTGAAACATCCGACATCGCAGCAGTGGTCGCGTTTCTTGCCTCCGATGAAGGCCGTTGGGTGACCGCGCAGGTGATCGAGGCGAGCGGCGGCTACAAGCTCTGATTCTATCGGGTGAGATGTGTTCCTGCAGAAATAAGGGGATGTCTAATGACAAAGCCAGGTGCTGATCTCACCCTCAAAATCTGTGAAGGGTTCGCCAAGAAGGAGCTTGATCGATGGCTGGAAACATCCGCCATGACGTGAATTCAGATAGAATGGCCGGCCACCAATGCGCGCATGTTTTCAGATGCAGGTCTTGAACGGATACGACCTTCGGCTCCTGCGCTTCTGCTGTTAAGTGGCTTGAATTAAAGAGCATTTCCCATGAGACCGATCCTAAACAGCAAACTGTCCCATAGCAGTGGACAGAAATCTTGGGTGCCGACTCAATAAAGCTTTTGGGAAACGCGCTCGGCCATGAAATCAATGAAGGCGCGAACTTTGGGCGCTCGTGCCGACATAGGGGGCCAGACGAGCGAAACGCTGCCACGTTCGTCCGTGTAATCTGCGAGGACAGCTTGAAGCCGTCCCGCCGCAATGTCTTCGCTTACGAGATAGCTCGGCGCCTGAATAATCCCCAAGCCACCCAGTGCGGCGGATGCAAGTGCCTCGCCGTCATTTAAAACGACAGAGGGCTTGATTGGCGTTGGTTGGAGTGAATTTTTGAAGGCCCAAACTTCCGGCCGACCGGTGGTCGGAAAACGATAAAAAACGCAGCAGTGATTATGAAGATCTGACGGAGTTTGCGGGGTGCCGCGGTGTGCAAGATATTTCGGCGAGGCGCACGTTATGAATGTGTGTGGTCCGATCCTCCGTGCGCGTAACGTCGAATCGTCCAGCTCACCTAGCCGCAGCACCACGTCATACCCACCATTGATAATATCAACCTTGACGTCATCGAGGCTGATCTCGGTCATCACATCTGGAAAGCGGATGCGAAAATCGAGGAGCGCCGGCATGATGATCTTGCGACCTAAGACTGTGGGCACACTCACCTTAATGCGGCCTCGGGGTGCCTTTTGAACCAAGTGAAGCTCTTGCTCAGCGTCTTGCAGTTCTTTCAATATGCGGGCGACGTATCGATATAGAATGTCGCCTTCCCCGGTCACGGCTAGCGATCTGGTCGTACGGTTCAGCAATCGCAGGCCTAGACGCGCCTCAAGTCGCTCCACCGCCTTTCCCACGGCCGATGCAGATAGACCAAGCTTCCTTCCCGCAGCCGCAAAACTTCCGGTTTCGACGGCGACTGAAAACGCGACGAGGCCGCTAAGGGATTCTATTGAGACGATTGAAGACATTATGTCCGGTATGATGCGACGAATACCCCCATTCCGTCAACAGCCGCGATTCTCCAATATCAACACAGCAACTGTTCGCGCAGACCGCTACTAGAACGTCGAGCTAAGCATTGGGAGGAAGTAATCATGTCTCACACTCATGCACGTGCCCCATCGTTGATCATTCAACGCGCCGGGTAAAGGATCAAGCAAGCAATGACAGGATTGCGGCAGGTAATATTCGAACGCCAAAAAAACGACTGCGATGGTGTGGCTCGCCGTCTACCCAAGCGTCCTTCTGATTATTTGGATTGTAGGCGACTGCATGCAGGATTGGCCAATGCCGCTGCGCGTACTGGGCGCAACGCTCATGGTTGTGCCAATTGTCACCAACGTTAGCCAACCCGCAGTCAGGACAATTGTCGGCAAAATCGAACAGGTAATGGTGCAGTGGCAATCACGTAACCGGCTCTAGCCTCGTCCTTTCCGGACGAATACTCGAAAGTGGAAGGATCCACAGATATGACGATGCCCCTCGACAACATACCGAGCCGCAAAGCCTTCAATTGGATCAGCGGATCTCAATGCCAAGAAGGTCAGTTGAAACAGTCAATAGACCCAGCGACTTATAACGTAATCGGCCACTACCCCGACTACGGCCTTGAGGCAGCGAAATTTGCGGTGGCAGCAGCCTCTAAAGCCTTTCGCGAAACAATGTGGGCGCATGATCATGAATTACGGGCTGGTGTGCTCGACCAACTAGCGTGCGCCTTCGAACGCAATCGCGACAGACTACTCGAAATTCTGTCGTTGGAGAACGGCAAGGTAAAGGCTGAAGCTGCATTCGAGCTGGACATGGTTGCGAGCAAACTCCGCTACTCGGCAGCCACTGCCCTGGTCGAAGGTGGACGGGCATTGACACCAAAGCCCGGGAGCATCTCCGTGATCCTTCGGCAACCGATGGGAGTCGCGGCGGTCATTGCACCTTGGAACTCTCCGGTTATTCTGACGATCCGATCACTCGCCCCAGCGCTCGCTGCTGGTTGCACCACCGTCATCAAACTCCCGGCACAAGTCGCACAGACGGCAAGCGTCATGGCCGAGATTATGGCGGAAGCAGAGGATCTTCCGAACGGCGTGATCAATCTGTTTTTCGAAAGCGGTCCTGAGGGCTCCGCTTATCTCGTGGACTCGCCGGAGGTTCCAGTCGTCAGTTTCACCGGATCTACCCGTACCGGCCGAGCCATTAGCAGCGCCGGCGCGAGGTACCTCAAACGTTTCGGAATGGAGCTCGGCGGCAAGACGCCGATGATCGTCTTTGACGATGCAGACCTTGATGCCGCCTTGCCGGTACTGGAAAAGGCGCTGACTGTCTTCAGCGGTCAGTTCTGCATGACGGGGTCCCGCTTGCTCGTGCAGGATGGAAAATATGAGGCCGTGCGCAACGGCTTGGCGGAGAGATTGCGCAACGTCAAGGTTGGCCCCGCCGCCGACCCCTCCAGCGATATGGGCCCGCTGATCGACCGCGCTAACGTTGCGCGGGTCGATGGTGTGGTCGAGGCCGCTATCGCAGCCGGCGCGAAGGTCGTCGAGCGGGGCGGACCCATCAATGTGGGTCCCCTTGCAAACGGCGCTTTCTTCCGCCCGGCCCTTCTGGAAGTCTCCGACAACAGTCTTGCTATCGTACAGGAGGAGACTTTTGGTCCAGTGCTGACGATTCAGCGGTTCTCTGACGAGGCGGAAGCGATCCGTCTTGCCAACGACAATGAGTACGGACTGTCGGCCAGCATCTGGACACGCGATGTAGATCGATCCTTGCGCGTCGCGCAGGCGCTCGAAGCGGGCTCGGTGTGGATCAATGACTGGGCGAAGGTCTACGACGGTACCGAGGAGGGCGGATTCAAGCAGTCTGGCGTTGGCCGCTTGAACGGTCTGGCCGCGCTGGACGATTTCATCGAACACAAGCACATCGCGCTCAAGCCGGGCTTGGCGCAACGCTGACACCTCAATTCCCAAAGTCACTTAGAAGGAGGAATATACGATGTCTATCAATGCGCACGCTAAGAAGTTGTCTAAAGCCGAGCCTGCATCCCCCACGTCACCGTTGGGGGTATTGCAGTCGATCCTGTCGAACCCGACTGACCTGGATTTCGTAAAACAATTCACGACGGACGATTTCATTTATGTTTCGCTGAACTATGAGCACGCGGAGCTGAAGCGGATCATGCCTTGGGCCGGTACCAACGAAGGTACCGAAGGGCTGGTTCAGACTTTTATCGATGTCGGCCGTTACTGGACGACAGACAACTTCGAAATTCAGGACAGCTTCGAAAATAAGAACGGAGCAGCGATCTTCGGCACGTTCACCTACACATCAAACGTTTTGGGCAAAACGGTGACGTCGCCCTTTTCGGTTCTGGCGCGCGGTGAGAACGGCAAGCTGTCTTATGTGCAGTTTATGGAAGATACTTTCGCAACGGTCCGCAGTTTCAGAAACGGTGGCGAGTATTCCATCAAAGCGAACCCAGACAGGTCCGAAATCACTGTCTGAATGTAGGTCTGCCTCGCAGCAACGATCACTAACTTGATGTAATAGGTTTCGGGCAGCAAGTAATCGCTAGGCGAACTGAACGAAACTTCGGTCAGTTTCGGCAAAACAACGCCGAAAAAACAATCCTGATCCTGCATGCACTTGCTCACCTCTCGCAGGAGCGATGGCGCCTATGGCTGGGGCGTGACCGAGGATTCTGCCGATCCGCAAAAGAGGTCGAATGGTTCATGGTCGAGTCCTGGGCGAAGCACCTGCGCCAGCACAAACGGGTTTCGCAGGCCGATGCCGACCTCCAGGCCAAGGTACTTGCCTACCACTCGGGTCCCGACAGGCCTGTTGTTCGCCGTTTCCTGGCGATCAACCGGCCGGGCGAAGCCTGATACGAAGCCGTCTTTGGCAGGAACAGGCAGGATCAAGGTCCTCCCAAGAGCGGGAGGACCGGCAATACGGCAGTGCAACGTAGTAGCAGTCCTGCAGAGAACTACAGTGACTGGGTTTTTTGACAATTAAATATCGATATCAGGGACCCCGATGCCGCCAGGGTCATGCAGTTCGTCCACGTAACAGGGATATTCCTGCCGCTGTCGGGCAGAAACCTGCGCATCAATGTCGACTAGCATGATGGAAAAACTGGTTTCTGTCCGCCCAGCCAGATCGCCCCCGGGGGTGATGGCGAAGCCGCCTCCGCCGAAGCGTGGACCATCCGTAGAATGCCCGACCCTGTTCGAACTGACGACGTAACTCCCAGAGACGATTGAGGCCATCTTGCCGGCAGTTATCCAGCTTTCGTGGGCAGAACCGGTCGCCCGAGGAACGGCAATCAAATCGGCTCCGCATCGGCCGTATTGTCTGGCATGTTCGTTGAACATGAGTTCGGTACACAAAAGGACGCCTACACCTAGCCCGCAAATATTCTGGATGTTGAAGCGCCCATCGCCTCGACTGAACCAGGACACCTCGGACCAACCAGGCTCCTGCGGAAGGTAGGTCTTCGTATGCAGGGGGCGAACCTCGCCGTTCTCGATGACAATCGCCTCATTGGCAAGGCGGTCGGCGAGCAGCATTGGACGGCTTGTTATAACGGCCGGAATGTTCAGCGCAGCGAGAGCAGCGGTTCCAGCTTCGTGGATCTCAACACTTTGCTGTGCGTCCTCGACTACGAAATCAATCTTTCGAGCCAGCCACTGACCGAAAGGCATCTCATTCATCAACAGTATATCGGGCCTGCACTTGCCAATAGCTTGGGCAAATTGCTCCCACGCCGGTCCATGCGGCTGCAAGCCATCGGTCATTTCGACGTAAGCACAAACAGGCATTATTATCCTCCATCTCAAGGGATTGAGCTTAGTATTTGGCGTAGGGTCAAAGTTCCAGGGCTGCCAATGAGCTTCCCGATGGACGGACGGGTATTCTCAATGCGGTAGCGGATACGGTAACCGGCACGGCTTAGGCGTTATCGGCTAGACAGTGACTTCGCAGCGGCTGCATTTTTAGCTTCTTCGATGGAAAGGCGAACCGCTCGTTTCATGGCATCCTTCTCGCCGAATATCGCAACAAAAGCCGTGGCACCTTCCAAACGGGCTAACGTGTCAGTCGCAATGTCGCGAGCTACATCGACAGGCATGGCGCGGGACAGGATGCTCGACAGATGATCGCGATGCGCTTGAAAAAATGCTCGAACGGCATGCTTCGCAATCGGGGTCTCGTCACTTGTGCCGTAGGCTAGATGCAGACCTACGCATCTGCCGCGATCAGTGAGAGTGGTCGCGACAAATTCGATGACCTCGACGAATTCATCATCCCATTGCCCGGAGGCTGAGTCTCTTTGACCGAATGTCTCTTGCAAAGTGAGATCAAGTACCGCCGGAACGAGAGCTTCCTTATTGGGGAAGCGGACGTACAGCGATGATTTCTTCAGGCCCACGGCATCCGCGAGGTCATTCATCGACGCGCCTGCATACCCTCTTGATCGAAACAACTCCCTCGCAGTCGATACGATCGTTTCTCTCATGACTTTCATACGTTTTCTCCGAGCCAGGGTTCTCCGCACTTGATACAGGAAATCTAAAGGGTTGACAACCGACCGTTCGGTCGTATTTTACCTTCATTCGCGACTGTTGGTTTGTCGAATCCTTTGAGAAGGAGTTCTAAAATGGCCGTAAGCTACAAAACGCAAAAGGTACAAGACGTCGAGGTTTTCTACAGAGAGGCCGGTTCAAAGGAAGCACCAGTCCTTCTTCTGCTCCACGGTTTTCCGTCATCAAGCCACATGTTCCGTGATCTGATCCCGCTGTTGGCAGATCGATACCGCGTCATCGCACCAGACCTTCCCGGGTTCGGTCGAACGAGTTCACCTGCACGTGGAGAATTCCCTTACACATTCGATAAACTCGCCGCTGTCATGACGGGCTTCACAGAGGCACTCGGCCTCAGCCGCTATGCACTTTACGTTTTCGACTATGGTGCACCGATCGGGTTCAGGATGGCGACGGCCAATCCGGACCGAATCTCCGCCATCATCAGCCAGAATGGCAACGCCTACATCGAAGGGTTCAGTGATGCATGGACGGCGTGGGAGGCATATTGGCGTGACCCCTCCGCTCAAAACAGAGAGGCATGTCGGGCATCTCTGTCTCCTGATGTGATCGAGAACTGGCAATACCGCACCGGGACATCAAAGGAGCGTCTTTCACCCGATGGTTATCAACTTGATATCGCGTTCATGTCGCGGCCGGGTGCTGAAGACATTCAACTGGATCTAATCCTCGACTACAGAACAAACATTGACCGGTATCCGGAGTTTCAGGCGTATTTTCGCGATCACCAACCACCGTTCCTGGCGGTCTGGGGCAGACATGATCCAGCATTCGTACCTGCGGGTGCCGAGGCCTATAAGCGCGACCTGCCCCCCGCGGAGGTCCATCTGCTCGATACCGGCCATTTTGCCTTGGAAACACATGCAGATGAGATCGCTCAGTTCATTCGGAGCTTCCTGATCAGACATGTCTAAGCTCGATACGACTGTCGTCGTCGGGCTTGGCTCAAGTGGCCACTGAAAAGCGGACAATCGCGAAGATTCACGGGGAAGACAGGTACGGGTTTTACGACCTATTCCAAGTGTTCCTGTTCAAGCAACGGAGTTTTGCACGTCTGGCACCTACAGGATGCCAGCAATCCCCGCGAAATAGTATTCGCTTGTTCGGTTGGATCCGACGGTGTCCTTCGAAAATAGCTTGAAACACATCAACTTATCCTGGTGGAAAGGAACAGATAAATGATCAATCTTAAAGGCAAACGCGCACTGGTAACTGGCGGGTCGCGAGGCATTGGTGCTGCGATCGCATTGGCGCTGGCAGAAAACGGCGCGGATGTCGCGTTCACCTACCAACGCTCCGCCGAAAAGGCCTCGAAGGTAACCGAAGCGATCGAAAAGATGGGGCGTCGCGTGGCTGCAATCCAAGCGGACAGCGCCGACCCCGAGGCAATTGCTAGCTCAGTAAGCGAGGCCGTCTCCGCTTTGGGCGGGCTGGACATCCTCGTGAACAGCGCCGCGATTGGCCACAACGGCATGATCGTCGACCTGGACGTCTCAGCGTATCAGACCTTGATGGATGTCAATGTACGAGCTCCGGTCCTGTTCGCGAAAGCCGTCATCCCGCATCTCGGCAAAGGCGGCCGCATCGTCACAATCGGCTCGGCTCTGGGCGAGCGGGTACCGTTTCCCGGCATAACACCCTATGCAATGTCCAAAGCAGCTCTCACATCCTTCACACGCGGTCTTTCGCGTGAACTTGGTCCAAGTGGTATCACCGTCAACCTCGTGCAACCCGGAGCAACCGATACTGAAAGCAACCCGGCGGACGGCCCGGCTGCAGACTTGCAGAAAAGCTTGACCTCCTTGGGACGCTACGGCGAACCGCGGGAGATTGCCAACGCTGTGGTATTTCTTGCAAGCCCGGCCGCGAGTGTCATCACGGGCGCTATTCTCACCGCAGACGGCGGTGCAATCGCCTGACTTGCTCGTGCAAGATTCTGATGGAGCGATGGTGCCACCTTTTCGATCGCCCGGACTAACCGGCAACACACCATTTCGGTGGGCGCCATCTCCATGCTTATACCTTCCTCACAATAGGAGACCTCAATGGCAAAGCCTGAACTTTTCGTCACGCCCGGGTACGGGCAGAAATTCCATGAGCTTTTGCACTTTTCACAAGCGCTCAAGATTGGTGATCGCATCGAGATCTCCGGCCAGGGCGGATGGAACGATGAACTCGAAATTCCGGAGTCAATCGTGACCGAGATCGAGAGAGCATTTGAGAATGTCCGGCGAACCTTGGCCACGGCTGGCGCGGACTGGAAGGATGTCGTCCATGTCAACTCTTATCACGTCGGAGGCTTTCCACCGATCGTGAACGATACGATTGCCGGTCTTTTCCGTGAGTACATGCCCGATCGAGCTCCGATCTGGACGCAGACCGGTGTGGAAGCCCTTGGGCTCCCCGCCATGCGAATTGAGATCCGTGTCACTGCCATCCTGGAATGACTCTGGCGCCTACCACGGCTGCATTACGATGCAAAGGCTAGTCGCGTTTAGCAACGACCGACCCATGGCCAAAGCCTGTGACCGCCTTAATGCGATCAGAATCTCAGCCTCCCAAGGAGAATGTAATGAACACCGACAGTTGCCCCATTCCCACACCGCAGGAGCGCTCCTTCCTAGCCATCCAGCAAGCGGCCGAACAGACCATGCTTGAGAAGGTGTCGCGCGCCATCTCCGATGCGACAGCCGAAGTCACGAGGAACGTGCAAGACGCTGGTTTGGAATTTGAACCGACCAGTGAAGGCTACTTCATGTTTGCGGTTCAGCAAGCAACATTCGTGCGCCTTTGCGGAGGCAATCCGGATACGCTGCGGGGAGGAAACCCGGAGGTTGGCGAACATGTCATTCGGAACTGTCGCAACATCATTGACACCTATTGGAAGAGCCACACAGCACAGACCACGGCGCCCTGAAAAAGCACTTCCCTGTCCCAGGCAATCGGTCACAGCAATAAACGAGGTCCATCATGAAATGGGAATACCTGACAGTCGACAAGACACTCGATAACCAGCAGATGAACGAACTTGGTGACGCCGGGTGGGAATTAGTTGCGGTCGTTTCACCAGCGCATTTCGTCTTTCATTATTTCTTCAAGCGGGAAGCTCAGCCGCTATAGCAACTATCGAAGGACTGAAGCGTTTACAGGCGTCTTGCCTTTTAGCAATGCAAATGGCGCCCGGCAGGGGCGGGACGACCGCGATCTGGCCCCGCAATCGCTGGGCAATCCCTTATCAGTGGAATTCAGCAGATTGGGCTGAGCGCTGCAAATTGGGTTCATCGGAGAATGACAGTTAGCCCGTGCAGTTACGGAAAAGGAAGAACAGATGAAGGCTGCAGTCTATGGCAACCCTGGTGTTCCGGCCGTTCTTGAATATGTCGATATGCCGGATCCTGCCTGCGGGCCGGGCGATGTGCTCATTGCCGTCGAGGCTATTTCCATTGAGGGAGGCGACCTCATTGGTGAATTGCACTGAGAGCTGACCCAGGCTCCACCCGCTTCATGTTTCGGACATGGTTCCGCAAAACCATGTGCATGGGCGCTGCCAAGTTTGGGACGCGCCTAACCTCATCGTCACCGACGCCAGCGCCTTCCCCGGCAGTGGAGTTGCCGGCACCACCCTCACCGTCATGGCCCTGACCCTTTGCGCCTGCCGTCATCTCGTTGATGGAGAAGAGTATTCCTCTTAAAAAGGCTCTAACGCAGATGAGCAACTGCCCGATTACACCAGGTCTTGAGTGGAATCGAACCGCCGACGGCCTTATTTGGGCCAGAAATCCAGCTGGATTTCTTAGTGAAAATTCTAGGTAGGCGCCATGGGACCTTCCTTTCCACGCATATTGTCTGTGGAGGATCTGTCGGCGGGTTCAGAAGGGAACGCACGGCGGCCACTGTGGAAAACATCGTGAAGCCCGCTCACATCGCGAATGTCGATTTCGATGTTCTGTGCACCCCTCTCGCTTCAACGCGGAAGCATAACGGGCATCACGAGTGACCACAGTTATGGCCATTTCGCAATGCCGCCTACGGGCTTGCCCAGCAAGATACGCCTCGCATCAGGCGCACGCCGATGCGGATCGCACTGAATGGCTTTCCGATTTTTTCGCGCACAATTGTCGCAAGCCCGCGAACCCGATCGTCATGATTAATGTGGCGGCGAAGACCGCCTGAATTCGAACTAGAGGAAAGCACGTATGTCCCCAGGATGGCTCGCACTCCCTCGAACTGCCGCGGTGGCCCTCACGCTAGCTGTTACCGGTTTTGCGCAGGCGGCTGATGTAAAATTGACGCCGCCCCAGATGCGAGAGGATCTTACCTTTTTAAAAGAGAAATGGGCTCCGCTGGATAAAAGCTTCAGCGACAGCCAGAGGGTGGCGTTCGGCCGGCATCTTGATGAGACCGCCTCTGCGGTGGAAGATCTGGAGCCGGAAGAGTTCGCGCTCGAAGTGATGAAGGCCGTGGCCATCGCGCGCAACGGACACACCAACGCCAATGTCGGGACTTTGCTTGGCGCCGACCTTCCCGTACGCGTGTGGTCGTTTTCCGATGGGCTTTATATCGTCAAGACTCACCCGGATTTCGAATGGTTGCTTGGCGCACGAATCGACGGAATCGGCTCCCTAACAACGCAGGAAGCGCTCGACCGGGTGCGCGCCTACCTTCCCGGCACGGACCAGCGGATTCGTTTTCTCTCCCCCGGCTATCTGGTTGCGCCCGCCGTCCTTGAGCAGATCGGCGCCGTCGACGGCACGGACCACGTTCCATTGACCTTGCAGTTTGACGATGGACGGACGGAGATCGTCGAGCTTGCGCCTACGAAAGGCGAAGATCCCGGCGATGAGCGCAAGGCAAGCCTGAACAGGGGCTATTCCGTGCTTATTCCCGACGATCCGGACTTGCCGGGACGCTGGCGCCATCTGCTCGACGGCCGCAAGGAGCTGCCGCCGATCTATGGCAAGCGCAATGATGTGGCGCGCTTCCTCGATGATTCCAAGAAGGTGCTCTACATCCGTAACGACATGGCAAGAAGCATCGACGAAACGCCCCTGCCGGACAAGTTCGCCGGCGTTGTCCTCGACAAAATCCTGCCGATGCAGCCCAAGCACATCATCGTCGACCTCCGCCTGAACAATGGCGGCGACTTCTTCAACACGATCCTGTTTTCCCGGGCGATACCTCGACTTGTGCCGCGCGACGGACGTGTGTTCGTGCTTGTCGGGAGGGCAACCTTCTCTGCCGGCATTACGACCGCGGCCATGCTTAAGGGAGAGGGAGGCGACAAGGTCACTCTAGTCGGCGAACCGATGGGGGATGGCGGCCAGTTCTGGTCCGAGGGCAAGTATGTCAAGTTGCCGAACTCCCAGATCGCCGTTCGCTACAGCCACCAATTTCATGACTACGAGACCGGCTGCTTTGACGTCGGCGACTGCTATTGGGCGACTGTCGCCTTCGGCCCGCGGGGTATCTCGATTGCGCCGGAAACCACAGTTGAGCTGAGTTTCAGGGCTTATGCGCAGGGGCGAGACCCTGTCCAGGAGAAAGTGCTGGACTTGGCCGGCAGGCACTAAAGCGATCCCTATCGATGCGATCAGAACGCTTGGGCGCCCAAGGAGGGGCAGCCCTTTACGCTCCTCATCCTCACTTTCGAGGATGAGGGTGGAAGGACGCGCTACCCCGCACCGGTACGCCACTGGATAGCGGCAGCGCGTGACCGGCATGAAGCGGGTGGGCTTTCACGAAGGCAGGGGCAAACCGCCGATCAGTTCGAAAAGGTTGCGGCCGTTCGTGAAGTCTGGCCCGAGGACCGTCCGCTGACCGCTCGCTGCGGCGTCATCGAGTTTGACGGCCGTGACGAAGACCCTGCAGGACGCGATCGATCTTGTAGGAAAATTCAAGGCGGCTGGCCTCCATTTCCTCGATACAAGCCTCGCTGGAGTTGCGAAACGTCCAACTTGGGGGGCTCGAGCGTGTGCCGCAGTTCGCATCCGCACGATGCCAACCGACTTCATCGCCTTGAAAGGATTAGAATCCGCGACACATATCCGATGACACAGGATCTGCGCCTAAGGTTTGGGTTAAATCTTAGCTTTTGGGGCCGGCCTATGCAGGAACGCAATACAGCGGCCCGTCAGCTCACGGCATGTCAACGTGGGATTTGGAAGAAAGCTCGTGAGTGCGACCGCCGCTCAATTGGGCGCTGAATTCTCGCAAGATTGGAACTCTACCGGCCTGACCGTTTTGGCTTTTGGCGCTTCGCGATCGCCTTACGACATTGGATGGGCGACCATATTGATAAACTATTTCTGGCAGCCGGCAATTGCGGGCGGTACTGTCACTCTTGGCGCCGTCGCCGCCATCAGGCAAACACCGCTCCCGCCTGTTGCCGAGGAAGTTCACCGGAAAAGAATGCTGGCTGAGCCATGTCTGGGCGGCGGTGATGGACAATGATCTGCTAATCATGTTGGGAGTAGCCTCCGCCGCGGCTCTTGCGTCGCCGCTTGGCGGCCTGGTGACGATCTGCATCCGACCGTCGAGCCTGCTGCTTTCGATTGCTGTCGGCTTTGCAGCCGGCGTCCTACTTGGCACTTTCGCATTCGAGATGATGCCAAAATCCCTTGAATGGGCATCTGTCCCACTCGTGGCCGGCGGTTTTCTCATCGGCCTCACTCTCGTCTACATTCTCGACCTTTACGTCAATCGCTGGCGAACGGCAGGACCGGAGGCGGATCAGAAGCGCGAGGTCGATCGTTTGCACCGGCGCAAGAGACCCCGCGGCAGCAACGTTGCCGTGCTCGCCAGCGGCACGAGCGCCGAGGAACTTATCGAAGGGATGATCATCGGCATCGGCGTCGCCTTCGAACCTGGCGTCGCGCTGATTGTGGGGTTGGCGATATGCATCGACAATCTGAGCGAGGGCATGAGCATTGGTGAGTTGGTCCTCGACGAGGAGGAGAACGATGCAAATTGGCAAATTCTCGGCTGGACCTCGTTGATCGGCCTTTCCGTGTTCGTCTCAACCTTCACGGGGTGGTTTCTACTGAGGGGACTCCCAGAGGCAGTTCTAGGTTTTCTTTTTGCGATGGGGGCGGGCGGCATGTTCTACCTTACGATCACCGACCTCGTGCCCGAGGCGGAATCGCATCAGTTCCAGCAGTCATCGGCGGTTGCCAGCGCCTTCGGTTTCCTGCTCATCATGGCGCTTGCGGAGATGACCTGAAACAGGATGACGCGCGGCGCGGCAGGCTCGCCATGCGGCAATGCCTCACCCGAGAAAACAGCCGAACTTGCGCAGTTCAGACAATTGCCCGGTCCCAGCCGCCATAGTGCTCTTCGCTGCGCGTCCCGCGTGGCAGGCTGAGCACCACCAGGGCCAGCCCTATCGCCACGTCCGCCAAAGTGCCCACCATTCCGCCGCCGCCAAGTAGAAACGGCGATGCCGCGACCCATGCGCCGAGCGCCCCATTAAGGAAACGCACCGGCCGAACGACCTCCGCCATCGCAATGATGGCAACCAGTATGACGGTGCAGCCAGCGACATGGTCGCTGTAATAGAGAGGCGGATTGCTACCGAAGACGAGCGGTGTCGTCATCAATAGCGCGCCGAGCAGGACGCTCGTGACCAGCGTCCAGGGAAAGTTCACACCGCCGGTGATGAATTCCTTCAATAGCTGCGCAGCCGGACGGTCTAGATCGGGTCCGGGCGTCTGGTTTTCCGAAAGCGCGGGACCGCCCATCCAGAATGTCCGCCAGAGGGGCTCGCCCGCCCTCTTGGCTCTCCACAAATACTGGACCGTCGCCAGCACCTCGTCGATCGAATAGGGGATGAGCACGACCGTGACGGCCGCCTGGATGATGCAAAGCGTGCACAGCGCGCCGATCAGGGGCGGCTGAATGATGATAAAGGAGACGCTCACCGCGCCAAGCGGCACAATCAGCAGGCCGAACAGCAGCACCATCCAGGGCATCGTGCGCCAGCGGCGGCGGTCGCCGATCGCGCCGGCGAGAATATCGAGCGCGTAGGCGAAGGCCCCGAGCCCGGCATCGGCGATCGGAAAGCCTTTCGACACCCAGGAGGTAACGACGGCCTCGCTGCCATTGCGAACGGACGCCTCGCCCGGGCCGAAGAACGGATCCCAGAGGCCGTCGATATGGCCCAACTGGTAAGCGGCGAGATAGCGCGAGACGAACAGGCCGACGAAAGCGAGCGCCACGATCGGGAGGCGTTGAGTGAACGCGGACGGCGAATAGCTCCAACCGAGAGGGCGGTCGTCGTCCGCCGCGAGCGCCCGCGCGCGAATTCCTGGCGTCGGCGGGATCATCACGGCAAAGGCGACGATCAAAATGCCTGCGAGTGTGTCGGTTGCGTAGGCGGCCGCACTTGTCGTCCAGAAGACGAGCGGGGCGAACATCACCCAGACGCCGAGAAGCGCTGTGATCCATTGTACCGAGGACCAGCGGCGGTACATCCCCAGTAGAGCGAATGTCACCACAAGCAGACCGGACAGGACCTCGCTTGCGCCCAGACGCGCATCGCGGATGGCCGGCTCCGCGATCTCGTGCCCCAGCGCTGGCGGGAACGGGGCGACGACCGGATCAAAGAGACCGAGCGTCATTGGCGAGGCGACGAGCCATAGTCCGAGCGCCACGTTCGCCAGTGGCGCCCAGAGCGTCCAAAGCCGGTGTCGCTCCACGGCGGCTTCGACTTCCTCATCACTGCGCTCGAGCGGCGCTCGCAGGCGCTTCTTTGCCTCTTCGATCTCCGGCTTGGAGGCCGCCACAACGGAGGATTCGAGCTTGTTCTTCGCATACCAGTCGGTTGGATCTTCTTTCAGCCGCCGGATCATTTCCGGCAGCGTGGCAGCCAGGCTGTGCCGGGGTTCCCAGCCGATGAGCGCGCGGGCCCGGGATATGTCTATCTCGTAGTGGTCGTCGGAGGTCTCGATCATCCATGGCCGGATGTCGGTGTCCTGGTCGAGCACCTCCGTCTGCATCCATACGCCAGCCTTGGCGAGGCTTTTCGGCAGCACGAGCGTGTTCCAGTCCTGGCGATGAAGCAGCCGGCCGATACGCTTCTGCAGCTCCTCGTAGGACAGGGTTTCTTCCTCGCCGATCAGCACCACGCTTTCATCGGAAAGCGTGGTGCGGCGCTCGACGGTGCGCACAATTGCGTCGACAAGGTCATCCTTGTGCAGGTAGGGCTGCCCTGCTCCCGGATCGCCACTGAACAGATAGGCGGTCGGAAGCCGCTCGAAGATACGGGCGATCTGTTGGGCGATGAAAGCGGCGCGGCAATCCTCGTCATAGACGCCGGCAAGCCGCAGGATCACCGTCTTGATCTTGCCGCGTTCCTTCGCAACCAGCGCTTCGGTCTCTGCCTTCGACTTTGGATAGGCCCAGGACGGCTCGAGCGGAGAGTCCTCGTTGATCCGCACGCCTTTGCGCGGGCTCGGAGCGTGCACCAGCAGCGTGCTTGAATAGACGAACTGCTCGGTCTCAAGATTTTGCAGCGCGGCGAGCAGCCGGCGCGTTCCCTGAACATTGACGGTATGATATTTGGGGTTGCTCTTGCCGGTTGTGTCGTAGTAGGCGGCGAGATGGATTACCGAGGCCAAGCGACCGCCACTACGCTCGCGGGCCGCCTCCACTGCCGCGGTGACACTGTCGTCGGACGTGAGGTCAACCTCGATTGTCTCGAAGCTGTCCGACGGCCCTTTCGGGGCGGCGACGTCGAATCCAATGACGCGATATCGATTACTCAGACCGTGCGCGATCGCCTGTCCCAGGAAGCCGGCCG
This sequence comes from Rhizobium gallicum bv. gallicum R602sp, assembly GCF_000816845.1. Lineage (NCBI taxonomy): Bacteria > Pseudomonadati > Pseudomonadota > Alphaproteobacteria > Hyphomicrobiales > Rhizobiaceae > Rhizobium > Rhizobium gallicum. Next base: position 341,090 of record NZ_CP006880.1, on the reverse strand, counting down.
AGCCCGTGATGAGAATGGCCGGGCGATTTGTCTCTTTCGGCATGTCGAAACCTTTTGCAGGGGCCCTTTCGCAAACGCGGCTTGCTACGGTAAGGTTCCGAAGTTGCGCTCCCCCGCAAGCCTTCATGCTTTGTACGCGGCAGCCGAGAAGGAAAGCGAGAAGCAGAGGGCAGGTGAATGGGAGCGCCTTGGGCGACAAACCGATCAAATGGTTGAATTCCGCGAAGCGTGACGGCCATTTGCAGGTGCGCCATGGAAGACTCCATAGATTTCCTGAAAATCCAGCTCCTGCGTAAATTGTTGCGCACAGCGTTAGGCGTCGCATCTTTCCCGGCGCTCATCGGTGAGGGCAGAGTTATATGACCGACGACCTACGAGGCGCGATACCCATCCAGAGCGGAAAGAATGAAGCTGATCTGCTGATCAGGGCCTTGTTTGGCCGCCTCGGCGTCTCGAAGCCGCGCCTCGACAAGGACTGGGTGATAGAACGATAAGAAGGCGTTCATCGCACTTCGAGCAGCTTCAACTGCATCATTGACTGAAAGGTCGCCTGCTTCAGTTCCTTCTTCGATGATCTTCTGGACCATGGTCACGAGACGACTGCCATGGATGCTCATAATCGCCCAGTTTTCTATCGTCGCTGCGACAACCAGGTCATGGACGTACTTCTCCTCGATAAGCTGCCTTCTTCTCTCCTCAAACAGCAGATTGAAAAGTCTCCTGAGCTTGTCATGGGCCGGCGCATCTCGCCGAGCGACTGCGGCGGCTAGCTGGATAGTCTGCCCAACGAAGCGGTCACAGATACACTGGTTGATAGCCGCCCTTGAGGGGAAAAAGCGGTATATATTGGCACTGCTCATCCCCAGGCACGAAGCTATGTCGGCCACGGATGTCTTCTCGTAACCGATGCGGCGAAAGTGCTCTTCCGCCACATTGAGTATGCGCTCGCGCCACGTGTCGACTTCGGTGCCAGAGCGGCCCTGTGGGATCATGATACGTGGCACGGACGCCCCTATTCTGCCGCCAGTGCTATCGGCTGTACCCGATGTTCGACCGTTTTCTCTTTCCCCTCTGCTTTGGGTGGTTTGATCCGAAACCACACAGCGTAGAGCGCCGGGAGGAAGAGCAAGATCATGACTGTGCCAGCCGCCGTGCCACCAATTAGGGTATAGGCCATCGACCCCCAGAATACCGAAGACGTCAACGGTATAAATGCCAGAATTGCAGCAAGTGCAGTCAAGATGACAGGGCGCGTGCGCTGCACCGTCGCCTCGATGACGGCGTGATAGTCGTCGAGTCCGACCGCCTGGTTCTCCTTGATCTGCTCTGTCAGGATCAGCGTATTTCGCATGAGGATACCTGCCAGTCCGATCAACCCGAGAATGGCGTTGAATCCGAACGGTTGATTGAACAGCAGCAAGGTTGGGACCACCCCGGCCAGGCCAAGGGGTGCGGTCAGCATCACCATTGTCATTGTCGATAGGCTACGAACCTGCAGGATGATGACGATCAACATAGCTGCAATCATCAGCGGGAAGACCTGGACCAGCGCGACGTTGGCTTTGAGGGATTCCTCGATGTTGCCGCCCATCTCGATGCGGTATCCGACGGGAAGCGATGCGATCAGCGGCTGAAGGGCCTTCATGACCTGTTGCGAAACCTCTGGGGGCTGCGTCGCCTCATTGATGTCCGACCTGATAGTGATGACCGGCGTCCGATCGCGACGCTTCAGGATCGGTTCCTCGAACTGAATCTCGGAATGCCCGATCTGATCCAGCGGAACTTGACGGCCATTCCGGCTCATCAGCGAAAAGTCGGCAAGCCGTGATGGATCGAGACGATTCTCGCCTGCGCTGCGTGCTACGACGGGCACATTGCGGATATTGTCGCGCACCTGCGTGACAGGGATGCCGCTCAAGAGCAACTGCATCTGTTGAGCTGCCTCCGAAGGTGAAAGGCCAATCAGGTTCAGCCTTTCCTGGTCCGGGACAAATCGCAGGACAGGGGTGCGGTTGCCCCAGTCGCGGTTGGCCTGCCGGACATCGGGCACAGTTTTCATGATTGCCAGAGCCTGCTCGGAGATCTTGTAGAGTTCATCCTGGTCAGGCCCCATGATCCGAAACTCGACTGGGAACGGCGTGTACGGTCCAAATACTAGCTGGGTCACGCGAACCGAGGCCCCGGGAACAAGACCCTCCGATATGGCGGCACGAAGGCGGTGCTTCAGTTCTTCGCGTGCGTGGGCATCGGGCGTGAGAACGACGACCTTTGCAAAGGCAGGGTCAGGCAATTCCGGAGCCATGGCAAAGAAGAACCGGGGTGCGCCCTGCCCTACATAGCTGGTGACGATTTTTGTCTCTGGCTGAGCCTGTAGCCAGTCTTCGACTTTCTTCACCGCTGATGTTGTGGCCTCGATGCTCGTGCCTTCGGGCATGCGCACTTCAACCAGCACCTCGGGACGGTCCGATGTCGGGAAGAACTGCTGCTTAACACCGCCCATCCCGACAACCGAGACGGCCATGGTGATGCCAACCACGGCGCAGACCATAAATTTATGGCGGACGGCGAACTCGATGACGGAACGCAGGCGACGGTAGTTCGGCGTATCGTAGATGGCGTGATGACCGCCCTCGACTGGTCTGAAGTTCGGCAGCATCTTTACGCCGAGGTAGGGCGTAAAGGTGACAGCGATAATCCAGGATACGATCAGCGCAAAACCGACGACCCAGAAGATGTTGCCAGCGTACTCACCAGCCGTTGATTTCGCGAATCCCACGGGCATCAGCCCGATGATCGTGACGAGTGTGCCCGACAGCATCGGCGCCGCCGTATGGCTCCAGGCATAGGCTGCCGCCTTGATGCGGTCCATGCCCTCTTCCATCTTCACGACCATTATCTCGATCGCGATGATCGCGTCGTCCACGAGAAGGCCCAGTGCGAGAATCAACGCGCCAAGCGTGATACGATCGAAAAACCGTCCGGTCTCCAGCATGATGAGGAAGACGACGGCGAGCGTCAGCGGCACAGCAAGCGCCACGACAATGCCGACGCGCCAACCGAGTGCGATCAAACTGACGAACAGCACGACACCGAGCGCCATCGCGAACTTGAGCATAAACTCGCCGACCGCCTCTTGGATGTTGACGGCCTGATCGCTGACCTTGGTGAGCGTCATCCCCAGCGGCAATGCCTGCGAAATCGCAGCAGAGCGAGCTTCAAGCGCCTTGCCGAGATCAAGTCCGTTCCAGCCCGCCTGCATCACCGCTGCGAGCATGATTGTCGGCTCGCCCTCATGGCGGATGACGTAGGTTGCGGGATCCTCGTAGCCCCGCCGTACGTCTGCGATGTCGGAGAGCCTCAGCGTCCGGCCAGCTGCCACGATCGGCGTATCGGCGATCGATTGGACGCTGTTGTAAGCCCCGTCGAACCGGATGAAGACCTGGGGACCTCTTGTGTCAATCGATCCCGCGGGCGTGACTGTGTTCTGTCTCTGCAAAGCTGTGGCGATGTCCTGAGCCGATATGCCAAGCGTTGCCAGCTTCGCGTATGAAAACTCGACGAAGATCTGTTCGGGGCGTTCTCCGACGATGTTGATTTTCTTGATGCCCGGAACATGCAAGAGATCCTGGCGGATGGTCTCTGCCTGCCGCACGAGGTCGCGCATCGGCATGCCCTTTGCCTTCAAGACATAGAGGCCGAAGCTCACATCGGAATATTCGTCGTTGACGAACGGACCAATAACGCCAGGGGGTAAATTTCGGGCTTCGTCACCGAGCTTCTTGCGCGCCTGGTAGAACTCCTCTTCGACGGCAGAGGCTGGCGTGTTATCCTTGAGCGTGACCGTCAGAAAGGCGTAGCCCGGTCGCGTTGTCGTCTCGACGCGGTCGTACCAGGTCAGCTCTTGAATGCGTTTTTCGAGTGGCTCAGCCACAAGATCCTGCATTTCGCGCGCTGTGGCACCTGGCCAGACTGACGTGACCGTCAGTGTCTTGATGGTGAAGGAAGGATCCTCAGCACGCCCCAGCTTGACGAAGGCGTAGGCTCCGGCGGCCGCCAGCAGAACAATGAAGAACAAGGTGACGGCACGTTCGCGAACGGCGATGGCAGAAAGATTGAAGTTCATTACTTTGTCACCTCCGGCTGCGAGGCAACCCTGACGGCCGCGCCATTTTCAAGCAGATGCGCACCAAGAGCGACAACCTGTTGGCCAACCCCCACTCCGGTGACAAACGCCGTCTCTTCACCGATCCGCTTCACTTCGATCGGAGTAAACTTCACGGATGAAGATGTGCTGTCGACCACCCACACACCTGTCCGGCTGCCGTCATCCAGGATAGCGCCGACCGGTACGGCAACCTCCGACTGGCGGTCCGCATCCATAATCCTGATTGTCACGGTGGAGCCGAGCGGGGCGGAAGCTGCATCGCCTTCGAGAACATAACGCGCTTCGTAAGTCCGCGTCTGCGGATCGGCAGCGTCGGAAATCTGGCGCAGCCTGGCCTTCCCGCTGAACCCCTCGAATCCATAGACACTGGCCCGCGCTTCGGAGCCTATCTTCGGCCGCAGGGTCTCCGGAAGCCAGACAACGGCCTCGCGCGGCCCCGCCTGCGCCAGTTGAACGACCGTCTGGCCCGCTGACACGACCTGTCCCGGATCTCCAAGCGTCTGGACTATGGTTCCATCAGCGTCTGCGAGCAAGACCGTGTATGCGGCTTCATTTTCTGCAACCTCGGCATCTGCTTCAGCCGCGGCAAGCTGTGCCGTTGCCGTATCGAGAGTCGCCTTCGCCTGTTCATAACGCTGTGGAGTGGCGGCCAAACCATTTTTCACCAGCACCGCATAGCGTTTCTCGTCTGCTTGCGCCTGGACCAGAATGGCGCGTGCTGCAGTGACGGTATTGCGCTTCGATGTCAACGCAAGCAGGAGATCGGTCCCGTCAATTCGCATCAGAGCCTGACCTTGCCTGACCTGCTGTCCCACATCCACCATCCGTTCAACGATCTTGCCCGGAACTCGAAAACCGAGATTACTCTGAACCCGGGAAGCGACCGCGCCGGTAAACGAGCGTTCCGCTGTTCCAGTCCTCGCCGCCTCAGCCACTCTTACCAGCGGTGAAGCCGTCCTTGGGTCAGCAGCCTCGGCCTCCAGCTTCTTGGGTTCCAGAACCAGTAGAAAGGCACCGGCTGCCCCAGCCGCTGCCACGAGACCTACCAAAGCCAGGGCATGTTTGCGTTCCATCTTGAGTTTCTCTTCTTGACCAGCGACACGAATAATTTAGATTGCGATCTAACTCTATTTAGCTTATAGATGTCAAATGAAATCTAATCAGAGGTCGACATGAGAGTGAGCCGGGCACAGGCCGAGGAGAACCGCGAAACGGTAATCAACGTCGCAAGCCGTCTTTTCCGAGAGCATGGCTTCGATGGGATCGGGCTTAAGGATCTGATGAAAGGTGCGGGCCTGACCCAGGGAGGCTTCTACAAACAATTCGCGTCGAAGGACGACCTTGCTGCGCTGGCCTCGAGGCGCGCAATGGAAAGTGCTACCCGAAGATGGTCAGCGGCGGCGGCGAACAATCCGGATCCGCTTGAGGCTGTCATGGCGTTCTATCTCTCCCCGGACCACAGAGGCGAAAAAGCAGAAGGTTGCCCTCTGGTGGCGTTGGGATCCGACGCTGCTCGCCAGAGCGAAGAGGTACGGCGTCCGTTTGAAGACGGGATCCGGGCTCACTTCGAGGTTCTGGATGAACTGATGGGCGGCGGCAAAGGTTCTAATCCCAGCAGTAGGGCGATGGCGATGCTGTCTCTCATGGTAGGGGCCGTTACGCTGTCGCGGATCATGGAAGACGAGAATTTGTCGCAAGGCATCCTCGACGCGGCGGCTGGCGAAGTCAGGCGCATTGCGCACGCTGACGATGTCGCCTGAAGGCTGACCTGGCGTCCAGCCGACTGATGACCGACATGCCCATTCAGAAGGATGCCCCTGCCTTAAAAAAAATCTTGCAGATAGCCCCACTCGGCGCGACCGCGCCTATTGCTTGATCAATCAAGCTGAATCTCGCGCAACGAGCTTGCCCTGGAGGTTAATTGTCTCTCTCGGTGCTCGTTCTAAAATCATGTCTATCGCCGCTTTGACCATTTGATCGGTCGGCTGCTCATAGGTTGTCAGGCTGTATGCTGGTGACGCCGCTGGAGCGGCGTTATCGAAGCCCACAATGGCGAGATCGTTGGGGACACGTAACCCGAACTCGCTGCGGGCAACATCCATCGCTCCGAACGCGAGGGCGTCGTTTTCGCACATGAGAACATCGACCCGGTCTTCCCGCGTAACTTTTGACAGATAGTCGCGGGCGGCCTGCGCGCCGGCTTCTGCGCTGTAGCGCTCGGCCGACAGCTCTACGAGATCGACGCCGAGAGTGGTTCGCCAGAACTCCTTAAAGTTCCTCCGCCTGCCAAGTGCTGTAGACAATGTACGCGCCCCGGCCATAAATCCCGGCCTCCGATACCCCCTTTCCAATAGGTACCTGCCGATCTCCGCAATCGCCACGACCGCGTCGCAGGAGATGGCGGGAACACCTTCGATCTGGCTATCTCGAGCGAGAACAAACATCGGAGGCCCACCGCGCCCCAGCATATGATCCGTCAACATCTCGTCGCGAAACGCTGTGCCAAAGAGCACGATCGCATCAACCTGCCGTTGGTCGGCATTCAATATGGCATGCACGTGACTGTAGTGCTGATTGATATTGATCAACATAGTCACGAGTCCCTCCGCCTGCAGGCTGGCGGTCAGCTTTTCAAGAAACGGAAGCTTGTGCGGGTTTTCAAAGTCGTCAATGAGAACCGCGACCTGATGTGTAGAATTGGTGGCAAGGCTCCTCGCCAACAGGTTCGGCCGATAATTGAGTCGCGCTGCCGCCTCCAGCACCTTGGCTTTGCTAGCTTCCGTGATCGATGCACCGGGGGTAAAGGCGCGGATGACCGTCCACTTCGAAACGCCGGCCTCCAATGCCACGTTCTGCGCCGTCGCTCGCTTCATGGTCGACCTTCTCCTTTTCGAAACATATATTCCATTTCTGCTGAATGGCGAAATGAATGGTTGATTTCTTTTAGCAAGAATCTTATAGCTATGCACGTTTGCTACCGGTAGCAAAATATAAGCACCCGGTAGCAATTTGGGCGACGCCCGCCTGAGGCGTTTTCAGTGGTTCTCGCGCTTCGAGGTGCGGGACACCCTTTGGGAGGAGTTTTTATGAAATCGATTATCAAGAAGCTAGTGCTCGGCGTTTCGATCGTCGCAGCCGTTGCGGGTGCTGGAAGCCTGGCGTCCGCAAAAGACATCAAGATCATCGCTGTCACACACGGGCAAGCAAACGACCCCTTCTGGTCGGTGGTCAAGAATGGCGTCACAACCAGTGCGAAGGATGCAGGCGTTCAGGTTGATTATCGCGCGCCCGAAACGTTCGATATGGTGGCGATGAGCCAGTTGATCGACGCTGCGGTCAACCAGAGGCCCGATGGTCTGATCGTGTCGATCCCGGATGCTTCGGCTCTCGGGCCGTCGATCGAAAAAGCCGTCGCTGCTGGTATTCCGGTGATTTCCATCAACTCCGGGTCCGACGTATCCAAGAAGCTTGGCGCTTTGCTGCATGTGGGCCAGGACGAGTACAGTGCAGGTAAGGCCGCCGGCGAGAAGCTCAACCAGATGGGCGGCAAGACCGGCATCTGCATAAACCAGGAAGTTGGAAACGTTTCGCTCGACCTGCGCTGCAAGGGCTTCTCGGATGGCTTCGGTGGCACTGTCACCGTGCTGCCAGTTTCCAACGATCCAGCGGAAGTCCAGGCCAAAGTCAAAGCCGCTCTGAGCGCGAACAATGCGGTCGATACCATCATGGCGTTGGGTGCAAGCACTGCCGGCGAGCCTGCTCTCGCAGCCGTTAAGGACATTGGCAAGACCGGCAAGATCAATGTGGCGACCTTCGATCTTTCTGCCGATTTCCTGAAAGCAGTCGATGCAGGCGAAGCCGCGTTTGCCATCGATCAGCAGCAGTTCCTACAGGGTTACTTGCCGACGGTCTTTCTGGCCAACAACGCGAAATACGGCCTTATCCCGGGCGGCAACGTACCCTCGGGTCCGAACCTGATCACCAAGGACAAGGCCGCTCAGGTCGTCGAGCTATCCGCACAGGGTATCCGTTGATCCATCTCCAGTCGCGTAGCGCGGTCGGCAGCCCCGCCAACAAGAGGGCTGCCGACCACCCCTTCGCATTGTCCTGCATGGCTGTGGCGTATGACACCCACGGGAGGAACCATGACCGAAATTAGCAGAATTCCAGCCACATCGATTAAAACCGACGAACGCCTGAAGAAGGTCAGTGTTCTGACAAGTCTGATGCGACGCCCCGAACTTGGGGCCGTTGCGGGCCTCTTGATGGTGGTGACCTTTTTCTTTTTCGCCGCCGACGCATCGATGTTCTCCTTGTCGGGCCTGATGACCATCCTGGCGCCGGCATCCCAGCTGGGCATCCTCGCCATTGCAGCGTCCATGCTGATGATCGGTGGCGAGTTTGATCTCTCCATTGGCTCGATGGTCGCCTTTGCAGGTCTCATCTTCGGCGGTCTTCTGGTCAATTTTGGCCAGCCACTCTGGATCGCGATCCTGTTCACCCTGCTCTTTGCCGCCGTTCTTGGCGCGGTAAACGGTCAAATCGTCATCCGCACACGGCTTCCCTCGTTCATCGTAACCCTGGCTTTCCTGTTCATCCTTCGCGGACTGACGCTTGTCGGCCTCAAATGGGCAACCGGCGGATCGACGCAGCTCCGCGGTATCAGCGATGCCGTTGGCGATACCTCAATTGCGAGCCTGTTCTCAGGCCTGGCCTTCCAAGGCTTCTTTGCCTGGCTTGCCGAAAACGACCTGATCGAGAAATTCGACAATGGCGTGCCGAAGGTCGCAGGCGTGCCGGTCTCCGTGGTCTGGTTCGTCGGTCTTTCCGGGGTAGCGACGTGGGTCTTGCTGCGCACCCGGGTCGGAAACTGGATTTTCGCTGTCGGCGGCGATGCCAATGCTGCGAGAAACTCCGGCGTACCGGTCGATCGCGTCAAGACTGGGCTGTTTGCCTTGACCGCATGCGCCGCTGCCCTCGTCGCCATCATCACGGTGCTCGATGCCGGATCGACGGACGCACGACGCGGTTTCCAGAAGGAGTTCGAAGCCATCATCGCAGCCGTCATCGGCGGAAGCCTGTTAACGGGCGGCTATGGGTCCGCGATCGGGGCTTTCTTCGGAGCCATCATCTTTGGTCTCGTCTCCATCGGCCTTACCTACACGACGTTCGACTCCGACTGGTTTCAGGTCTTTCTCGGCACCATGCTGCTGCTCGCCGTCCTCTTCAACAACTTCATCCGTCGCAAGGTGACAGGGGAGCGCTGAGCATGGCTGACATGAAATCCTATTCCACGCCCCCGATCATCGAAGCCAAGGACATCGTGAAGCACTATGGCTCCGTCATTGCGCTTTCGGGCATCTCGATGAAGGTGCTTCAAGGCGAAGTCTTGTGCCTGTTGGGCGACAATGGCGCCGGCAAGTCGACGCTGATCAAAACACTGTCCGGCGTGGTCAAGCCTTCCGGTGGTGACCTGCTCGTCGATGGCAAGCCTGTCACGTTCTCCAGCCCGCGCGACGCGCTCGATGCCGGCATCGCCACGGTTTATCAGGATCTGGCCATGATCCCTCTGATGTCCGTGACGCGTAACTTCTTCATGGGTCGCGAGCCGCGTAAGGGGATCGCGCCCTTCCGCTACATCGACTTCAAGCATTGCGATGCCGTGACGCGGGAGGAGATGCACAAGATCGGGATCGATGTCCGCGACCCGAACCAGGCAGTCGGAACCCTGTCGGGCGGCGAACGGCAATGCGTGGCGATCGCCCGTGCAGTCTATTTCGGGGCAAAGGTTCTCATCCTCGACGAGCCGACATCTGCGCTGGGCGTGGCGCAGACGTCCATGGTTCTCAAATACATCAACCATGTGCAGCAGAAGGGTCTGGGGGTTATTTTCATCACGCACAATGTGCGCCACGCTTTTGCCGTCGGCAATCGCTTCACCATCCTCAATCGCGGCAAGACGCTGGGCACCTACGCCAAGAGCGAGATTTCCATCGACGAACTTCAAAACATGATGGCCGGCGGCAAGGAGTTGCAGGCGCTCTCCAACGAGCTCGGTGGCACCATCTAATTCATGAAACAGGATTGCAATGATGACTGAAGAACACGCATCTTCGGGGGCCTTCACGCTGGCAGTCTGCGCGGAAATGGTTTTCCGCTCCCTGCCGGTCACGGAGCGGTTGAAGCGCATTACCGAGCTTGGGTTTGAAGCCGAGATCTGGGACTGGACCAAGCATGACATTCGAGCTCTTGCCCGGTCCGGCGCGACGTTCTCGTCGATGACGGGGTACATCACCGGCACGCTCGCAGACGATGAGGGTGCCGATGAGCTCATCAGGACGGCGCGCCTGTCTATCCCTGTTGCAAAGGAACTCGGTTGCCCCCGGCTCAATCTGCACGGGACGGGTCTCGACGAACAGGGGCTGCCGGTGGTCAAGTCGGATGGCGTCACCGGCGCGATGTGGCTGAAGGCACGCGACACCCTCAATCGTATCGCCGATCTCGGTGAGGAGGAAGGCGTCACCTTCGTGCTCGAGAACCTCAACGAAGCGGTCGACCATCCGAAGACCCCCTTCGCCAAGGCGGCCGACACGATCACTCTGGTCTCGGCCATCGACCGGCCGTCGTTGAAGCTCAATCTCGACCTTTATCACGCACAGATTGGTGAAGGGAACCTCATTGAGCTTTGCCGTCACGCACATCCGTTCATCGGTGAAATCCAGGTTGCGGACGTGCCCGGCCGCACGGAACCTGGTACCGGGGAGATCAACTACCCGGCGATTGCCCGCGCGCTGAACGCCATGGGCTACACCGGCGTCATCGGGCTTGAGGCCTGGCCGGCTGCGGACGACGAACTGGCCCTGAGCCGCTTCCGCCAGGCCTTTACCCTTTAACAATCTCATCTCTGCGCGGCCGTTCGTCAGGCACGTGCGACCACATGTTAAAAGGAATGCGAATGCTGAAAATTGGTCTTCTCGGTGCAGGGCGGATTGGAAACGTCCACGCCAAAGCGATCACGTCTCATCCCCGAAGCGCGCTGGTCGCGGTCTCGGATATCAACACGGACGCCGCCGCAAAGCTCGCGACCCAATATCGAGCCGAGGCCCGTTCCAGCCTGGACATCGTCAACGATCCTGCCATCGACGCCGTGCTCATAGCAACATCGACGGACACGCATTCGGACCTGATAGAGGCGGCGACGAAGGCCGGCAAGGCGGTGCTGTGCGAGAAGCCGGTCGATCTCAGCCTCGAACGGGCACGCGCATGCCAAATCGCGGCGGGGGCCACGGGCAAACCGGTCATGATCGGCTTCAACCGCCGCTTCGATCCGAACTTCGCGGCGCTCAAGGCTGCTGCCGACCGGGGCGATATTGGCAAGATGGAACTGCTGTCGATCACCTCCTTCGACCGCGCACCACCACCGGTGTCCTACATAAGGGTCTCTGGCGGTCTGTTCCGGGACATGATGATCCACGATTTCGACATGGCGTGCTGGATCTTCGGTGGCGCGCCCAGGACTGTTACGACGATTGGAAGTTCGCTCGTCGATCCGGACATCGGCGCAGCGGGCGATGTCGATACCGCTGCGGTCACGCTCAAGTTCGCCGATGGCCGCATCGCCGTCATCAAGAACAGCCGGCGAGCCTGCTACGGCTACGATCAGCGTATTGAGTTGTTGGGCTCGGAGGGTCTGCTCTCGGCCGGAAACATCCTGGAGAATACCGTGACCAAGGCCACAAAGGGTGGAGTGACAGGCGCCAAGCCTGAATTCTTCTTCCTCGAACGCTACATGCGCGCATACTCCATCGAATGGAACGCATTCGTCGAAGCCATTACGTCGGGATCGGCGCTGCCAGTTTCGCTTGATGACGGCGTCAAAGCGCTCGCTGTTGCGGAGGCAGCGACACGCTCTCTGGCAACCGGACAAATCGTCCGACTTGCTGACATACTCTGAGGACTGGTGGCGAGCCATGCCAGCGCTCGAAACGGCCATGGCTCCGGATCCCACTTTCCGGAGAATTAAAGACCGGATCGCCAAACGAGACCTGCTCTTCCCTGCTCGGGTCGAGGAAGTTGCAAGATTGTGCCTGGATCGTCCGGAAGTGCTTGCCTTTAGCTCTACCAATCACATTGCAAAACGTGCCGGCGTCTCAAGCTCGACGGTGTTGAGGTTTGTCAATATGATCGGCTTCTCGAACATCAAAGAAGCACGTGAGACTTTTCAGAATGAAGTTCGGTTTCGATCACGTTTTTCGAAACGGAATTGACCGGCGAGAAGGAAGACGCGGTCGAATAAACGACAAAGAGATTGCCAACGATTTCGGGTCTATTGCGCTCGAATAATGCTGAAAAACCGGGCTTGCTCGAATCCATAACACGCACATGCAGCTTGCAATCTGTCCGGGCGACCGCCTCCTCGTAGCCACCTGTCGCTTGGACGACAAGACCGCTGCCCGCCGCTTGTGAACCGTGAAAAGTCCTCATGGGCAAGTATTCTACCCAACCCAGGATGAACGACCACGACGGTGAAATGGAAAGTGGGGGGACATGACCGAGACGCTCAAACCGGCGGCGCACGGCAGCCGGGACCGTCACCTCCTAGCCGGAGCTTGAAAACGCGTAACGCGAGTCCTGATAGCCTGGCATGAGCCGCCCTCAGCGAGACCCGTGACGATCCACAGCGAGTTCCCATTCCTTGGCGCGCAGATGGCGGTGACCTCCAGCAGATCGCGTCGATCGGGACGCGGCAGACCATCATTCGAAGTGCCCTCTCGCAGACTGCCGCGTTCGATCGAGCGCTCCGCTTCCTCCGGAAAAGCCGCGGTTGCAAGCAACAGCGCTGCCGCAGGCACGCGCTCGCGGATCAATCTCGTTTTTAGATTGCGTTCGAGCTCTATACCGTGCATAGATTTATAACGAAATCTAAAAGGGAGGGGACAGTGCACGTAAGCCGCAGACACCCGCCCGAGATTCTCAAAACGCGGTTCGGCACACAGAAAGAAGTGATTTCATGAACAAGACCAATCTTGGCGTCGCCCTGGTGACTGGGGCATCCACCGGCATCGGGTATGTAACGGCCGCGGCCCTCCACAACGCGGGCTTTCGCGTGTACGGGACCAGCCGCCGTCTCGCAGCCCACAGGAGCGACGGCGTTTCCATGCTGACTTGCGACGTGACTGACGACGCCTCCGTGGTCAAACTGGTTGATGATGTACTGGAAGAGGCCGGGCGCATCGATCTTCTTGTCAATAATGCTGGCATGGGCCTGCTTGGTGGCGCGGAGGAGTCCTCAATGAACCAGGCTAAGTCGCTATTCGACGTGAACGTCTTCGGCGTTTTCCGCGTGACCAACGCGGTGTTGCCGGCAATGCGGCGCCAAGGGAAAGGCAGAATCGTTAATTTGAGCTCAGTACAGGGGTTCATCCCCGCTCCCTATTTCGCGCTCTACTCCTCGACCAAACATGCCATCGAGGGTTATTCCGAATCGCTAGATCATGAATTGCGCGCCTTCGGCATTCGCGTTTCGTTGGTGGAGCCGGCCTATACCCGGACGTCATTCGAAGACAATCTCGCCAGGCCGGATCAGTTGCTCGATATCTATGACTCTGCGCGCGCTGGCATGAATGTAGTCGTGCAGAAAGCAATGGAAAAAGGCGACGCGCCCGAGGTGGTGGCCAAGGCCATTTTGGCCGCTGCGACCGATCCCGCTCCGAAGAGGCGCTATGCGGCCGGAAAAATGGCACGCCAAGTCAGTTTTTTGCGCCGTTTCGTTCCCGCATTCGCATTCGACAAGAGCCTGCGAAAGCAGCTCGGGCTGCCGGTCTGACGCCGACGACATGCTGTTACACTCGACGAGGCAGGCGTTTTGAGCGAATTTTCGGGTAGGGTTGGCGAAAAGGCATCTCGTGAAAATGGAAACATCGACGCAGGATTTAGAGATGAAATTCTGAGCGGCTCTCGTCAGACGGCCAAATCCCTTGACTCAAATGAATTTCGCAAACTTTCAGTGCTTGAAGCAGTTCTCGCGATGCCACCCGAGGAACTGGGGATGCGGCCGCTTGGACATTCCGTTCGGCACGATCGCTTGCTCGCACTGCACGACGCGGGGGCTTGCCTCCTTCGGATCAATGGCGCACCTCGCCGAGCGATGGGCCTTCCTTCACCATCTCTCCCCGGTCCGCAATAAACGCTGGGTGGCCTACGCCAAACCGCCCTTCGCCGGACCGAAGCTGTGCTCGCCTATCTGCCGCGCTACAGGCACCCGGTCGCGATCTCGAACCGTCGCCTCATTCGCTTCGACGCGAGCGGCGTCACCTTCCGCTACCGCCGCTGCCAGCTCCGTGTCCTGCCGCGCGGCTTCCACCGCATCCGGCATTACGGCCTGCTGGCCAGCGCTTCCCCAAGGTCAGCCTCGCGCTGACGCGCGAACCGCTGAATGTCGTTGCGCCGTCCGATTGGCGCGGCTGGCAGCCTCGGTACGACGTCACACCGGCAGAACAAGCGGCCGCAGTGCATCGATCAATGAGGTAGTGCCATAGCGAACCTCGCTGGCGTTCGGCTCAATCTCGACCAGACCACCCTCGTTCTTGGCGTCGTTGGCCTTGATCAGCAGGTTGGCAAGACTTGCCGGTATGGTGCGTTCGAGGGTCTCCTGCCATTGCGACCGCGGCACCGCCCGAGCGCGCGCCACCCGGCCCGACAGTTGACTCACGGCCGCCGCAACGTCGTTCGCGCTATACCTGTGCGGTCCCTCGGCATGGATGACCTCCAGGTCCTTGCCGCTCTCGGGTCGCAGCAGCAGGTCGGCGGCAATCAGGCCGAGGTCGTGGGCGGAGATCGTCGGCTGCGCCATGTCGACCGGGTCCTGCAAGGTCGGCAAAATGCCGGAGGCGACGGCCATCGGGATGACGCGCCCCCAATTGTGCATATGTTCGGCCGACCGCAGCACAAGCAGCTGGGTTTGGAGTTGGGCGAGCCGCGCCTCAAGGCTGCGGAACATGCTGGGCATGCCAATGTCATCGGCGACATGGGCTCCGTAATCGGAGATTGCCAGCACCTGCTTCGGGCGTGCCTGGGCCAGCGCCTCGAACAGGCTTTCGATCGAGCGTCGGAGCTCGTCAGCCGGGTCCTTTGCCCGTGGCAATACCGGGATGATGATTTGCACGGCGTCAGCATCGCCGATCGCCTTGGCGAGGGAGGCGGCATCTTGCAAATCGGCCGTAGCAATCTCGCAGCCGATGTCGCTCAGTCGCGCTGCTTTTGTCCTGTCGCGCAGGATTGCCCGGACTGGAACACCCGCCCAGCGCAGGGCCGATGACGTTGAATAGCCGACATTGCCGGCGGCTCCGACGATCGCAAACATACTCCATTCCCCCTGTTGTGATGTCCGGGAACTACAGAAACAAACAGCCGGCATCCGCACCCCGTGGTAAAGGTTGCGGCGCGCGGGGTGAGGGTTAACGCTCGATCGACCAATCGGCGCGCAACTGGCCGGCGCTCGCGGTTTCAAGGCCGCAAGCCTCGAGTGCGGCCGCAGCCGCTACGACCAGAGCAGCATTGTCGGTAGCTGTCACGCCGCTAGGCAGAACAAGATTGTTCTCGAAGCCGACGCGAGCATGACCGCCCAGCAGCGCACCTGCGGCAACGCATGCGGTCTCTTCCCGACCGAAGGCGCAGACCATCCAGTGCGCAAAGCGCGGACGGCCGTGAGCAAGGAAGGCAAGCAGGTCGGCCGGCCGCGAAATCTCGCCCGGCGTGTAGCGTCCGAGCACATAGAGTACCGGGACATCGTCGAAGGGCACGAGCCCACGCTGCTGCATGACAGCCAGAGCGGACGCCTCCTCGGGCGTGTAGAGGATGATCTGAGGGGCGATCCGCTCGCGTTTCAGCCACGACAGGAAGTCCGCGAATGCGGTCTCAAGGGAGGCATCTGGGACCAGTTCGCGCAGCGCCAGCGACACCGCCTCGGGACGGGTGGCGCGCACCACCCCCATCTGCTCAGCCGGTCGGTATCTGCTGACGGCCTCGCTGGTGATCTGGACGACGAGCCGCTCGCCTACCGCGTCGCGTATCGCTTTCGTCACCTCAAGGTAGGCGTCGGCGTCGAGCAAATGACCGCCGTCTCGATCACGGACATGGGCGTGGATCATTGCGGCGCCCGCCTCGAGGCAGGCGGCTGCGGTGCTGGCCAGTTCCTTCGGGCCGATCGGCAGGGCGGGGTGGTCACTCTTGCCGCGCCGCCCGCCGTTCGGCGCAACGGCGATTGCCGTCGGCGCGATGAATCCCGGGCCGGCCGGGCTCGAATCAGTGGTCATGGATACATACAGTCCAATTGTTTCAGTATTGCGCAATATGTAACATATGTTGCATGATAAGTTCGTTCCAAATCGCGCCATCGTCAATCGAGGAAAGCATGACACGCATCCTGCACCGCCAGATCCACGCGACTCTGCCCGTTGCGAGTGGTGGCAAGGGCATCGAACTCTTCGACAGCGATGGCCGCGCTTATATCGACGCGTCGGGAGGCGCGGCGGTTTCCTGCCTCGGCCACGGCCATCGCGACCTGATAGCCGCGCTCCACGCACAGGCCGACAAGCTCGCCTATGCCCACACCAGCTTTTTCACCAACGAGCCGGCTGAGACACTGGCCGAAATGCTCATCGCCGGCGCGCCACAAGGCATGAGCCACGCCTATTTCGTGTCCGGCGGCTCTGAAGCGGTGGAAGCGGCGCTCAAGATGGCGCGCCAGTTTTTCGTCGAGACGGGCCGGCCCGAGCGGCGCAACGTCATCGCCCGCCGCCAGAGTTATCACGGCAACACGCTCGGCGCGCTGGCTGCCGGTGGCAACGAATGGCGCCGGGCGCAATTCCGCCCATTGCTGATCGAGACGCATCACATCGACCCATGCTATGCCTACCGCTATCGGGAAGCCGGCGAGAGTGAGGAGGCCTACGGCCTGCGTGCCGCCAAGGCGCTCGAGGACAAGATTCTCGAACTGGGTTCGGATACCGTCATGGCCTTCGTCGCGGAACCCGTCGTCGGCGCCACGGCGGGTGCGGTGCCAGCCGTTCCCGGCTATTTCAGGCGCATCCGTGAGGTCTGCGACAGATACGGCGTGCTCCTGATCCTCGACGAGGTGATGTGCGGCATGGGTCGCACGGGAACGCTGCACGCCTGCGAGCAGGACGGCGTCGTGCCCGACCTGATGACAATCGCCAAGGGCCTCGGCGGAGGCTACCAGCCCATCGGGGCAGTGCTACTGTCAGGCCGCATCTTCGACGCTTTCGCGGAAGGCTCGGGTTTCTTCCAGCACGGCCATACCTACATGTGTCACCCCATGGCCTGCGCCGCAGCACTTGCCGTCCAAGAGGTCATCGATCGTGATCGCCTGCTCGACAACGTCAAGGCGATGGGTGCCCATCTCGCCCGGCGCCTCAGTGAGCGCTTTTCCCACCACGCCCATGTCGGCGACATCCGCGGCCGTGGCCTTTTCATGGGGCTTGAGCTGGTCGAGGACCGTTCGTCGAAAGAGCCGTTCGACCCGAGCCGCAAATTGCATGCGCGCATCAAGCGTGAGGCGATGGCGCGCGGCCTGCTGGTCTATCCGGCGGGAGGTACGATCGACGGCGCGCGAGGCGATCATGTGCTGCTTGCGCCGCCCTTCATTATCGACCGGGCGGCAATCGACACGATCGTCGAACGGCTTGGCGACGCCGTCGATGCGGCCGTCGCCTGAGCACAGGATCAATCCGGCATATATGCGCCCAACGCGGTCAACTCCGCTTCGGTCTGCCTGACCTTGGCCGCGCCCTTCGCCCCGCTGCGCGTCAGCATGGTTGCGGCAAGCGCCTCGACGGTCGCGACCGCCGCCGCCACCGACGGAAAGAACGATGGGCTGTCGACCGAAAAACGCAGGATCACATCGGCGTCCCGCGTCAGGGGCGCCGCCATGCTGTCGACGATTGCCAGTACAGGCACGCCGCGGCGTCGCGCCACGTCGGTCACAAGACCGAGTTCCCGCGAATAGGGCTGAAAGCCTATCGCCACCACCGCCTCGCCCCTGTCGAGCGAGGCCAGTTCGGCTTCGAGAGCTCCGCCATCGCTGCCGAGCAGTGTGACATCGTTCCTGAACATGCGGCAGAGATAGACCAGGCAATGTGCCGGCGCGCGGCAGCTCCGGAACCCGACGACGCGAACACCCTTGGCTTTTTCAAGCAGGACGCATGCAGCCGATATGTCGTGCGGTGAATTCGTCGCGGTGACTGCCGTGATATTGGCCGCCGCCGCGTTGACGGATTCGGCGAAGATCGTCTCCCGAGCCGATCTCAGCACCAGCGCGTCGGCTTTCGCCGCATAGGGCGAACTACCCGATCGCAGCCTGTTCTCAAATGGCTCGCGCAGTTGCGCCCAATCGCCGAAGCCGAGACGGCGGGCGAGTCTTACGAAAGTGGTCGGCGTCACCTCAGCGCGGCTTGCCAGCACGCGCATGGAAACGAGCGCAACTTCGTCGGGATGATCGAGCAGGAAACGGGCTGCCTTGCGGAGCTCCATGCTGAGCCACGGAAGCTCTTCCAGAATTTTGTCCTGTGCGGTCGCGAAGCTCGTCATCTCTCTATGTAACAAATATGCCCTTGCCTGATAAAGTGAACCAGTTGTAACGTAAGCCGAATGCGGTCGGACATGCAAACCTTATAGGCAGTATCGGCGCGCCGGGAACAACAAAGGGAGCACGAGATGAAAAATACCACCATGATCGGCCGTGCCACACAGGCGGCAATACTTGCGGGCGCGCTTCTGCTCGCCGGCGGTGCGTCAGCGCAGGAGCAACAATTCGTGACCATCGGCACCGGCGGCGTCACCGGTGTCTACTATGCCGCCGGTGGCGCCATCTGCCGCCTGCTCAACAAGGATCGCAAGACACACGGCATCCGTTGCTCGGTCGAATCGACCGGCGGATCGGCATTCAACGTGAACACGATCAAGGAAGGCGAGCTCGACTTCGGCATGGCGCAATCCGACGTCCAGTACAACGCCTTCAAGGGCGAGGAATCATTCAAGGAAGGCGGCGCCCATGCCGACCTGCGCGCGGTGTTCTCGATCCATCCGGAGCCGTTCACCGTACTGGCGCATCCGAACGCCGGCGTGACGAAATTCGAGGATTTCAAAGGCAAGCGTTTCAACGTCGGCAATCCCGGTTCTGGTACGCGTTCCTCGATGGAGCGCTTGCTCGGGGCCATGGGCTGGACGTTGGCCGACTTCTCGCTGGCATCGGAGCTGAAGGCTGACGAGCACGGCCCGGCGCTCTGCGACGGCAAGATCGACGGCTTCTTCTACGGTGTCGGCCATCCCTCCGCGAATATCCAGGACCCGACCACCACCTGCGCCGCCAAGCTGGTGCCGCTGACCGGCGAAGCGGTCGACAAGCTGGTCGCGGAAAATCCCTACTACGCCAAGGCGGTCATCCCGGGCGGTCTCTACGCGAACAATGCCGAGGACACTGAGACCTTCGGCGTGCTTGCCACGCTGGTCGCTTCAGTCAAGGTTCCCGAAGAGAGCGTCTATCAGTTGACCAGGGCGGTGTTCGAGAATTTCGACGAGTTCAAGTCGCTGCATCCGGCCTTCGCCAATCTCGATCCCCAAAAGATGGTCGGGGAGGGAAATTCCGCGCCGCTGCATCCGGGCGCCGAAAAATACTTCAAGGAGAAGGGCTGGCTGAAGTAGGCTTCGCGACCTGACGACAGAGCGGCGAGTTGGGGAACTCGCCGGCGGCATACGCAACAGGAGGGCGTCATGAGCGAAGCGACGAAGCAGCCGGCTGACGTTAATCTTGAAGTTCTAGAACAGCTCGTTGCGGAGGCCGATACGGGTGGCCGGCATCCAGGCGGGACCGTCCGTCGAATCCTGCTCTGGGTTGCGGTTTCCTGGTCGCTATTCCAGCTCTGGTACGCTTCGCCTTTGCCATTCGTGTTCGGCTTCGGCATCCTCAATGACACCGAAGCGCGCGCCATCCATCTCGGCTTCGCGCTGTTTCTGACCTTCCTCGCCTATCCGGCTCTGAAATCCTCGCCCCGCGATCGCGTGCCGCTGCTCGACTGGGTTCTGGCGGTCGCCGGCGCCTTTGCCGGTTCCTATCTGTTTCTCTTTTATGTCGAGCTTTCCGGCCGGCCCGGCCAGCCGACCACGCTCGATCTCGTCACCGGAACCGTCGGCATCCTGTTGCTCCTCGAGGCGACACGCCGCGCTCTCGGCCTGCCGATGGTGGTCGTGGCCTGCGTCTTCATCTTCTACACCTTTGCCGGCCAGTCTATGCCGGATGTGATCCAGCATCGTGGCGCATCGCTCACCAAGTTTCTCAATCATCAATGGCTAACCACCGAAGGCGTCTTTGGCATCGCGCTTGGCGTGTCGACGAGCTTCGTCTTTCTCTTCGTCCTGTTCGGCACGCTTCTGGAAAAGGCCGGCGCCGGCAACTGGATGATGCAGATATCCATCGCGCTGCTCGGCCATTTGCGCGGTGGCCCGGCGAAGGTCGCCGTGGTTTCATCGGCTCTCAACGGTGTCGTGTCCGGCTCGTCCGTCTCCAATGTGGTTTCAGGTGGCATCTTCACGATCCCGTTGATGAAACGCACCGGACTTTCCGGGGTCAAGGCGGGCGCCATCGAGGCTTCGGCCTCGATCAACGGCCAGATCATGCCGCCCGTCATGGGCGCGGCCGCCTTCCTGATGGTCGAATATGTCGGGATTCCTTATTCGGAGATCGTCAAGCACGCGCTGTTGCCTGCGCTCTTCTCCTATCTCGCGCTGCTCTACATGGTCCATCTGGAAGCGATAAAGATGGACCTGAAGACCATTCCGCAGCGTCCGACACCGGCTAGGGAACGGATGCTGCGGATGGGACTGGGACTGTCCGGCAGCATTCTCGCCGTGTGTATCGTCTATTATGGCATCGTTGCCATCAAGGCCATCTTCGGTGTGACCGCGCCGCTGGTGCTCGCAATCGCTGGCGTAGCTCTCTACATCGCCTCCGTCTGGTATTCCTCCCGCTATTCGGATCTCGCGCTCGACGATCCGAACGCGCCAATCCTGGAATTGCCGCGCGCCTGGGACGTGACGCGCACCGGGCTGGATTTTCTTATCCCGATCGCTGTGCTTCTGTGGTGCCTGATGGTCGAGCAGATGTCGCCCGGCCTCTCGGCATTCTGGGCGACCGTGTCGATCCTCGCCATCGTCGCCACGCGCAAGCCGCTGATGGCAATATTCCGCAACGAAGACCTCGCCGCCTCGGTGCGTGCTGCCTGGGACGACCTGATCGATGGGCTGGTGCTCGGCGCTCGCAACATGATCGGCATCGGTATCGCCACGGCCACCGCCGGCATCGTCGTCGGCACGATCACGCTGACCGGTCTCGGTCTGATGATGACGGAACTGGTTGAGTTCATCTCCGGCGGCAACGTCATCCTGATGCTGATCCTCATCGCCGCGATCAGCCTTGTGCTCGGCATGGGCATCCCGACCACCGCAAACTACATCTTGGTCGCGACGCTGATGGCGCCAGTCGTGGTGGATCTCGGCGCGCAGGCCGGATTGCCCATCCCGCTGATCGCGGTCCACCTCTTCGTCTTCTACTTCGGCATCATGGCCGACATCACCCCGCCCGTAGGGCTGGCCGCCTTCGCGGCGGCGGCGATTTCCAAGGAGGATCCGATCGCCACCGGCTTCCAGGGCGCGCTCTATTCGTTGCGCACGGCGATCCTGCCGTTCGTCTTCATCTTCAATCCAGCAATCCTGCTGATCGGGGTCGAAACCTGGCCCCAGACGATCTTGGTGGCGACCGTCTCGTTGATTGCCATCCTGCTGTTCGCTGCCGCGACGATGAACTGGTTCGTGACGAAAAGCCGCCTTTGGGAAAGCGCGGCCCTGCTACTAATCTGCTTTACGCTGTTTCGGCCGGACTGGTGGCTCAATCAGGTCTCGCCGCCTTACGAGGAATTGCCGGCGAGCGAGTTCCTGACGGCGGTCGCGCAGACGCCGGCCGATGGGCGCATTAATTTCGTCGTTGAGGGTGTAGACCTGATGGGCGACGACGTCCGCAAGACCGTAAACGTCCCGCTCGGCGAGCCAGGCGAACCGTTGGAGCGGCTGCGCGGCATCGGTCTCACCATCACGCAAGCGGGCGACACGCTGATGATCAGCAATGTCGATTTCGGTTCCTATGCCAAACGCATCGGCCTGGATGTCGGATATGACGTCATCGCCGTGCTCAGAAAGGCCGACCAGCCCTCGAGCCTTATTCCGATCGGCCTGGCGCTTGCTGCGACCGCTGGCATTGCCGGCCTGCAGTTTGCGCGGGTGCGCAGACAGGCTGACAGGAAGCAAGCCATGCCGGGGCGCTGAACGCGGCTCAGTCGGTAAGCCCTCGGGAGTCAAGGGCGAGCCCTATTACCTGGCGCCCGACAAGATGGACACCGCAGGTGGAGGGAGGTTCAGGCGAAAAAGCCCGCATCTTCTTCGCTGAGATATCTCCTGGCCCCTTCAGCGTCGATATCGAGGCCCAGCCCCGGCGCTTCCAGTAGGTCCACCATGCTGTCCTTCACGATCTGCGGCGGCAAGCCGATTACCAGGTCCTCCCACCAGGGGTCGGAGGCGGTCGGATATTCGAAGGCGATGTAATTTGCCGGCAACGTGGCGCACACATTGATCAACGCACCGAGGCCCAGCAGGCCGTTAGCGGTGCCGTGCGGTGCCATCAGGATCGAGTGCATGTAGGCGTGCTCGGCGACCCATTTGAGTTCGGCAATGCCGCCAACATCGGCTGGATCTGGCCCGATGACGCGTACCGCCTGCGTCTCGATCAGTTCCTTGAAATTGTGCCGCAGGTAGATCTGCTCACCAGTGTGGATTGGCGTCGAGGTGGAGGTAGTCAGTTCCCGATAGGCCTGCGGATTGACCCACGGCACGTAGTCGCCAGTCAGCATGTCCTCGAGCCACATCAAATTGTACTTCTCGACAGCGCGAGCGAACTTAATCGCGTCGGGCAGCATCCAGCCCGGGCCGCAGTCGAGTGCCAGGCTGACTCTGTCGCCCAGCACTTCCTTCATCGCGATCACGCAGTCGAGCATGTGATTGAAACCGCGCTCGCTGATCACGCCCTGATCCATGGCACCGTGATACCCGGCCTTCTTCTGCGTCACGCCGTAGTGGAAGCCCTCGATAGTGTCCTTCATGTTGGAGTGGAACGAGATTCCTTGCTTGACCATGAAGAAGTTCTGCGGCTGCTCCATCATCCATTTGACGTCAGCGGCGTAATCTTCCGGCCGGTCGCCCGTGCGTTTCTGGCGAATCGAACCATTGTAGACCCGCACCTTGTCCCGCACCTTGCCGCCGAGCAGTTTATAGGCGGGCACGCCTGCGGCCTTGCCAGCAATATCCCACAGTGCATGCTCAATAGCGCTCACCGCCGCGCCGTACGGCTTGAAAGAGCCGCGTTGGCGGATCTTCAACATTACTCTCTCGACGTCGGTCGGGTCCTCGCCGACCAACGCCTCGCGGAAATGCAGCACCCAGGGCTTGAGGTAGGACTTGGTGAATTCGACTTCGCCCAAGCCATAAAGGCCCGCGTCCGTAACGATGCGGACGATCGGGTGTTTGCCGATAACGGCGCAGCGGAGATCGGTGATCTTCATCTTCGTTCCTTTTCGCCTCAGCTCCAGGTACGATCCCAGGAATACTCATCGTCCCAGTGATCCGTAGGCGACCAAATACCGGTGACACCCGGCTGCAGATGCTGTGAGATCACCTCGTCGACGACGTCGTCAATTCCCAGGCCCGGCTTGTCCGGAACAGTGATGAAGCCGTTCTTCACCAACGGCTTGGGAAGGCCCGTGACGATATCGTCCCACCAGTCGACATCGGCTGAATGGTATTCGAGCGCCATGAAATTTTCGGTCGCGGTCGCGACATGTGCAGCGGCCATTGCGGCGATTGGACTTTCTGCCATGTGGATGGCCATGGCGACACCACGGTCCTGCGCCATGTCGCCGATCTTCTTGGTCTCGAGGATGCCCCCACTGGTGAGCAGGTCCGGGTGGATAACGGAGACGCCACCGCTCTTAAGCAGAGGCTCGAAGCCTTCCTTGAGGTATATGTCCTCGCCAGTGCAGATTGGCACCGTGGTGGCGTCCTGCAGTTGTCGGTATTGTTCGGTATACTGCCATGGGATCACATCCTCGAGCCAGGCTGGCACGTATTTTTCAATTCGCCTGGCAAGGCGAATGCCGTTCTGCATCGAGATATGGCCGATATGGTCGATCGCCAGCGGCACATCCATGCCGATGACCTCACGAACCTCGGCGATGTATTGCTCAAGCAGGTCGAGACCCTTGTCGGAAAAGTGGAGGCCGGTAAACGGGTGCTGGACGTTATGCAAATCGTACGCAGCATTGCGGACACGCCGATCTTCAATGGTCTTCAGCGGCCCGCGACTGGGAGGATCGCGGTACCCTTCCAGTGATCCGGCAGGAAACACGACCGCACCGGGCACATCCGCGATCTGCATCAGTCCCAAATCCATCTTGAGGAAGGTGAAGCCGAGCTCCATGCGCTGCTTGAGGCGCTTGCCGGTCTCGGTGCCGCTCGGCACGGTGGCGTCGGTATCGCAGTAGACGCGCACTTTGTCCCGAAAACGGCCGCCGAGCATCTGGTAAATGGGGACGCCATAGGCCTTGCCGGCAAGATCCCACAACGCGATTTCAACCGCCGATACGCCGCCGCCTTGCCGGCCGTGCCCGCCGAACTGCTTGATCCGGCGAAACAGTCGATCGATGTTGCAAGGGTTCTCGCCAAGCAACCGGCTCTTCAGCATCAGCGCGTAGGTGGCGCTGGCACCGTCGCGCACTTCGCCAAGCCCGGCGATGCCCTGGTTGGTGTAAATCTTAAGCAGCACTGAGGTGAACGGCGCGCCGACGATTTCGGCTACCCGCATGTCGGTGATGCGAAGGTCGGTCGGCTTGGAATGCGTGTTCACCCGATTGAGCGCCTCGTCGGCTCCATATGCCTCTGGCATGATTTATCCTTGTTTTGGTCGGCGTGGCTCGCCGCCGCGCACGCTGGGGCGGCTGAGGGCGTTGCTAATCCAGCTCTATCTCGTGGCTTTGAAGGTAGTCGCGGTTCATTTCAACGCCGAGACCGGGCTTCGGCGTAAGCTTGAGGCTGCCGTTCGAAACATCGAGTGGGCTGTCGATGAGGTGATCGTATTTGCCCAGGTTCCACTCCGACGTTTCGAGTTTGTAGAAATTAGGAACGGTCATCATCACCTGCGCTCCCGCTACCACGTTGATCGGCCCTGCCGCGTCATGCGGCGAGACGGGGATGTAGTAGGCTTCGCATAGGGCAGAAATCTTCTTGAGTTCAGTAATGCCGCCGGTCCAGGTGACGTCCGGCATGATGTAGTCAGCGAGCCTGTTTTCGAGCACCGGCACGAAATCCCACTTCGTGTGGCCGCGCTCGCCCCACGAGATAGCGGCGCTGACCTTCTCACGGACCTGTTTGAGAGCGTTGAGGCTCTCCGGTGGACAGGGCTCCTCGAACCAGTCGATCTGACCGGCTTCCTCGAGGCTCCGACAAAGGCGAATGGCGGTTGGAACGTCGAACCGGCCATGCGCATCGATGAGGATGTCGACATCGGAGCCCGCCGTTTCGCGGATCAGAGCCGTGAGTTCGGCGGCTTCGCGCTCATCCTTGCGGGTCATGCTGCCATCGAGGTAGCCATCGCGCTGTTCGCGAGGCTGTCCATCGGCGGTGCGGCCTTGTTGGGGAAAAGGATCGAACTTGAGCGCAGTGTGGCCGGACTCGACGATGTCTCGAATTTCGCGGACCACAGCCTCATTGCTGGTAAATTTAGCCTGGTTGGGATGGGTGTAGAGCGCAATTTCATCGCGTACCGGTCCACCCAACAGCTCGTAAATCGGCTTACCCAAGACCTTGCCTCGGATGTCCCAGAGGGCTATGTCAATGGCACTCACGCATTCGACTGCGGCACCGCGACTGCCCATGTACGTGAAACTGCGGAATATCTTGTGCCATAGATACTCAATACGCGCCGGGTCCTCGCCTGTCACAGCGGCACCGATCTGTCTCAGGATCGTGCAGAGGGCGCGATTGGCGAGCCTTGTCGTGGTGGTGATCTCTCCCCAGCCGCTCACCCCCTCGTCGGTCGTCACTTCGACGAACAGATACTCTCCCCAATAAGAAGCATCGGACTTGATGAGCCACGGCCGAACGCAGGTGATTTTCATCTCGACTGCCTTTATCTGAAGTGGTCGGGATAACGATATTCCAGGCCATGTATTCTATCCTGCCCGAGCGGCGTTACGCGCACGCATATGTTCGAGGATGTGCCGGCCGGAGCCCTCGACATGGCGTGCAATGAGCTCGCCTGCCTCGTTCGCATTTCCCGCTTTTACATGCGCGATGAGCTCGCGATGCTCGCTAAGGATTGCGGCACGCCGGGCGAGCGTGAAGTTGAAACGCCGGCTCACGGCACGAAGCACTTCGCGATGCTTCCACCAAAGCTCGGCGGCATGGCGATTGTAGTGCCTTTGGTACATTACGGTGTGAAAGGCGGTGTCCAGCTCGCTGTGCCTGAACGTGTCGGCGAAGTTGTTCTCTTCGATCAAGCCTTGGATGCGTTCGAGTTCAGCAATGTCCTCGACGGTGGCCATATTCACGAACCATCGCGTCAGTGCCGGCTCGATCAAGACTCCTATCTCGTAGATGTCCCGAACAAAATCCTGATCTATGGGCCGGACGCGCGCTCCGCGGTTGGGAACGAAGGTGACAAAGCCCTCCCCGCGCAACAGCTGCAGAGCCTCGCGCACAGGGTTGGTCGAGGTGCCGTGGCGCCGGGCGAGATCGGTGACAACAAGGCGTTCGTTGGCAGCGAGCCGCCCTTCGATGATGTCTTCCCTAATCAGTTGATAAAGCGAGGCGCCCTCGCTGGAGGCCCCGATAGCGTCGATCCCTTCGGGTGGCTGTGCTTTAAAATCGCTTGTTTCGGCCAAGGCTGTCCCCAATCAATACATATATTACTCGGATATCACACGAGATTTCCGTAAACAATGTACGATTTTGCTAGTTGACAGGCAATCTACGATCTGAAAACGTATGATAAGGTCAAAGGGATACATTGGGTGGAAAATCCCGCGACCGGGGAGCAAAGACCGCTCGCTTCGACGCAGAGCGGCATGGGAGAACCTGGAGGATACCTATGACGAGGATTTCACTCGGCGGTGCCATCCTGCGCGGCACTGTCTCGACTGCTTTGATGGTATCGTTGACGTCTGCGTCTGCGCTGGGCGCGCCGGTCGACTTGAGCAAGTGGTCGCCGCAATATGTGCGCTCCATTGCCGGCACACAGGATTTTGACACGGCGGCCGATTGCGCCAAGGTCACCCCGCTCGACTACAAGGGGCGACTGACTTTCTGGTATCAGGGCGTGTTCGAGGGTGACCCCGACCTCCTGCGCCAGTATTACAAGGATTTCTTCGCGACCTTCCGCAAAACCTATCCAAACATCCAGCTTGAGGAACAAGCCCTCACCTATAACGACCTTCTGGACAAGTTCCGGACCGCGCTCCTTGGCAATGCAGCGCCCATGGCGGTCCGCCTGCAAATCCTGGGCGGCACCGAGTTCGCCTCAAAGGGCTATTTGCAGCCGCTCAAACCCGAGGATGTAGGATATGCGACCGAGGATTTCTGGCCCGGCGCAATGAAGGCTGTAACCTGGGAGGACGTGACCTACGGCATTCCAACCAACAACGAGACGATGGCGTTCATCTGGAATGCCGACATCTTCAAGCGTGCAGGCCTTGATCCGGACAAGGCCCCAGCAACTTGGGATGACGTCGTCAAGTATTCCAAGCAGATCCACGACAAGCTCGGCATTGCCGGTTACGGCCTCGTGGCTCGCAAAAATGCCGGCAATACGCCTTACCGCTTCATGCCGCAGCTGTGGGCCTATGGCGGCGGCGTCTTCGACGAGGCCACCGCCGACCCGACCTATAAGGAGGTCAAGCTCGATAGCCCGCAGAGCAAGGCGGCTTTGCAAGCCTCCTACGATATGTATGTTCGTGACAAGTCGGTACCGGTTTCGGCGCTTACGAACCAGCAGGCAGACAACCAGCCCCTTTTTCTGGCTGGCCAGCTCGGCATGATGATCTCGCATCCATCTGATTACGACGTTATGCTCGACCTGCAGAAAAAGGCGACGGACACGGACAAGGAAAAGGCGCAGACCGTTATCGACAACATGCGGTACGGCTTGATCCCGACTGGTCCCGACGGCAAGCGTGCCGTGGTATTTGGCGGCTCAAACATTCACATCCTCAAGCCCGAATATGTGGAGGGCGGCAAGGTAGATGAGCCGGCGGCGAAAGCTATCATCTGCATGTGGACGAGCCCCGAATGGTCACTGAAGATGGCTTATGCCGGCTCGAACCCGGGAAACCTCAACGGATTCAAGACAAAATGGATGAAGGAACGCCTGGACAACATCAAGTTCCTTGATGTCACGACCTCGATGCTGCCTTACGGCATTCCGTTCCCGGCACTGCCACAGTCCCCCGAGATCATGAACATCATCATCCCGGACATGCTCCAGAATGCTCTGACTGGGGCCATGACCGTCGAGCAGGCAGCGGACGACGCGGCCAAGAAGGTCAAAGAGCTGATGGACGGTGGGCTCTAGTCCAAGTCCGACGATCTGACCGGCTGCGCATCGATCGCAGCCGGTTTTGTTCCCAAGGATGAGGCTCTGCACAGTGACGATCTTGACTGGGAAGGCCGAGGTTACCCGACGACTGCAACCCGACGGGTCCGGCGTGCTGCGAAAGATCTGGGAGCATCGCGCTGACTACGCATACGTGCTTCCTGCGATCGCCGTGATGCTCATCGTCATAGCCTACCCTATTTATTACACGATCGAGCTGTCGCTCTTCAACACACCGCCTGGCCTGCAGCTTCGGGACAAGATTTTCGTCGGCCTCGACAACTACACCGCCATCCTCAAAAGTCCGGTGTTCTGGACGGTTACGTCGAACACTCTTATCTGGACAGCGGGATCGACTTTCATCTCGTTTGTCCTGGGGTTCGCTTGCGCCCTCGCACTTCATCGTGACTTTGCCGGCCGCGCCATCCTGCGCGCCGTCCTGATCATTCCCTGGGTTATCAGCGCGGTTGCCGCGTCCTATATCTGGAAATGGATCTACCATTCGGACTTTGGGATCATTGGCGCGGTGCTGGTTGGCCTGGGATTGAGCGATCGGCCGCCGAATTTCATCGACAGCGTCAGCACAGTGCTGCCCTCGCTGATCGTCGTGAATATCTGGCGAGAGTTTCCGTTCGCCATGATCATGATGATGGCTGGCCTGCAGACGGTTCCCGACCAGTTGCTGCGCGCCGCAAAAGTCGACGGAGCCAACGCATGGCAGCGGTTCTGGCACGTCACCTTTCCACACCTGAGAAACGTCTCGACGGTGACGATCCTTCTGCTGGCAGTGGCCAACTTCAATTCTTTCATCATCCCCTGGATCATGACCGGCGGCGGGCCGTCGAATGCATCGCATATCTGGATCACCCACATTTACGAACTCGCCTTCGGCCGCCAGCGCTGGGGGGTGGCATCGGCCTATTCGGTGCTGCTGTTCCTGATCCTGATGTCGCTCGGTTACTTCTACGTCCGCGCGCTGAGCGGCAACGAACAGAAGGATGGGAGCGAATGAGCACGATTGCCGAGACTACTCCTCCAGGCCAGGCGCGTCGCCGCATCCGCATCGATGGGTGGCGGTGGGGCGGACGCATCTTTCTTGTGTTCATGTTGCTTTACACCGCATTACCAATGATCTGGATGCTGATCACCTCGATCAAGTCCGGCTTCGCGGCCTTGCAATTCCCGCCGCAATGGTGGCCGGACCAACCCACCCTTGCCAGCTACCAGAAACTGCTCGATCCGCAAAACAGCGTCGGCCAGGACTTCCTTCGTTTCTTCTGGAACAGCCTTTTCGTCTCCACTGCCACGACTATCCTTTCGGTCATCGTGGCGGTTCCTGCGGCCTACGCGTTTTCCCGCTTCACCTTCCCGGGCCGGAACTTTCTGTTCTTCGCCGTCTTGCTTCGCAATATGTTCCCGGCGGTGATCTTTCTCGTGCCGCTCTTCATCCTGATGCGCGCGATCGGGCTGGTGAACACGCATGGGTCGCTCATCCTCACTTACCTCACATTCGGCCTGCCGCTGGCAATCTGGCTCCTCAAGGGCTTCTACGACAACATCCCGGTGCAACTCGAGCAGGCCGCGCGCATCGACGGGGCAACGCGGTTCCAGGCCTTTGTCCTGATCGTGATGCCGCTCTCGGCGCCGGGAATCATCGCCACGGCGATCTATTCCTTCATCGGCGCGTGGAACGAGTACATCTACGCCTACACCTTCCTCTCCAAGAACGAGCAGCTGACACTGCCGGTCGGCATCCAGCGCTTCTTCTCGGAAAATACGACGGACTTTCCGGGCCTGATGGCGGCCAGCTTTATGATGAGCGTGCCCGTCGTGGTTCTGTTCCTCGTCCTGCAACGATACTTCGTACGCGCCCTAACAGAAGGCGCAGTCAAGAACTAGGGAGTTGCCGGTGGCCCACGTGGTCCTCAAAAATCTTGTCAAGACCTATGGCAGTTTCAAAGCTGTCAACGATGTTTCGCTGACGGTCAATGACGGCGAATTTGTTGCGCTCGTCGGCCCTTCAGGCTGCGGTAAGACAACCACGCTCAATCTTGTAGCGGGGCTGATCCCCATCACATCTGGCGACATCGTCATCGGGGATCGGGTGGTCAACGACCTCGACCCCAAGGACCGGGACATCGCAATGGTGTTCCAGAACTACGCGCTCTATCCGCAAAAATCGGTCTATAAAAATCTGGCTTTCCCGCTGCAGATGCGCAAACTGCCAAGGGACGAGATCGACAAGAAGGTCAGGGAAGCAGCGCGAGTGCTCGACATGACGCAGCTGCTCGAGCGCAAGCCGCGCGAACTTTCGGGCGGGCAACAGCAGCGCGTGGCCCTGGGCCGTGCCCTCGTTCGCGATCCGGCGGTATTCCTGATGGATGAACCACTCTCCAACCTCGACGCAAAGCTGCGCGTGCAGATGCGGTCGGAGATCAAGCGTTTCCATCAGGACCTCAAGGCGACGATCATCTACGTGACGCACGACCAGCTCGAAGCGGTAACCATGGCCGACAGAATGGCGGTGATGAACGGCGGCTACCTGCAGCAATACGACTCGCCGGCGCAGGTCTTTGCCCATCCGGTGAACATGTTCGTCGCCAGCTTCGTCGGCAGCCCGGCGATGAGCCTTGTTCCGCTGGAGACATCAACGGAAAGCGGCAACACTGTGTTGACCAGCGCGGAGGGCTGGCGCCTCGATCTTTCGCCAAACAACGCGCAGAAGGTCGCGAGGGCAACCACCAAGAAAGTCGTGCTCGGCGCACGTCACTCGACGATCAAGCTGCACAAGAGTGCGGTGCCAGGGAGCATTCCTGCCAAGGCCTACACTGTGGAGCCGACCGGAGACGTCACCTTCGTTCAGGCGTTTCTGTCTGGCGCCATCATCAACGTCAGCGTGCCGCCGACCATTGCCGTCGCGCCCGACGAACAGATTTGGCTCGAGTTCGACCAGGAGCGGATGCATCTGTTCGACGGCGAAACAGAAATGGCCCTTAAGGCCAACTGAGACAGAGCCGATGCGTCTGAAACGAGGGTGTGGATGACTAAGAAGCTTAAGATCAGCGCTATCAAGCCCTATCCGGTATGGGTAGGAACGCGCAACCAGATGCTGGTCAAGGTCGAGACCGACAACGGCATCTTCGGATGGGGCGAGAGCGGCTTGAGCGGTCGCGAGAAGGCTGTGGTCGGCGCGATCGAGCACTATCGCGAGTTTCTCATCGGCCGCGACCCGATGCAGATTGGTCGGATCTGGCAAGAAGTTTATCGCAGCCAATACTTCGAAGGCGGGCGCGTTCTGCAGGCGGCGATTTCCGCCATCGATATTGCCCTTCATGACATCAAGGGCAAGGCGCTGGGGGTGCCGGCCTACGAACTGCTCGGCGGCAAGCAGCGCGACCGCATTCCGACCTTCGCCTCGACCGGTGACGAGGCCGAGGGCGATGTTGCCATCGAACGAGCCCGCGAATTACGCGCACAAGGCTGGCAGGCGATCCGCTTCTTCCCCATCGGGCAAAACAGCAAGGACATCTTTGAGCCGCGCCAGTCGATCGGCGCTACCGCAACTATGCTAAACAAGGCGCGCGAGGCGCTGGGCGACGACGTCGTCCTCGGCATCGACTATCACCATCGACTGTCGGTGGCAGAGGCGGCGAGCTTCTGTAGCAAGCTCGGCCGTGGCGTGCTTGATTTCCTCGAGGAGCCGATACGAGACGAGACGCCGGAGGCCTACGAATCCCTGCGCACGATGACCGACATCCCGTTCGCCATCGGCGAGGAATTTGCCAGCAAGTGGCAGTTCCTTCCCTACATCGAGCGTGGCATCCATCAGTTCAACCGGCTCGATGTTTGCAATGTTGGCGGGCTCACCGAAGCGATGAAGGTCGCTGGTTGGAGCGAGGCGCACTACGTGGACCTGATGCCCCATAATCCCCTCGGCCCAGTCTGCACGGCCGCGACCATCCATCTCGCCGCCGCGGTACCGAATTTCGCTTGGCTCGAGACCAGGGCGCCCGAAGCAAACCTGGGCTTCGATAATTCCGAATTCTTCCCCGTGCAACCACGGCTTGACGGCCCCGACTATCCGGTCAGCGATCTGCCAGGGCTCGGCGTCGAGGTCAACGAAGAGGCGGTCGAGGCGGAGAGCTTTCGTTTCTGGGAAGCGCCTCACCTGAAGCGCCGCGACGGTTCTGTCACAAACTGGTAGTTTCATCCACCGGAGCCTAGAATGATGCATACGCCCGACATTACGCGACCGCCCAAAGAGCTGATCGACGCACTGAAGGAAATCGGCGCCGCGACGGTTTCCGGCACGCTTGGCCACATGGGCTTCCGCAATCCGCACATGGTCGGTCCCGTGCCGCAGAATCGCGGGAAGTCGATCGTCGGGTCGGCCCTGACGCTCCAATTCATGCCGCAGCGGCCGGACCTCTTCACCGAGGGAGAATATGCAGATCCGGAGACGCAGTTGCACCGCCATGTTCTTTATCACGTGCAGGAGGGCGATGTGGTCGTGGTCGACGCGCGCGGCGACATGAGCTCGGGCGTCTTCGGCGACATGATGTCGACGTATTTCAAAGGCAGAGGCGGTGCCGGCATCGTGATCGATGGGTGCATGCGCGATCGGCCCAATGTCGAGAAGCTGGATCTCCCTCTATGGCTGCGTGGCTGGACGCCCAACTATCATGTGCAGACCAGCATCTATCCCAACGCCGTCAACGTTCCGATTGCCTGCGGCGGTGTCACGGTAGTCCCCGGAGACATCATCGTCGCCGACGATGACGGGGTGGTGGTGCTTCCAGTCGCAATGGCCTCGCAGGTAATCGAAGAATCGCAAAAGCATCACGATTGGGAGGAGTTCTCTCGGCTGAAGCTCATGGAAGGCGGGTCGTTGCAGCGCTACTATCCGCTGCATGACGATGCCCGCGGAGAGTACGAAGAGTGGCGCAAAACAAACCGTCCGGGAACAACTTAGCCAATGGATTACCCTAGGCGGGCGGCGAACTTTCTGGGATATCGCCGGCGTCTACACAAAAAGCGCTAAGCCGAATTTCGCCGTCGGCGCCGCGGGGCGGCGCCCGCGACATGCTCGGAGGCAACGGCATCTACGGCGAATTCGGCATCGCCCGTCATCTCGTCAACCTGGAAGTGTCGGCTACATGCCAGTTACCTTCGGATCTGGAACGATCTGGGCCACCTTTGCTATTGCAAAGTAGTGCAGCAACCCTGCGCGGCTTATAGTGGATGATACTTGGCGAGCTTGTTAGAAAGCGCCTCCAGCTCCCGGTGCTTCTGGCTAATCTGCTTGCCGACAGTCATCTCCGTGCTCGACTACTCTAAGGGTTTCGGCCACACAGATCTCGTCACCTGCTCAGTGTTCCCCAAACATGAGTGTGGGGCCGGCGTCCCCTGTCACCCTCGAAGGCTGTAGATCCGGCCCGTCAAGCGCGCCTCGCGATCGGTGTTCAGCATCGTGAGCTTTCAGGCATGAGGCTGAACAGATGGCGAGCCTGGATCTCACCCACCGGCACGCTGGAACACCGAACTTTCCTCCTTCCCTGTGTCTTCGTGTTATTATGGCGACTAGGGAGATGGCTCGATGAGCGAGAACCGGAAGCTAGCCGCGATCCTGGCTGCCGACGTGGTCGGGTACAGCCGGCTGACTGGCGCAGACGAAGAACGTACCTTGGCGAGGTTGCGGGCACTGCGCAGCGACCTGATCGATCCGACCATCGCCGTGCACAACGGACGCGTGATCAAACGCACAGGGGACGGGGCGCTGGTCGAGTTCCGCAGTGTGGTAGACGCCGTGCGCTGCGCCATGGAAGTGCAGAATGGCATGCTCGAGCGCAACGCCGGCGTGCCGCAGGAGCGCCGCATCGAGTTCCGGATCGGAATTCACCTCGGCGACGTAGTCGAGGAAAGCGACGGTGATCTAATGGGTGACGGCGTCAACATCGCGTCGCGTTTGGAGGGCGTCGCGGCGCCTGGCGCCATCTGCCTATCCGAGGATGCCTATCGTCAGGTCAAGGCGCGGCTTGACCTCTCAGTCAGCGATCTCGGCAACACGAAGCTCAAGAACATCGCCGAGCCGATCCGGGTGTATTCGCTGCGTGTCGGCACCGCCGAGGCAAAGGCAACCGCGAATTCCGAATCCGCGACAAGTCGGCTGGCGACGGTACCGCCGCCGAAGCTGTCGATCGCCGTGCTACCCTTCGCCAACATGAGCGGTGATGTCGAGCAGGAGTATTTCGCCGATGGAATCTCGGAAGACATCATCACGGCTCTCTCAAAGCTCCCACAGCTCTTCGTCATCGCCCGCAATTCGTCGTTTACCTTCAAGGGCAAGAACGTCCACGTGCAGGAGGTCGGCAGAAACCTCGGTGTACGCTACGTGCTGGAAGGCAGCGTCCGTAGATCCGGCAATAGGGTACGGATCACCGCCCAGCTTATCGACGCAGCCTCGGGTGGCCATCTGTGGGCGGAGCGCTTCGATCGCGACCTGACCGACATATTCGCAGTTCAGGACGATGTCACTCAGCAGATCGTGGATGCGCTGGCCATCAATCTGACGGAAGGCGACCGGCAGCGGATGGCGCCAGAACACACTGGCAACGTGGAGGCTTATGACTATTTCCTACGTGGCCGAGAGCTGTGGCACCGGTTGACGAAGGAGACGAACATCGCCGCCCGGGATCTTTTGCAACGTGCAATCGAGCTGGACCCGAATTTCGCCTCAGCCCACGCGTTTCTGGCCCTTACCCACGTACTCGACTACTTGAACGGATGGAGCCCGTCACCGCCGAGTTCGCGCGAGCAAGCGGAAGAGCTTGCGAGGCGGGCGGTAGCGCTGGATGATCGCGATCCTAGGGCGCACTGGGCGCTGAGTATCGTCGAATTGTATTCGCGACGGCACGACATGGCCATCAGCGAGGCCCAGCATGCGATAATCCTCAATCCGAACTTCGCTGAAGGGCACGTCAGCCTCGGCGAGGCGCTGTACTACTCGGGCAGGCCCGACGAGGCGCTCAAGCATTTCGATGAGGCGAAGGTCTTGAACCCTTACTTTCCCGATGTGCTCCTGCACTTCCAGGCATTGGCGTCGTTTCAACTAGGAAGGTACGAACAGGCAGTTGGCTTGCTGAAAGAGCGGCTGACCCGCAATCCCGTTACCGATGTTTCTCGCGCGCTTCTGGCTTCCAGTTATGGCCATCTGTGCCGTTTCGACGAGGCCCGCGCAGCTTGGCAGGAGGTGCTCCGGGTCAATCCCGACTATTCCCTGGAATACCGTCGCAAAGTGCTGCCCTACAAGAACCCAGCGGATTTCGAGTTGGTGGTCGACGGGCTTCGCAAGGCCGGCTTGGCGTAACTGCGCACCAGGGGAATACCCGGTTTCAACCTTCTGCAGCCACTGCGCAGCCGCGTGGCGCAAGAGGAATGGCTCAAACGTGCAATGCGCGCCACGCTGACTCCGAAGGAGCAGGCTGAGCGTCTCGCCGCAGCCTGAACTCATCGGCCGACTCACCGTTTATGACGATGACGTTGGCCAATCTTACAAGCGGAGCATCATGTAAACGCGACAGGTTACTTTCGCCACAGATCAGCCGATTCGAGAACGCTGAATCCTATAAGTTGACGGCGACGGGCACGTTCATCGCGAGAAACGATTTCAGGCCCCAGTGTTGCAATCTGACTCCGCAAGCGACGGAGGCCCTCTGCATGGAACTCAAGATCTCGTGGAACGATTACCGGAGCGCCGCCTAATCAGATGTCGGTATTGTTTAAGAGTGACGCCCTTCTCTGATGACTTTTGAGGCAGGGCGCGCCCAAGGAATGGGCAAGCGCATGCAGCTTACGCGGCCAAGGCTTTTGTTTTCGGAAACATTTAAGCAAAATCATATCTTAACAATTGGCACGCAGCTTGCGTGTGGAGTCATAGAGTTGGTGGCTAGGGTTCCGGCGCTTTCAAAAAGCGCGCTGGTCCGAGAGCTACCACCGGTTGGGGAGACATCCCGCCGGGTGCACGGCGGGAGAAAAGCCCGGGAGACCTCGTTAGCCAAGGGATTGGCGGTGCGATGGTCTATGCCAATCCCTTTTTTGAAGAAAAGCAAAAAGGGGAATTTCTATGCAGACTTTTTCGAAAATGCTCTCCATCACCGCGCTGGCGGCTTCGCTGGCTTTCAGCACAGCGTCAACCGCATTCGCGACGCCGAAAACCGACTTCAAGGTCGCCTGGTCGATCTATGTCGGCTGGATGCCGTGGGGTTACGCAGCTGACAAGGGCATCGTGAAGAAATGGGCTGATAAGTATGGCATCACGATCGAAGTCACCCAGTTCAACGATTACGTCGAGTCGATGAACCAATACACCGCCGGCGCTTTCGACGCTGTAACACTCACCAACATGGACGGTCTCTCTATTCCGGCAGCCGGCGGTGTTGATACGACGGCCGTCATCGTCGGCGACTTCTCCAACGGCAACGACGCTGTCATCCTCAAGGACAAAGCAAGTCTTTCTGATCTAAAGGGCCAGAACGTCAATCTTGTCGAGTTTTCGGTCTCGCACTATCTGCTCGCCAGGGCGCTTGAAAGCCTCAAGCTCACAGAACAGGATGTGAAGGTTGTCAACACCTCCGATGCCGACATGGTCGGCGCCTACAAGACGGCGGATGTCTCGGCAGTCGTAACCTGGAACCCACTCGTTGCGACCATTCTCGAAGATCCCTCGGCCAAGAAGGTTTTCGACAGCTCGCAAATCCCCGGCGAGATCGTCGACCTGATGGTCGCCAATACTGACGTGCTGAAGGACAATCCGGATTTCGGCAAGGCGCTCGCCGGCATCTGGTACGAGACAGCGGCGCTTATGACCGCGGAAACCGACGATGGCAGGGCGGCGCGCGAAGCGATGGGCTCCGCGTCAGGAACCGATCGGAAGGGCTTTGAAGCCCAGGTTGCCGCCACCAAGTTGTTCGACAGGCCAGCCGACGCGGTGGCGTTTACGGTGTCGCCGAGTCTGCCGAAGACGATGGATCGCGTACGCAACTTCCTTTTCGAAAAAGGGTTGCTCGGCAGCGGCGCCGCGTCGGCAGATGTCATTGGCATTGAAATGCCGGACGGCAAGGTTCTCGGCGACAACGGCAACGTCAAGCTGCGCTTCATGGAAACCTATATGAAGGCCGCGGCCGACGGTTCGCTCTGAGCATCGCACCGGTCGGCGGTGCGGGGTCTCCGCACCGCCTTCTTCCCCTTTATCAGCGGAGCCATATCCATGCGCTGGATTAACACCAGGCCGAGCCGGGGTGCGCAGCTTGCCCTCATGCTTCTTCCCTTCGTGCTGCTGATCGTCGCCTACGCGGCGGGATCGGCGGCGCGCCTCGCCGAAAACGCCAATGACAAGCTGTTACCCAATCTTGTGGGGTTTGCCGAGGCCATCAACCGGCTGGCATTTCTGCCGGATGTGCGCACAGGCGACTATCTGCTGTGGTCCGACACGGCCGCGAGCCTGATCCGGCTTTTCGCAGGTCTCGGCATTTCGACCGTGACGGCGCTGCTGATCGGCATGGCGATTGGCATGCTGCCCTATTTGCGTGCGCTGCTCGCCCCGCTCGTTGCGGTGATATCGATGGTGCCACCACTGGCGCTGTTGCCCATTCTCTTCATCGTCATGGGTCTTGGCGAAGCCTCAAAAATCGCACTGATCGTCATCGGTGTCGCACCGATCATGGTCCGCGATCTGGCCTTGAAGGCGCTGGAGCTTCCACGCGAGCAGATCGTCAAGGCCGAGACGCTGGGCGGGTCGTCATGGCAGATCGCGCTTCGCGTCGTGCTGCCACAGATACTTCCGCGACTAATCACCTGCGTGCGGCTGCAGCTCGGTCCTGCCTGGCTCTTCCTCATTGCCGCGGAAGCGATTTCCTCGGATTCCGGGCTCGGCTACCGCATCTTCCTCGTCCGGCGTTACCTTTCCATGGACGTGATCTTTCCTTATGTCGTCTGGATCACTCTGCTTGCCGTCATGACTAACTTCGTCCTCGACCGTATCCGCATCGCCGCCTTCCCTTGGTCCGAATTGGAGAAGCAGGGATGAGCGAGCTGATCATCAAGAATGTCTGGAAGGAATACGGCGATCAGATCGTGCTGGAAAAGGTATCGCTGACCGTCGCGTCCCGCGCATTCGTCGCACTCGTCGGGCCCTCGGGCTGCGGCAAGTCGACCTTCCTGCGCATGCTGCTTGGCCAGGAACAGCCGACCAGGGGCACGATCCTGCTCGATGGCGAACTGCTGTCTGCCGAACCGGGTCCGGATCGCGGCGTCGTCTTCCAACGCTATTCGGTCTTTCCGCATCTTACGGTGCTCGCCAATGTCCTGCTCGGCAAGGAATTGATGGCCTCGAAATTCAAGGCAAAGCTTTTCGGCGCGGCGCGGCGGGCGGCTATCGGGGAAGCACGGCAGCTTATCGCGGAAGTCGGCCTTTCCGGGGCGGAAACCAAATATCCGGCGCAGCTTTCCGGCGGCATGCAGCAACGGCTCGCCCTGGCACAGGCGCTGATCATGAAGCCCAAGGTCCTGCTTCTCGACGAGCCCTTCGGCGCGCTCGATCCCGGCATGCGCGCCGAGATCCACACACTCATGAAACGGCTTTGGGACGAAACGCAGATGACTGTCGTCATGGTTACCCATGACATGCGAGAGGCCTTCACGCTCGCTACCCGTGTCGTCGCCTTCGAGCGCCCGCGCGACCGACCGGAGGAGAAGCAGCGCTACGGCGCCACTATCACACGGGACATTTCCATATGGCCGCCGCGGCTTGCCGGCCAGAATTCGATCTACGGCCCCGACCGGGACGACCCGGTCGTTTCCCTGGGGCAATACCGGGACGGCCCGGCACCATCAGGAGAAAAGTGATGATGCATATCCGACGTTCGCCCGAAGAAATCGCCGCCAATCGCGCGCGCTACGAGGACCATCAGAAGAAGGGCCTGGAATTCGCGCCCAAGGCATTGCCGGCCCCCAGTCCGCTGCCGGCGCTGCCGATCTCGGCCGATGCGATCATCCATCAGGAGACCATTCCGGGCAGTTGGTACTGGTCCACGAAATTGCTGCGCGGGGAAGCGATCCGCATCGATCAGGCCGAGAGCAATTCGACCGTGGCACTGGTCGCCTGGAACGCCCATGACACCAGTGAGCGGATCAACCTGGTCGACACGGTCAAGATGCAGTGGACGACGGCGCTCGGCAAGGGCCGGGTGATATTCTCCGATATGGGGCGGGTGATGTTCTCGCTGATCGAGGACAGTTCCGGCGCCAATGACTGCCTGATGGGCGGTTCGACGGCCGCCTCGAATGCGGCCAAATATCCCGGTGTGAAAACCCGCAATACCCGCGACAACCTCATTCTTGTTGCCTGCAAGCTCGGGCTCGACCGGCGAGACATTGCCGGCGTGCTCAATCTTTTTGCCCCCGTCAGCGTCGATTATGCTGGCGGCTTCGCATGGCGCGGCAAGCGCT
Source organism: Rhizobium gallicum bv. gallicum R602sp (assembly GCF_000816845.1). Classification (NCBI taxonomy): domain Bacteria; kingdom Pseudomonadati; phylum Pseudomonadota; class Alphaproteobacteria; order Hyphomicrobiales; family Rhizobiaceae; genus Rhizobium; species Rhizobium gallicum. Next base: position 300,657 of record NZ_CP006880.1, on the reverse strand, counting down.
CCAACAGCGGCGACTATGCCGAATTACGCGCCGAGATGGACATGCTGGTCGGTTTTTCCAATTGCCCGCATCCGCTCGATCCGGACCCGATCTACCAGCCGAAGCCGGTGATCGTCACCCGCTTCCGTGCTGCGGCGCCAGCGGCCGATGATCTCTGCCGCACGGCAACTGCCGAAGCCATCCGCGGCTTTCAAAACAATACGATGATGCTGGCGTAAGGGAGAGAACCATGACCGATTTCGCCCCAACCTGCCCTCCCCGCAGCCTCGAAAATGCTGTCGAGGATCACTTCATCCCTGCCGAAGCCTCGTGGTCGGGCGTCGTCCGCAAAGGCCAGACGATCCGCATTGAGGACAGTTATGGCCAGCAAGCGATCGATACGCTGTTCTACCGCGCCGATGATTTTGCCGAGCGCTACTCCAACCAGGATACGATGCGCGCTCAGACCGGCGCCTATGTCGGCATCGGCACGAAACTCATCTCCAACGAAGGCAATGTCATGCTGACCATGACGGCCGACAGCTGCGGCCGGCATGACACATCGGCCGGCGCCTGCTCCTGCGAGAGCAATACGGTGCGCTTCGGCCACGGCGCGAAATACCTCCATGCCTGCCGCGACAATTTCGTGCTCGAAATTTCGAAACACGGGATGAGCAAGCGCGACATCGTGCCGAACATAAACTTCTTCATGAACGTGCCTATCAGCCCCGACGGAAAGATGACCATCGTCGACGGCATCTCTGCACCAGGCGACTATGTCGAACTGGTGGCCGAGATGGATGTGCTCTGCGTCATCTCCAACTGCCCCCAGATCAACAATCCCTGCAACGGCTTCGATCCGACGCCAATCCGCGTGCTCATCTGGGATGCTGTTACGCACATCGGGGCCTGAGCATGTTCAAAAAGGTCCTTATCGCCAATCGCGGCGAGATCGCCGTCCGAATCATCCGGACATTGAAGACAATGGGCATCGCCTCCGTGGCCGTCTATTCCGACGCCGACCGGTTCGCCATGGCAACGCGTCTGGCTGATGAAGCCATGCACCTTGGCCCCTCGCCAGCCGCCGAAAGCTATCTGAACATCGATGCCGTCATCGCCGTCTGCAAGGCGACGGGTGCAGAGGCGGTGCATCCGGGGTATGGTTTTCTATCGGAAAACATCGGGTTTGCCGAACGGCTCGCCTCTGAAGGCATTGCCTTCATCGGTCCGCGCCCGGAGCATCTCTCTGCCTTCGGGCTTAAACACACCGCACGCGAGCTGGCGAAATCGAGTGGTGTTCCGCTTCTGCCGGGCAGCGGCCTTCTAGAAAGCGCCGAAAGCGCTCTTACCGCAGCCGAAACGCTCGGCTATCCCCTTATGCTGAAATCGACGGCCGGCGGAGGCGGCATCGGCATGCAGTTATGCGCGGATGCCGCAGCGCTCAAGTCGGCCTTCGAGAGCGTACAGCGCACTGCGCGCGCCAGCTTCGGCGACGCCCGCGTCTATATCGAACGCTTCGTCGCCGATGCCCGCCACGTCGAGGTGCAGATTTTCGGCGACGGAAAAGGCAAGGTCGTGGCGCTCGGCGAGCGGGATTGTTCTTTGCAGCGTCGCAGCCAAAAGGTCGTTGAGGAAACGCCAGCACCGGGCCTTTCGCCTGCGACACGGGCGCGGCTGCACAAGGCGGCGATCGATCTGGGTAGATCGGTGTCTTATGCCTCGGCCGGCACGGTCGAATTCATCTACGATCCGGCGCGAGAGGAGTTCTACTTCCTTGAGGTCAACACGCGGCTGCAGGTGGAGCATCCGGTCACCGAAGCCGTCTTCGGCATCGATCTCGTCGAGTGGATGATCCGGCAGGCCGCAGGCGAGGATGTGCTTTCGGGCGCCGAGCTCCTGATGCCCAGGGGCGCTGCGATCGAAGTCCGTGTCTATGCCGAGATGCCGCACGCCGACTTCCGGCCGAGTGCCGGCCTGCTGACGGAGGTCTTGTTTCCCGAAGGCGCCCGCACCGACCACTGGATCGAAACAGGCACGGAAGTGACGCCATTCTACGACCCGATGCTGGCAAAGCTGATCGTAAAAGCGGAAGACCGCGCGGCGGCGATCACAAAACTTCAGGCAGCCCTTGCCGCGACGTCGATCACAGGGATCGAGACCAATCTCGACTATCTTCGGGAAATCGCCACTTCCGAGCTTCTCGCGAGCGGCAAGGTGGCAACTACGGCACTACGCGATTTTGCCTTCGTGCCGGATGTCATCGAAGTCCTGTCGCCGGGGGCGCAGTCCAGTCTCCAGGAACTGCCCGGTCGCCTCGGCCTCTGGCATGTCGGCGTGCCGCCGAGCGGGCCGATGGACGACCGCTCCTTCCGCCATGCCAATCGTCTTGTCGGTAACGATGACACGACCGCTTCGCTGGAGCTGACCGTGTCCGGTCCAACGCTGCGGTTCTACACCGATACGGTGATTGCGCTCGCGGGATCGCACATGCCGATGACCTGCGAAGGTAAACAGCTGCCGCATGACACGGCTGTGACAATTCATGCGGGGCAGGTGCTCTCCATCGGGACCATCGAGGGCCACGGCCAGCGCGCCTATCTCGCGGTCGCAGGGGGCCTTGCAGCCCCCCTTGTGCTCGGCTCACGTGCTACCTTCGGTCTTGGCCAGTTCGGCGGCAACGCCACCGGCGCGCTCAAAACCGGACATGTACTGCACCTTGCGCGACAAGTGCCTGCCACGCCGGCGGAGCCTGCAAGCGAACCTGCCGAACTCACGCGCGAATGGAGCGTCGGCGTCCTGTACGGGCCCCATGGTGCACCGGATTTCTTTCAACCGGGCGACATCGACACCTTGTTCTCTACCGCCTACGAGGTGCATTTCAACAGTGCCCGCACCGGCGTACGCCTGATTGGCCCAGCGCCAAAATGGGCGCGCAGCGACGGTGGCGAGGCGGGTCTTCACCCATCCAACCTGCATGACAATGCCTATGCGATCGGTGCGATCGACTTTACCGGCGATATGCCGATCATCCTCGGCCCTGATGGTCCGAGCCTCGGCGGTTTCGTGTGCCCGGCGGTGATTGCCCGTGACGAGCAGTGGAAAATGGGGCAATTCAAACCGGGTGACACGATCCGCTTCCGGCCCGTCAAACCTGCGGAAGACCCGATTGCCGGACCGGCGATCCACAATCCCGTCGATGCGGGCTCGGCGATCATCGGGCGTCACGACGATGGACCCGTCTCCGTCGTCTACCGCCGGCAGGGCGAGGACAATCTGCTGGTCGAATACGGTCCTATGACACTCGACATCGCGCTTCGGTTGCGCGTACATGTCCTGATGCAGGCAGTTTTGTCAGCCAGCTTGCCTGGTATGATCGACCTCACGCCCGGCATACGCTCGCTGCAAATTCACTATGATGGCACGACATTGACACGGCGCCGCCTACTTGGCCTGTTGGCCGAGATCGAGGCCACGCTGCCGTCGCCTCATGATGTCAAAGTGCCGAGCCGCATCGTACATCTGCCGCTGTCGTGGAATGATCCCGACGCGGAGCTCGCGATGCGCAAATATCAGGAACTGGTGCGGCCCAACGCGCCCTGGTGCCCATCGAATATCGAATTCATCCGCCGCATCAATGGGCTGGCCGACGAGCGGGCGGTGCGCGACATCATCTTCAATGCCAGCTATCTCGTGCTCGGACTTGGCGACGTCTATCTCGGCGCGCCGGTGGCGACCCCGATCGATCCCCGCCATCGGCTGGTGACGACGAAATACAATCCGGCCCGCACCTGGACACCCGAAAATGCCGTCGGTATCGGTGGCGCCTATATGTGCATCTACGGCATGGAGGGTCCGGGCGGCTATCAGCTCTTCGGCCGCACCATTCAGGTCTGGAACACCTGGCGGCACACGCCCGAATTCGCCAAGGGCAAGCCGTGGCTGCTCGATTTCTTCGACCAGATCCGCTTCTTCCCTGTCAGCCACGGGGAACTGACGGAGGCCCGCGCCGCCTTCCCGCATGGCGGCTATCCGGTGAAGATCGAGGAAACGGAATTCTCCTATCCTGCCTATGAGAAAGAACTGCAGGCGAATGCCGTGTCGATCAACCGCTTTAAGGCGACGCAACAGGCGGCTTTCGACGCCGAGCGGCAAAGTTGGAAGGACACCGGTCTCGACAGCTTCGTCAGCGACGAAAGTCTCGGAGAAAGCCTTGATGGCGATATTCCAGCGGGCTGCTTCGGCGTCGCTAGCAGCGTTCCGGGCAATATCTGGAAACTCATGGTGGAGCCGGGAGCGACCGTTGCTGCCGGCGAGACGGTTGCCATCATCGAATCCATGAAAATGGAAATCAAGGTCACTGCCCACGCCGCCGGACGTGTCCACGATCTGCGTGCCGGGCCTGGTCGAAATATCAAAGCCGGCGATATCATCGTCGTTCTGGAGAACTGCTGAAATGCTGCCGATTATTCTCGATCTTTCAAGCCTTCGCGCCGCCTATCAATCCGGCCTCACACCGCTCGATCTCGTTGAGGACATAATCGCGCGGCGCGCCGCCTGCAAAGACCCGGCGATTTTTATCACCGCCACGCCGGATGAGGACCTGCGCTCTGCCGCTCGTGACCTGCTGGTACGTGCACCCGAGCCAAACAGTCTGCCGCTCTGGGGCGTGCCCTTCGCGGTGAAGGATAACATCGACGCTGCGGGCCTGCCGACGACGGCTGCCTGCCCTGCCTATGCCTATCATCCAGACGAGGATGCAACGGTCGTTGCTCGCCTGAAGGCAGCAGGCGCCATTGTCATCGGCAAGACCAACCTCGACCAGTTTGCCACCGGGCTCAACGGGACGCGGTCCCCTTTTGGCGCGCCGCGCTCGGTCTTCGATCCGGCCTATGTATCGGGCGGCTCAAGTTCCGGTTCGGCCGTTGCCGTCGCTTCAGGTCTCGCCGGTTTCGCGCTCGGCACCGATACGGCAGGCTCCGGCCGCGTGCCGGCCGCTTTCAACAATCTCGTCGGCATCAAGCCGACGCCTGGTCTGGTGCCGAATGTCGGCGTCGTGCCGGCCTGCCGCAGCGTCGATGTCGTCACCGTCTTCGCCGCCACCGTGGGCGATGGCGTGGCGATCCGCAAAGTGATGGAAGGCTATGACGCTGCCGATCCCTTTTCGCGCGAAGCCGCCCCCGCAAACCTGCCCGCGTCCGGCCTCAGGATCGGCGTGCTCGACGGTGCCGAACGGGAATTCTTCGGCAACCAGGATGTCGAGGCGCTTTATGACGCGGCCATTGAACGCGCCAAGTCGTTGGGTGCCATCATTGTCCCCTTCGACTATGCACCGTTCCGGCAGGCGGCCGAGCTGCTCTACAATGGGCCTTGGATCGCCGAGCGATTGGCGGCTGTCAAGGACTTCATGACGAGCAACGCGGATGATTTCGACCCGACTGTACGCACGATCATCGAAGGCGCCAAGGCCTATGACGCTGTCGCCGCTTTCGAGGGCAAATACAAGCTCGAAGCGCTGCGGCAGAAGACGAAGGTTGAGTGGACGAAGGTGGACATCCTGCTGCTACCGACCTCCCCCACCACCTATACGGTCGAGGAGATGCTGGCTGATCCGATCGTGAAGAACGGTCATTTCGGACGCTACACGAACTTCGTCAATCTCTACGACTATGCAGCAATTGCTATTCCGGCAGGTTTTGGTCGCAATGGTCTGCCCGGCGGCGTGACGCTGATCGGCCCGACGTTTACCGATGATGCGCTCGCCTCGTTTGCTGACGCCATGCACCGGGCGCTTGGCTCTGGCATGGGCAAGGACAAGACAGCATCGCTGCCTGAAGAAAGCCGAGTTGCACCGCCCGACGACGGCTTTGTTCCGATCGTTGTCGTCGGTGCACATCTGACAGGCATGCCGCTCAATCACGAACTGACCGGACCGGGCGGATATCGCCTGAAAACCTGCCGGACCGCCGGTGATTACCGCCTCTTCGTGCTGCCGAACAGCCTACCCCCGAAACCCGGCCTCGTGCGCGAACCAGGCTTCGCCGGCAATGGCCTCGAGGTCGAAGTCTGGGCGCTATCGCCCGCCGCGTTCGGCAATTTCGTCCAGAAGATTCCAGGGCCGCTCGGCATCGGAAAAATAACCCTCGAAGACGGCAGCAGCATCTCCGGTTTCCTCTGTGAGGCTCATGCCGTCATCGGCGCCGAAGAAGTAACCAAACTTGGTGGCTGGCGGGCCTACATCCGCACAAAAAGCTCAATCTCAACCGCGTAGCAAGGGAAGCAACAAACATGACAAGATTGCTCGGAGATATGCTTCGCCTATTCCGCGAGGGACTGCTTGCCCGCACGGTCGCCATCGGCATGCAGCATCGCAATTCGGCACTCATCGACAGAGGTACGCGGACCTGCCTAAAAGATCAGGAACAATGATTTTACCGCAAAGCAAAACTTTTGCATGGCCAGGTTCGGACCCGCGACCCTACGTTGGCTATGGGGTAAGGTCTCCTGGCATCTCAAAAGAAAGCCCTCTGGCGGGACTCTTTACAGGACCGATAGAACATATTCAGGTTCCCGGGGGAAGGACGCTTGGTCCCGAGCTCATAGCCACCTGTATCCTCGCCGAGCGATGCCAGCCGATCCAATGCTGACCTGACCTCCACTTAGCACCTCGGGGTGCCTTGAATGCCGCAATTTCCGCTACCCTCAAGCGGCGGTGGCTTCCAACCTTCTCAGCGGGGAGTTCGCCAGCGTCGACCGAGCGGACGAGATATTGCCTGGAACCGTTGAGAATATCCGCCGCAGCCTGCGTTGACAGCACCTCCTCGTCGGGTAGCACCGTCACCGAATGGCCTCAGCGAGAAGCTACGCAGCCTGATACATGACCTCGCCCAACACTTGGGGCAGTTCCAGGCGCTCGCCATCCGCATCAATGACCTGAACGATCCTTGCCGCTTCTTCGAGTTGGCCAGCAATAGCGATGCGACGCGCGCAGCAGCCGACCTCTCGGGTGCCGGAATGGCAATGGACGTGCTGGCGGTCACCCTCGGTAGGCGCGTTCCAGATCCGCAATGATAATCTTCTTCATCCTGTACATCGCCTGAATCACCCGACCGGCCCTTTCCTTATCAGTGTCGGCAATCATCCGGAGCAGAATGGCCGGAGTGACTTGCCAAAAGACGCCGAATTTGTCGGTTAGCCACCCGCATGGCTGTTCCTTTCCGCCATCTGCGGTCAATGCCTTCCAGTAGTAATCGGTCTCTTCCTGGTCGCCCGTTTCCACCAGAAACGAGAACGCCTCGTTGTAGGAGACATGTGAGTTGGCGTTGAGCGCCGCGATGGGAAGACCGGCCAGTTCGGCCCGCACGACCGACAGTTCCGGGTCGGGAAGGTCGATACGCTCGACAATCTTGGAATTCTTGAACACAGCGGCGTAAAATTCCATGGCCTCCTCAGCACGGCCATTGAACCACATATGGGGATAGATCTTCATGGTTTTCTCCTTCGATTGATAAACGGTGCCGCTACGATTGCTTGGTGATCACGGAGCCATCCCAGTCGCGCTCGAAGCCAATGTCGTGCAGCCGATGGTCCGAAAAGTGCTCGATCCGCCGCATGGCCAGGCGACGGCGATACCCCGAGGGCTATGCCTTGGCCGCGCGGCTTGCTGCCCTAAAGCGGGCCAAGATGAAATCGATTACGGGCAAATCATGCATGCGAATATGCCCGCACATATCGATGTTTGCATGAGTTATGTTCACGGCAGAGTCTCCTGTTAGTTCGCTTCCGGCAATGCGGTAAGCAACGTTTCGATGCACAAACATTGAGTGACTTTCGGCTAGACGACAAACGACTTTCAGGGCAGGATTTGTGAGTATTACTCACAGGTACCCCATGACCCGCAAGCTCCCGCCTCTGACCACCCTGCCCGCATTTGACGCCGCAGCTCGGCACCTGAGCTTTACGAAGGCCGCGGGTGAGCTGAATGTGACACACGGTGCAATCAGTCGGGCTGTGCGTAACCTCGAAGAGGTACTGGGCCTTCGCCTGTTCGAGCGCGGGACGCGTTCCGTTCGATTAACGCCCGAGGGTGCCGCCTATTCCGCCGAGATTGCTGCCGCGCTGGATCGAGTCGGTATAGCGACCATGGCGGCCACAGCCAGCAGATCCACAGGTGTTCTCAACGTCAGCACGTCCGACGGTTTCGCTGGGCGATGGCTGGTGCCCCGGCTCCATAAATTTCATCGTGCCAACACGGGCATCGATGTGCGCCTCTCAACGTCCGGTACATTATCCGATTTCATCCGGGACGGAATCGACTTGGCGATCCGTTACGGCGACGGCAATTACGAGAAGGTGGTCTCCGAACTTCTCATGGACGAAGATGTCTCCCCGGTTTGCAGCCCGGAACTCTTAAACGGAAGTCATCCCCTTCGCGGGCCTGAAGACTTGAAATACCACCGACTGATCCACGATAACTTCCGCATCGGCTGGCAGACGTGGCTCCAAGCTGCCGGTCTCTACGGGATCGATCACACAGCAGGTGTGAAATTCGAGTCTGCGGCCTACGCGGTAGAGGCAGCCGTTCAGGGCGAAGGCGTGCTTCTGGGAAGAAGCGCTCTGGTCGCCGCCGACATCGCGGCTGACCGGCTTATCCGCCCATTCGATGTCGCGCTCAAATCGCGATGGAGCTATTACGTCGTCTACCCGGAAGGCGCATTACGGCATCGGAAAGTGAGGGCGTTTCGGGACTGGCTGTTCAGCGAAGTGAGAGCTGGTTGAACCGAGTGCCGGTTTGAAGGTTAGTTCCCTCACGTCTGTTAGCAGCGGATCGATCTCGTACAGCCCGGGTGACCTTCTCCCCAAGTTTTATCCAATTTTGAGTTCGCTCCAGCGGTTTTGACGATGTCCTCTGGTGGGCCGAGCTCTCCGGCGACCGCCTCGTTGATCTCGATGCGCTCCAGAAGTGTGCTTCTGGGGGCGGTTGCGGTCAATCACCTGCAGGCGCTTGCGATTGGTAGGGTTTGAGTGGACGGTGATGCCAGTGCGCATCCTGAAGATCCGCACGCGGGCAAATTCGTTGGGATCCCACAGAGGACTCTTTTGGCGTCATCAAACCCACTCAACGCGTTGCAAGGTTTCAGAAGTCCCACGGTGATATAAGAGAGAGCCCGGTTATCTCGTAGCCAGTGAGATTGCGGGTTGCCAAGCGGCCACCGTTTACCTGGGCAATCGCTGCAATCATACCATCGGGTGCCGACATTCCTCTTCCGTGACGAACAGCATTGCCCATAATTTCACCGTAAGCCAGCGCCGCACCCTCTGTCAGACCGAATATGCGATCAGCAAACCGACGTCGCCAGTCTTGCAGCCCCTGCTCCAGCCGGCCGGCGCGCTGATCCGGCCTGATCTCTTGGATTGCGAAGGCGATTTCGGCGATCGTCACTGTGGGCAGCGCGAGTTCGGCATCGTATCGAACTAGCCAAGCAATCACACCCTCGTTTGGCGCCTTCTTCAAGGTCTCAGAAACAACATTGGTGTCAAGGAAGATCAAAGCTCGGGGCCTCGATGCGGATAGCGATTTTCGCGAACTATTGCTTCCAGATCTACATCTGTTCCGAATTGCGCCACGAGACGGGAATAGAATGTCGAAGCTGGCTCGCGTCCTGCCTCCCGAATCTCATAAGATTCGAGTGCTCGCTCGACCACGTCGGCAATCGAACGATTTTCGCGACGGGCAAGCCGATGGGCCAGATCTCGCGCCTTCGAGCTCCTGACTGAGAGTTGTGGTTCAGCCATATCATTCTCCTTTGCGACTAATATAACGCTATCTTATTCTGCCACCAAGATGGCAGCTGATGGCAGACTATCTTCTTTTGAAACGACGACTTATGCCCAACCCCAAGGCGAGCCGGTATTACCGTCTGCGGATCAGTAGCGCTCGTACTGGTTGCCTTGCTGGGAATCGAACCGACGCGCCCCATGCCTTTCGGACTCGACTTCAATCCATCGGCTGACAGCATGAGAGAGGCCGGTGCTGGCAACGATCACGCTCGAATTCACAGAAAAATACCGCTGCCGGAAGACAATCGCCTCGCGACACGATCGTGCTTGCATGCCAGACGCTCGAGACCTAAATTGGCTAAATGCTTGACCATTCGTCTCGACCGTTGTCGCCGTCAAATATCCCAATGGATGCGCTAAGCGAAGTGCTACAAGACTTTCGCTTGAGTGGCGTCAACTATGGGCGCTGCGAACTCAGACATCCATGGAGCATCGCCTTTCCGCAACAACAGCTACTTCGTTTTCACTTCGTGAGCCAGGGTCCGTGCTGGATCCATACCGAAGCTCAAGGGTGGCAGGAGTTGAACGATGGAGATCTGGTGCTGCTGCCGCAAGGTATCGCGCATCGATTAGCCAGCGCCCCAGATGTTGAGGGCGACTCCCTCAAAAGCTGTCAGATCACAAGATTGGGCAGCAACGTCTGCGAAGTGGTGCGGGAAGGAACGGGCGCGACCAGCACCCTCTTCTGCGGCTCCATGGCTTTGAGCGCGTATGCGCTTAATCCTTTGATCGCCTTGATGCCGCCAATCATCAAAGGCTGCGATGTAGCCGGCAATGACCCGATCGTTGGTCCCCTGCTGACGGCGATGACGGCGGAGGCTTCACAGCCCCAGATGGGCAGCGCAACCGTCCTTTCGCGTATGGCAGACTTGCTCGCAGCTCGGCTTATCCGCTGTTGGGTAAATTGCAGCGGCGCCTCGACCACCGGCTGGCTCGCCGCCATCCGCGACCCCCACATCGGTCGTGTGTTGGCAGCCATGCACCGGGACCCCGGCCACAACTGGACCCTCGAAAGCCTCGCGGCCGTGGCAGGCCAGTCGCGCTCGATCTTTGCCGAGCGCTTCAGCGCTATCTTAGGAGAAGGCGCGGCACGTTATCTTGGCCGTCTGCGGATGCAGCTTGCCCGCGAGTTGCTTGGCCAAAGCGGCATGTCAGTTGCCGAAGTTGCTTCCCGTTTAGGTTATGAGTCGGAGGCATCCTTCGCTCGCGCCTTCAAGCGCATCACCAGCGTGTCACCGGGCATTGTGCGTCGCACAAGTTCCAGACGAATGGACATGAATTTCGGATTTTAAGACACATATCATCCTAAGAAGTTCGTCTATGAAATCTCCGAACGTGGGAGATATTCAATGACGGACACGACATCAGAACTCGACGACGCGGCGATAGACTTTGATACCGCCGAGCCAGCCGCCTGGAGCGCCATGACTTGGTTTGCCGTTCTTTCGATGGCGGCAACCAGCTTTGCGCTGGTATCGGCTGAGTTCTTGCCGGCGGGCCTATTGACGCCAATGGCGCGCGATCTCGGGATTACCGAGGGAACAGCCGGACAGGTCGTCACCGCTACGGCTTCCGTCGGCGCCGTGACGGCCCTATTGAGCAATGTTCTCATCGGCAGACTGAACCGCAAGGCGGTGCTGGTCGGTCTTAGTGCGTTGGCGATCGGCTCCAATATTCTTGCAGCGCTGGCGACCGATTTTTGGCTATTGTTGTTGGGACGGGCTGGACTGGGCATCGCGCTCAGTGGCTTCTGGGCGCTTTCAGTCGCGGTCGTGGCGAGGTTGGTTGGCGCCAATGCGACAGGTCGGGGCATGGCTATCGTCACCCTCGGCGTCTCGCTCGCCACCATAGCTGCGCCATCGATGGGCGCTTTGATCAGCGATTGGCTGGGATGGCGCATCGCCATGGCGATGACCGCCGGACTTGCCGCACTTGCCATGCTGTTGCAGGCGCTCAGCTTGCCAACGCTGCCCGCAAGCACAAGCAACAGCCTCGCCGACGTGTTCCGGCTGACAGGCCGGCGTGGCGTTCAACTGGGAATGCTTGCCATCCTTTTGCTGATGACGGGGCATTTTGCTGGCTCGGTTTATGTGCGACCCTTCCTCGAACAAGTGACGCTCCTTGAAACCGAATCGATTGCCTTAGCGCTGCTTGGGTTTGGCATCGCCTCTGTGATCGGCAACGTCGCCGGTGGCCGAATGGCCGACGCAAGTATCCGCCTGGCGCTTGGTGTCACCGCCGCGCTGATGGCGGTTGCGGCGCTCGCCTTGGTGCTTTGGGGTGCTCATATCGGCGTTGCGTTCGCCTTCGTTTCACTTTGGGGCTTCGCGTTCGGCATGGCGCCGGTGGTGCTGCCGACCAATCTGTCCCGCGGAGCACCCGACGCTCTGGAGGCAGCGGGGAGCCTGATGGTCGTCTCTTTTCAGGTCGCCATCAGTATCGGTGCGGTTTTCGGCGGCTATGTCGTCGATCACTACGGCGCTGTCGGCCCCTTGACCCTTACCACCGTCCTTGCCGCATCGACGGGCGCCTTGGCGCTGCTGCAGCCTCGCAGCTGATCTTCGCCTCCGGGTTGAGCAAGCGACCTCTCGTTGACTGCCAAGCGTCCCCGAGAGCTGGACACTCGTATAATACGTCGCCTTGAATGATTTCGAACTGTCGACCCTGCATTTGTCGCTCCTGACGGCAGCTTTGCGGCAAATGCGGGCGCTGCGTTGGTGATTTCATCTCCGATGCCAGTGCAATTGATCCTGCGCGGAGCAGGTCACTCGTGCGCAAGCAATGTTTTTCCGATGTTGAATTGGCGGTCGTAGAAATCCCGCACTGACAGAACAACGCCGGCGATCAGGACAACCACCCCAGCCGCTTCGATCGGGGTTGGCCAGCGGGCATGTACGACAAGTCCTCCGATAACACCGAAGGCCGTTTCCGAGACGATCAATTGCGCGGCGAAGGCAACCGGCAGGCTCCGTGATGCAATGTTCCAGGCCCAGACGCCGCCTACGGTTGCCAGCAGCGCGAGGGACACACCCCAAACATATAGGCTGCCGGCGGCACTCCAGCCGAATCCCAATGTTGGAAGCTGGAAGAGGTCCATCGCGGCACCGACAGGATAAAACGCCAGCATCAAGACGCCGCCGCCGACCAGTATCAGCGCCGACCACACACCGGAGGGCATGTCCGGCTGGGCGGTGAGTGCAGCTTGATTGGCAAGGGCGAACCAGACCCAAAGTCCCACGGCAGCGAGCGATAGCGGCACGCCAATCCACAACGATTGGACAGAGTTCAATCCTTCGGCCGTGAATGCCGGGCCATTGACGAGAACGAGTCCGACCACCACCAGCGCCAAAGGCATTATAAGGAATCGCCATGGCATTGATCCCTGACGCTGATTACCGATGACCATCAATACGATCGGAACCAGACCCAGAAAGGCGGGAGCGATGACTGGGCCGGCAAAGATGGCCGCTCCCGTCACCGTCAGGAAGTAGCCGACATATCCGACAAAGGCGAGCCAGATGGCTTGCAGGCAGTTTCGAAGCGTGAGGTGGCGCATGATGCCCTTCTCGGAAAACAGGATGTAAAGCCCGACGAGCGCTGACACAAGGTGACGGACTAGGGCAAAATCAAAGGTGGAATAGTCACCAATGATGAAGGGCACAACGAAGTTGAGCGAAAAGGCAAAGGCCGCAAAGAGAGCGGCTGACACGCCAACATAAAAGACCCTGTTCATATTGGTCATCCCTTGAGGTTGCGTCACTGGAAATTTGGCTGCGGTGACGCTGACAACTTTGGTTAGCAATCGAGCGAAACCCTTGATCGAATGAGGAAAGTTTACTGGCCGCGAGCCTTTGCCGGTACCCAGCGAAAATGAGAACCACCCTCTCGATACGCACCCATCAGACCATGATCGGGATACGATTCACGCAGACGGCTGTGCGGCATATTCAGCAGAACCGATTTCTCATATCCTCAACATCGAGGCTTCTAGTCGTGGGACGTTATGGATCGGCTTGATGCAATGCGGGTTGTGCTTGCGGTGGTTGACGCCGAGAGCTTGTCGGCGGGCAGCCGGAAGCTGAATGCGCCGCTGCCGAGCGTCAGCCGCAAGGTCGCCGATCTGGAGCGATATCTCGGCGCAAACCTCATCATCCGAACAAGCCGCAACCTACAACTTACCGACGTCGGCCGCGACGAGACCCCGAAACCGGACAAATCGAAAGCGTGGAGAGCCGGGGTACTGCCTTCCATGCAAACATAGTTCCGGGAAGTCATGCAGGAAGAGGACGGTCCCCTTCGGGTCGAGACTATGCACGACCGACCTTCGGGAAACCATCACTGTGCCTCAGGTCCGCGGAGGTGCCGTAGACTGCCTCAGCTCGACCGACCATTTTTCGCTCAGTGAGGAAGCATCTTTCCCATCGAGAATGCTCGCTGACATCTCCGCGATCTTCAACCCTGCAAGTCGAACCGATGGTCGCGTCGTGGTCAGGATCGGCACCATGTCGGTTGCACTCATGTAGGGGAAGACGTCGTCGTCGGCAATCACGGAGATATCTCATCCCACTTCCCAACCATTCGATCGTATTGCCTGATAGACACAAACGGTAGTCATCATCGAACCCACTATGAAAGCGGTCGGACGTGGCGTCATGGACAATAGGCGGGTGGCTGCGCGAAAGCCTGTCTCGGTCGTCCCGTTCGTGCTGCACGGCAGTACCGACGTTGATCTCCCCTGTGCCTGGCTGGATATCGACAATGAGGGCGCTTACCGGCACGCGACGTCTTACCTTCTTGATCTGGGTCAGAAGGAGATTGCGACGAACAGCTTTATGCGCGGATCTGAACACTCAGGATCCATCAAGATAACCGCATCAACGCTTTCACTCGATATCCACCGACGATAGATCGCCATTTCGTCCTCGTCGAGCAGCGGGCTCATCAGGAGGTCGATTTTCGCTGATGCCAGCGCCTCGGCCAGTCCGGACACGTACTCCACGGTTTGTGCGCTATATCGATCGCTGAGGTGGCCGGTTAAAACAATTCCGACGGCCCCGACCCGTCCGATTGCCAGTCGGCGCCGCTGGTGCTGAGTGCGTATCCAAATTTGCGCACTGCCAGGCTGTGGAGAACTAAATTCACCTTGTGAGGGGGCCCGGGATAACAAGAAGCCCGACTACGAACTCAGCAAAAGCCACAAGGCCAGCTAAATGATCCACCGATTTCTTGCCGTTGTTATGGCGACCTCGGGCGTTTTTGGCCGTCTTGGCTTTTCGTCGTTGTGGCGGGTATGACGGCGCCTGGTTTTACGCGTCGCGCTCTCTCCGCTCCCCGGCTGCTGCAAATACCGCGCTGGCATCGCTAACAATTTCCACATGGGAATACGCCGCCTGCCCCGCGGCCGCGGCATCCGCTCGCATGATCGCCGTTACAATCCGCCCGTGCTCCTCATAGGATTTAGCCAGACGCCCGGGCAGACGGAACTGCGCCCGCCGAAAGGGCGCGAGCCGCGCTCGCGTCTGGGTCACCATCTCGAAGACATGATCGTTATGCGCGCCGCGATAAAGCCGGGTGTGGAATTCGGTGTTGTGAGCCGAATATTCCTCTGCCGCGCCGGTATGCACCAGCCTCATCGATCCTCGATGCATCAACTCAAGCGCGCGCCGCTCATCGACCGTCATACGGTCGGCCGAAAGCCTGGCGCAGATCGCTTCGAGTTCCGCCATCGCCTCGAACATCGAATGTAGATAAGCCTCGGTGACATTGGTAACGATGGCACTGCGATTTGGCTCGCGCACGATCAATCCCATGGCACCCAGCTCACGCAAAGCCTCTCGGACCGGCGTGCGCGAAACGTCGAAACGAACTGCGAGCGAGACCTCGTCCAACTTCGCGCCCGGAAGGATTGCGCCTGTGACGATCATGTCGGAAATCGCTCGCACCATCTGTTCGACGGTGGTTCCGGTGCGGATGACTTCTCTGGGTCTGGCCTGCTTCATGGTGCGAATCTACCTACTTTTACCCTCTGCATACAGATGCCGTTCGGGACTCGATAAGTCAAATTGTACTGCGCAAGCTATTGTTAACGTCTATTTTTTCGATGGCCTGAGGCGCCACATCCAACTCGACGCGATATCAACGGGCGCACTCTAAATGAACAAGAAAACTTACTGACTATTTTTTATGCGTATATGCGATCAATCTGTATGCACTTTACGCAGCGAGAGTTTTAAGACAGCTAATAATCTATAAAAACCAGTAAATTACCTTCTGGCACGCGTGTTGCATGCACTTTGCTGTACTCGTTCGCAACTGGCCCAGCGCCGCAAGGAGCATCTCGATGACCAAACTCCTTTCCATGAACCGCCGCAATTTCCTCCAGGCCTCCGCTGCCGGTGTGCTCGCCGGTTCCATGCCGGGCGTGATGAGCTCCCCCGCCGCAGCCCAAATTGCACTTACCGTCGGCTTCATCTATGTCGGCCCCAAGGACGACTACGGCTACAACCAGGCCCATGCGGAGGGTGCGGCCGTCATCAAGGCTATGCCGGGCGTGACGCTGGTCGAAGAAGAGAATGTTCCGGAGACTGTCGACGTCCAGAAGACGATGGAGTCCATGATAAATCTGGACGGCGCGACCCTGCTCTTTCCGACCTCCTTCGGCTACTTCGATCCCCACATGCTGGCCATGGCGGCTAAATATCCCGACATCCAATTCCGCCACTGCGGAGGGCTTTGGCAGGAAGGCAAGAACCCCGCCAATACCGGCTCCTATTTCGGCTATATCTTCCAGGGCCAGTATCTAAACGGCATCGCCGCCGGCCATGCGACAAAAAGCAAGAAGATCGGCTTCATCGCCGCAAAGCCGATCCCGCAGGTTCTGCAGAATATCAACGCGTTCCTGCTAGGGGCGCGCACAGTCGATCCGACCATCACCTGCCAGGTGATCTTCACCGGCGAATGGTCGCTCGCCGTCAAGGAAGCCGAAGCCACCAACGCGCTGGCCGACCAAGGCGCCGACGTCATCACCTGCCACGTCGACAGCCCGAAGGTCGTCGTAGAGACCGGCGCCGGCCGAGGCGCCTTCATCTGCGGTTATCACGCCAATCAGAGCTCGCTCGCTCCCGAAAAATACCTCACCGGCG
Organism: Rhizobium gallicum bv. gallicum R602sp; assembly: GCF_000816845.1. NCBI lineage: Bacteria > Pseudomonadati > Pseudomonadota > Alphaproteobacteria > Hyphomicrobiales > Rhizobiaceae > Rhizobium > Rhizobium gallicum. The sequence goes on along the minus strand of NZ_CP006880.1, from coordinate 283,699 downwards.
CCGAGTGGGCTTGGGGCAACGTCTACAGCGACTTCATCAAGAGGGCGCAGGCCGGCGAAAAGCTCGGCAACTTCGTGCGCGGCGGCCTGAAGGACGGCTTCGTGAAGATGAGCGCGCTCGGCGCCGGCGTGTCCGAGGCAGGCCGCAAAGCCTTCGAGGCCACGCAGGCGGACATGATGAAGGGTGGCTTCTCGGTCTTCAAGGGACCGTTGAAGGACAATAAGGGCGACACCGTGGTCGCTGCCGACAAGAGCTACGCCGAAGACGCGATTGAGCTCGAAAGCATGAATTATCTGGTCGAGGGCGTCGTCGGGTCCACAGCGTAAACCGCAAAGGGAGAAGCGCCATGACCATCGAAGCCAATGATCCCGCAATGGCCATCGCTACCGAAAAATCGGCTTCGCTGCGCCCCGTCCTCGAATGGATCGCGCGCCGTGTCGAGCCGATCGTCATTGGCCTCGCGGCCATTCTGTTCGGCCTTTCGCTCTTCTCCCTCTTCATCCTGGCGGTCGGCAAGTCGCCGGCCACCCTCTTCCAACTGATGTACACCGGCGGCTTCGGCAGCTGGTTTTCGGTGCAAAACAGCCTCAGCCGCGCCGCACCCCTTCTCCTGACGGCGCTCTGCGTCGCCCTGCCCGCCCGCCTCGGCCTCGTCATCATCGGCGGGGAAGGAGCGGTCGTGCTGGGCGGCGTTGCTGCCGCGGCCATGGCTCTGCCGCTCGCCGGCACCGCGCCGGTTTTCCTCAGCCTTGTTCTGATGGCGATCGCTGCCATGGCGATCGGCGGTATCTGGATCGGCCTTGCCGGTTTCCTGCGCCACTCCCGTGGCGTCAACGAGACCATCTCGTCGCTCTTGCTCTCCTATATCGCTATCGCCTTGATGAACCAATTTGTCGAAGGGCCGCTGCGCGATCCCGCAAGCCTCAACAAGCCGTCGACCAAGCCGCTGCCGGCGGAATACATGCTCGGCAATATTCCTGGCATGGATGTGCACTGGGGTCTGGTCGTCGGCATTCTCGCCTGCATCATTTCCTGGGTGCTGATCGAAGCGACGAGTTACGGATTTGCGGCCCGCATCGCCGGCGGCAACGTGCGCGCCGCGCAGATCCAGGGTTTGGCCGTCGGCAAGCTGATCGTCGGATTTACCGCGCTTGCCGGCAGTTTCGCCGGTCTGGCGGGCATGATCGAAGTGGCGGCGGTACAGGGGAGTGCCAACGCCTCGCTGGCGGCCGGCTACGGCTATACCGGCATCCTCGTCGCCTTCCTCGCCCGCCACAACCCGCTGGCGATCATCCCCGTCGCCATCCTGCTCGGCGGCATTGATGCTTCGGGTGGCCTCATCCAGCGGCGCATGGGTCTGCCGGATGCGACGGTGCTGGTGCTGCAGGGGACGCTCTTCATCGTCATTCTCGTCTGCGAGACCTTCTACGGACGGTTCAAGGTCTTCAATCCCGATCTTTGGAAGAGGAGCCTGTGATGGAGGAAACAGCGATCGGCATCTGGGGCGTTCCACTGGCGGTCTTCGCCGGCGCCATCCGTGTCTCGACCCCGTTCATCTTCGTGAGCCTCGGCGAGACGATTACCGAACGCTCCGGACGTATCAACCTGGGGCTCGAAGGGACCCTCGTCTTCGGCGCCATGACAGCCTATGCTGTGGCGGTAATCACCGGTTCGCCGACGCTCGGTGTGCTCGCCGCCATGATGGCAGGCGCGATCTTCGGGCTGATCCACGGCTGGATCTGCAAGTTCCCCAAGGTCAACGACATCGCCGTCGGCATCGCCATGATGCAGTTCGGGCTCGGGCTCGCCTTCTTCCTCGGCAAGTCCTTCATACAGCCGGTGGCGCCGAAACTGCCCTCGATTCCGCTCGGCGGCTGGGCAACCTCTCCGCAGATCCAGGCTGTACTCAACATCAATGTGCTGTTCTTCCTCGGCGCAGCGCTGGCGCTCTTCCTCTTCTGGGGGTTCAAGAACACCCGCATCGGCCTGATCCTGCGCGTCGTCGGCGACAGCACGGACGCGGCCCGGGCCATGGGCATCCACCCCGACCAGGTTCGCTTGCTGGCGACGGCAGCGGGCGGCGCGCTGGCTGCGATCGGCGGCGCCTACCTCTCGCTCTACTATCCCGGCTCGTGGAACGAAGGCATCTCGTCGGGCCAGGGCCTGATGGCGGTCGCACTGGTCATTTTTGCGCGCTGGAACCCGATCGGCTGCTTCCTGGCCGCGCTACTTTTCGGCGGCGCCGGGGCACTTGGACCGGCGCTGCAATCGGTCGGCGTCACAAAAGGCTACTACCTCTTCTACGCCGCGCCTTACGTGCTCACCCTCATCATCCTGATTGCCACGTCCTCGCCCACCCGCTCGCTCGCCGGTGCGCCGGGTGCGCTGTCGCTCACGAAATAACGGAGCTTTCCGATGAACGGACTTGGCGGTCTCAACAAATCCGAACACGGCGTCGGCATCGGCCTCGTGCAACTTCAGTTGCCGGTGACGGTCACCAAGGCCGATCTTGCGCGCCAGACGCAAGTGATCGTCGATCTGGTCGCCAAGGCGCGGCGCAACCAGCCTGGCATGGATCTGGTCGTCTTTCCCGAATACGCCCTGCACGGCCTGTCTATGGACATCAATCCGGAGATCATGTGCACGCTCGACGGGCCGGAGGTCGCGGCTTTCAAGCAGGCCTGCAGGGACAACGCAATCTGGGGGTGCTTCTCCATCATGGAGCTCAATCCGGGCGGCATGCCATACAATTCCGGCATCGTCATCGACGACCAGGGCGAGCTGAAGCTCTATTACCGCAAGATGCATCCCTGGGTACCGGTTGAGCCTTGGGAGCCCGGTAATTTGGGTATTCCCGTCATCGATGGCCCGAACGGTGCCAAGCTCGCGCTCGTCATCTGCCATGACGGCATGTTCCCGGAGATGGCGCGCGAATGCGCCTACAAGGGCGCCGAAATCATGATCCGCACGGCCGGCTATACGGCGCCGATCCGCGAAGCCTGGCGTTTCACCAACCAGGCCAACGCCTTCTGCAACCTGATGGTCACCGCGAATGTGTGCATGTGCGGCTCGGACGGCACGTTCGATTCCATGGGCGAAGGCATGATCTGCAATTTCGACGGCACGATCATCGCCCACGGAACCTCCAGCCGGCCCAACGAGATCATTACCGCCGAGGTGCGTCCTGACCTGGTGCGCGAGGCCCGGCTCGGCTGGGGCGTGGAGAACAATATCTATCAGGTCGGCCATCGCGGCTATGTCGCTGTCGCCGGCGGCGCGCAGGATGCGCCCTACACCTACATGCACGACCTCGTCGCAGGCAAATACCACCTGCCATGGGAAGACGACATTAAGGTCAAGGACGGCACGTCCTGCAGATTTGACAAGCCGATGCGCCGGTACGACGAACCCCTCAAACCTGCCGCGGAATAGGAGAGAGATCGATGGACGCGATGGCCGAATCCAAAGGGCATTTTATCGACGCCGATCCGTATCCGTGGCCCTATAACGGTGCTCTGCGGCCGGACAATACCGCCCTCATCATCATCGACATGCAGACGGACTTCTGCGGCAAGGGTGGCTATGTCGACCACATGGGCTACGACCTGTCGCTGGTGCAGGCGCCGATCGAACCCATCAAACAAGTGCTTGCCGCCATGCGGGCCAAGGGCTACCACATCATCCACACCCGCGAGGGCCATCGTCCCGACCTCGCCGATCTGCCGGCCAACAAACGTTGGCGCTCACAGCGGATCGGTGCCGGCATCGGGGATCCCGGCCCCTGCGGCCGCATTCTGACGCGTGGCGAACCCGGCTGGGACATCATCCCCGAACTCTACCCGATCGAAGGCGAGACGATCATCGACAAGCCCGGCAAGGGCTCGTTCTGCGCCACCGACCTCGAACTCATCCTCAACCAGAAGCGTATCGAGAACATTATCCTCACGGGAATCACCACCGATGTCTGCGTCTCGACGACGATGCGCGAGGCGAACGATCGCGGCTACGAATGCCTGCTTCTGGACGACTGCTGCGGTGCGACCGACTGCGGAAACCACCTCGCCGCGATCAAGATGGTGAAGATGCAGGGCGGCGTGTTCGGCTCCGTCTCCAGTTCTGAAACGTTTGTGAGCCAGCTGCCATGAGCACCGTTCGCGACACGCCCCTTCCCAAGGCCGGCAAGGCCGTCGGCATCGATACGCTCGGCATGACCATGCGCTTCGGCTCGTTCACCGCGCTCAACAACGTCTCGATCGCCGTTCCGGCCGGCTCTTTTCACGCGCTTCTCGGCGAAAACGGCGCCGGCAAATCGACGCTCGTCAAATGCATCATGGGCTTTTATCACGCGACATCCGGCTCGCTGTCGGTCGACGGCCACGAGGTGGCAATCGCCTCACCCAAGGATGCCGCGACCTATGGGCTCGGCATGGTCTACCAGCATTTCACACTCGTTCCGTCTCTGACCGGCGCAGAAAACCTGGTCATCAGCCGCACCGAAGTACCCGCGGTGATCAATTGGGCCAGGGAACGCAAGGATCTGGCGGCCTTCATGGAGCGCATTCCGTTCAAGATCCCGCTCGACAGGCCGGTCAGCGAGCTTGCCGCCGGCGAAAAACAGAAGCTCGAAATCGTCAAGCAGCTCTATCTCGGCCGCTCCTTCCTCGTGCTCGACGAGCCGACCTCCGTGCTAACACCCGCCGAAGCCGATGAGATGCTCGGCATTGTGCGCGGCATGACCGAACGCGGCGAGCTCACCGTGCTGATGATTTCGCACAAATTCCACGAGGTGACGAAATTCGCCGACGCCTGTTCGATCTTGCGGCGCGGCAAGCTGGTCGGCACAGGCAAGGTGAATGAACTGTCGACCGCCGAGATGGCGGCGATGATGATTGGCGACGTCAAGCTCGCCGAGCTCGACAGCCGTCTGCCGGTGGCGGAAGCGGCAAGGCCGGTGCTGAGAGTAAGCCAGGTGAAAGCCCCGGATCGCTCCGGCCTGAAGACGATCGAGATCGATGAGCTTACGGTCCGCTCCGGCGAGATCGTCGGCATTGCTGGCATTTCCGGCAATGGCCAGAAGGAGCTGACGGAAATTCTCGCTGGCCAGCGCCCGACCGATGCCGGCCGGATCATGGTCAACGGCGAGGCTTACGGTGCCACCCGCGAGGAGACCCGCAAGAAGAAGGTGCGTTTCATCCCCGAAGAGCCGTTGCAGAACGCCTGCGCGCCCAAAATGACCGTCAGCGAGAACCTAGCCTTCCGCACCTTCGACTTGAAGCCGGACGGCAAGGACGCGATCTGGCTGAACAGGGGCAGCATGAAGGAGCGTGCGTCGGCGCTGATCTCCGACTTCAAGGTCAAGACCGCCTCTTCCGCCTCACCGATCGCAGCGCTTTCGGGCGGCAACGTGCAGCGTGCCGTGCTTGCCCGCGAACTGACCGGCGATGTCGATTTGCTGATCGTCTCCAATCCCTGTTTCGGCCTTGATTTCTCTGCCGTCGCCGAAATCCGTGCGCGCATCATGAAGGCTCGCAATGCCGGAGCCGCGGTCCTTCTTCTTTCGGAGGATCTCGACGAGCTCCTCGAGATGTCCGACCGCATCGTGGTGATCTCGGAGGGAAAGCTCGTCTACGAGACGCCGGCGCGTTCCGCCGATATCGGCGTCATCGGGGCGCATATGGCAGGTCATCATTGATGATCGCAATCAAGGCAGAACCCTTTCCCTTTACCGTGAAACCTGGCGCGCTGGCGCTGATCGTCATCGACATGCAGCGCGATTTCGCCGAGCCTGGCGGTTTCGGCGCGTGCCTCGGCAATGATGTCAGCCGCGTCGCCAAGATCGTGCCGGACGTGAAACGTCTGATCGAAGGTTTTCGCGCTGCCGGCTTGCCGGTCATCCATACGATGGAATGCCACCGGCCGGACCTCTCCGACCTGCCGCCGGCCAAACGCGACCGCGGCAATCCTTCGCTCAGGATCGGCGACGAAGGCCCGATGGGCCGCATCCTGATTTCGGGCGAACCCGGCACGGCAATTCTTCCGGAAGTGGCACCCATCGACGGGGAAGTGGTGATCGAAAAGCCCGGCAAGGGCGCCTTCTACGCTACCGAGCTCGCCGACGTGCTAAAGAAGGGCGCCATCCAGCAGCTCGTGTTTGCAGGCGTCACGACGGAAGTCTGCGTGCAAACGACCATGCGCGAGGCAAACGACCGTGGCTATGAATGTCTGCTCGCCGAGGAGGCTACGGAAAGCTATTTTCCCGAATTCAAGGCCGCGGCAATGGCGATGATCCGCGCCCAGGGCGCGGTCGTCGGCTGGACTGCCCATGTCGACGACATTCTGGAAAGCATCGCACATGCCTGAAACGACCCGCGAACTGCTCACATCTGGTGGGTGGAAGGATTTGGAATTCGTCCGCTTCCGCGATGAAGTCACCATTCACTGGATTAGACCTTTCCAAGGCGACCAGCCGGGCGTGGCTCTCCTGAAATACGAGGCAGGCGCCTCCGTACCGCGCCACCGGCATGAGGGGCTCGAAACCATCCTGGTGCTCGACGGGGTACAATCCGACGAGACCGGCGATTACGGCCTCGGCAGCTATATCGTCAACGCGCCGGGCACCGAACACTCCGTCTGGAGCGAGAGCGGCTGCGTCGTGCTGATCCAATGGGATCGGCCCGTAAGAATACTGGAAGAGGAAAGGGTATGAACCCAACGACACCGGCCTTCGATATCACCTCGCTGCACGCGTTCGACGGGATGGCGGCAGTGTCGCCGACGTTGTCGAAGCTGGTCTTTGCCCGCATCATCGAAGTTAGCGATCCCGGCATCTTCATTCACCTGGTCGAAAAGGACACGGTTTTGGCCGAGGCGGCGAAACTCGGAGCGTTCGATCCGGCAAAACCGCTTTTCGGCATTCCTTTCGCCGTGAAGGATAACATCGACGTTGCCGGCATACCGACCACCGCCGCCTGCCCGGACTATGCCTACGCGCCGGAAAAGGACGCGACCGTCGTCCGCCTGCTGAAAGAGGCCGCTCTGGTGATCGACAAGACCAATCTCGACCAGTTCGCCACCGGCCTGATCGGCGTCCGCTCGCCCTACCCGATCCCGCGGAACGCTATTGATCCGAAGCTGGTGCCTGGCGGTTCATCTTCAGGTTCAGCAGTGGCGACCGCCCAAGGCATCGTCAGCTTTGCGCTCGGCACGGATACGGCCGGCTCGGGCCGTATCCGTGCCGGGCTCAACAATATCGTCGGCCTAAAACCAAGCGTTGGCGCGCACTAATACGCGCCGCGCGGGTGGGTGGTTTTCGCCCACTGGATTGTGTTCCTTCTTCCCTGTACAGCGAGGAAGGTATTTCTGTTGCCGAGCCCTCCCTTTCAGGTGCAATTTTATGACAAGAAAAGTTTATCTGGCCGGTCCGGAGGTTTTTCTCCCAAACGCCCGTGAAATCCTCGACCGGAAGGCAGCACTTGCCCGTGAGGCGGGACTTCTCCCGCTCTCGCCCGGCGATCTGGAAATCCCGCACACGAACTCGAGGCGCGAGCGGGCCGCGGCGATAAACGCGGTGGATGAGAAGATGATGATCCAAGCGGACGCGATCATCGCCAATCTGACGCCCTTTCGTGGCATTGCCGCCGATACCGGGACGGCCTTCGAACTCGGCTTTATGTGCGCAAGCGGTAAGCCTGTATTCGCTTATACGAATGTAGCCCGCGATCACAGCGGACGAGTGAGCGATCTTTATGGCGGGGCCGTCGCGTATGATGCTGAAGGTCGATTGCGTGACCCGAACGGGATTGCGATCGAGGATTTCGGCCTGGCCGACAATCTCATGCTGCACGCCGGAATTGAGCGGCGCGGTGGCGTCCTCATCATCGGAGACGCGGCACGGGATGCGCTCTATACGGACCTTGCTGCGTTCAAGACATGTCTTGCCGTCGCCGTTGAGAAGTTGCGCTAAGATGCTCAGTCCCGGCACTTGATGGATTGGGTTTAGGGTGAACCTTTCGGAGCTATTGTCCGTGATGCCGATGAATTCGTAGGGCGTCAGGCCCTTGAGGGTCTTGAGCCTGCGCGCGAGGTTGCAGGGGGCAACGAAGTCGGCAAGGTGGCGGCCGACGGTGACGACAGCTGCGAAGCTTCCAAAGTTCGTGCTGAAAATCACAACAAGAACCTGGGTTGATTGTTGATGCGGGTAGGTCACGTACCATCACTTCTGAAGCGACTACATAGGCGATGACAGGGATCACGCCGGGTGCTGCAGCACACTCAACCCGCCATCGATTGTCAAGCAGGTCGCATTCATAAACGGGCACTGGTCAGAGATCATGAACACCGCAGCCATCGCGATTTCCTCCGTCGTTGCGATCCGCCCACTCGGATGCATCTTCATTGTCTCGGCTTCAGCAGCTGCCGGATTCGGAAAGCTGTTCCAGAAATCGACGACCTTCTGTGTCGCCACATAGCCCGGCGCCAACGCATTCACCCGCACGTTCTTGGCCGCAAATTCCAATCCCAGTGACTTGGTCAAACCGAGAAGCGCGTGCTTGGCAAGAGGATACGGAAATGTATGCGGTATGATCGTAAAGGAGTGCGTCGAGGCGATGTTCAGGACGACGCCTCCGCCCTGTGCGATCAGGCCGGGCAACACCGCCTTGCAGCAGTTCCACGCACCCTTCAGATTGATATCGAAGCAGCGGTTCCATTCCTCGTCCGTCGTCTCCAATGGCTCGGAGAACACGTTGACGCCAGCATTGTTGATGAGGGCATTGATCTGACCGATCTCGGTCCTGGCTTCTTCGACGATCCTCGCAATGGCTTTGGCGTCGGTGATATCGGCCGCCCTGTAGCTAAGACGATATCCTTGGCCCTTTAGTTTTTCAGCCTCAACTCGCAAAAGCCCCTGGTCACGGTCGATCAGGTAGGCGCTCGCATCCTCGGCTAGGACTGCTTTTGCAATCGCCAGACCGATGCCCTGGGCCGCGCCCGTGATTAATATGCGTTTGCCTGTAAGTCGCTTAGCCATTCCCATTACCCCTACCACTCAGCGACGCTGCCATCTTCATGACGCCAAACGGGATTGCGCCAACGATGGCCCTCCTTCGCCCGTTCTATGACGTAGGCTTCGTTCACTTCGATACCAAGTCCCGAACCTTGCGGAATGCCCACGAAACCGTCGGCATAGTGGAAGACCTCCTTATTGGCGATGTAGTCCAGGATATCATTGCCCTTGTTATAATGGATCCCCAGGCTCTGTTCCTGGATGAAGGCGTTGTAGCTTACGGCGTCGATCTGAAGGCATGCGGCAAGCGCGATCGGCCCGAGCGGGCAATGCGGGGCCAGCGCCACGTCATAGGCTTCAGCCATGGTGGCGATCTTGCGACACTCCGTAATGCCTCCTGCATGGCTCAAATCCGGCTGCAGGATATCGACGTAACCCTCCGACAGGATGCGCTTGAAATCCCAGCGCGAATACAGCCGCTCTCCGAGCGCAATCGGCGTCGAGGAGTGGTTGGCGATTTCCTTCAGCGCCTCGTAGTTCTCCGAGAGCACCGGCTCCTCGATGAACAACAGCTTATACGGATCGAGTTCCCTTGCCAGAACCTTCGCCATCGGTCGATGAACGCGCCCGTGGAAGTCCGCTCCGATGCCGATATGCGGCCCGACCGCCTCTCGAACTGCTGCGATGTTCGCGATAATCGCATCGATCTTTTCGTGGGTATCGACGATCTGCAGTTCCTCGGCACCGTTCATCTTGATGGCTTTGAAGCCACGGGCAACGACCTCCTTGGCGTTCGCAGCGACGTCGGACGGCCGATCTCCGCCGATCCATGAATAAACCTTGATCTTGTCGCGCACCTGGCCGCCGAGCAGCGAGTGGATGGGCTGGCCCAGCGCCTTGCCCTTGATGTCCCATAGCGCCTGATCGATGCCCGATATCGCGCTCATGTGAATTGCGCCGCCGCGGTAGAAGCCACCACGGTACATGACCTGCCAATGATCCTCGATCAGAAAGGGGTCCTTGCCGATCAGATAGTCGGACAGCTCGTGGACGGCAGCTTCCACGGTCAACGCCCGGCCTTCAACAACTGGTTCACCCCAGCCGACGATCCCCTCGTCGGTCTCGATCTTCAGAAACAGCCAGCGAGGTGGGACGACATAGGTGGTAAGTTTGGTGATCTTCATGAAATATGCCCAATATATCCGAGAATAAGGTCGGCAGCTTTGCTTGCCGCGGCCATGACCGCGGCATTCGTGTTCCCGCTCACGATCGTCGGCATCAAGGATGCGTCCACAACACGCAATCCTCGCGTTCCACGGACCCGGAGGCTTGTATCCAGAACCGCCTCGCGATCGCTGTCGTGACCCATCTTGCAGGTCCCGACTGGATGGTAACCAGTTTTGACCGTCCGCTTGCAATGCGCCGCGATGGCCTCGTCACTGGTGACGTCCGCTCCAGGAAAGATCTCTTTGTTGATCAGATCCCGCATCGGTGACGCGTCCAGTACGGTGCGGGCAAATCGGAAACCCGCCATCGTCAACCGCAGGTCGTCGGGGTGACCGAAGATCTGGGTGTCGACGATTGGGTTTTCGAATGGATCTTTCGAGCCCAACCTCACGGACCCCCTCGCCTTCGGACGCAGCAGAAGGGAGTTGATGGTAACGCCATCGCCAGGTTCTGCTCCCATGACATCCCGGTCAAGATAGACGGTCGGCACGCAGAACATCTGAATGGTCGGATAATCGTTGTTGCCGTCAGGGTCGAAGAAGGCGCACGTTTCGACACCCGTCGTCGATACCGGGCCTGATTTGAACAACAGGTACTGAAGGCCGGCTTTAATCATCGGCCAGCCCTTGTCCGCTCCATAATATCCGAACGAGCCCTTGGTCGTGGCGACGACGGGACATTCGTAATGGTCTTGCAGGTTCTTACCGACACCTGGCAGCACCACCTTCTTCTGGATGTCATGTTTCGTCAGCTCGTCGTCCGGACCGATACCTGAGAGCATCAACAGCTTCGGTGTCTGGTAGGCTCCGGCTGCAAGAATGATTTCGCCCGCGCTTGCCGACATCCGGCTACCGTTCCGGACATAATCGACACCTGCTGCTCGCTCGCCATCCATCCTGATCGCTGTAACGGTCGCCTCCGTCTCGATGGACAGCAACGGATCGTTCATGACTGGCGCAAGGAAGGCATCGACGGCACTCGACCGCCGTTTCGTCTTCCAATCTATTGTGTGCTGCATAAACCCGACGCCAAACTGGCGTGCGCCGTTGAAGTCGGGGTTGTAGGGTATTCCCATTCCCTGAAGCGTCTTGACGTAGGTTCTCGTCATCGGGCTTGTATGGCCAAGGTGCGAGATTTTTAGGGGGCCGCCGACACCGTGGAATTCACCGGCGAGATGATCGTTATCCTCTTGCGCTTTGAAGTATGGAAGCAGATCGGCGTAGGACCAGGCGCCATCATTAGACCCTTTCGGTGAGATCAGTTTATTCCACAGATCAAAATCCGCCGCCTGACCGCGCATGTAGACCATGGCGTTGACGGTGCTGCCCCCGCCCAGGACCTTGCCTTGAGGAACAATCGGACCACGGCCGTTCAGCTGCGGCTGCGGCTTGGTCTGATGCATTGTCAGATAGGTGTCCTTTGCCAGAAACTTCATGTATCCGGCCGGAAAGCTCATGATCGGGTTGGCTTTCGCAGGCCCGCGCTCCAAAAGCAGCACCCGCGCCTTGCCATCGCGCACTAACTTTTCTGCGACCACACAGGCGGAGCTTCCACCACCGACGATGATGTAGTCGTAACGGTCATTCGCAGACATCAGGAACTCCGGACTCGTTTCAAATGCTGGATGGGCGCAAGTAGATGCTGCCCGACATGCTTTGCCCCGGGGCCAGAGTCTTCAGATCACCAAGGTCAGGCATATTCTGCCCGTTCGCCAGGTGGCTCATGGGCTCGAAGCAAAAGTAATCGCGCTTGAAACTTATGTCGAACATGGCGTCGGACACGAATACGAACGCATGTTTAAAGACGGCGTCGGCCGTTAGATGGAGCGTTGTGGCCCGCTCGGGCCAGGTGATTAACGCTTCCCCGCTCCAGTCTTCAAAACCGTTATTGACCCAACGATGCGGCAAGGGAGCAGGAGAACTAAAATCCAAGTCTTGCGGGATTGCCGTCCTCTCCCCCGGTAGCCAGCTTTCTACTTCCGTCCAGAATGCGCGAGCGGGTGCCAGCAAGGTTGTACCCGGTGTCAGTGGAAAGTAGGGATGCCATCCAAGTCCGAACGGCATCGCGCGTTCCCCACGGTTCTCGACCATAAGGGTCAATGTCAACCCGGTCTCATCGAGAGCGAACCGCTGGCTTGCTTGATATACATATGGGGTATGGCCACCACTGTGCGTGAACCCCATCTCGATCGACGCCCGCGTCTGCTTTGCGATCGACCAATCGGCTTGCCAGCCCTCGCCGTGCAGATAGTGCTTATCCCATTCGGTATTCGCGCTGAACTGATAGGCGCGTCCGTCGAACGAAAACTGGTTATCCTTGACCCTGTTGCCAAATGGAACCAGCGGGTAGCACGCCGAGCCGAGAGCATCGACGTTGTAGGACGAGCTGGGACGCAGCAGCGTCACTTTCCCATTACCGACGTCCCGCCAGAAGCCTAGCACGAGCCCGCCTTTGGTCGAGACGCGAGCTGACAACCGACCGGCCTCGAGATCCACGACCGTCATGGCATCAACCCTTGTTGCGGGACACGCTGCGTTTGATTGCCTGGATATTGGCAAGCACCGCAATCACGATAATCAAGCCGCGCACAACCTGTTGGAAGAACGGGTTGATGCCGAGTAGGACTAGCCCATTGCCGATGAGCGTAATGACCAACACGCCGAGAAGAGTGCCGAGCATCGATCCCCGACCGCCGGACAGCGAGGTGCCGCCAACGACGACCGCGGCAATGACATCGAACTCCAGACCGGTGGCGGCCGTCGCGTTACCAGACCCCAAGCGCGACACCAGAAGGATACCTGACACCGCAGCCATGGCACCAGCAATGGCGAACAGAGCGACACGGATCTTTGAGACGCTGATGCCGCTCAGGAATGCCGCCTGGGCGTTTCCACCGATTGCAAAAACCGAACGTCCGAAAGCGGTTTTCCGGCTGATGAACGTGAACACCGCAAAGAGTATCAACATGATGATGGCAGCGGGAGGAATGCCAAGGAATGAGCGATCCAGAGCATCAAGGGTATCATTACGCCCAATCGAGACAGGCAATGCGTCCGTGACGAACAGAGCCGTGCCGCGAAGTGCGCTCCACAGGCCAAGTGTGCCGACGAAGGACGGGACATCGAAGTAGGCTCGTAGGGCTCCGGCGATCGAGCCCAGCAAAGCGCCGACGACAATCGCAAGCGCGAACGCGATTGGGGTCGGGACGCCCCACTGCAGCAGAAATGCCAGGATCACCGAAATGAAGGCAACCATCGGGCCAACGCTGACATCGATCTCACCCGCGATGATGATCAGTGTCGCCGCCCACGCCGCAATGCCGATTGTGGCGGCGTCGCGAAGAATGTTGATCTGGTTGTTGAACGACAAAAACCCGTTCGCCGCCGACGTGAAGACGACATAGAGGACAACAATTGCCACGAACAAACTTAGTTCATTCATGTGTTGCGAGAAGGTGAACCGGGATTTCGGTCGTGGCGTCGATGCTGTCTTGGCAGCTTGGTCGAGTGACATCTGGTGTCTCCCTCAATGTCCAGCGATGCAGGCGGCCATCAAGGCGTCCTGATCGATGTTTGGTGATTTGAATTCTTCTTGAAGGGTGCCATCCCTCAGGACGAGCACGCGGTCGCAAACGAGCGGAAGCTCCTCAATCTCGCTGGAGACGAAGATCACACTGCGTCCCTCTACGGCAAGCTGGCGAATGATCGCGTAGATCTGGGCCTTGGCTTCGACGTCAACACCTCGTGTCGGCTCATCGAGAAGCAGAACGCGGCTGTTGGCGTAAACCCAACGGCCAATGACGACTTTCTGCTGGTTGCCACCCGACAGCGTACCAATCGGGGTACTGGTTTGCGCAGTCTTGATGTGCAGGCGCTGGATGACCTTTCGTGTCGCTTCGGCCATCAGCTTGGCGGACAGAATCCCACGCTTGCTGACGCCTGCGAAATTGGTCGACAGGGTGTTTTCATCGACACCAAGAAGAGGAACGATTCCCTCCTCCTTGCGGCTTTCCGGCGTATAGCCGAAACCTTTAGAGATCATCTGCTTGTATCGACCCGGCTTGATGGCAACGCCGTCCACAAGCACGTCGCCGCTATCTTGGGACCGAACGCCCATGATCGCTTGCAGCAGCTCGGTGCGTCCTGAGCCAAGCAGACCCGCAATCCCGAGCACTTCACCGGCCCTGAGCAGGAAGGAAACTGAGCCGAGTTTGGGCGCGAGTGCTATGTTACGAACTTCCAGGACAGTTTTCTCTTGGCTGCGAGTGTCCAAGGCCGCTGCCTTCGATGCCTCGGCGCCAAGCATCAGGCGGACGATTTCGCGCGTGTCGGCGCCCTTGACATCGACAGTATCTATGATGCGTCCATCGCGCATGATCGTTGCCGAATGCGCGATCTGGCGGATCTCGTTCATGCGATGGCTGACATAGATCACCGCAATCCCTTCAGAGGCAATCCGGGTGACGGCGGCCATGACTTTTTTGGCTTCGGCGGCCGCAAGCGAGCTTGTCGGCTCGTCCAGGATAACGAGTTTCGGTTTTCCGAGCAGAACGCGCGCGATTTCCAGGAGCTGGCGCTCTGCCGGGCTCAGACTGATGACGAGCGTGTTTGGAGGCCGGTCGAGCCCCAGGCGCCCCATTGCTTCCGATGCTTGCGCTTCCATCTCGGCGGACTGAATGACGCCGCTCTTGCGTGGCCACCGCCCGAGAAAGAGGTTCTCGGCAAGCGTCATACCTGGAACAAGACTGAGTTCCTGATAGACGGCACGTACGCCCCTGGCGAAGGCATCCTGTGCACGGCGGGAACCCGAGTGTCGCAGTTCTTCGCCGTCGATCTTGACGGTCCCGCTATCGGGTATTTCAGCGCCGGTCAGAAGTCTGATGAGTGTGGATTTGCCCGCGCCGTTCTTACCCAGCAGTGCCCTGACTTCCCCGGCCGCAAGTGCAAACGTCGCATTGTCGAGCGCAAGGACCCCTGGATATTGACGCGTGCACCCTTCGATCGAAGCGATCGATTGCGAGGCAAGGTCGGCCGTCCGCAATATATGTGTCATTCGATTTCCACCTTCGAAAAAGATGCCGCCGGTCTCCCGGCGGCCTCGGCTTTCGTCACTTGGGAGGTAATGTCAGGGAATGCCGTCAGCGTGGGCCTTCAACCAGGCCTTGCCATCTTCGGAAGACTTGTAGAGGTCGATATCGTAGGCAACCTTGATACCCGCCGGCGGCTGCCCGTCGATAGACTTGATGGCTTGGGCGAGCGCCAACTTCCCCAGGCCCTGACCGGAGATATCGACCACCGCCTTGATAACCGAGAAATCGGCCAGCTCCTGGGCGATTTCGGTCGTCATGTCGCCGCCGAAGACGACGACCTTTCCGGTCTTGCCCTGGCTCTTTACCGCGCGGGCAGCGCCAAGCGTTGCGCCACCGGCTTCGCCGAAGAACGCGTTGATGTCAGGGTTTGAGGTCAGCATCGTCGCGGCGACCGAGACTGCCTTATCGAGGGTCGCGCCCTCCTGGTTTGCTACGATCTGAGCGCCAGGCACCTTTGCCTTGAGAGCTTCTTCGAAGCCCTTGCGGCGTGTGACACACACTTCCACGAACTCGCAATTCAAGACGCCAATTTTCGGGGCATCGATCTTTTCCGCCACGAAATAATCTGCCGCTGCATCACCCAGCTTGTGACCGAAATCATAAGGGTCGCCGACTGCATAGGCCGAGATATATTCCTTCATGTCGGCATCGTTGAGACAAGTGTTGTAGCAGACGACAGGGATGCCAGCGTCATGGGCGCGGCGAATTGCTCGCGAGGATCCGTCAGCCGAAACCGGCGAGACGATGATTGCCTGAACACCGGACGAAATCAGGGTATCGATGAAAGACGATTCTTTGCTTGCGTCGCCCTGAGCGTTCGTTTCAACAATATCCAGCTTGCGCCCAGCATCGCTTGCGCCGGTCTGGATGCCCTTGCGGACGCCCGCGTAGAAACCCTGAGCATCCATGTAAATGGCGCCGACCTTTAGGTCCTTATCCTGAGCAAAAACTGTTGTGGCGTGTGACCCAGCAATTGTGGTGAGCGCCAGGATCGCGGCGCGTACGATGAGCTTCATTGCTCCCTCCCGTTATCTCCAACGACCGCGTCCCAGACGGAGCCAGCCGACGGGCCAAACTTAAATACGGTCTGATTATTGTCAAGATAAATACGATTTATTTTTTAAAAGATGTGGCGACAGGGTGATTTCATGTGCTACAAACCGATTGCGGCCACCAGAACAAAGGCTTAAAAAAGACCTTTCCCGGCGCCGCAATTTTCAGGTAAGCCGCAATCGAGCGGTACGGGAGGCAACTGGGTGGCAATCGCACGCAATGAGTGGAAGCTCACCGATGGGGGCGTAGAAATCGCATCGGGGGGCAAGCGTTCTGTCCGTGAAGCTCTCCTGTCCAAGTTGGTCGAGAGAATTGTTTCCGGCGACCTGCCAGAGGGCTCAACGCTTCCAAATGAGGCGGACCTCACGGATCAGTTCGGCGTTAGCAGGACCACGCTGCGTGAAGCGATGCAATATTTGTCGGCGATCGGGATGATCCGATCTCGAACGCGAGCCGGAACCACCGTCCTCCCACGCGAAAATTGGAATTATTTGGATCCACTCGTTCTGGACGTGATGCTCTCGTTAGGCGGTGATCAGTCCTTCTACACTTCACTAATTGACGCACGTCACTTGCTCGAACCGGCGGCAGCCGAGCATGCAGCAGTGAACGCAACTGCTAAGCAGTTGGCCCGCATTGCTCAGGCTTTTGAGGACATGGTGGACGCCAATGCCCGCGACAACGAAGAGTGGAGCCGGGCAGATCTCGAATTTCACACAGCGATTATTAACGCCAGCGGCAATTGGGTTTATAGGCAGTTTGCGAGCGCGATCCGAGCCGCGCTGCTTGCGAGCTTTCGCCTTACAAACCGCGCCAGCCAGTCTCATGAACAAGCCATTCAGAAGCACCAGGACGTTCTGGAAGCCATCCGTATTCGCGATCCAGCAGCGGCAAGGAAAGCAATGGAAACCCTGATCGGTGTCGCGAGGGCGGAAATTTCGGATGCGCTGAAAAGGAATAGCAGCATCCGCTGAACCGCTTGCCCTTTTGCAGTCCTGAGACATCTCGAATGCGGGGCGCTACAGCTATTTGTCAGCAATCCCGGTTCCGGAAAGCGCGCCAGGCCGAGATCATAGCGAGCAACAAGAACAGCCCTGCGAAACCAGCCCACAGTAAACCGCCTTGCGTTAGATTGCCACCGTCTGGAGTTAGGCAACTGGATAATGATTCGGATATGCAATCTCGAAACTTCCAGTACCTTTCATAGAATAACCATCCAAACAAAATCGACATAGACGTTAAAACTGAGACCGAAGCGTACTTCATACTGTTCCTGCTATCGCCTTGCTTCGCGGTGCGTTCATTTACCCTAGCGAAGATACTGATCGTCTTGGTCGTACTATAACGAAAGAAGACGCGAAACCGACCATTTCCGGCGCGACGTCGCCTTCGACAGGAGCATGCAGGTCGACTTTGATATCGTCAACGCGGCGATATCGTTGCGACGCCCTATGAACTTGCCCAGGCGCTCGGCGTCAGTCATATCGAGCTTGTCCGGTTCGACGACCCTCGACAGTAGCCGCCATCATCCCCACTCCGAACTGCCGCTCGCGGTGGTTACACGGACCGCCTTGGCCGCGAGAAGAACGCGGTGCTCTGCCATGGGGATCAGGCGACGAACCACTTGGAGGTGAAGCGGGTCAACAGCCGCCGACAGGACCACAAACCTCGTTTTCGGCGTGAGCGATAATCTGTTCGCATGGATCGCACACCATTGACTGCATAAAGACAATCCCATCGATCCCGCCCGTAGACGGATAAGCGCGGTGCGGAACTTGCAATCATCTGAGATAGGATCTCGCAGGCATCCCGATCTGTTGTAAGATCAACACCAACCTGCTGCAGCATATTTTCTATGGATTTAGCATATTACAGGATAACAGTTTCGTTCTCACCTGGCAGAGAGGATGCGTTTGCTCGTGGCAACCGAGAGGCTCCACTAGGTTCTTGGTCGAACAAAGGAGCCGGGAATGTCGTCCACCAAATTCATCAAATTATTCTTCGGACTTGCTCTTTCAATCTCCGCACTAACGTCGACCCAGGCGTCCGCAGATGCGACGCTCGACCGGATCAAAGGACGCGGCACGCTGACTGTCGGCGTGATCCTGTCCGGCGCGCCGTTCGGCTATATTGACCCGAAGACGCAGGCGCAGAAAGGTTTCAACCTCGACATCGCCCAGGCGCTTGCCCATGACCTCGGCGTCAAACTCGAGACGGTGACGGTGACGCCGCCGAACCGCGTGCAGTTCCTGCAGCAAGGCAAGGTCGACATCCTGATCGCCAACATGCAGTACACCGAGGACCGCGCCAAGATTCTCGACTACGTGCCGACGCCTTATGACCGCAGTGGTGGCGCGGCTGTGGTGCGCAAGGACAGCGGCCTGCAGGACTGGGCCGACCTGAAGGGCAAGCCGGTCTGCGTGTCGCAGGGCTCCAACTATACGCAGCCTCTGATGGAAGAATATGGCGCAGTTGTTAAGGCGCTTCCGAGCCAGCCGGAATCGCTGCTCGCTCTTCAGGGCGGCAATTGCGTTGCGGCCGTGCATGTCGGCGCGACAGTCGGCCTCCTGCTACAGGATCGATCGGAAGAATGGAAGGACTATGCCATTCCCTTCCCCACCGAGTTGATCCCATCGGATTCGGTGATCTGGTTGCGCAAGGGCGAGAAGGATACGCAGGCTGCCCTGGATGCTGGCGTCAAGAAGCTGCACACGTCTGGAAAGCTGCTGGAATTCGCCAAGGCAAACCGGCTTTTAAACACCGAGTACCTGCAGCAGGAAAACAAGACGCTTTCCGCCAGCAAGTAAGCGGCGGCATCGGCAGAGCACATGCAGGAAATCAATCTCACCGACCTGTTCATTAGTCTGACGGGCAGGCTCGGCCTGAATTACGAATTCCTCGCGACGGGATACGAGGTGCAGATCTGGCGCGATGGCTTCACCACCACGCTCTATCTGGTCGTCCTGCTTATCCCGGTCAGCCTGTTTTTCGGCCTGCTGTTTGCTGCTTGCCTGACATCCGGGAAACTCTGGCTTTCGGCGCCGGCGAGGGCCTTCGTGGAGGCTACCCGCAACACGCCGACGCTGGTGCAGCTGATGTTCAGCTTCCTGGTGCTCAATACGGTCGTCTCCAATCTGTTGGGCGGGGCGCAGAATAATCCGCTGACTCCTTTTTTCTGGGTCGTCGCGGTGGTCGGCCTGCATATCGCTGCCCTGCACGCGGAGGCAATCCGAGCCGGCATCGAGGCGGTGCCGGCCTCAACCGTAGAAGCGGCGCGTGGCATGGGCTTCAGCCAACTGCAGATCCTACGATATGTCGAAGTGCCGCTGGCGTTGCGGGCTTCTTTGCCGGCGATCGTCAACAACCTGATCAATCTCGTGAAACTGACGACCGTGGGGAATGCGATTGCCGTGAGCGAGATCACCTATGCCTCGATCATGGTGTGGACGCAGCGCGACAACGTCGTCGAACTGATGATCGTCATCCTCGCCTTCTTCAGCCTGATCAATCTGGTCGTAGCACGGCTCGGCCTGTGGGTGGAGCGCAAACTCGCTGTTCCGGGGTATGGCTTGTGACGACCGCAATACTTCTTGAATTGTCCAGGGGCAGCCATCCTCTGCGCAACATCGGCTTCATAGCGCTGCCGCTCGTGATCCTCGTCTGGTCGCTCATCGACCTGACGCTCGGCCGCGAGCTGGTGGAGTGGCTTCCCTATCTCGCCTCGGGCTTCGCGATGAACATCCTCATCGCAGTATGCGCGATGGCGCTTGGTACGCTGGTCGGCACTGTATTAGGCATTCTCGAACTGGTGCCTTTTCGGCTGGTGCGCTATCCGGTCGTCGCCTACGTCCAGGTGTTCCGCAACGCGCCGCATCTCGTGCTGATCTTCGCGGCGACCTACATTTTCCCGTTCGAGATCGTCATCTTCGGCAACTACTTACCCTTCCCCGACTGGGTGAAGGCGGTAATCGGCCTTGCCGTTCCGGCCAGCGCCTATGTCGCCGAGATCACCCGCGGCGCTATCCTCTCCATCCCGACCACCCAGTGGGAAGCGGCCAAGGGCCTTGGCTTCTCGCGCAAGCAAGCGCTGCGCTGGATCATTCTGCCGCAATGCCTGCGCCGTTCGCTGCCGCCCTGGATGAACGTGGCCGCCTCGATCACCATGGGCACGGCGCTCGCCTCGCTGGTTGGCGTGCACGAACTCCTGCATGCGGCGACCGATGCCAGCACCGCAGTGCGCCGGCTCGATTTCACAGTCATCGCCTATATCGTCGTGATGGCCGCCTTCTTCACGCTTTGCTACCCGATCGCTCGCCTAACTCGACGCCTGGAACGTCGCTTCAACGCGGACTGAGGAATTGAGACGATGAACACATCCGCCGACACCGCGATCGTCCGACTGGAGGACGTGCATTTGTCCTTCGGCCAGACAGAGGTGCTGAAGGGCATCGACCTGACCGTCCGCAAGGGCGATGCGGTCTCCATCATCGGTCCGTCCGGCTCTGGCAAATCGACCATCCTGCGCTGCATCAACGCACTCGTGCAGCCGCAGAGCGGCCGCATCACTGTCAACCGCACCCGCGTCGACCAGCTGACCAGTGAGAGCGAGCGCATCGCGCTGCGCAAGCGCGTCGGCATCGTCTTCCAGCAATACAATCTGTTTCCGCACTTGACCGTCCTCGACAATATCGTGCTGGCGCCGACCCGCATTCTTGGCACCGACAGGCGCGAGGCGGAAAAGCTCGCCCGCGAACTGCTGGACAAGGTGCGGCTTGACGAAAAGGCCGGTGCCTATCCAGGCCAGCTCTCCGGCGGCCAGCAGCAGCGCGTGGCGATTGCTCGGGCTCTGGCAATGAAACCGGAACTCGTCCTGTTCGACGAGGTGACATCGGCGCTCGACCCGGAGACTGTCGGCGAAGTATTGTGGGTGATCCGCGATCTCATTCGCGACGGCATGACCAGCATTCTCGTGACGCATGAAATGCGCTTTGCCGAGGAGATCAGCGACACCGTCGTCTTTACCGAGAACGGTCGCATCATCGACCAGGGCCCGCCCGAGCAAATCTTCCACAGCGCAGACAATCCCCGTGTGCGCCAGTTCGTCAGTGGGCTTTCCGGGCGCGGCGCGGTGCGCGGCGGCGAAGGCATCTAGGATTTCTCCATGACCACGACATCCGCACCGCTGACCCATGCATTCGCCGAGGCGATCGTCGCCTCGGACCCGACGACCGATGCCGCCGCAATGGAAGCGGCACGCACGGCGATCGTCGATTTCCTCGCTTGCACGATCGCTGGCGCTGCCGATCGCACCACTGCTGTCCTGGCCGACGCCGTCGGCGCCAATCTGCCGGGCGAAGCAATCCTGGTCGGAGCCAAGCGCCGCACCGATCCGCTGGTTGCCGCCATCGTCAACGGGTATGCCGGCCATGTTCTAGACTATGACGACGTGCATGCCAGCGTGCGCGGCCATCCGACCACGGTGATCATCCCCGCGCTGCTGGCGCTCGCTGCCGAGCGGATATTGACCGCCGATGAACTGGTCGCCTCATATGTAGTCGGGCTCGAGGCCATGGCTCGGCTCGGCCTGTCTGTCGGCTCCAAACACTATGAAAACGGCTTTCATGCCACGGCGACGCTCGGCACGGTTGGCGCCGCAGCGGCGATCGCGCATTTGACGCGGGCCTCGGCGCAGGAAGCCGCCATCGCGCTCGGCCTCGCTGCGACGCAGTCCTCCGGGCTGCGGCTGCAGTTCGGTTTTGATGCGAAACCCTATCATGCCGGCATGGCGGCGCGGTCGGGCCTGCTGTCGGCACGCTTGGCGGCGGCGGCTTTCGGCGGCGCGCCGAATTTCCTCGACAATCCGGTCGGTTTCCACTCGGCCTATGCCTTCGGTGCCGAGCGCCCCGCCGCCGTGACCGAGAACTGGGGGACCCCTTGGCAGATCGTGGCGCCGGGATTGACCCTGAAAGCCTATCCCTGCTGCACCGCGAGCCATCCCGTCGCCTCGCTCGGCATCGATCTGCATCGCGAAGGGCTTGCGGCGAACGCGATCGAAAGCATCACCTTCACCTATCCACCTGGCGCCGATGCTGCGCTGGTGGTAAGCAAGCCGACAAACGGCATCGAGGCTCGCTTCAGCCCGGAATACGTGTTCTCCGCGGCGCTGATCGACGGTGCCCTGCGGCTCGACCATTTCAGCGATCGGCCGGTGCAGCCGCACCTGATGGCGCTGGCCGGTCGCGCCCGCCGTTGCCATGACGAGACCGCGCCGCGCATGTCCAGCGATCCGACGACGCGGTTCGTGATCCTCGATATTGCGCTCCGCGACGGTAGCACGCTCACCCGCCGTTTCGACGGCCTGCCGGGCGTGGCCGATCCGACGACAAAGTTCCGCGACGCGACCGCCGGCAGCCCGGCCTTCGCCGAGATTCCCTCGCTGGTCCGCACGATGAGCAGCACCGCCGATCTGAACCGGCTGCTGGCACTGCTCAACCAGGACCCCGTCTGAAAACCAACCGACGAAAGACTTTGCCATGAGCGTCGAGAGAAGAATCCACTTGGGCCTGTTCCTGCAGGGCGCCGGTCATCACGTATCCGGCTGGCGGCATCCGCATGCCGAGGCAGGCAGCGAGAATTTCGACCTCCTGCGGCGCGTCTCGCAGATCGCCGAAAAGGCGAAGTTCGACATGGTCTTTCTTGCCGACGGCCTGACCAGCGGCGTCGACGCACATCCCTCGACAATCGCTCGCTTCGAGCCGCTGACGCTGCTATCGGCGCTGGCGCTGGTGACCGACAAGATCGGACTGGCGGCGACATCATCGACGACCTATGGCGAGCCCTATCATACCGCCCGCGCTTTCTCTTCGATCGACCACCTGAGCCAGGGCCGCGCCGGCTGGAACATCGTCACGACATCCTATGCCCGCACCGCCAACAATTTTTCGAAGGCGCATCCAGAGCATGACGAGCGCTATGCGGTGGCGGAAGAGTTCGTCGACGTGGTGCGCGGGCTGTGGGACAGTTGGGACGACGATGCCTTCGTCAAGGACAAGGAGAGCGGCGTCTATGCCGATCCGAGCAAAGTCCACGTGCTTGAACACAAGGGCAAGTATTTCTCGGTCAAGGGACCGCTCAACATCCCGCGTTCGCCGCAGGGCCATCCAATCCTGATCCAGGCGGGTTCCTCCGGGCCTGGCCAGGACCTCGCCGCGCGAACAGCTGACGTCGTCTTCACCGCGCAGCAGAACCTCGAAGAAGCACAGGCCTTCTACAAGAGCCTCAAGAAACGCGTCGCGCGTTTCGGGCGGCAGGCGGACGACGTCGCTGTCATGCCGGGCTTCCTACCAGTGATCGGCCGTACGGCGAAGGAAGCTAAGGACAAGTTGGCCGAACTCGACCAATGGACGGATCTCAAGAACGCCATGCCGCTGCTCGAAGAACGTATTGGCCACAGTCTCGCCGATTGCGATGCCGATGGCCCGTTGCCGGACCTGCCGATCTCCGACCAGCTGCGCAGCCGCGCCGAACTCTTGACGACGCTTGCCCGGCGCGAGAACCTGACCATCCGCCAGCTGGCCTTGCGCGTTGCCGCCGGTCGTGGCCACCACATCGTGCTCGGCACGCCGGTGGAGATTGCCGACCGCATGCAGCAGTGGTTTGAAGGCCGCGCCGCCGACGGCTTCAACGTCATGCCGCCCTTCTTCCCGGAGGGGCTGGAGGACTTTACACAGCTGGTGGTGCCGATCCTGCAGGAACGTGGTCTGTTCCGCACCGAATACAGTGGCTCGACGCTACGTGACCACCTCGGACTTGTCAGGCCTGCTTTGCTTTCAGTCTAGCTGCGAACCACCGCTCTTGAAAGGAATTGAACCGCATACTCCACGGTTGGGCAGTTAAAGCATTCCCTAAGCCAATGAGAAATCAATGATTTCAGATCACTGAAGAGGCTCCGCCGAGCATTTTCCCAGGCAACAAAGGATCCTACCGGGGAAATCGTCCCGGATAGCCGGCTTCGACTGAAAGCACGATCTGTATGAAATGGTTTAGAAGGCCGCTATCCCAGCACCAACATGATCCATTTCGGCCATTCAAAATGCGCCCATGGTGTGGCGACAAGGGGCGGTAGGGCCTAGACGGCGTGCAGTTTGCTTGGAGCAAATTCCTGATACACCACGGAAAAATCCGAAGAGGAGGTGGCATGAAAGAGTCCGCGCCCGCTGAGAGAACGGATCACTGAGATGCAGTCGATGATCGGGGGACAGTCACACTTCCAGCCTTTCGGCTTATCCTATTGGGGTTTCGAAGATCTCAATAAGGGAGTTGGAAGCATGACTGCCTCTTATGATTACCATATCGGCGTCGACTACCACAAATCCTACAGCCACCTGGTGGTCCAAGACAGCAGCGGCAAGACGCTACGCTCCGGCCGGGTGAAGAACGATCGCCCGTCGCTCGGCGGATTTCTCGAACGCTACCGCGAGAACTCGCATGCGGTCGTCGAGGCGACCCGCAACTGGATGGTGATCTATGATTGGCTCGACGACATTTGTGATGATGTCGTCCTCGCCCATCCGTTGAAGGTCAAGGCGATCGCCGACGCCAAGATCAAGACCGACAAGATCGATGCGACGGTGCTGGCGCATCTGCTGCGGGCCGACCTGGTGCCGGAGGCCTGGGCGCCGAACGACAAGGCCCGCGAACTGCGTGTCGCCCTGCGCGAGCGGATGTTTTACGTGCGGCTGCGGACGATGACCAAGAACCGCATCGTCACGGCGTTCGATCGCTATCCGGAGCAGACGGCACAGTTGAAGAAGCTCGGCGACCTGTTCGGCAAGGCCGGCCGCGTCCAGCTGGCGCAGGTCAGGGTCTCAGAGATCGACCGCATCCAGATCGACCGTGGCCTCGACTTCATCGACGACATCACCGTGCGGATCAAGCAGTCGGAAGCGACGATCCGGGCGATGACCAAGGCCAATGCCAATGTGAAGCTGTTGAAGACGATCCCCGGCATCGGCGAGTTCTTCGCCCGGCTGATCGACGCCGAGATCGACGACATAACGCGGTTTCGCAACCCGAAGAAGCTTGCCGCCTATGCCGGGCTGGTGCCCTCGACCTGTTCGAGTGGCGGCAAGACCTTCCACGGCAAGATCATCAAGCAGGGCAACAAGTGGCTGCGCTGGGCTTTCGTCGAGGCGGTGACACCCGCCATTGCCAGCGAGGCGCAGCTTCGCGCCCAATACGAGCATCTGAAGTTCAGAGGAGTAAACAAGGCGCGCGTTGCCATCGCGCGCAAGCTTTTGACGATCGCCTTCCAGATCCTGCGTGACCAGCGCGCTTACGAGCAGCGGCGCGAAAGCCCTATGGAAGGCGCGTCGACGACATCCCGGTTGTCCCGATGATTGTTTAGCGAGCCCGGCAGGTCTGGGCTGCGCTCCTTGAGGAGAATGGGAAACCGGGAGCCGAACGCCACTTTGTGACCGAAGCCACAGGCAAGGTCACGCATTGGAGAATGGTTCAGGAACCGAACGGCAGATGCCTGTCGCACGGAAGGAAGAGATTTACTCGATCGGCGAAAACGCCGGTCAAAACACAACGGAACCCAAGGAAAAGCCGCCAAATGGTGGTGTTTTGCCCCTTGCGTTCTTTCATTGGAGAACACCCATGGCCAGTCAACTCGTTACCACCCGCATCGTCCTTGCTTCGCGCCCATCCGGAAAGCCGGTGGCTGCGAATTTCCGACTCGAGCGGGAGACGGTTCGGGACCTCGCCAAGGGCGAGGTTCTTCTCCAGACGCTTTATCTTTCCCTTGATCCCTACATGCGGGGTCGCATGGACGATGCCAAGTCCTATGCCAAGCCGGTCGAAATCGGCGGTGTGATGGAAGGGGGCACGGTTGCGCGCGTCGCACAAAGCCGCAACACGGCGTTTAAGGCGGGGGAAATCGTCCTCTCGCATTCCGGCTGGCAGAGCTATGCGATTTCAGATGGTTCAGGCTTGCGGACGCTCGATCCGGGAACCGCACCGATCACGACAGCGCTCGGCATTCTTGGAATGCCCGGCTTCACCGCCTATGCCGGCCTTCGTAATATTGGCAAACCCAAAGCCGGGGAAACACTTGTGGTCGCAGCAGCGAGCGGCGCGGTTGGCTCGGCAGTTGGGCAGATGGCAAAGATTTTCGGTGCGCGTGTTGTCGGGATCGCAGGCGGGTCCAGGAAATGTGAGTACTTACGCCAAGAGCTCGGCTTCGACGCCGCGATAGACCATCATTCGAGCGATTTTCCGGCACAACTCGCAGCCGCTTGTCCGAACGGAATCGATATTTATTTCGAGAATGTCGGTGGCCACGTCTGGAGCGCGGTTTTTCCATTGCTCAACGACTTCGCGCGCATACCCGTCTGCGGGCTCATCGCGCATTACAACGAAGAATCCTCTGTCTTGAGCGGAAGTGATCAGCTTCCTGTGGTGATGCGCGCCATCCTGCGGAAAAGTCTCTCCATCCGAGGCTTTATACAGCGCGAATTTGCCGAGCAGCGTCCCGACTTCTATCAGCAAGCCGGAGCATGGATCTCCGAAGGACGGCTCAAGTACAAGGAAGATATCGTTGATGGACTCGAAAACGCTCCGGAGGCTTACCTTGGCCTCCTGGAAGGGAAGAATTTCGGAAAGCTGATCGTACGCGTCGCGCCCTGAACATAGCCTTGGCGTTATCTATCTCCCGGAGCAGTTCTTTTTGCTCACAGTCGGAACAGAACAAAAAAGCGAATCCCGGAGAAGCGGATGCCGGAGCACGTATATTCTATGAAAAATATAGAGACACTTTAATTTGGTCTCGTCTTATTCCGGAGGGTATGATGAAGATCACAAGGCGAGCTTTCACTGCGGTGGTGGCAGGTGCCATCGCGACACCTTTCACGCATGTTCGACTGGCTGGCGCCGCTGACAAGGTCGTGCGTATCGGCTACCAGAAGTATGGAACGCTGGTACTTCTCAAGGGCAAGGGGACGCTGGAGAAGAAACTTGAATCCATCGGCTACACCGTTGAATGGACCGAGTTTCAGGGCGGTCCCCAGCTCCTCGAGGCCCTGAACACTGGTTCGGTCGATTTCGGATCGACCGGCGAAACGCCGCCGATCTTCGCCCAGGCCGCAAACGCTCCGCTTGTTTATATCGCACACGAGCCGCCCGCCCCGCGCGGCGAAGCCATACTGGTCCCGAAGGACAGTCCCATTAAGTCCGTCGCGGAGCTGAAGGGCAAGAAGATCGCATTCAACAAGGGCTCGAACGTGCATTACCTGCTCGTCAAGGCGCTCGAAGAAGCCGGTTTGACCTACGAGGACGTGGAGCCATCCTTCCTCGCCCCGGCCGACGGCCGCGCAGCCTTCGAAAAGGGCGCGGTAGATGCATGGGTCATCTGGGATCCCTTCCAGGCAGCTGCGGAAGTGGCGGTCGAAGCGCGAGAGCTTAGAAACGGCGAGGGCATCGTTCCCAATCACCAGTTCTACCTCGGCACGACTGCGCTGGTTGACGGCCACACCAAGGCGATCGATGTCTTGATCGACGCCATTTCCGAGATCGACCAATGGACCAAGTCAGACACCGCGGCTGCGGCCGCGGAGCTATCGCCGTCGGTCGGCATCCCCCAGCCTGTCCTCGTCAAGGCGCTCGAGCGTCAATCCTACGGAGTCAAGCGCCTGGATAACTCCGTCGTCGCGCAGCAGCAGAACATCGCCGACACCTTTTTTAAACTGAAGCTCATTCCCAAAGAGGTGACGATTGCGGACGTTGTCCGCAAGGTCAAGGCGTGATGCTCACCCTTGAGGCGTGAGTATGGGATCACGGATTTCGTCAGAGCCGGTAAAACCGCGCGGCATTGTCATGGAACAAGGCCCTGCGCTCGCTTTCGGCGAAGGTCTTCGAAATCTCCTTGAATGAATCGAATATCGCGTCGTAGCTCGAAAATAGCTTGTCGACCGGAAAGTTCGAAGCGAACATGCAGCGTTCCACTCCGAAAGCAGCGATCGCCTCTTCGACATAGGGTCGGATGTCGTCGGTGGTCCAGGTCCAATTGCCCATGCCAAGGCCGGAGATCTTGCAGGCGACGTTTGCAGCTTGGGACAAGGTCTTCATGCCTTTCCGCCACCCTTCGAAGTGTTCGGGACCATCCACCTGCATGCCCGTGTGATTGAGGATGATCTGCACATCCGGAAAGTCGCGCGCCAGATCGAGAAACTCCTCCATCTGCCAGTAATAGAGCTGCAGATCGAAACTCAGGCCCCGACGCGCCAGTTCCACGAAGCCGCGGCGCCATTCCGGCGTACGGCTGACCTCCGCCTCGGTCAGGTAGGTCTTGGCCGGGTCGGTGTGGAAGTTCATCGACTGCCTTATGCCGCGGAAGTTGGCATACTGCATATGCTCGTCGAGCAGGTCGCCGACGTCCTTTTTGCGAAGATCCGAATAACCGACGATGCCATGCGGGAAACCATGTTTGTCGGCCACCGCCTGCAGCCAGCGCGTTTCGCCGGCCGGATCCTTGGGATCGTAGCCGACATCGAGATGCACCGCCTTAACCAGGTTCTGGTTGCCCGCATCGGCAAGAAAGTCCTCGATCAGATAGGTCTTGTTGATCGCGGCGTAGTCGCCGAACGCGGAGGGCTTCACGCCGTCGGAGAGCCACGGGTAATAGTTGTTGTCCAGATCCCACAGATGGAAATGGGGATCTATGATGGGAAACTGATCCATGCTTCTGGCTCCGCCCCTATGGGTAAAAGGATCGGGGGCGGCGTCGAGGAGCCGCACCCGCTTCATATCACTTGGCCGGCGGGAAGACGCGAGCGATGACGGCTTTGGCTTCCGGTGAATCGACCTTGTCGGCCGTGACCAGCGGCATGACCAGGGCCAGATCCTTCTTGACCGGGGCGTTGCTCAGCGCGTTGAAGACCTGTTGCGTCCCGTCGATGCCCTGCCCGACGGCCTCCTGGAAGAAGATGCCCTGGATCGCGTTCGATTTCAAAAGCGCGATCGTCGTCGGGCTGCCGTCTGCAACCGCAACTCCGACCTTTCCAGTGAGGCCGCGGGTCTGGAGGACCTTGGCGGCACCGGTTCCCGCTTCGTCATACATGCCGTAGATCCCCTTGATGTCGGGATGAGCGGTCAGCATGTCGTTTGCCTGCGTGACGGCTTCGTTGACGGTTAGGCCACGAGTCTCAAGCATCTGCGCCAGCGTGCATCCATCCGCCTTGAATGCCTCCTCGGCGCCTTTGAGGTACTTCTGGGCGTTTTCGCGGTCCTGCGGCAGCGACAGCATGCCAACCTTGTTGCCGCCGCGGTCCTTGGCGAGTTTGCAGACGAAGCTTCCCTGCGCCTTGCCGGTCTCGTAGTTGTTTGCGGTCACCGACGACGTATAGTCGGTCTGGCCCGGCTGCGGACCAATCCCGGCAAAAGCGATCGGAATATTCTGCGACTTCAGATAGGCAAGCAGCGGGGGTGTGCTGGTCGAGCTGACCGGACCGATGACGATCGCGTCGACGCCCTTGGTGATGGCGGTGCGCGCATTGTCCATCTGTTTGGCCGGCGAGTTTTCCGACGTATACTCGACATAGTCCATGCCGAGCTCCTGGGCCTTCTGCTTCACCCCGTAGCCGACCCATTGCCAGTAGGAGATGTCGAGCGACGGCGCCAGATAGGCCACGGTCTTCTTTTCCTGTGCCTTGGTCGGAGCGTTCGCGAAAATCACCGCGAGCGCCAGGCCTGCCGCAACCGCAAGGCTTTTCCTCTTCTTCGTTTTCATTTCAGTTCCTCCTCCGATACGCCGGATGATTCCGACCTTTCAATTCAGCGCTGGCTGCGCCGTGAGTTGCCGAAGCGGTCGATGAGCACCGCCACTAGTATGGCGAGCCCGGTGACGGAGCCTTGCCAGAAACTGTTGATGCCGATGAGGTTGACCCCGTTCTGGATGACGGTGATCATCAGTGCGCCCAGCACCGCTCCGACGGCCGTGCCCGTCCCGCCCAGCAGGCTGGCTCCGCCGATGACGACCGCGGCGATCGCCTGAAGCATCAGGCTGGAGCCGGCCGTCGACTCGGCATTGAGGATATAGGAGATCGTCAACAGGCCGGAAAAAGAGGCCAGAAGCGACGAGGCGACATAGGCCATGAACTTCGTTCGCTGGACAGGAATGCCGAGCAGATGGGCGGCGGTCGAGCTGCTGCCGACTGCATAGAACCACCGCCCCGCGACCATCCTCTTCAAGAAGAATTCGATGGCGATCAAAAGCACGAGGCAGAAGAGAATGTAGTTGGGAATGCCCGGAACGAGACTTCCGCTGTTGAGCAGCCAGAAATCCGGATCGCCGATCGGCATCGAACGGCCGTTGGTCACGATGAAGGCCAGTGACCCTGCCACGGCAAAGGTGATCAGCGTGACCACGAAGGGAGCAAGCCCGACGACCGTCACCAGAAAGCCGTTGATCGATCCGAATACCAGCCCGACCGACAGACCGGCGAATGCGGCACCGGCGCCGCCCAGCCCCTGTGCCATCGCCTGTGCGGTCACCATGCCGGTCAGCGAGAAGACCGAGCCCACCGACAGATCGATACCGCCCGTGATGACGACGAGCAGCACACCCAGAGACATGATGATGAGCGGTGCGCCCGCCTGGGTGATGTTGGCGAAATTGCCCCAGCTCAGCGCCTGCGGCACCTGTGAGCCGACGGCGAGTGCCACGAGCGCGATTGCGAGTGCGATGGCGATCTCCGTTCGGTAGACCGACAGCAGGCTTTCCCGCTGTCGTGTCGTCGGCTCCCGCCCCGCCTTGGCCGAACTTGTTTCTGGTGCATATCTCATGCCGCCATTCCCGTCATGTTCGCGAGAGCGTCCTCGCTCAAATCTTGCTTTTCGATCACGCCGGCGCAGCGGCCTTCCGTATCGAACGCCACCACCCGGTCGCAGACCTCCAGGAGCTCGGCGTTTTCCGTCGACCACCAGACGATGATCGTCCCGCTTGCCGCCATCTGACGGATCAGCTGGTAAATCTCCTTCTTGGTTCCGATGTCGACGCCGCGTGTCGGCTCCTCCAGCACGAGAAGGCGGGAGGAAAGCCCGAGCCAGCGGGCGAGCAGGAGCTTCTGCTGCGTCCCTCCGCTCAGCGTGTCGGGCAGGTCCCAGATAGAGGCTGCCTTGATCTTCAGCGCCTCGACCAGATCCAGGCACTTCGCCCTCTCACGCCCGCTTGTGAAGACGCTGTGGCGCAGGATGCGGCGCGAGGCCATCACGTTGTCGATGATTGGAAGATTGCCCAGAATGCCCTTGTGCGCGCGGTCGCCGGTGACGAAACCCAATCCGGAACGGGCGGCCTGCCGGGGGGACGTAAAGGCCTGCGGCCAGCCGGCCCGCGCAACCGTCCAGCGCCTTGCTTTCGCCGCTCCGACCAAAGCCGAAATCAACGATTGCGGGCCGACCGGAGCACCCGCGACGCCGAGGATCATTCCCGCAGCCAACGTTATTTCGACATCTGCGTCCCGGATGACGAGCGTGTCGTCGGCGAAAGCCGCCGCGCTTCGGGGCACCGGATGCGCCGCCCCGACGCCCTCGGCGTGTCTTGCGGTGATCTGACCCATCTTCTCGATGATCGCCGTATCGGACAGGCTTCTCGTGGGGGCCCGGTCGACGACGGTCCTTCCGTCCCGGATGATCGTGCAGACATCGGCGATCTGCCTGATCTCCTTCATCCGGTGCGACACGAATACGATGGCAAGGCCGTTTTCCCGGGTCAGCCGTCTCAGCACCGAGAACAGTCGCTCCGTCTCGAGCGCCGTAAGGTTGGCGGTCGGTTCGTCGAGAAGGATAAGTTCGGCCCCGGAGGAAAGCGCCCTTGCGATCTCGACCATCTGCCCTTGATGGAGGCTGAGATCGCCGACCAGTTCGTGGAGCGAGGTGCCCGCGAACTCCCGATCGATGATAGCCAGGGCATCATGGGCCTGCCGCCACGACCGCTTGCGGTCAAACAGGCGCAGGCCGTTCGGAAAGCGCGGCAAGACGATGTTCTCGGCGACCGTTAGATGCGGCAGAAGCGCCAATTCCTGGTGGACGACGGCCACTTTCGACCTGCCCTCGGTGTCACTCAGCGGATTGTCCGCCGCATCCCTGAACTCGATGTCGCCGCCATCCTTTCCGGCGAGCCCGGTGATGATGCGGATCATCGTCGATTTTCCGGCACCGTTGCCGCCGAGCAGTGCATGAATCTCGCCGCGCGCCAGCGAGAAATCCACGCCTTTGAGAACGGATGTGGCGCCGTAGGACTTGGTCAACCCCTTGACCGTTGCGACGAACTTTCGGCCATCTTCCATCGCGTCCCCCTTCCTAGTAGATCGTCAGCGCCGGGATGAAGCTCACGGCGAGCAGCAGCAGCATCGCCATGCCGAAGAACGGCCAGAGTTCACGTGTGGTCGCTCCGAGCGGCGCTCCGGCGATCGACGACGAGATGAACAGCGTCGTGCCGATCGGCGGCGTGTAAAGCCCGATGCCGAGATTGATGACCATCATCAGGCCGAGCTGCACCCGGTCGAGACCAATGGCATCGGCCAGCGGCACGAAGATCGGTCCGAGCAGCAGGATGGCGGGCGGCATGTCGAGCGGCATACCGACGATGAGCATCAGGACGTTCATCATCAAGATGATGACGATCGGGCTGGAGATATTGGCGGCAACCCATTCCGCCATCTGCTGTGGCGCCTGGTCGAAGGTGAGACCCCAGCCGACGGCGGCGCTGCCCATGATGACGAGCATGACGACGCCAGTGGCTACTCCCGCTTCCACCAGGTTATCGCAGAAGCGTTTCCAGGTGAGATCGCGGTAGAACAGCAGGCTGAGCAGCAGCGAATAGACGACCGACAGCACGGCGACTTCGGTCGGCGTCGCGAACCCGAAGCGAAGGAGGAGAATGATCAGGATCGGCAGGAGGATTGCGGGAAGGCTCTGGATCGCAAGCCTTGCCAGATCGCGCTTGCGAATCTTGACCGCCTCGGCGGCATATCTCCTGCGGACCGAGATGAACCAGCAGACGAAGATGAAACTCACCGCCATGATGATGCCCGGCAGGATACCCGAGATGAACAGGTCTGCGACGCTGACACCGCTGATCAGGGAGTAGAGGATCATCGGGATTGAGGGAGGGACCAACACGTCGATGACCGCGGAAGTCGCGTTGTTTGCCGCACAGAGCGCTGGCGGAAATCCCTGCCGCTTCTGCCACGGGATCAGCACCGAGCCTAGCGCACTGGCATTGGCGACCGCGGATCCGGAAACGCCGCCGAAGACGACGGAAGAGACCACGGTCGTCGAGAGCGGCCCTCCGCGCCAGCGCTGCATCGCGCGGGAGGCGAGTTCCAAGAGCTGCTTGCCGAGTTCGCCTCCGAGCATCAGCGTCCCCGCCAGCATGAAGAACGGCAGGGCGAGCATCGGAAACGACTGGGTCTGATCGTAGACCTGCTGGGCGACCACGGACAACGGCACGTATCCGTTGAAGAGAATGCCGAGGCCGGCGGCGATGATCAGCCCGTAACCGACCGGCACCGCCAGGACCATCAGCACGCAGAAGGAGATGATCATGATCAGCGTCACAGGGGCATCTCCTCGGCCTTAATCTCGATCCGGGATTCCCAGCCGAACCGGAGCACGCGGACGGTCGCAGCGGCCGTGACGATCGACACCAGGAAGGCGCCGACGGCGAGCGCATAGTAGCCAACGCTGTTCGGCAGCCGCAGGACGGGGCTCTGTTCCATGCCGGCGATCTCGGCCACCACGATCGACTGATAGGCGAGGGTGACGAAGGCGATGATACTGATGACGTTCGCCAGGACGAGGGCCGAAAGCCTCATGCCGCCGCCAAGCTTGTCATAGAGCCATTCGACCGCCATGTGCCCGCCGGCATGGGCTGCAAGGACGATGCCTGCCAGGATGAACCAGGGAAACATCAGCATCGGCAGCTCCTGGGCGAAGGAGAAACCACCGCTCTGCGATGTGTAGCGGGCAACGACATTGGCCGTCGTCACCACCGTCAGCGCGATGCCGCTGGCGATGACGACGAAACGGGACAGCATTACGATTGCGCGCGACAGCATGTCGACGCACTGCAGCAAGCTTTGCATGGAAGACTCCGTTCAGTGGGCGGCATCACGCCTTTGCTTCCGATTCGATCTTGCTGACGAAATCGCCGAACGGCTTCTTCTTCCAGTTTTCGGCAACGGAAGCGGTCGCCTTCACGAAGGCCGCCCGGTCGACTTCCACCACTTCGACGGCCGTGTTCTTCTTGAAGTTCGCGAGAACCTGACCGTCCTTTTCCGCGGAGAGTTTGCGCTGCAGGTCGCCCGCCTCCTTCGCGGCGGCCTTGACCGCCTCAAGATCGGCTCCGAGCCGGGCCCGGGCGATCTTCGACATGAGGAATGGGGTCGACTCCCACTTATGGGCTGTGAGGCTGATGTACTTGTTGACCTCGAAGAGTTTCGAGCTTTCGATATTGGCGAGCGGATTTTCCTGGCCGTCCACGACGCCTTGCTGCAGGGCGATATAGAGTTCGCCGAAGGCGATCTGTTCCGTGCCTGCACCAAGCGCCTGGAAGATGTCGATCGTCATCGGATCGGCGGGGGTGCGGATCTTGAGTCCCTTCAGGTCACCGGGCGCCGCAATGTTACGCTTGGAATTGGTGAGATGGCGAATGCCGTTGTCCCACCAGTCGAGCGGAACGACGCCGACGGCGTCGAACCGCTTGTTCAGCTCGGCGCCGACCGGCCCGCCCAACACCTTCATCGCTTTTGCCGTATCGGGAAACAGGAAGGGAAGCCCGAGGGCCGCCAGTTCCGGAACCAGGGCCGATGTTGCGCCCTGGCTGTTGGCGGTAAAATCGAGCGCCCCCGTGCGAAGGCTGGTCAGCATCGCGGAGTCGCTGCCGAGCGTCTCGGCGCCGGCGACATTGATCTTCACCCGGCCGGAGGTCTTTACCGCCACGAGTTCCGCGAATTTGGCAGCGGCAATCGTCCGCGGATTGCCGGGGGCCGCGCCATGACCGAGAGTAAGGGTTGTCGCGGCCCTGGCCGGCCGCACGCCGGCCACCAATGCGGGCGCAGCCAAGGCACCCGCCGCAACAGAAAGAAATCCACGCCGATTGATATGCAAGCTCATATTCTCCTCCGTATTGTGCTCACGCCAGTTGTTTTGCCCGTCTCTCCCTGACGGGAACGTAGGGCTTATTCATTCAGCCAAGATTTGACGGCCGCCTCCACCCTCGACGTCGAGAGCCCATATCGCTCGTGCAAGGTCGGCAGGGCTCCGGCCTCGAGGAATTCGTCGGGAAGCGCAATTTGACGGAAAGCAGTCGGCCGGACGTCGGAGCGCATGAGGGTCGCTGCAACCGCCTCGCCCAGCCCACCGATCAGCGTGTGATTTTCCGCAACCACGACCAGCCGGTTCTGCTTGCTGCATTCGGCTAGGATGGTCTCCTCGTCGAGCGGCTTGATGGTCGCCACATGCAGCACGCCGGCGTCCACGCCGTCCTTCTCAAGGTGTTTGGCAGCTTCCAGGGCGCGCATCGTCATGAGGCCGGATGATATGATCAGGGTATCCCTGCCATCACGGATGAGCTTGGCCTTGCCGAGTTCGAATCTGTAGCCGTACTCGTCCAGGACGAGCGGAACGTTGCCCCGCAGGAGACGCATATAGACCGGCCCCCTGTGTGCCGACAAAACCGGCACCGCTTGTTCAATCTCGCTTGCGTCACAAGGATCGACGATCGTCAGGTTCGGCATCCCGCGGAACATGGCTATGTCCTCGGTCGCCTGATGGCTCGGGCCGTATCCCGTCGTCAGCCCGGGAAGCGCGCAGACGATCTTCACGTCCAGCCTCTCTTCCGCAATCGCCAGGCAGACGAAGTCATAGGCCCGCCGCGAAGCGAACACGGCATAAGTCGTTACCCACGGCTGGAAACCCTCCCGCGCCATGCCGGCGGCCGACATCATCAGAAGCTGCTCGGCCATGCCCATCTGGTAGAAACGGTCCGGATGCGCCGCCCTGAAAACATGCAGATCGGTGTATTTCGCGAGATCTGCGGAAAGACCGACGATCCTATCGTCCCGCGAAGCGAGGTCCGCGAGCGCATGGCCGAACGGTGCGGGCTTCGTCGGCTGGTCCGCTCCCGCGATCGACGCAATCATAGCCGATGTCGTGAGGCGCGGGCGGTCGCCACCATGGGTCAGATGTTCCGGCCGGACATATTTCGAGCGCCTCATGTCACCACTCCCGCATCGACGATCCTGATCGCTTCGGCCCATTCATGCGGCTCGACCCGCAGGAAATGGTTGCGCTCACGCGCCTCCAGGAAAGGCACGCCCTTGGCCATCTTGGTGTCGCATATGATGATGCGCGGCTGTTCGCCCTTGTGGTGGCGCGCCGCATCGAAGGCGGCGACCAGCGCGTCGATGTCGTTTCCGTCGACGCGTTGGACAAACCAGCCGAAAGCTTCGAATTTCGCGCCCAGCGGCTCGAAGTTCAAGACGGCCATGGAGGGGCCGTCCGCCTGCATCTGGTTGACGTCGACGATACCGATCAGATTGTCCAGCTTGGAGGAGCCGGCCGACATTGCGGCCTCCCAGGTCGATCCCTCGTCCAGTTCTCCGTCGGAGAAAAGGTTGTAGACGAACGAGGTGGATTTCTTGCGCTTCAGCGCGAGCGACATTCCAACCGCGATGCCGAGCCCGTGACCGAGCGATCCGCCGGTTATCTCCATGCCCGGCGTGTATGCTGCCATGCCGGACATCGGCAGCCGGCTGTCGTCGGCCCCATAGGTCTCAAGTTCATCCTCGGGAATGATCTTGGCCTCGATCAAGGCGGCGTAGAGCGCGATTGCATAATGCCCGATCGACAGAAGGAAGCGGTCGCGCCCTTCCCATTCCGGGTCCTCCGATCGGTAATGGGTCGCATGGAAATAAGAAACCGCAAGGACGTCGGCAATTCCGAGCGCCTGGGCGATATAGCCCTGGCCCTGCACCTCGCCCATCCGCAGCGCGTGGCGGCGTATGCGCCGGGCGCGCTCGGAAAGACTGACATTGTGACCGATCTGAGCCATTGACGAGAGATCTCCCCTAGTTTTGCCGGGCTGAAACCGGTCAGTGGATCAGCATGCCGCCATTGACGTCGATGACGGCGCCGGTGACATAGGCGGAGAGATCGGATGCAAGGAACAGATAGATATTCGCCACATCACGCGCCTCGCCGAGACGGCTGAGGGGAATCCCCCTGATGATCTCTGCGCGCGCATCGTCGCCGAGCTTGCCCGCGGTGATGTCGGTCTGGATCAGGCCCGGCGTCACGGAATTGACCCGGATGCCGGCCGGACCGAACTCGCGCGCCATGGCCTTGGCGAGCCCGAGCACACCCGCCTTCGCCGCCGAGTAATGCGGTCCGCCGAAAATCCCGCCGCCGCGCTGCGCCGACACGGACGACATGCAGGCGATCGACCCGCCGCCGTTTTCGCGCATGTTCGGAATGAAGGCCTGGCTGAGAAAGAGAACGCCGGTCATGTTGACATCGACGATGCGATGCCAGTCGGACTCGGTGATTTCGAGCGTCCTCACGGGCTGGGTGATGCCAGCATTGTTAATCAGAACACCTACGGAGCCGAACGCGGCGACGACGGCGTCTGCGGCAGCCTGGCAGGAAGCCCGGTCGGACACGTCGCAGCCAAGCCCGATGTGGCGAACCTGGCCGGAGGTCGGCAACTCGGCGGCAGCCTCGTCGGCAGCCTGCGCATCGATATCCAGGATCGCCACCCTGGCACCGTGCTGAGCGAATAGTTCGGCCGTGGAGCGGCCAATTCCGCGCTTGCTCGCCGCGCCCGATATGACCGCGGTTTTTCCCTGCAGTAGCATTAAATCTCCTCCCGATGCTCTCCCGGCATCTGGCAATTTCGGTAAAGGGACGAGACATCCCTGGGCGAATTTGTGACCGAAGACCGCCAAGGCGACAAACGCGAAGTTTACACCGGTAGATGAATCTGTTTCACTAATCCGATGCTGCACCTCACCTCGCTCTCTGCGATGCGGATATTCGAATCGGCTGCCCGTCTCGGCTCTTTCCGGGCCGCAGCGGAAGAGCTCAACCTCTCCCCAAGTGCGATAAGTCACGCGATCTCCAAGCTGGAGCGTGATCTGGGGACAGCCCTGTTCGAGCGAAACACGCGGAACGTTACCTTGACGCTCGCGGGTCAAACGCTTCTCAACCACGCATCCAACGCGTTCGAGGAACTGCGACGGGGTGTTGAGATGATTTCATCGAACAAAGCCCACTTGCTGCGCGTTCACTGCGCCCCCAGCTACGCGGCAAAGGTTCTCTCGCCGCGTCTGCCTGCGTTCCTGAAGGAAAATCCTGAGGTGGAGGTGCGGGTCGCGTCCAGCACCACTTATGCACGCTTCACGGACGGTCTTTTCGACGTGGATATAATCTATGGCGAGCCGCAGAACCGTGAGGATCTGATCGTCATCCCGTTGGCGGAAGAAATCGTTTCGCCGCTCTGCTCTCCGGCCATCGCCTCTTCCATGACGTCTCCCCGGGATATTCTGAAGTATCCGCTTATCCGCAGCGACTTGAAGCGAATTCAATGGATCGACTGGTTTGAAATAAACGATCTCGGGAGTCCTCCCGTGCCGACAATGAGTTTCGATCGAAGCTTCATGGCACTGGACGCGGCTGCGAACGGGCTGGGCATTGCGCTTGAATCGAATGTTCTGGCGCAGCCCGATCTGGAGTCCGGGAGGCTCGTACGGGCTTTGACCGGCGTGAGCCGGGACAATCGCTACATCGGTCATTACCTCGCCTATCCGAAGACGGGAAGCCAGCGGAGACTGGCCAAACTGTTCGCCGATTGGCTGGCAAGATAATACGTTCTCAAGGCAGTCGAGGAACGGAGCTGTCATGCGGTTTCTTAAGTAGACGTTCATCTTAGGCGAGAGCAATAGTAGCACCCTCGGCCCGGCTTGTTTTAGCCGGAGACCCTTGCATCGTATTCCGAAAGCTGAACATCGGCGAATGCCGGTGAAGCAGAATCCCATTCAAAACGCCTGGTCACTCGACCAAGGTCAGGAGCACTGGTGACGAAACGCTCGTCGTATCGCAGATAAAGGGTTTTGAAAAAACCGGCTAGCAATAGCGGGCTCTCTTTATCCGGAAAAGCTTCGAACAGCCCGTTTTTGAAGGACCATCCATCTCTACGAGCCCGAACCCTATTGCCTCGTAGCGACTGACATCATCCCGAATGCCTCGGCGCCCGACCAATTCTCGCAACGCGTTGTGAAAGCGGACGATGCCTGCGACCGGCTCTCCGCCTATCGCAATCGCGATATCGTTGGCAGCCAGTACCTTGCCGGCTGGTTGAGGATCGTTCGACGCAGCAACAATTTCCGCAGCTTCTTCCAAAGCCTCTTCGCTTTGCCGGTTGCCACGGAGCAGAACCAGATAACCAAGGACAAGGGCTGGATAGGTGATGTGAAGGTTCGTGCATTCGCCGATGGTTTCTTCCATCCGGTTGGTCAGATTACGGAACGCCCCGGTGACTCCTTTGCAGGAGATTGCCATCACAGGACCGATGCCGTCACGCGTCACGACCACGTCTACGTTCTTTGTTTTCAGGCCGCCGAGAACGGTGCGTTCTCCGCCGCCGGCGAGAGAGGGATCATAATGCAAGATTGGGGCACGACCGGACCGTCGCACGACCCGAAACGGCGGGCGAGGCGTAATGTCATCAGGATCGAAGCCGCCTTCGATGACAAGGCGGCAAGACACATACCAGTGAAGAGGCTTGATGTGACTTGCACTTTGGGTTTTGCCGAGAAATTCCCCAAAGCTTTCAACGCCTCGGCTTGAGTCGTCCATTGGCATAGGTTGCCGTCCGTCTCAGCCGGCATAATGCCTCCATTTTTGCATTGTCACGATCGCCTCCTCCAGCAACTCATTGGAGCCCTTTTCGAGAAGGGATTGTGCTGGGAAGACGATATTGCCCGCCTCTCGAGGCTCAAGCTTCAGCATTCCGCCGCCAAGCGCATGCCCCTCGATTTCGCAGCTCAAGCGGACAAACGGTGTGGACCACAGGGGCAAAAGCTTGGACGCGAGACGCTTATCGCGCAGCCGCGCCGCGTGCACGCTGTTCGTACAAGTCACTCCAGCGGCATTCTGAACGAGGTTTGCCGAACGGCCGGACATATACTGCAGGACGTAATCCGGCTCCAGCACGTCAGGGGCAACGCCGAGCCCAACCCGGAAATCGATGCCTCTGACCGGCTTCAGCTCGAAGCCCGGTTCGGCAGGCCTCCGGTCCACTCCGGCGCAAAGCCGATGCCAAGGCCTGCCGAAGCCAGCGACACCAGCGAACCGATGATGGCCGGACGGAAACCGAAGACCTAAACGCAATCGCTAACGCCAGCCCCTGACCATCAGCGGGGCTGCCACGAAAAGAATTCCGTCGCCTTGAAAGGAGTCGAACGAGCGGCACCAGTCACCCGAATGGTCAAATGACTAAATACAATAGACTTCTCTAAACGGCCCCGTCGACTGTTGCTTATGGAGCGAACCGAGCTAGGCGGCGCCGAACTTCCCCTGCGGGCAACCGACAACCGGGCTGATTTGAGAGACGAGTTAAGCCCGCATGCAAATGCTCTAATTCCACGTCGTCACCAGGCCTTTCGCGAGGCTCTGCAGCGCCCGCCACTTCGTCGACACGGAAACGCCGATGAGTTTCGCCGGTCATCTGGCGGAAGTCAGAAAGCGCTGTTCGAGTGCGATCAGGCCGGAGAAGACGACGATCGGCATCAAAAAGCCGAGGACGGCATCGGAGATATAGTGGGCGCCGACCACCACGCGCAGGACTGCGGTCGCGACTGAAGCAATGGCAACGGGCGGACCGAACCAGAGCCGTGCCTTCGGCGGCAGAAGGATGATCAGGCAAAGCAACCAGCCGGCTCCCGACGCTTCACCAGACACGAAGGAGCAGTTGCTCGTACACTGACCGAAAAACGATCCGGCCGCCATAAAGTCCATGTGACCGCCGAAAAAGTTGGTCTGAATCGGGCGGGGACGCCCCGAATGGCTCTTCAGCAGCAGGTTGACGATCAATCCCGTGCTGAGGCCCAAAGTGGCGAGCGAGAGCCACAGGCGCCGCACCGGCATTTTCGCTGCAATCGATTTGGACAGGCTTCCCGCGATGACGCCGATCACGATCGCGACGGCCGCGATGTACGGTAAACCATACAGAGCCCAGCGCAGCAATTTGATGGATTCATAGCGGCCGAAGGCAAAGCTGCCGCATCCCACACCTCCCCCGCAGAGCGCTCCGCTGAAGAAGAACGACGAGATGGCAATATCCATCGCCGGGAACGCATGAAAAATCGAAAGCAGCAACAGCCAGGTCGAGGCCATGAGGAAGGAGGTCCCGCTGGCGCTGGCGCGGCCGAACGGTACGGCTTGATAGGTCATGTTTATAGTTCCTGTTTTTCAACCGGCTTCGACGACATGGAACAACGCCATGCATCTTTGTCTGCCTCTTGCCTGACAATTGCCTGAACGGGATTTAATATCGGAACTGATGAGAAGATTTCCGAAGAGCCGGCTGTGAATACCGGCAATCGCCCGCCGGTATTCACAGATGCATTTATTGGCGCGGTCTATGAGCTCCTTCGCCCCTCTCGGCCGGAGCCTATGACATCCTCAATATATGACGATCAGGATGATGGCGGCGAGAACGATCACGCTGGTGTAGATCGTGCCGAAACTCAGACTGCCATATTCGGAAGGCTGCGAGATCAGGTCGCCGAACGACGCCCCGAGCGGCCGGGTGAAGATATAGGCGAGCCAGAACGCCAGGATGGGGCCGATCCTCAGGAAGTAGTAGGCTGCGGCTATGAGCGCGATACCGCCCAGGGAGAGGATTGCCGTCGTCAGGTAGTCGAAGCTGACCGTTTCGGCGATCAGATCTCCCGCTGCCATTCCAAGAGCGAAGGTGAAGGGAGGAAATCGTGCGGTCAACCATCAACGCGTTCTGAAGGGGACCCGACCGACGGTCTCGCAGTTGGTCCGGGACGCGTCAGTCGAGGAATGACCCATTTGCCCTCGAGCGTCGACTCGCGATACTCGATCTCTGCAATCAGCAGGGCCACTCAAAAGACGTAC
The DNA here is from genome assembly GCF_000816845.1 of Rhizobium gallicum bv. gallicum R602sp. Classification (NCBI taxonomy): domain Bacteria; kingdom Pseudomonadati; phylum Pseudomonadota; class Alphaproteobacteria; order Hyphomicrobiales; family Rhizobiaceae; genus Rhizobium; species Rhizobium gallicum. The sequence continues at coordinate 241,124 of NZ_CP006880.1, read as the reverse complement.
TAAAGGGACCAAGAGTTAACCAAAAGGGATAGCTTTTTTGTCCGTGCCCACTGACCTAACGTTACAAAGAGCGGCGATTCCCCAAAGCGACGGGCAAAGCGGCAGACATGGCACACATTCAACCTACTAGCGTTGGTGGCTTCACTCTTCGGCCGACCTGGCTATCGATCATGTCGATATTATTCGTTGTGGCGTTCATCATTCTTTCATTTTTCTGGCATCTCGGGAACGAACCGGGTGAGGATAACGCGATCCTGTCGATCGCTCCTCAGATGTCGATCACCGCACCATGACGGGCGAAACGTGGCTAATTGGGGCCGAGGGAAGGAAATGTGTGCAATCTCTACCGGATGCTGAGCAACCAGGCGGCAATCCGCGCGATCACACGCGCGATCATCGACAGCACCGGCAATCTGCAGCCGATCGAAGAGATACGGCCCGAAAGAATGGCGCCGATCGTCCGCAACACACCTGCCGGCCGTGAGCTGGCAAACGTGCGATGGGGCCTTCCGAGCTCGTCACAGGCGCTGTTTAGACAGCTACCGAGCGAGCGGACGCTCTACGAAAGAAAGGCAAGGACGTAGCTGGATTTTGGGTGCAGCAATGGCAGAGCGTCCGCAAGATCAAGGAAGGCTTGGTCAGGGCTGATCTCTATGGCTTCCTGACGACCGAGCCGAATGGCATCGTGGCGCCGGAACACGAGAAGGCCATGCCGGTCAGTCTCTTGAACGTTGACGATATCGAAACCTGGCTGACGGCTCCATGGGAAGAGGCACGTGCGCTGCAGCGGCCGCTGTCGAGTGACAAACTCGTACGCTTGCCTATCGAACTGGCAGTCGCGTGATGTACGGCAATGTCCGGCCGGAGGTTCAGCCCACCTCTCAAGTGAGCCCGCGTGGCGCGAAGAAGCAGCGGATCGTCATATGCGGGGCGGACGTGCAGATGTGATACTGGCTGTCTTCGCTCTCCAAAACCCGGTTCTTGGGGATGAAGTATCTTGTCTTGGGCCCGGTGCGGATGTTGAAGTTGCCGCCCGGCAGCGGCTCGACATAGCGCGGGCTGATGGTCCGGCAGTCCTTGTTGTCGCAGCATTCGTAGCCGGTGACCGGATCATGGTGGCCGGAATACCAGTTATGAACGACAGCGAGAGCGATGAGGACGTGCTTCATGTCTGCTTGGCCCTCTCTGCCGAGGGCCCATCGCTCTGCTTCGAAAAGACCCCACGGTATGACAATAGGGGACGTTTACGAATGCTCAAGCGTTGCCAATTTCTGTTATTGCTGAAACTCTGCCACTCAAACGCCTGGATGAAACCACCGCTATGGAAATTGTCGATGAACTGAGGAGGCGGGAATCGGCTTCCAAAGAACATGCCGAAGGAAGCCACCCTTATTTCTCGCGCGTGAAACATGCGGCAAACTCATGTATAGTGTTTGCCGCACAATTCATGTTGGAGCCAAGTCATGGAGCGCAGGTTATCTGCAATCCTGGCCGCCGACGTAGTCGGATACTCCGCACTTATGGAGCGGGACGAAGCGGGCACCTTTGACCGTCTTCGAGCGCGACGCACTGAGCTTTTTGAACCCGAGATTAAGAGCCATCATGGGCGGGTCTTCAAGCTCATGGGTGACGGCCTCCTTGCGGAGTTCGGCAGCGTGGTCGACGCTGTCGAATGCGCCGTGTCTCTCCAGCGCGGAATGGCAGAGCGCAACGCTTCTGTAGCTGAGGAGGAAAGGTTCAACGTCCGTATCGGCATCAACATTGGCGAAGTGATCGTGGATGGCGACGACCCGCTATGGCGATGGCGTGAACGTTGCGGCAAGGCTGGAGCAACTCGCGCTTCCGGGCGGAATCTGTATTTCAGGCAAGGTGGCAAAGGAGGTCGAGAAAAAGCTCGCTTTTCGTTTTGACTCCGCTGGGCGGCAGGAGGTCAAGAATATCGAAGAGCCTATCGACGTCTACCACGTGCGCATCGACGCTCCGTTCCGCCGACGCATTCTGCGAAAGCGTGGGATGAGCCGACTGTGGTGGGCACTTGGCGTCCCGGCAGGCATCGCGGCCGTACTGGCCATCTGGATGTCGCTGTACTATCCGCGGGCAGTGTCCTCTCCTCCAGTCTCCAGCACGATCCCGTCTGTCGCCGTTCTTCCCTTCAAGGATCTGAGTGCCGACAAGAGCCTAGGTTATTTGGGAGAAGGAGTGGCGAACGACGTCATCGCCATCCTCTCGCGTTTTTCTGACATTGCAGTGGTCTCGCGAACCTCGTCGTTTGCATATGAGGGCAAGGAAGGCGACATCCGCCAGATCGGCAAGGAGTTGGGAGTTGGCTATGTCGTCGAGGGTCGTGTGCGCAAGGAAGGCGATAGGGTGCGCATTGTTGCGCAACTCATCAACGCCAGGACCGGGGACCATGTCTGGGCAGACCGGTTCGACGAGCCGGTACCGACCCGTGGGCGCTCCAGGATGAGTTGACCGGCAAGATCGTGGGGGCGATGACCGGTGAATTCGGAGCCATTCGCAAGGCGGATTACAGTCAGGCTTGGGGGAAAGACAGCACCAACCTCGCGGAATACGACTACTACCTGCGCGCCGAAAGCCAGTTGAACCTTTACACGATTCAGGCAACCTTTACCGATGAGGCGATCAAAAGCAGCATTCGTCTCTACCAGATCAAGGGCGATGTGTTTTCAACGACAGGATCGACGGCTCAACGGCGCTGCATCTCGGATTGCGAGCCTTCGAGGGCCAGTCGCATTTTCGGGCCGGTTCACCCGATGTCAGCCAGCTGACGCCAGGGTGCGCTGACGAGCCCCGCTAAATTACGCCATTCGAAACTGCGTTCACGTAGCAGCGGTCGAGGTCATCCCGTTGAAGTTCGGTGACGGTTTGGACGAACTCCGCCGATCGGATCTATGAAAGCAGCGGCTAGCAATTCAGCAGTACAGAATCGCCGAATTCATGGGCGCGGTAGCCGCACGCGGTAAGGGCTGCGGAGACCTTGGCGAGCAAGCCATCGTCTGCAAACGCGCGCAGGAGCTCGAAGTGGCTTTCGCCGGGCTGGTGGACACCCGTGATAATCGCATCGACGACGCGAAGCGGCGTTCCCCTCGCGATGCGTCCTGTCGCAATGCCGTTTCCGACGCGCACGCTGCCATCGGGATCGGCGGCTGCCTCTAGCGCGCGCACGACGCTTGTGCCGATCGCAATGATGCGGCTGCCACGGAGCTTCACCTGCGCGACATGCGCCGCGGTGCGCTCAGGGATGCGGTACGGCTCGTCTAAGGGAAGCCGCGAGTCGAGAGCAGGATCGCCGGTGGAAGAAACGCCAGCGGCATGCGTGAGTGTTGCGAATCCGACATCGCGCTGACGCCAGGTTTGCAGCGTGCGCCAGTCGAGCGCGAAGCCTGCCGACGGCGCCTCGAACGCGAACGGAAGGGCGGCAATCTTCGTCCAAACATCCCACAGCGCCAACGGCTCGGGAACATGCGCGTATTGGATCGGCCGACCGTGCTGCGCTAGACCTGCAAGCACTGCTGCCCGGCTACCTTGGAAGCACAGCTCGAAGAGTAGAGGATGGTAGAGAACGCGCTCGACGACGGCTTCAAGCGGGCCGAGCCGGAGGTGGTCGCCTGTTGACAGCGAAGGCGGAGGCAGCCGGTCTTCCGTGCGCGTGCGGTGATCACCCGAGCCGAAGGCAAGCGCCACGAAGCGGCGAGGATCGTGAAGTAATCGCCAGCCGGCGAGGCGGATCTCAATCAACTTCCCGCTTGGGACATGTGTACCATGCAAGCTGGCAGGCAAGGTCGCGGCGTCATTGGCGACAACTAGATCCCCGGCATCGAATAGCGTGGCGAGCCTGGTACGCGGCAGGTCGCGCATTATTCCGTCCGCCTCGACGACGAACAGCCTGGCAGAGCGCTGATCGGAACGGTCGTCGGCAGTCATGCCTGTTCTCCGGCGAGCAGGTTAGCCCGAACCGGCAAAGCGCCGATCATCTTTTCGATGATCTCGGCAGCAGCCAGCTCGGGAGCCTTCAAGGTCGACGGATCGGCGTCCGGAAGCGCCAGCGCGTGCAGCGGGGTGTCCATATCGCCAGGGTCGAGTGCAAGGAACCTTATCCCATCGACTTTCGCCTCCTCGTCCCAAATCGCCGTCAGATGGGCAAGAGCGGCCTTGCTCGCACCATACGCGCCCCAACCGGGATACGCGTTGACAGCAGCGTCACTGGAGATGTTGGTTACCAGCGCGCCGCGGCCCTCGCGTGCGGACGCGGCAAGCGCACCGAACAGGGCCTTCGTCAGCCGGAACGCGCCGAGGAGGTTGACCGCAAGCGCCGCTTCCAGCTGCTCGCACTCGGTATCAGCAAGTAGCGCCAGAGGGACAGGACCAAGGCTCGACGCATTGTTGATCAGGATGTCGACCCCGCTAAGGCTGGCCGTCACCTGCATCGCGATCGGGTAGATGTGCTCCTTCTTGCCTAGATCGGCGACAATGCCATGCGCGCCCGTCTCAGCTGCAATGCGTTCGACATTCGAAGCGGTGCGGGCGACAAAGGCGACGCAGGCGCCCTTTTCGATGAGCTTCCGCACAAGCGCCAGTCCGAGGCCCGACGTGCCGCCCGTGACGACCACACGAAGTCCCTGAAGATCGATATTCATCTGCATCGTCGGTGCTCCTTCAATCCGTAGGAGTACTTGCTACAAGTTCAAGTTAACTTGAAGTCAAGTGAGAATCGTGCTCTCCTTCACGCATGGATCCGATGCTGACCATCACCGACGTCTCGCGGCGAAGTGGCGTCGCCTCGTCGGCCCTACGTTTCTACGAGGAGCGCGGGCTGATCGCGTCCGAGCGGGCCGGGTCGGGGCATAGGCGCTATCACCGGTCCGTGTTGCGTCGGATCGCCTTCATCGCCTTTGCGCAGCGCATTGGGCTTACGCTTGAGGAGATCGGCGCCGAGCTCGCGAAGCTGCCAGCTGATCACGTCCCGTCGCGTCGGGATTGGTCACGGTTGTCGGGCGAATGGGCAAAGCGTGTCGATGCGCGGATAGCTGAGTTGCAGCGCCTGCGGTCCGGGCTTACCGAGTGCATCGGTTGCGGCTGCCTGTCGATCGACCGCTGTAGCCTGGCGAACCCTGCTGATGTGGCAGGACGCAAGGGGCCGGGGCCGAGGTATTGGATGGGGTGAACCCGGCTGCGGCGGGAGGGTGACGATCTCAGCGTCCTCTACCGCTCTTATTGCGCGTCGCCCGGACTTAGCATGGTGGCAGGCTTGCTCGGCTCCCTCCGGCTGACTCAACAACCCGCGGTCGAACCGAGTACTATACGAGCCTCATCGTGGTGAAAGGCCTGCCAAGCACCATGTCCCCTGGATCGGATTCGGCTGCTGGGCTGCTGACCTGCATGTGCGATTGAGGCGGGTCGCCGTGGATCGCGCAGTGCTGTCGGCAAGGGACCGTATCGATTTTACGCGACGGACCGCGATATAGCGTCCCCTCCCGGAACTGCGTTCTCCTCCGATAAGGCCTCCAAAAACCGGGTGTCAAACGTCACAACTTGATTTCGGCCCGCGGCCTTCGCGCTGTAGAGGGCTCGGTCCGCTCTGTCTGTAGCATCATCTAGGGTCCTCTCCCTCTCGCCTACCGCAGAAAGGCCACAACTAACCGTGATCTTTCGGCCGTTCACCTCCTGCCGTTCTCTCTCGGCGAAAGCTACTCGAATAAGTTGCGCGACAGAGGCTGCATCCTGAAGTGAAACGTTTGTTAGAAACGCAATGAACTCTTCGCCACCAAAGCGCGCCGCGTAGCCGCTCGGCCCAATTGCGCGCTGAATATCGGCCGCAAGATCTTGGATGACATTGTCCCCGATAGCGTGGCCGAATGTGTCATTGACCTGCTTAAAATGATCAATGTCGCAAAGGATCACCGCGCCTCGCGGACCGCTTGATTTGAAGTCTCTCTCAAGGGCAAGCTTGAAGCCGCGACGATTGAAAAGGCCAGTCAGTTCGTCCCGTTCAGCGGCGTCACGATGCTGCTCGACTGCAGCGGATGCAATCGCGCCCAAAGCAGTGAACGGGAAGAGCATGCAAACGTAATCGTCGAGACGTGAACTGCGAGATTATAGGCCGAGTTTGCGAAATCACCGAAGTCGTCACTCGACGTCGTGAAGAAAGTGAAGAAGGTCGTCCGAACAACGGAGTCAAGGACGACGATGACGGTCGTCACGACCAGCGCAACATCAATGGGGCGGCTGGCCTTTCGCCAAACGAAGCATACGGCCATTCCAAGAAGGAAGGCAAATCCAGCATCGGTGAGGAACAGTTGAGAAACCAGGCTTCCTTTGACGAATACAAGATAGCAAAGCACGATTGTATAGAGCGAAACGAACAACGTACGCTGGACGTGTAGTGCAGGCGCTTTGAAGTGCGCCAGCAGTGCGCTGCCGTAGCAGTACGCGGCCCCGATGAACACTAGACCGGAGGCGAACGCGTCAAAAGAGGGTTCGATCGAGAAGGTCGAAAGGACAAATCCTACTGCCGTTTGAGCGAAACCTGCGCTCCACTGCAACGTGGGACCAATATTTAGGTACCACAGCAGGAGAAAGGCAAGCGCGACGATACTGAACAGTGATGGAGGTATGTAGACGATGATATTACTAGCACCCAGCACGTCAAAATCCCGGTCGTAAAAATTTGTGATCTTGTAGCTGCTAATTGTACATACATGCGTTTAACGTTTATTGAATCGCCTCACGAGCAAAGGTATCAATGGCGAAATGATCGCCATCCGGATTGATCTTGCCCCCAGTTAAAACTGTGCACCGAATTGAGTTCAACGTCATGGCAGATCCCAACCCCGCGCGTTGGTGTTCCCAACTTTCACGGCATCATTGACTTTGTCGTCAATGGTTATTTCCGATGGTGGAAACAATGGAAGACAGGTCCTCGAATTCGAGAAAGCACGTCCTGATAGCGTGCGCCAAGTAGATTTTTCGATATTTCGACAGAGCGGAGCATTCTGCTCTCATTTCACGGGCCAAAATGGAACGCCACCATGTTGATAGATTTAATAGTGAAACTTAGCCTGTCTCATCATGCTGGTCCCGTCACTAGCGAAGAACAGCTTTCCAAGAAAGCCTCGCGAAGAAGCACGCGCTTCATCGCGTTCACTTATCATTTGGCCGAATAGGGGTATTTATGAAGGCACTTGGCCTTAGGACATTGAGTGTCAAATTTGGTCGCCGCAACGCACTTGGCGCGGCATTCGGCATTGTCGCCACGCTGCTCGCAGGACAGGCCGCAGCCGAGGGCAAAATCAGGATCGCACAGCAGTTCGGCATTTCCTACCTGATCCTGGACGTCGTACGGGACCAAAAACTCGTCGAAAAACATGGCAAGGAAGCTGGCGTAGATATCGAGGTCGAGTGGGCGAGTATTTCCGGCGCGACCGCGATGAACGAAGCGCTTCTGGCCAACAATCTTGACATCGTCTCGGCAGGCGTGCCGCCGGCGCTGACGATGTGGGATCGAACCAAGGGTGACGTCAAGCTTGTGGCAGCTCTCGGCTCGTTGCCGAACTACCTGCTGACGACAAATCCTAGTGTTCACACGCTAAAGGATTTCAGCGACAAGGACCGGATCGCTGTGCCTGCCGCCGGTGTCGGCTTCCAGTCGCGGACGCTGCAGATCGAGGCTGCCAAGCTCTTCGGGGCTGACAATTTCCAGAAGCTCGACCAGATTTCCATTAGCCTTCCCCACCCCGACGCGACCGCGTCGCTGATTTCTGGTGGCACCGAGGTGAATTCGCACTTTTCCTCCGCGCCTTTCTATTATCAGGCGCTGCAGGGCAACAAGGCCGTGCACAAGGTCATCAGTTCCTATGACATTCTGGGCGGGCCCGCGACGTTCAACGTGGTTTACACCAGCACGGCGTTCCACGATGAAAATCCGAAAACCTATGCCGCCTTCTACGCCGCGCTGCGCGAAGCTGCAGATTGGATCAGCGCAAACAAGCAGAAGGCTGCAGAAACCTTTATCCGTCAGCAGGGTTCCAAGCTCTCGCCTCAACTGGTTCTCGACATCATCAACGATCCCGAGAATGACTTCACGATCGTACCGCAGAACACTTTCGTTTACGCAGCGGAACTTCACAAGCTGGGTGTGCTGAAGAACGAGGCCGGCTCCTGGAAGGACTATTTCTTCCCCGAGGCATATGACGAAAACGGCAGCTGATATCGCATCACAACCTTCACGGCTCAGGACTGACCGCGATGCAAGCCGGTTCTGGGCCGTCAACCTGATGGAATTGAGAATGGACGGCATGTCTGCACCCGTTCGGGAGAACGGTGTTCCGCCTTCCCCGCCCCTTCTTTCGGTCGAGGGCGTCAGCCTCGAATACCAGGCGCCCGGTCGGGTGGTACGCGCAACGCAAAATGTCAGCTTCGATGTTTGGGAAGCCGATCGCTTCGTCCTGCTCGGCGCTTCGGGATGCGGCAAGTCCACCCTGCTGAAAGCCGTCGGCGGCTTCATTGCACCTCGCCAGGGACGGATCCTGCTAGACGGACGGCCGGTGCACGGTCCCGGTCCAGATCGCGTCGTTGTTTTCCAGGAATTCGACCAGTTGCCGCCATGGAAGACGGTGCGGGACAACGTGGCGTTCCCGGTGCGGGCTTCAGGCCGCCTCAACCGCAAGGAAGCCGCCGAACGCGCCGAGCACTATATCGAGAAAGTCGGCCTGAGTCCTTTCGCCAATGCCTACCCGAACACGCTGTCCGGCGGCATGAAGCAACGCGTGGCCATCGCACGGGCGCTCGCGATGGAGCCCCGCGTCCTGCTGATGGACGAACCATTCGCTGCATTGGACGCGCTAACCCGGCGCAAGATGCAGGAAGAGCTCCTGGCGCTCTGGGAAGAAGTTCGCTTCACCCTGCTGTTTGTCACGCACTCTATCGAGGAAGCTCTGGTGGTCGGCAATCGTATCGCGCTCCTGTCGCCGCATCCCGGGCGGATGCGGGCCGAGATCAACAGCCATGAATGGGGTATGAAAAGTGGCGGAAGCCCGCAATTCCAAGCGGCTGCCAACCGCATCCACCGGCTCCTCTTTGAGGAGGCCGGAGCAGCCGATGGAGCCAGCCATGAGTGACATCTTGAGCCCCGGCCTAGAAACGATGACGCGCCCCATACCACCGGTCCGGCCAGAATATGAGCGACCGCTCGAGCCGCTTGCCGAGACGAAAAGCGAAGAGGTGTTGCCGATATACCAGCGCCTCTGGCAGTACGCTTGGCTGAGGAAGAGCCTTATCCTGATCTGCCTTGCTCTCCTGTGGGAAATTGCGGCCAGGCTCCAGGGAAATGAGCTCCTCCTGCCGTCGTTCACCGCCTCGATGAAAGCCTTGGTGGAGGATATTTCCAACGGCATCATTCCAAGCCGAGCCGTGACCTCGCTGGAAGTCCTGATCAAAGGCTACGCGGCAGGGGTCGTTCTGGCCTTCGTGCTGACGTCGCTTGCCGTTTCAACTCAGGTCGGACGCGACATCCTGTCGACGCTCACCTCCATGCTCAATCCCTTGCCGCCGATCGCATTGCTGCCGCTGGCGCTCCTCTGGTTCGGTCTGGGACAGGCAAGTCTCGTCTTCGTGCTGATCCATTCGGTGCTCTGGCCGCTGGCGCTCAACATGTATACCGGCTTCACCGGTGTGCCGGAAACGCTGCGGATGGCGGGCCGCAACTACGGACTGCGCGGCTTGCGGTATGTGTTGCTGATCCTTGTGCCGGCTGCGCTGCCATCGATCATTGCTGGGCTCAAGATCGGCTGGGCCTTCGCCTGGCGCACCCTGATTGCCGCCGAGCTCGTCTTCGGCGCCTCCTCGGGCAAGGGTGGGCTTGGCTGGTACATCTTTCAGAACCGGAACGAACTCTACACCGACCGGGTGTTCGCGGGGTTGATCATGGTCATCCTCTTCGGCCTGATGGTCGAAAACGTCTTGTTCCGCCAGCTCGAGCAGCGAACCGTGACGAAATGGGGGATGACGCGCTAGCGCGAAAGCATCGGGACTAGAATGACAGATCGTAAGAAATACGTGGTCGGGATAACCGACCACATGATCGGCGCGCCCGATCTTGAAGCGGAGGTGCTCGGCAATGATGTCGAGATAGACTTCTTCGCCAGCACGGACGAAGCATCATTCGCCCCCGATCGCCTGGCCAGGCTCGACGCCTTGATGGTCTGGGGGGCACCGCTTGGGCAAAAAAGCATTTCGCACCTGACCCGCTGCAGGGGCGTGGTTCGTTATGGTGTCGGCTACGAGAAAATCGATCTCGCCGCGCTCCGCAGCGCCGGCATCCCCTTTGCCAACAACCCCGATTATGGCACTGAAGAAGTCGCCGATCACGCGCTCGCGATGATCCTGTCCTTGCATCGACGGCTTTGGGAACACGACGCTCGTGCCCGTGGCTACACGTCGGGATGGCAGATCCACAGCCTCAAACCACTTTGCCGATCCAACCGGGCGACCGTAGGCATTGTCGGCGTCGGGCGGATCGGAACCGCGGTGATCAACCGGCTCAGACCTTTCGGCTTCCGCATCCTTGGCTATGATCCCGGTCAGCCGCCAGGACATGAAAAAGCGATCGGCTATGAACGCACGGAGCGACTGGAGGAGCTTCTCGTTCAGTCTGACATCGTTACGCTCCATTGCCCGGCGAACGCCGAGACGCGCGGCCTCCTGAACTCTGATGGTCTTGCCCGACTGAAGCCCGGCGCGATCGTCGTCAACACCGCACGCGGCGAGTTGATCGAAGATCTCGACGGGCTTGAGGCCGCGCTGCGGAGCGGACACCTGGCCGCCGCAGCAATCGATACGCTGGTCAAGGAGCCGCCCGGTGACCATCCGTTGCTGACGGCGTGGCGTAACCGTGAGGACTGGCTTGCCGGACGGCTGGTGATCACGCCGCACAATGCCTTTTATTCCGATCATGCTGCCGTCGAGATGCGCCTGAACGCGGCGAAGACAGTCAGGATATTGCTCGACGAAGGAAGACTTCGAAATCAGGTAACGGACAGATCATGAGCAGCCGCTCCGAATTTCTCTGGTACATTCCCAACGACGTCAAAGCCGGCCACCGAGGCGATGTGGCTGATCCGGATCACAACAGCCTGGACACCCTGACGAGCCAGGCAGAAGCTCTGGAACAGCATGCCTGGAAAGGCGCTCTCATCGGCACGGGCTGGGGACGGCCCGATACTTTCACCATCGCCACTGCGCTCGTCGCCCGGACAACGACTTTCGAGCCACTGATTGCGGTTCGGCCGGGCTATTGGAGGCCAGCAAATTTTGCCTCCTCAGCGGCAACCCTCGATCACCTGAGCGGCGGCCGCGTTCGGGTCAATGTCGTATCCGGGCCGGACGCGCTTGCAGCCTATGGAGACCAGGAAGGCGATCAGGCGCATCGTTATGCGCGGACCAAGGAATTCATGCGGCTGGTCCGCAGGCTGTGGACAGAAGAAAACGTCACCTTCACTGGTAAGCACTTTCAGGTGGCCGGGTCCACTGTAGCTCCGAAGCTCGCACCGATTGGTGATCGCCGCCATCCCAAACTCTATTTCGGAGGTGCCTCCGAGGCTGCCGAACGGGTTGCGGCGACCGAGGCCGACGTGCAGCTCTTCTGGGGCGAACCGCTTGATGGCGTGCGACAGCGGATCGATCGGCTGAAGACGCTCAGCAAGGCACTTGATCGCGATCTGCCGCCACTGGAATTCGGCCTGAGGATCACCACTCTTGTTCGCGACACGACGGAGCAAGCCTGGGCGGATGCGGAAGCGAAGGTTGCCAAAATGGCCAAGGGAGCGGCGGGAAGCTGGCAGGATCATCGCCACGGCATTGCCGTTGGTCAGCAACGCCTCCTGGATCTTGCACGGCAAGGCGACGTGCTAGACGACAATCTCTATACGGCGCCAGGCAAATTTGGTGGAGGTGGAGCGGGAACGACTTGGCTGGTTGGCTCAGCAGAAGACGTTGCGCGATCGTTGCGCAGATATGAAGAGCTTGGGATCACCCAGTTTGTGCTCTCAGATACGCCATACCTTTCGGAAATTAAACGGCAGGGTCACCAGTTGCTTCCGCTTCTGACCTAGCTGGCCTTTGATAGGACTTGAAAAGCGATGTCCCGTCTTGCCCATTTTAACAGGTGCGTCGCTTCGAGCCTGCATCCGTGCTCTTGAACGGGTCAGAATCAGCGACCCTGCTGTTGCAAATTCCCTTCGCAAGAAATTCGTTGGGCGGCCCAAGAACTTGGGCTGGGCTATAATGACTAATTCGGGGCCGGGAGCGGAAAATCCGCTACATGACGCATGTGTCGGATCTGCCGTTCAGCAACCGGTCCATTGGTTAGTTCAGGCTTCTTTCACCGCCGCGCGAAGCTCGTCATTCGCTCGCCGCATCTGGCGGAAGAGTGGTTTTCCCCATTAGTCGCCGAAGCCGGCGAATACTGACTATAAGTCACGGCTCCATCCCCTAGATCATCGTCTAGGCCTCCGGCCGATCGATTTTGGAGATAGCGAGGCCTACTGCGGCAGCTCGACCTGGGATCCCCGCATGCGCGTGAAGGGTCGCAGGTTAAAAGACGCTTCCACAGGCGTCAGAGCAAAAACATCTCCAACGACGCATCCAAACGGAATGACCTGTCTTTCTCTTGTCGGTTGGCGCGCATAGAAACCTCTCGTGCTGCACTCGCATGTCAGGGCGCACGTTTTGAGAAGGCTCCGCAAGCAGTTCGATGAAAGCTTCCATTTCAGATCACATCCTCGCGTCTGCCGGCGCACTCTTCTACCGCGAAGGCATCCGCGCTGTCGGCATCGACCGCATCATCGAAGAAACCAAGGTTGCCAAGGCAACGCTCTATAGGCATTTCCCATCCAAGGATCATCTCGTGGCGGCCTATCTTCAGGACCGTCACGAGCGGGTCATCCGCTCTTTGCAAGAGGTTCTGAACGAAGTCGCGAGCCCGCGGGATCAGCTCAATCTCATCTTCGAGCGGCTGCATGAGAAGGCGGACAGCCCCGAGTTTCGCGGATGCGCGTTTGCTCTCGCAGTGGCCGAGCACGGCGATTCCGAACGCGTTGTTACCGTCGCGCGTGCCCACAAGGCCGCGGTCAGCCAGATGTTTCGCGCGCTGATGGAAAGAGCGGGTGTAGAGGCAGCCCAGCCGGCCGCTCATCTTTCCCTTCTCTACGAGGGCGCCCTGGCTACAGTTGCCGTCGGGCGCGATCCCCAGGCTGTGCTGACCGCCAGGGACTGCGCGCTTTTCGTATTCGACGCGGCACATCCTTCAACGAAGTCCTGAACAGGCGGAACATGGCAAAGGTTATTGATTACTTCTTCGGCGTCGGCTCCCCGTGGGCATTCATCGGCCTTGATGCTTTTTCGGAACTCGCGTCCAGGCATGGCGCCGTGATCCGGCCACACGTCATTTGTCTGATCGAGGACAATGGTGGCATCTATTCGCGCAACCGGCCTGAAGCCCGGCGCGCCTACTGGACCAAGGACCTGAAGCGCTGGGCATTCCTGCGCGGCAAGACGCTGAACTTCGAAAATCGCGCTGCACTGTCCGATCCCACGCCCGCGGGTTTCATGGTCATCGCCGCCATCGAGGACGGCTTGGACTGGCTCGGGCTCACCCGTGCGCTGCAGACGGCATTCTGGACGGACGCGGCGGATATCGGGCAGAGCGAGGTGCGTCAGGCGATCGCCAGTTCTGTAGGGATCGACGGGGCAAAGCTCGAAGAACGCGCCAAGGCCGAGGCCACCCAATCGATCTGGAGATCCAATATCGAAAGCGCCAAGAAATCAGGCGTCTTCGGCCTTCCGACGTTTCGTTACGAAGACGAACTTTACTGGGGGCAGGATAGCCTGCCCTTCCTTGAGCGCCACCTGAACGGCGAGAAGATCGCCGTCTGACAGCTCGCCTGTTGAGACTTGGTACTGGTCAATCTGCATCCATGCCTGATCGTGACGGCATGGGCACGATTTCGGCTGGCACGGTCAGCACCGAAAAAGGAAGTGAAGATGGGCATCCTATCCGCTGAGTTATCGCGCCAATTGCTGGCGAGGTTCGGTGATCGCTTCTCGATCTCGCAGTCGCTGCGCGAGCAGCATGGCCGCGGCGAATCCCATCACACGCCGGCAATCCCGGATGCCGTGGTATTTGCGCAAAGCACCGACGACGTAGCCGAAACCGTCCGGCTCTGCGCTGCGGCAGGCGTGCCTGTCATCGCTTTCGGCGCCGGAACCTCGCTCGAGGGGCACCTGACCGCGGTGCGCGGTGGCGTTTCGATCGATCTTTCACAGATGTCACAGATCATCCGCGTCAGCGCCGAAGATCTCGACTGCACCGTCCAGGCCGGCGTCACGCGCGAGCAGCTCAACGCGCATCTGCGCGACCAGGGCCTGTTCTTCCCGATCGACCCTGGCGCCAACGCGTCGATTGGCGGCATGGCGGCGACACGGGCATCGGGGACCAGCGCCGTGCGCTACGGCACCATGCGCGAAAATGTGCTGTCGCTGACCGTCGTGTTGCCAACGGGTCAAGTCATTCGCACCGGTGGCCGGGCGCGCAAATCGTCTGCCGGCTATGATCTCACGCGCCTTTTCGTCGGCTCGGAAGGCACGCTCGGTATCATCACCGAAGTCACCTTGCGGCTCCAGGGCGTTCCGGAAACTATTTCGGCAGCCCTCTGCTCCTTCGAGAGCGTGGAGCAGGCGGTGAAGGCCGCGATCGCGATCGTGCAGCTTGCCATCCCGGTCGCGCGGATGGAGCTGATGGACCGCGGCCTGATTGCCGCCGCCAACGCCTATTCCGGCCTCTCGCTGAAGATCGAAGATACCCTCGCCTTCGAATTCCACGGGTCTCCTGCCTCGGTTCAGGAGCAGATCGAACTGGTTGCGGAAATCGTCAAGGATCACGGCGGCAAGGGTTTCGAATGGGCCAATGCGCCGGAGGAGCGAAATCGCCTCTGGAAGGCCCGACATAACGCCTTCTACGCAGTCGTCTCGCAGCGACCGAATGCCAAGGGCTGGTCATCCGACGTCTGCGTTCCGGTATCGGAACTCAGCGGCTGCATTTTCAGGACCCGCGCCCTGTTGCAGGGCTGCAGTTTTCCCGCTGCCATTCTCGGCCATGTCGGCGACGGCAACTATCATGTGGTCTTCGCCGTGGATCCCGAGAACAAGGCGGAACTCGCCGAGGTCGCGGCCATCAACAAGGCGATGGTCGAACACGCAATCTCCGTAGGCGGAACCTCGACGGGGGAACATGGCGTCGGCACAGGCAAGATCGGCTATCTACGCCAGGAACACGGAGACGCCGTCGAGCTGATGGCCCTTCTGAAGCAAGCCATCGATCCCCAGGGCATCATGAACCCCGGCAAGATCCTGCCGGTGTGAGTGTTGCCGATCTTTCCAACGTTGTTCACGGGAGACGGTGCGATGGACGGCTTCAAACCCCACAGCTCTCATTGGGGCGCATTCTATGGACGGCATCAGGGCGAAGCTCTCGAAATCCGTCCGCATCCCGCCGACCCCCACCCATCTCCCCTGCTCGGCAATCTACCCGCAATCGCCAATAGTCCCGCCCGCATCCGGCGCCCGGCCGTCAGGCACGGCTGGCTTGAAGGCAAGCCCGACAATGCCGGAAAACGCGGGAGTGACGGTTATGTCGAGGTCAGCTGGCCGGAAGCGCTCGATCTTGTCGCCAACGAGCTTCGCCGTGTTCACGCCGAAGCCGGACCGCGGGCCATTTTCGGCGGCTCGTACGGCTGGTCCAGCGCAGGGCGGTTTCACCATGCCCAAAGCCAGATCCACCGTTTTCTCAACGTACTCGGCGGATATGTCAGATCGGTCAATACCTACAGTTCAGGCGCGGCAATGGTCATCATTCCGCATGTGCTCGGCCCTTACGATAGCTTCGACCGAAAGAGCGTCACCTGGGACGCGATCGAGCGCAGCAGCGAGCTGGTCGTTGCCTTCGGCGGCATGGCGGTCAAGAATACCGATGTCCATGGCGGCGGCATCAGCCGGCACGTCGTGCGCCCGGCGCTAAGCGGTGCCCGTGCACGCGGCGCGCGCTTCGTACTCATAAGCCCGCTCAAGGACGACATTGCGAGTGATCTCGATGCCGAATGGCTGCCGGTCATTCCCGGAACCGACGTCGCGCTCATGCTCGCGATCGCCTTCGTCCTCGTCAGTGAGCGGCGCCATAACCGGGAATTTCTCGACCGCTATACGACAGGCTATTCACGCTTCGAGGCTTATCTGCTGGGACGCGAGGATAGTGTCGAGAAGAGCCCGCAATGGGCAGCCGGCATCTGCGGTATCGCTGCCGATACGATCGTGGATCTGGCGCGGCGCATGGCCGACGCCCGAACGCTGATCACCGTCAGCCATTCCCTGCAGCGCGCCGACTACGGCGAACAGCCAGTTTGGATGGGGATCGTGCTGGCGGCCATGCTCGGCCAGATCGGGCTCGATGGCGGCGGCTTCTCTTATTCGCTCGGCGCGCTCGGCAATATCGGCAAAAGCCAACTGGCCGTTCCCCTCCCGACGCTCAAGCAATTCCACAATCCGGTGCCGGACTTCATTCCCGTCGCACGGATCGCCGACATGCTGCTGAACCCGGGCGAACCGTTCCACTACAATGGCCAGGGTCTGCGATATCCTGACATCCGCCTCGTCTACTGGGCGGGCGGCAACCCGTTCCATCACCATCAGGATCTCAACAGGCTTCGCCAGGCGTTCAAGAAGCCGGAGACGATCATCGTGCACGAGACGGCCTGGACGTCCTCGGCACGCCACGCCGATATCGTCCTGCCCGCGACCACGACGCTTGAGCGTGACGATATCGGTGCGGCCGACCGCGATCCGATGATGATCGCAATGAAGAGGCTGATCGAACCAGTCGGCGAGGCACGCGATGACTATGAGATATTCGCAGATATCGCAGAACGCCTCGGCAAGCGCGGAGAATTCACCGAGAACCGGTCGAGCCGCGAGTGGCTCGCTTTCCTCTTCGAGACAACACGCGCCGCACTCACCGCCGCTGGTCGCCCGGCGCCGGATTTCGACACGTTCTGGGAGATGGGCGAACTGCAGCTCCCGGTAAAGCCTGACGATGGCGGCCCTGCGCGCGCATTCCGGACCGATCCGGACGCCAATCCGCTGCCCACGCCATCTGGCAAGATCGAAATCTTCTCTGAAACGATCGAGAGCTTTGGTTACGACGATTGCCGCGGCCATCCGCGCTGGTTTGAACCGGACCCGACGGCCAAGGCGGCGGAGGGTCGCTATCCCCTCTATCTCGTCTGCAATCAGCCCCACTCGCGCCTGCACAGTCAGCTGGACTACGGCGACTTCAGCCGCTCGACCAAGATCAACGGCCGCGAACCGGTGCGCATCAACCCGGCAGATGCAGCCGAGCGCAGCATTTCGGATCGCGATATCGTCAGGCTGTTCAACGCCCGCGGCAGTTGTTTGGCGGCTGCGGTGATCAGCGGGAATGTGAAACCTGGAGTGATGCAGCTTGCCACCGGCGCTTGGTTCGAGCCTGACGATGTTAATGCCGAAATGGCCATGTGCATTCATGGCAACCCGAATATCCTCACCCGTGATGTTGGCACGTCTCAGCTTGCCCAGGCCTCAACCGGACAGCTGACAAAGGTCGATGTCCAGCGCTATGCCGGAGAATTGCCGCCGGTGCGCATTCTCGACGGGATGGCGTTCATCGAGGAACAGAACGCCTGAGCGATCGCGCTCATCGCGCTAGCAATTGCCGGAAATCCTGATCCTCGTGCTTCAGATTGCCATGATAAAATAATCTACAAATTTAGTCGAAAAAGAACAACCAGTCTTTCTCGAAATCGATCCACTGCCCTAGGCTCCTGTTTGCAATCAGCCCGGCAACCAAACAGGACCGCTTCATGAACGACCGCTCTTTCCGCCCTCTTCTTTCCCGGCGTCGTCTGCTGACCGCCACCTCTGCACTGGCATTTGCCGCTCTGGTCGCGACAGCTGGTGTAACCCCGGCCCTGGCTGAGGACGGAGCGCATGATGGCGGAGACGTCGTCTTCCTGATCGACTCCCTGGGCGACACCTGGATTCCCAACAACAGCGCGATCTCCAGCTTTCAGGGCCATATCTGGGGTCATGTGACCGACAAGCTTCTCTATGTCGACGCCGATGGCAAGGTCAGCCCGTGGATCGCCGAACGCTGGGAGCAGAACGACAATGCCACCGAATTCACCCTGCATCTAAGGACCGGCGTGACCTTCTCCGATGGCACCCCGCTCGATGCGGCAGCCGTCGTTGCCAATCTCGACATCTGGTATGCCGGTCGCAAGAGCGAGGGTATCAATCCGATCGGCCTCTTCCCCAAGACGTACGATCACGCCGAAGCCGTCGATGCGACGACCGTGAAGGTCTTCTTCAAGAAGCCGACCCTCGGCTTCATCCCGACGCTCGGCTATCACGGCTCGATCCTCATCTCCCCGAAGACCATCGCCTCGCCGGCGAGCGCCCAGGCGGACCTGAGCAAGACCTCCGGCAGCGGCCCTTATGTCGTCGAGTCCTGGAAGGAGGGCGACTACGTCACGCTCGCCAAGCGCAAGGACTACAACTGGGGGCCGGTAGCGGTCGGCCAGACCGGTCCTGCCCATCTCGATACGATCACCTACAAGCTCGTCTCCGAACCGTCGCTGCGCGTTGCCGCAGTCCAGTCTGGTCAGGCCGACGTCGCCTACAACGCGTCGCCTCAGGAGCTTGAATCCCTCAAGTCGGAAGGCCTGACGGTGGCGACGCCTCGCTATCTCGGCTTCGTCAATGGCTGGGCGATCAACACCAAGCTTGCCCCTTATGACGACGTGAAGGTTCGCCAGGCACTTCAGACCGGCATCAATCGCCAGGAAATCATCGACACCGTCTATACGCCCGATTGGAAGCTTGCGACGTCGTTCATCCAGAGCAATGTTCCGGGCGCGACCGACCAGAGGGCGCTGCTGGCCTACAATCCTGAAAAGGCGGAGAAGCTTCTCGACGAGGCAGGCTGGAAGAAGGGCTCGGATGGCATCCGCGTCAAGGATGGCAAGCCGCTGTTGCTGACGCTGAACTCAAACCCCTACCTCGCAACGTCGAAGTCGATTGACGAACTGATTTCGCAGCAGCTCGGCAAGATCGGCTGGAAGGTCCAAATCCGCGCCTATGACGTCGTCACGTTCGGCCAGAAGGTCAAGTATGGCGGCGCCGGAGTGCCTGCCTATGAGGTGACGCGCTCCTTCATCGATGCCGGCACCGTCGCCGGCATCCTGACCAACGCCAACAATGGCGAGAACTGGTTTGCGCTCGACGAGAGCGACAAGACCCTCAACGATCTGCGCGACAAGATCGCCGGCGCCGGCTCCATCGAAGCTCGCAAGCCGCTTCTCGACGAGCTGCAGAAATATGTCCTCGACCAGGGCTATTTCATTCCGCGAACGCAGATCGTCCAGCGCATCTACGTGCAGTCGCCGAAGCTCAAGGGCGAAGTCTACAACGGCGTCGCCTATGCCAGCTACTACACGGCAACGAAGAGCGAATAGCTCGGCAATTCAACAGACACAGAGGTGATGGGCATGAGCAAAGCCTATTTCAACTATGCCGGAAAGCGGCTGCTGCAGGCGATCGTCGTGATCCTGCTGTCTTATGTCTTCACCTTTGTCGTCGTCAGCATCCTGCCCGGCGATCCGATTACCAATGTCCTGAACAACCCACAAAACGGCTTCACGCCGGATGAGATCAAGGAGATCATCGCTGCGCAGGGACTGGACAAGCCTATACCCGTGCAGCTGTGGAACGCCTTTTCCGGCTTCGTGACCGGCGATCTCGGCCTGTCGATGCGGACCAACAGGCCGGTGGCGACGCTGATCGGCGAGGTTCTGCCGTCGACGCTCGTGCTTGCCTCGGCGGGCCTTGCGGTAGCACTTTTCCTGGCAACGATCATCGCTTACGGCACACAATTTTTGCCGCCGCGGTTCGGCCAAGGTCTGTTGCGCGGCTTCCCCTCGCTGTTCCTGTCGGTTCCGAACTTCGTGATCGGCCTGGTGCTGATCCACCTCTTCGGCTTCCAGCTGGGCGTCTTTCGCGTCATCGAGCCCGACAGCCTCTGGGCAACGCTTTTCGCAGCGATCGCCCTCGGCATTCCGATCTCGGCGCAGATTGCCGAAGTCCTGATTGCCAATCTCGACCATGAGTCCGGCCAGGACTACGCCGCCGTCGCACGCGGCCGGGGACTTGGCCAGATGCGGCTCTTCGTCATGCACCTGCTGAAGCCGTCATCGCTGCCCGTCATCACCGTCGTCGCTCTGACGATCGGCGAGCTGCTCGGGGGCTCGCTGATCACCGAGACGGTGTTTGGCCGCAACGGGCTTGGCAGCCTGGTGCAGCGGTCGGTCAGCACTCAGGACCTGCCGGTTCTACAGGCGGTCGTTTCGCTCGCCGCGGTGGTCTTCGTCGTCGTCAATCTGATCGCCGATCTCACCTACCCGCTGCTCGATCCTCGCGTAAAACTCCTCGGCTCGCAGCAGCGTCGGCCGACGACCGCTGATGACAGTTCTCTCCCCATCTCCAAGGCGGTGACCCCATGACGCTCGCCTCCCTCTCTTCCACTCCGCGTGTGACGCCGATCGGCCGCCTGACGGGCCTGCGTGTGCCGCTGGTCGTGATCCTGTCGTTCCTGGTCGTCGCCCTGGCGATCGCCTGGTCCTTGGCGCCTGGCCTCTTCACGAGCTACGATTCGTTGAACGGCACCCCCGCCCAGAAATTGCTCGGCCCAAGTGCGGCGCACTGGTTCGGCACCGATCATCTCGGCCGCGACCTCTACGCACGCGTCGTCTATGGCACGGCCTCATCTGTGGCGAGCGCGCTGATCGCGGTCGTGATCGGCGTTGTCGCCGGCGGAATTATCGGGCTGCTGGCCGGCTTCTTCGGCGGCTGGGTGGACACGGTTTTTGCCCGCCTCGTCGATGTCTTGCTGGCAATTCCCAAATTCCTGCTTGCCGTCATCGTCGTCACCGCAATCGGTTTCGACACGACGAATGCGGCAATCGCGACGGGCGTCTCGGCCGTCGCTCTTTTCGCCCGGGTGATGCGCTCCGAAGTCATCAAGACGAGGCAGGCAACATTCGTCGAATCGTCCTTCCTTCTCGGCGGGTCGCGCTGGCACATTTTATGGCGCCACATGCTTCCGAACGCATCGCGATCGGTGCTGCCGCTTGCCGTCCTGCAGTTCGGCGATTCCATCCTGGTGATCGCCAGCCTTGCCTTCCTTGGCTACGGCGACCCGCCGCCTGCTTCCGATTGGGGCCTGCTGATCTCGATCGGCAAGGATTACCTCAAATGGCCTTGGCTGGTTTACACGCCGGCCCTCGTCACGATCGCAACCGTTCTCTCTGTAAACAGGATCAGCCGATGGCTCCGCAAGACAGACTGACCACGTTTTTGAATCTCCCATTGTCCCCGTTGCTGCGGGCCGAAGGATTGTCGGTAGCCTACGGCACCCACGAGGTTGTGACCAATGTCGGCTTCGAGCTTGGACGCGGCAAAAGTCTCGCGCTGATCGGCGAATCCGGATCAGGCAAATCCACCATTGCCCGCGCCGTCCTGCGGCTGCTACCCGCAACGGGACACGCCACCGGCCGCGTCGAATTCGATGGCCAAGAACTTCTGGGGCTTCCGGAGCGCCGCTTCCGCCCGGTCAGGGGACGCAGGATCGGCTTCGTACCGCAGGATCCCGGCAATTCCCTGAATCCGGTCCGCACCATCGGCGCCCAGGCAATGGAAGCCGCCGCACTGCTGGACGAACCGGACAAGGCGCTTCGCAAGGCGCTCATTTTGGAGACATTCGCGCAGGTCGGGCTCGACAATCCGCAGCGTGTCTATGGCTCCTACCCCCACCAGCTTTCCGGCGGCATGCTCCAGCGCGTTCTGATCGGTCTCGCCGTTCTGCCGCGGCCGTCGCTGCTGGTCGCAGACGAGCCGACCTCCGCACTCGATGTGACGATCCAGAAGCGAATTCTCGACCTGCTGTCGAAGCTGCAGGAGGAGCTGCAGATCAGCCTTCTCCTGATCACCCATGACCTGGCGATCGCAGCCGAGCGCGCGGATTCCATTGTCGTCCTCAAGGACGGCGCGATCCAGGAAGCCGGAAACACCACTACCGTATTCTCTGCCCCTTCCTCGTCCTACGCCAGAAAACTGCATGGCGACGTGCCGGCGCTCAATCCTGACCGTTACAGGCCATTGCGAGAGCCCGGTTTTCGGCAGCTTGTCGCGAGGCGCGACAAGGCACCGAAGATCGAGGTCAGCGGCGTAACGAAGAGCTTCACCGTCGACGGCAAGGTTCTGACCGCCGTCAACGACGTCTCGTTCGAGGTTCAGGCGGGCACGACGCATGCGCTGGTCGGGGAATCCGGATCCGGAAAGACGACGGCAATCCGGCTTCTGCTCGGACTGGAGCAACCCGATACCGGAAAGATCGTCGTTGGCGGCGAACAGGTGAACGGTCGATCCCCCGAGCAGCTTCGCTCTGTCTGGCGCCACCTGCAGCTTGTCTATCAGAACCCGTTTACATCCCTCGATCCGACCTGGACCGTCGAGAAAATCGTGCGCGAGCCGCTGGACCGCTTCAAGATGGGAACACATCAGGAGCGGGCACTCGCGGTGCGCAAGGCGTTCGCAGAGGTCGGCCTGGGCGAGCATCTCTTGTCCCGCAAGCCCGCCGCCCTGTCGGGCGGCCAGCGCCAGCGCGTTGCCATCGCCCGGTCGCTTGTCCTGAGACCCGATGTGATCGTGCTTGACGAGCCTACCTCGGCGCTCGACGTCAGCGTTCAGGCCGACATCGTCGAAGTGCTGCTGTCGCTGCAGGTCAAGCTCGGCCTCACTTATGTTTTCGTTTCGCATGATCTGGCGCTGGTGCGCCAGCTTGCCCACACGGTCTCGGTCATGCAGCGCGGCCGCATCGTCGAGCACGGCACTGTCGGAGAGATCTTCGACAGGCCCCGCCAGCCCTACACCCGCTCGCTGCTGGAATCGATCCCGTCAGGGACCGCGCGTTTTTTGCGCGAACCCAGCCTCTGCAGCAGCGGCAGATCTTCAATGAGGAAAAGATCGCATGACCGTCATCGCCCCCGCCCCGGCACCGTCGGCGTCATTCCGTCCGAAGAAGCGCCTCGGGTTCAACACGCGCGTCTCGTTCAACGATGAAACCGGCCCCGCCCATGGCTTGCGGGAGGGCATCGAGCTTTTCAAGGCGGCCGAACGCCTGGGCTACCAGTCAGGCTGGGCCTATCAGCGGCATTTCGACCACTATCTATCCTCGCCGCTGCCCTTCTTTGCCGCGGCAGGTCAGCATACCAGCCATATCGTGCTGGGCTCAGCCGTCATTCCGATGCGCTATCAGGATCCTATTCTGCTGGCGGAAGCCGCAGGCACGACCGACCTCTTGATCGGCGGCCGATTGGAATTGGCGATCTCGACCGGCACCAACGCAGCCTTCGATGCCGTGTTCGTCACGGTCGAAACCGATGCCCGGACGGAAGCCAAGCGCCGTCAGGCGCGTTTTCTCTCCGCGATCTCCGGCGAAATTCTTCACACCGTGGCAGAGCCCGGCCAGGGTGCCGCAGAAGGCAGCCAGTTGAGGGTGACACCGCACAGCCCGACCCTTCGCTCGCGCATCCGTCAAGGCTCCGCCAGCCTCGGCTCGGCGATCCAGGCCGCCGAACTCGGCATCGGCCTGATCGCCGGGACGGTACAGCACGATCAAGCCGAGGGTGAGAGCTTCGGAAGCTATCAGGCCCGTTGCATCGAGGCCTTCCGGGCTAACTGGCGAAAGCAGCGGACGAGCGAGCCGCCACCGGTCGCCGTCGCGGCTTCGGTCCTGGTCGGCACGACGCCGGAGCTTCGCGAGAAATACGCAGCCTATGATCTCGAGCGCCGTACCCAAGGGATCGCCGCATCGCGGCCGAAGGGCGCTCTCGAACCGAGCTCGCGGACCAACCAGCCGCCAGGGAGTCAGATATCGCCCGTCTTCCACGGCACACCGGATCAGGTAATCGAAGCAGTGCTAAGTGATCCCGGGCTCGCCGCGGCCGACGAAATCGTTCTCTTCTTGCCGCCGGCCTTCAGCCTCGTCGAGAATATCCAGCTGCTGACCGACCTTGCTGGGACCGTCGCGCCGAGCCTCGGCTGGTGGCCTGACTGGTAGGACCTACACCGGATCTTAACGGCCGGCGACCGTGGATGAGAGATATTTTCTATAGTTTCAGTAGAAATAGAAAGACCTGTCTTCCTTAGTGTTTGTCTGCCGCCTAATTTTCGACCACCATCGACAATCAGAGGAGCTCCCATGTCCGCGGAATTCATCAGCGTCAGCTTTCCCAACGCCTCGAACGACCTCAATCCCATCCTGGACGCTCCGGTCGATCCCCACTATCTCGAGCGCTACTCGCGTGCCCTCGATGACTATGGCTTCAACTACACGCTGATCCCGTATTCCTCCTCGTCCTTCGACCCTTTCACGATCGGCGCCACGGTTCTGGCGCACACGAAAAACATCAAGATCATCGTCGCGCTGCGGCCCAACACAGTTTACCCCACGGTCGCGGCCAAATCGCTGGCAACCCTTGATCAACTGAGCGGCGGACGCGTCGTCGTCCACTTTATTGCCGGCGGCAGCGATGACGAGCAGGCCCGCGAAGGCGACTTTCTCAACAAAGAGGAGCGGTACGAGCGGCAGGAAGAATATATCCGGATCCTGCGTCAGGCCTGGACGTCGGAAGAGCCCTTCGATTTCGATGGCAAATATTACCAGTTCAAGCAGTTCCGCAGCGCCGTGCGCCCAACGAACGGGCTGATCCCGATTTCTGTCGGCGGCTCTTCTGATGCCGCCTATCGCATCGGGGGATCACTCGGCGACATTTTCGGGCTCTGGGGCGAGCCGCTGGCGGAAACCAAGCAGCAGATCGAACGTATCTACGCCGAGGCGGCAAAGGCGGGCAGGACGGACCGGCCGCGGATCTGGGTGACCTTCCGTCCGATCGTTGCCGAAACCGACGAACTGGCCTGGGAGAAGGCCCACCGGGTGCTCGACCGTCTCAAGGACAACCGGGAAAAGGGCCTTCATCGCGCGCCGCCCTCCGCCCCTCGCCCCGCCAATGTCGGATCACAGCGGCTCCTTGATATCGCCGCGCGTGGCGACGTGCACGATCGCGCCCTCTGGTATCCGACGGTCACGGCGACCAACGCCTCCGGCGCCACGACCGCACTGGTCGGATCACCGCGCACCATTGCCGATTCCATCCTCGACTATATCGATCTCGGCGCCGACCTGATCTCCATCCGCGGCTATGACAATTTCAACGATGCCGTCGATTACGGACGCTATATCCTGCCCCTCGTGCGCGAGGGCATACGCGAGCGGGAAGAGGCAAAGAAGAAGGCCGCCGCCTGATGATTGCGCGCGGGACGGCTTTCGATCCAAGCCTGCTGAGCGCGACGACGCGCGCTCTTGCGGACGCAGCTCCCGAGGCGGACCGGACCGGGGATTTTCCCTGGGCGGGCATCCGAGCGGTTCATCAAAGCGGCCTGCTCGAAAGCACCGTCGCGGCGAGATACGGCGGCGCCGGCGCAACGCTCCACGAGGCCGCAACGATCCTTGCGGCTCTCGGCCGCGGTGACCCATCGGTCGCGTTGATCAGCGCCATGACGATCTTCAATCACCTCGGCCAGGCAACGAAAAGCCATTGGCCCGAGGACCTCTACAAGCGCCTGCTTACTGAGGCCAAGCAGCATCCGCTGCTGCTCAACGCCGCGCGTGTCGAACCGGAACTCGGCTCGCCGGCCCGTGGCGGCCTGCCGGCAACGGCTGCCCGTCGTACCGCATCCGGCTGGTCGATCACCGGCCGCAAGCGCTTCGTCACCGGGGCGCACGGTCTGACCCATTTCCTGGTCTG
Source organism: Rhizobium gallicum bv. gallicum R602sp (assembly GCF_000816845.1). Lineage (NCBI taxonomy): Bacteria > Pseudomonadati > Pseudomonadota > Alphaproteobacteria > Hyphomicrobiales > Rhizobiaceae > Rhizobium > Rhizobium gallicum. The sequence goes on along the minus strand of NZ_CP006880.1, from coordinate 215,100 downwards.
GGCACACACCGATGAAACACCTGCCCGCGTCGGAACATTCGTCGTTCCGAACAAGCTTCCGGGCATTCGCGTCATCGAGAACTGGAACAGCCTTGGCATGCGTGCCTCCGGCTCCCACGATGTCGAATACACCGACGTGGAAATCCCGCGGGAGAATGTCATCGATCTGGTCGATCCATCCGTTGCGCAGCAGGACAACCGCGCCCACGCGGCAATCACGCTGGCGCTGACCGCGCTCTATCTCGGGGTGGCCGAAGCGGCACAGGAGGCGTTCATCCGCTTTGCTCACGAACGCGTTCCGACCAACCTCGGCCATCCGATCGCCCGCACCGAACGCTTCGTGACGCTTTCCGGCGAAATCGACCTTCTCGTCTCCGGCGCCCGGCAGATCATTTTCGATGCCCTGAAAGACAAGCAAGCCGAGGCAGAAAAGCACATTCGGGCCCGGCTGCTTGCCGGCCGGCAGCTGCGGGACGCGGTGCAGATCGCCGTGCGTGGCATCGGCAATCCCGGCCTCGGGAACGAGCTGGGGCTGGAGCGCCATTTCCGGGACATTCAGTCGGTGCTCGTCCATGCCCCGCAGGAAGACACATCCGTTTCCATTCTCGGGCGGGCCGCCTTCGAACGTTGGAAGAACGAAGCGGACGCGCCCTTGGCGCCTCCGGTCAATCTCGCTGTATTGAAGACGGCCTGATCATGACACGCTACATCATCATCGGCGCCGGCGCGGTCGGCGCGAGCCTCGCTGCCGAATTCGAAACACATGGCATTCGCTATGTGCTCGTTGGGCGCGGCGCCCAGATTGCCCATATCGCGGCTTATGGTCTCTCGTATCGCCGGCCGGGCGGACACCGTGTGCTCCGGCTCAACACCGCCGACACGGCCGCTCCACCGGCGCTTCACCCGGGTGATGTTCTGGTCCTCGCGGTCAAGGCACAGGATGTTGAGTCAGCCACGGAATTCTGGGCCTGGCGGCAGGTCGAGGGTGGAGGATTTGCATCGGAACTGCCCCTCGTGACATTGCAAAACGGGCTGGCTGCGGAAGACATCGCGCTACGGCGCTTCGATCGTGTCTATGCAGCCAGTATCCGCATTCCGGCCCACTACACCGTCACCGGCGAAGTCGTCGTCGGAGGCGAGCCGAATGTCGGCATCGTCGCCCTTGGGCGCTACCCCGAAGGGCTCGACGACACGGCTTTGTCGATCGTCACGGATCTTTCAAAGGCGGGCTATCTCGCCGAAGCGCGGCCCGACATCCGGCGATGGAAGGCGGCCAAGCTGGAGCATAACGTCACCAATGCGGTCGAGCTTTTCGCAGGCCCTTCCGAAATCCGCTCAAAGGCCGCAGCAAGCCTGGCGCAGGAGGCACGGACCGTTCTCATTGCTGCCGGTTATGATCCGGCGGCCCCCTCGGAATGGAAAATCGACATCTCATCCTGGCGGGTCGCACCAGAGAGCGGCATCAAGCCCGGCCAGCAATCGACCTGGCAAAGCTTCACCCGCGGCACTTCGAGCGAAGTCGATTATCTGAATGGTGAAATCGTCCGGCTCGGCCGCATCCACGGCGTCGCGGCACCTCTCAACACCGCATTCCAACAAGCGGCAGCGAGGCTTGCGCTAGAGGGCCACGCACCGGGCACCAGGGGTATTGCCGAGGTCTTGGACGGCGTTGCCCTTTAAGAAGCTTTAAGACTGCATCGAGAGGAAAAACATGAGAACACCAAACATCGTCGGGATTGCAGGGAGCTTCAAACGGCCTTCGAAAACTCGGTCGCTGGTCAGCCATGTCGCCGAAGTTGTAAGCGGCCGGTATGGCTTTGATTTCGACGTCTACGACATGATTGATGTCGGGCCATCGCTTGGCGCTGCCCTTTGGCGCAAGCAGCTCGATGAAAAGGCACAACATGTGCTGCAAGAAATTGTCGCCGCCGACGTCCTTATCATCGGCGCGCCGACCTACAGGGGCTCGTATCCGGGCCTCTTCAAGCACCTGATAGACCTTATTGATCCGCATGAACTGAAATCTAAGCCAATCCTCATCACCGCAACAGGCGGCGGCGATCGTCACGCGTTGATGGTCGAGCACCAACTTCGCCCCCTTTTCGGCTTCTTCATGGCTCACACCCTCCCAACAGCCGTCTATGCATCGGATCGTGATTTCCGTGACTATGCTGTCGCTTCTGAGCACCTCAGCAAGCGCATTGAGGAAGCGGTAAACGAGGTGGGTGTCTTCTTCCCCAGACGAGTGCCAACATTCGACGCTGCCGAGTAGTTACTAGCCAACCCTTCGATTGACCCGTTCTCGTGCGAGCCGCTCGCTCGCGCAGTCGGCGGCACGGTCATTCCGCGACTATGAGGGGTTCGCAGAATCGACGCGACATAGAGTCATCCAACGGGATCGGGGTATTTCCCTAGGGGAAACGCCTACCCTCAAGGAAGCGCTTGAGCCGGATGGGCTTGTTGCTCGTCGCGGACCGAGTTTGCTTAGTCCCATCACGGCTTCGTTCAATTGGGCGAAGGTGCAAAACGACGAAATGCTGACGGCAACGGGAAGTTTTGCGCGATGGTCACCTTGAAGGGAATCCAACCTGGGGGCCCTTTTCATCGACACCGTCGAATTTTCAGGAATGCTCGGGTCTGGAGACTGAAGCGCAATTCCCAGGCGCTAATGCCACAACGCCGAAATTGGCACGGCGGATAGGCGTTCGCCGAATGGAATCACCTTGTTATGATCGTACAAGACAATGCCCGAAACAAATTGTTCTCCACATGCCTCGGCCAAAATTCGCAATCCGGAAAAATCGGAACTCGAGACGGATGCTGCCGCTTTTATCTCGATACCGACAACTCTCCCGCTTCTGTCTTCGATGACGATATCGACTTCGTTCTGCTGCTTGTCACGAAAATGCGAAAACTCGAAGCGGGTATGCCCGCCGCTGGCGAGTTTTAGGATCTCCCCAAACACAAAAGTCTCCAGCAACGCTCCGAACTGACCCCTGTCGTCGCGCAGGCGGTCGAGAGAGAGGTCCCGAAGAGACGCGAGCAGACCGGAATCGAGGAAATGTATTTTCGGTGTTTTGGTCAGGCGTTTCAGTTTGTTGGAAAACCAGGGCTGCACGGTTCGAGCGAGGAACAGGCTCTCGAAGATGCCGACATATTTTTGCGTTGTGATGTGGTTCATACCGATGGCCGCGCCAATTCCGGAATAATTCACGAGCTGTCCCGAATGCTGTGCCAGAATCCGTAGCAGGCGCGGCATTTGAGCAATCTGCTCGATTTGCGCGACATCGCGAACGTCGCGTTGAACGATCGCCTGGATATAATCCGCATACCAGTCCTGTCTGCGGCTCAGGGTTTTGCGGCCCAATGCCTCGGGATATCCACCGGCCAGAACCGCCGCCATCAGGTCGTCTCCGACAATTGGTTCTCCGGCTTTGGCTTCGTTTTGAAAGGCGTCGCGCAGGAAGCTGCTGCCGGCTGTCCTGATCTCGCTTTGCGCAAGCGGTAGCAATCGTACGACCTCCATGCGCCCTGCCAGCGAGTCTGCCACGCGTGGCAACGTCATTAGATTGGCTGAACCGGTCAGGAGGAAACGCCCTGGGCGCTGGTCGGTATCCACGCTTTCCTTGATGGCCAACAACAGCTCGGGAGCGCGCTGAATTTCATCGATGATGGCGCGATCCATGCCTCTTACAAAGCCAACTGGATCCTGTCGCGCTGCGTCCAGGGTCGTCGCATTGTCCAGCGTGTAATACTCCATCCCCTTGTTGGCCATCTTCTTGGCCAACGTTGTTTTTCCAGATTGTCGGGGACCGACGATCAGTACGACTCGCGTGTCTGACATGGCGTCGGCAACGCGTTGCTCAACGAGTCTTGGATACAGCGCCAAAGCTTCAATCCTTAAATGACCGTTTGAAACTACGGTGATGACCGATCGAAAGTCAAGGCGTGACCACTTGAAATCCACATGGCGGCTGATTGAAACGGGAAACCAAAAGTAGGTAGCATGCCAGATTGCGGCATGAGGTAAACGAGAGGCCACGCAGGCGCTGCCGAAGTTTTCACGGCGGTCACCGGAACTGACCTGGCTGATCCTCAACGGAGGGGTACCTGATCAGGAGGGAAGCGAAAGCAGACCTATGTGCGTCCGAGTCGACAGCGGCGATAGTCGTGCTCTTGATGGGAACCGAACCGCTGACCACTCCCCCTCAATAAACGCAAAATCCGCAATAACACAGCAAGTGCGCGCCGATCATCGAGACGCCCGTGCCACAGAAAATCCTTTCTCAAGGTCCGCCTTAAGATCGACGACATCTTCGAGACCGATATGGAGGCGCAGAACGGGTCCCTCCTCTGGTGGCGGCAATATACGCCGATCATTGAGATCGACGTGAAGTGCCAAACTCGGGAAGCCACCCCAGGAATAGCCTATTCCGAAAAGCAAAAGGGCGTTCAGGAAAGCCTGTGCTTTTGCTTGGAATTCATCCGTGCGCGCGACAGCCAGCACAAATGAGAAGACTCCGCTTGCGCCTTTGAAATCGCGTTTCCAGATCTCATGACCAGGGAAACTCGGCAGGGCGGGATGCAGGACACGCGCCACGTCGTCGCGGGCTTCCAGCCATTGCGCTATCTCAAGCGCGTTGGACTGATGACGCTCCAATCGGACACCCATGGTGCGGAGCCCGCGCAATACTTGATAGGCATCATCAGGGGCACCGCATATGCCAAGCGCGCCATTCGCATACTTGAGGCGTTTCCAGTGTTCGGCGTTGGCTGAAACGGTCCCCAAAAGAATATCGGAATGGCCGGCCGGATATTTGGTGGCCGCCTGGATCGAAACGTCCACGCCGAAGTCGAGCGGCCGGAAGTACAGTGGCGTCGCCCACGTATTGTCCATCGTCACCACCGCCGCGTGGCGGTGTGCGACCGCTGTGATGGCCGGCACGTCCTGCATCTCGAAAGAGTTCGAGCCCGGCGCTTCCAGATGAACAAGCCTCGTATTCGGCTTGAACAGCGAGTCGATCGAAGCGCCGATGGACGGATCGTAGTATTCGACCTGCACACCAAAGCGGGTAAGCATTGTGTCGCAAAAATGACGGACATTCCCATAGACGGAATCGACAACCAGCGCATGGTCGCCTGGAGAGAGATAAGCGAGAAATGCCAGCGTGACAGCGGCAAGGCCGGAAGGCACGATGATGGTTCCCGCCGTCCCCTCGAGCTCGTTCACCGCTTCGCATAAGGCGTCCGTCGTTGGCGTCCCGCGTGTGGCGTAGGTGTACTTCTGCTCATGTCTTTCCATCGCCTTCGCATTCGGGAAAAGCACCGTTGATGCTCGAGTAACGGGGGGATTGATGAAGCCGTGATAATCGAAAGGGTTGTATCCAGCCCTGACCAGCTGGGTATTGGGACCAAGGGCCTTTGGTCTATCGTTGTTATCGCTCATGAGTTCCTGCATCCGGTTGCCGTGGAACAGCTCACTTTGTTCCGAGGAGCCATTCCGTTGTCCGATATTGGCATCTGGCCGCAAGGCCGGTTTCACATCGGGCTATGGCCTGTCACCTCTCAAGTGACGCTCAAGGAAAGGCAGATTGTCCTGCCCCCAGTAAATCTCGCTTTCGTAAAGGTAGGTCGGGAAGCCAAACACTCCGCTCTTCACGGCATGTTGTCGATCGGTAGCCCATTTGCTCTGTACATCTTGGTCCGCTTGCCGCTTCGACAGGGCCGTTCCGTCAAAACCGGCTGAGTCCGCAACGGCTTCGCGCATGTAAGGCTTGCCTATATCCTTTGCTTCGCTCCAGAAGGCGCGCTGCAAAGCGCGCGTAAGACCGATCCAGTCTTTCCCGTCGAGATAGGCGGCAATGACGATGAGAGAGGCAGGAGCAGGGTCGCTCAGTCCCGGACGGTTTTCCAGCCACAGGTCTTTGCCGCGCACGCGCGCCCAGCGTTTCAGGTCTCGCGTCCAGTAGGCACGGCGGATTTCCGGGCGATTGCGGGAAAAGATACCGCCATTTTCTTCGACGACGGTTGTCAGATATGGCCTGATCTCGACGTCGCTTTTCGTCGCAAGTTCGACGAAAGCGTCGAAGCCAATGTAGGACCAGGGCGAACCGATGGAAAAGAAGTATTCGACGACTTTGGTCAACGTTTGCAATTCCTGTCATAGAAAGTCACGGTGCGTCTTCACGCCGTTCGCTTTTCTTCGCTCGCGTCACGGGACCAGCGAAGCTCGGGTGCGACGAGCGTGATGAAGTCGTGGATGATCTGGCGATATTCCTCGTCTTCGAATTCGTACGGAAGTTCGAGCCTGAGTTCGCTGACATGCGGCAGGATCGGATCGGCAAACAGACGCTCGAGGATTTCGTCCGCCGTTCCGACGAGATCACGGGCAAAGAGCGTGCGCCGCTCACCCTGCGGTGTCAGCGTGCGTTCATCGCGTCCCGCAGCATAATCCCGGTAGCGCCGGCGCGTGTCCGGATCGGCACTGTCGAGCGGAACGATCACACGGCCAAGCGCCACGCGACCTCGTCCACCACCTGCAAGCTTGTAGGTCTCAAGCTGACGCAGTTGCGCGACAACGAAGTCATCGGTCTGTTCGCCTGTCGTCACGTTGCCGATCAGCAGATTGAAGCCGTTTTCACCGGCCCACCTGGCCGACCGCAACGATCCGCCGCCATACCAGATGCGATCGACAAGACCCTTGGCATAAGGCTGCAGGCGCGGCCGCTGCGGACCGAAAGGCGTCTTGATAAACGTGTTGTCGTCACCGAGATAGCGGCCGCGCAGATTGTCGGCAAATCGGAGCACGCGCTCATGCGAGAAGTCATATTTCTCCCAATCGCCGTCAAAGGCGAGCGGTCCGATGAGATCGGCATGCAGTGGCCGGCCGGCGCTGAGGCCCACATTCAGCCGCCCGCTTGAAAGCACATCGACCGTCGCAAGATCTTCAGCCAGCCGATAAGGGCTTTCATAGCCGATCGGAATGACGGCGGTTCCGAGCTGGATCCGGGCCGTCCGCTGCGTTGCAGCCGCCAGAAAAGCGGTTGCCGAGGATATGCCGGGCTCCAAATGCCGCTGGCGGACCCAGGCGCTGTCGAAACCGAGCTCCTCGCCATAGGCGAGAAGCTGCAGCGTCTTTTCAAGTCCGGAAAGCGGATCGCTGTCGGGATAGTTGCCGGGCGTCAGGAAGCCGACGTGCTTTATCGAAACGGATTGGCCGCTCATCGTCCGATCCTCAAAATTTCGGCAATCCGGGCGGATTGGTTTCCGACTTCGGTACGGCTTCCTCTGCAAGCTGCCACCGATCAAGGATCTTCGCGTAAGTGCCGCCCGCAATCAGATTGTTCGTGGCGATCGTCAGAGCATAAGCCAGGCCGCTCCCCTTTCGCGTCGTGATGGCGACGTCGGACCGGTCCGGCCAGCCGGCGCTCAGGGTGCCTACGCCCTTAATGTTCTTGTCGCGGGCGGAGATGTAGACGAGTTGGGCATGCGGCTGGACGATCACGTCCGCGCGGCCCGACGCCAGAGCCAGGAGGCTCGCCGCTTCGTCGTCGTAATATTGCAGTTCGAGCGGCTTCAGCCCGGCAGCGACATTCTCCTTGCTCCATTCCACAAGGATGCGCTCCTGATTGGTCCCTGCCCCGACGATGACCCTGAGACCCGCCGCATCCTTCGGCTCCTTGATCGAGGTGATCTTGCTGTCCGATTTGACGTAGATGCCGTGCAGGCCCTGGCGGTAGGTCGAGAAATCAAACTTCTCCTTGCGCTGCTCTGTGACCCCGACATTGGAGATGACGGCGTCATATTTTCCCGAGACAAGACCGAGCGGCCAGTCGATCCAGGCGGCCGGCACCAGCTCCAGCTTGAGTCCCAGACTGTCGGCAATTGCATAGGCGATATCCGGATCGGCACCGACAACGGTCGTGGCATCGGTCGCATAGGTGGCAAGTGGCGGTCCGCTCGGGGAGACGGCGACCGAGAACACACCCGGCTTTACGAACTTGAAATCCTTGGGGATGACGGCAGTCGCGCGCTCGTCCCGCCCGGCGTGAATGCGGCCCGGCTGCTCCGGGCTCAGATCGAAGACGGCGTCGCCAGCACGCGCCGTACTGAAGGATGTCAGCGCCGTCATCATCAAAACGAATGAACATGCCCGGATGACCGGTCTGCCTATCATGAAACTCTCCATATTCGATCTTCCCGAGAGGCCGGCTCCGCAAGGCAGAACCGGCCATTGATCGCATCACACGCGCTTACGAGCCGATCTTCGGCAGGCCGGGCGGATTGGTCTTGGCTTCATCGATCGCCTCCGGGCCGAGATTCCAGGTGTCAAGAATCTTGCGGTAGGCGCCGCTGGCGATCAGATCATTGATGACGCCGGTCAGCGGGGCCGCCAGACCGCTGCCCTTGCGCGTCGTGACTGCAATCTCAGCCGTAATCGGCCAGCCGCCGCTGACGGTACCGACGAGCTTGGTCTTGCCGTTCAGTCCCGACGCATAGGCCTGCGTCGCGTTCACACTGAAGACGGCATCGGCCCTGCCCGATTGGACAGCCAGGTCCTTGACCGCGTCGTCGTCGTAATACTGCACTTCGATCGGCTTCAGGCCGGCCGCAACGTTCTGGCGGTCCCATTCCAGCAGGATCTTTTCCTGGTTGGTACCGGCATCGGTAATGATCTTCAGGCCGGCAATATCCTTCGGTTCCTTGACCGAGGTGATCGGGCTGTCAGTCTTGACGTAGACGCCGAGTTCGTCCTTGCGATAGGTCGAAAAATCGAACTTCTCCTTGCGTTCTTCCGTCACGGTCACATTCGAGATCACCGCGTCGAACTTTCCGGACGTCAGGCCAAGCGGCCAATCGGCCCATGCGACGGAGACGAGTTCAAGCTTCCGGCCGAGGCTGTCGGCGATGACCTGTGCGAGATCGACGTCGTAACCGATGACGGTTTTGGAATCGGAGGCATAATCATGGAGCGGCAGATTTCCGCTCGTGCTGAGGCCGACAGTGAAGACGCCATCCTGGACGAACTTGAAATCCTTCGCTTCGGCGATGCGCTTTTCGTTCTTCTCCACCCGCAACCGGTTCGGCTGTTCCGGACTGAGGTCGAACTTGCCTCCTGCCTGTGCTGCGCCGATGCCGAGTGCGGCGATTGTGACGGCGCCTGTCATCAGGAGTTTTGCTGTTTTCAAAAGTGCCATGTTTCCCGTCTCCATTTTCATCTATTGGTTGTGTTTTCTGTCATTATTCATCCGGTCGCCCGTCGCGGCCGGCATTTCACCAGCACCGTTCGGCGCTAGAGGACCTTGGCAAGGAATTCACGCGTGCGGGGATGCTCTGCTTCGTTGAAGATGCGCGCCGGCGGGCCGGCCTCCAGAATCTTGCCGCTTTCCATGAAGACGACCGTATCGGCGACTTCGCGGGCAAAACCGATCTCGTGGGTGACGATGAGGAGCGTCGTGCCCGTGCGGGCAAGTTCCTTGATGACGTCGAGCACTTCGCCGACGAGTTCTGGGTCAAGTGCCGAGGTCGGCTCATCGAAAAGCAGGACCTTGGGTTTCAGCGCCAACGCCCGGGCAATTGCGACGCGCTGTTGCTGGCCGCCGGAAAGCTGGCGCGGGTAAGCGTTGACCTTGTCGCTGAGGCCGATGCGGGCAAGCAGTTCCAGCGCCAGCTGCGCGGCTTCCTCGCGGCCGATGCGGCGAACCTGGATTGGTGCCTCGATCAGATTTTCGAGCACCGTGAGATGCGGAAAGAGATTGAAGCTCTGGAAGACCATGCCGATATCGGCACGGCGCTTGAGGATATCCTTTTCCTTGAGTTCATAGAGCGCGTCGCCCTTTTGAGCGTAACCGACAAGCTCGCCGTCGACGGAGATGAAGCCGTTGTCGACACGCTCCAGATGGTTGATGGCGCGCAGGAGCGTCGACTTGCCGGAGCCGGAGGGGCCAAGAATGGCCGTGACGCTGCCCGCCGGAAGGCTGAGTTCGATATCGTCGAGCACCTTCAGCGCGCCAAAACTCTTCGAAATGCCATGGATCCGCACAGTGCCGCCCGCTGCCCGCAGGGCCGCCGCATCATGGAAGCCGATTTTGCCGACTCGATCGGTCGCAGGATTGAGGACAGGCAGCGGGCGGCGGAAACGGTCGAAGAAGGCCTGGAAGGGCAGCGGCGGCGGATTGCGGACGGCGCCCTTGGAAAAATAGCGCTCGATATAATGCTGAGCGAGCGACAGCACGGTCATGATGATCAGGTACCAGACGGTCGCGACCATCAGGAGCGGAATGACTTCGAGATTGCGGCGATAGATCACCTGGACCGTGTAGAAGAGCTCCGGCAGCGCCAGCACATAGACCATGGAGGTGCTTTTCGCCAATCCGATCAGTTCGTTGAAGCCGGTGGGCAGGATCGAGCGCATAGCCTGCGGCAGCACGATGCGGAAGGCCTGGCGGCGGCGCGGCAGGCCGAGTGCGGCGGCGGCCTCCATCTGACCGTGATCCACCGAGAGGATGCCGCCACGGACAATCTCCGCGAAGAAGGCCGACTGGTTGAGCGTGAGGCCAAGGAAGGCTGCGGCGAATGGCGTCAGCAACTGCACTGTCGGGTAGTTGACGAAGACCGTATCGGTATAGGGGATGCCAATCCTGATCGTCTCGTAGAGGTAGCCGAGATTGTTCAAAATCAATAGCAGCACAATCACGGGAATAGAGCGCAAGAGCCAGATGTAGCCCCACGACAGACTGGAAAGCAGCGGTGATTTCGAGACACGCGCCAACGCCAGAGCTGTTCCGAGAATGGAACCGGATATGGCAGCGAGCGCCGTCAAAAGTAGCGTCCTGCCGAGGCCGACGAGCACGGGCTCGGCGAAGAACCATTCGGCAAAGACGCCCCAACCCCAGCGCGGATTGGTGAAGGTGGAATAGAGCACGGCGGCAATGATGAGAGCGGCGAAGATCGTGCCTGCCAAGCGACCCGGATGGCGCGCCGGCACGATCCGGTAACGGGAATAGTCCTGCTTCGATTCTGTCCTCCTGCTGCTGGCGTCGATGTCCGCGAATTCCGTCGTCAGTGCCATGATGCTTCCCCTTTATGATTACCGGTCCTTGCCGTTTTCAGAGATTGCCGCCGGCCGCGCGCAGGAGCGGCTCGACTGCTTCGTGTTCGAGGCGCGGTTGAGCAAGGTGGCTGATGTCCTTTTCGAAGGGCAGGCTCTTGTAGACTTCAGGATCGACAGACGTGTCGAAGAGCGCGGTGTAGCCATAGTTCAAATAAAGGCCGACAGCTTCCGGCTGGCGGAAACCCGTCGTCAGATAAATACGTGAATAGCCCTGGCGGGCCGCCTGTTCTTCGAGCTCGACGAGCACCTTCCGGGCAAGCCCCTGGCGCCTTAAATCGCGACGCGTCCATATCCGTTTGAATTCGGCAGTCTGCTCGTCGTAATGCTTGAAGGCGCCGCCGCCGATCGTTTCGCCATCGCGGATCAGCAGCAGGAAATTGCCATGTGGCGGCGCAAAGGCTTCGGGGGGATAGCGATTGAGCTCGGCCGCAGCACCTTCGGCATTGAAATAGCTGCCGTAGCGGCTGTCGTATTCGTGGATGAGCTCGTCGATCAGCGGCTTGGCGCGGAGATCAAGAGGGCTGGTATAGAGAAACACATCGCTCATATCGTTCGTCACCCGTTGTCATCAGTGAGGAAGGTTTCGGCGAGCCGCACCCAGTAGCGGGCGGCGGGCGCAATGATCGCGTCGTTGAAATTGTAATGAGCGCTATGCAGCGGAGCGCTGTCGCCATTGCCGACGAAGAGATAGCTGCCGGGATTTGCCTGCAGCATGAAGGCGAAATCCTCGCTTGCCGTTCTCGGTCGGAAGTCCTTCTCGACCGCCGCAGGACCGAGTGCATCGTAAGCGACGCTACGGGCGAAGGCCGTTTCCTCCGCGTGATTGACCAGCGCCGGAAAGCCGAGGCGGTAATTCACATCCGCCTCGGCGTCGAAGCTTTCCGCCTGGGCGCGGGCAAGTGCAGGAATGCGCGCCTGCAGCTGCTGGCGCACGCTCTCGCTGAAGGCGCGCATGGTCAGTTTCAGCTCCACGCTCTCCGGTATGACGTTCGAGGCAGAGCCTGCGTGAATGGAGCCGACGGTCGCGACCGCCATCTCCTGCGGATCGACGTTGCGCGAGACGACGCTCTGCAGAGCAGTGATGAAGGACGCCGAGGCGAGCACCGGATCGACGGCCCGATGCGGTTCGGCGCCATGGCCGCCCTTGCCGATGATCCTGATGATGGCCTGATCGACGGAAGCCATGGCGGGGCCGGTGACGAAGCCGAATTGCCCTGTTGGGACGCCCGGCCAATTGTGCAGCCCGAAGACGGCATCGACGGGGAACCGTTCGAACAGTCCCTCCGAGATCATCTTGCGGGCGCCGGCGCCGATTTCCTCGGCAGGCTGGAAGATCAGCCGCAAGGTGCCGCTGAAGTTGCCGCTTTCGGCAAGATAACGGGCAGCAGCAAGCAGGATCGACGTGTGCCCGTCATGGCCGCAGGCATGCATGACCCCGGGATTGCTGCTGGCAAAGGAAAGCTCCGTCGCCTCTTCGATCGGCAGGGCATCCATGTCGGCACGGAGACCGATCCGCTTTTTGCCCTCACCACGCCTGAGGGTGGCGACGATGCCGGTGCCGGCAATGCCCGTCGCCACCTCATAGCCCCAGGAGGAAAGGTGGGATGCCACAAGCTTGCTTGTTCTGAGCTCCTGAAACGCAAGCTCCGGATATTGGTGCAGGTCGTGGCGAAGCGCGATGATCTCGTCGAGGTAAGCGGCGATGCCCTTCTCGACCGGATCGTTGCTGCGCGAATTTTGAGCGATGACGTTCATGACGGTTCGTCGGCGCCTCAGGCACCGACAGCCTTTCCGCGCTCGAGTTGATCGGCGCCGGCCGCATAGCGGCTTTCGCGGAAGGGCAGACCCAGATGGTCGCGCAGCGTCTCGCCCCTCAGGACCGGGTCGAAATAGCCGCGCTCGGTGAGGATCGGCAGAACGTATTTGGCGAAGTCGTCGAAGCCCTCCGCGATGACAGGGAAGCCGAGAATGAAGCCGTCGGCCGCGCCATGGTCCACCCAGCGGATGATCTCGTCGGCGATATGCTCCGCCGTGCCGATAAACGCTGTGCGCGGAGTTGCCGAATCGAGCGCGACCTGGCGGAGCGTCAGGCCCTTCTCCCGCGCCGTCTTCTTGATGCGATCGGTGGTGGCGCGGAAATTGTTCCTGCCAATATCGCCGAGTTCGGGGAAGGGCTCGTCGAGCGGGTAGACGCTGAAATCATGGTGATCGAAGAAGCGTCCGAGATAGAGCAATGCCTCGTCGATGGTGACGAGGCTGCGTATTGCCTGATACTTGGCTTCCGCTTCTTCCTGCGTCGCACCGACGATCGGTCCGATACCAGGATAAATACCAACTTCCGCGGCACTGCGGCCATGTGCAATCACGCTGTCCTTGAGCTGTCGGTAGAAGGCCTGCGCCTCCTCGAACGGCCCGCCATTGGTGAAGACCGCATCGGCATGTTTGCCAGCAAGCCTGATACCGGAATCCGAAGCGCCCGCCTGGAAGACGACCGGCTGGCCCTGTTTCGAGCGGCCGATGTTAAGCGGCCCCTCGATGCGGAAGAAGCGGCCCTTGTGATTGAGGCGATGCAGTTTGCTCTTGTCGGCATAGACACCCGTCTCTCGGTTGCGGACGAAGGCGTCGTCGTCCCAGGAATCCCACAGCCCCTTGATCGCATCGATATATTCTTCGGCGATCTCGTAGCGCAGCTCGTGCTCGGGATGTTCGCGGCTGTAGTTGCGCCCGGAGCCCTCGAGCGGCGAGGTCACCGCGTTCCACCCTGCCCGGCCGCCGCTGATCAGATCGATCGAGGCGAACTGGCGAGCGATGGTGAAAGGATCGCTGTAGGAGGTGGAGACGGTGCCGACGAGCCCGATCTTCGAGGTCGAGGCCGCAAGTGCCGACAGAATGGCGATCGGCTCGAAGCGGTTGAGAAAATGCGGGATCGACTGCTCGTTGATGTAAAGCCCATCGGCGACGAAGGCAAAGGCAATGCCAGCCTCCTCGGCCTTGCGCGCCGTCCTGACGAAGAAATCAAAATTGGTGCTGGCGTCTGCTGGTCCGCTTGGATGCTTCCAGGCGTTCATATGACCGCCGGGGCCTTGCAACATGATGCCGAAAGTGACGTGTTTCTGAGCCATGGAAGCAATCCTCTTTGGAAGTGTCAGGCGACGAGCGAGAGCCGTTCCTTGGCGAGCAGCTCGATCGAATTCAGGCGTTCGGCAGCCGTCAGCGCCGGCGTGTCGAGGATGAACTCCTTGACGCCGTAGCGGCGATGCAGTTCGTCGAGTTCCTTGCGGATGTGGGAGGCCGTTCCGTGCAGCACGCTCGGCACCTTCTCCTCGACGCGGTAGTCGGTCACGCCGGATTGACGGGCAAATTCTGCCGCCTGCTCCTCGTTGCCGACGTTCACGCTCTGGCCGTTGGGCAGGAAGACCTTTACGATCCGAAGATCGCCGACGCGCTCGCGCGCCTCTTCTTCGCTTTCAGCGGCGAACGCGGCGAGAGCCAGGATCGGGCGTTTGCCGCCCGTCGCTCGTTCATAGGCATCGAATGTCTTGCGCAGGTTTTCCGGATCGCCGTTCAGATGGCCGGCGAAGACCAGTTCCCAACCTTTTCGGGCAGCAAGTTCGGCGCTTTCGACGCTGGCACCCAGCAAAAACCGCTCGGGCGCCACGGGCGGGAAAGGCGTTGCCTGCGCAACATCGTGGTTCGGGTCCGCGGCGAGATAGGTATTGAGGTCGGAAAGCTGGTCGGCAAAATCCGGCTTCCTCGCCGGATCGACTGCTACTTGCAGCGCGCGCGTCGAAAGCGGAAAGCCGCCCGGCGCCTTGCCGACGCCGAGATCGACGCGGCCCGGGGCGAGCGAAGCCAGGAGGTTAAAGGTCTCGGCCACCTTGTAGGCGCTGTAATGCTGGAGCATGACGCCGCCGGAGCCGACCCGAATGGCCGACGTCCGGGCAAGAAGGTAGGCGATCAAGGCCTCAGGAGCGGAACTCGCGAGATTGGTCGTATTGTGGTGTTCCGCCACCCAAAACCGGTGATAGCCCAGCTGCTCGGCCCTCACCGCCAGCCGCACGGTCGACTGCAAGGCGCCACGCGAATCCTGCCCGGGCTCGATCGGGCTCTTGTCGAGAAGGCTCAGGAGATAGGTCATATTGCTCAAAACCCGCTTATTTCATTAGTCTATCAAATCAGTAGATTTTATGTTTTATAAGAAACGCGGTTCTCTTTAAGACCAAGGAAGGAGAATAATGTCGCTCGCCGTCACGACAGTCGGGGCGGTCTGCTGGCAGTTCTCTCCAGCCGGCAAAACCAATGGTGCAAGGCCCAGAGCGGTTGGGTATTCACGCGCTGAACGGAGAGAAATATGCCTGCAACAAGAATTGAGACCCGGCGCGGCTGGATCGGAGAGCGTCGCCTGGAACTCATCGAAGCGGTCCAGCGCGGATTGCAGACGGGGCTTCGGATCCCGGATCATGACCGGTGCATCAGGCTTATCGAATATGATGCCGACGCATTGATCACACCGCCCGGCAAGGGACCGTTCTACCTCGTGATCGAGATCATCTTGTTCGCCGGACGTTCGCTGGAGGCTAAGCGCCGTCTCTATTCCGCCCTCACCGAGGAACTCGCAGCGTTCGACGTTCCGGCGCAGGATATCAAAATTGTTCTCGTCGAAAGTGACCCTGCAAACTGGGGAATTGCAGGCCTGCCGGCGAGCGAAATTGATCTTGGCTACAAGATCAAAGTTTAAGCCGCTGCATTGACGTTGCCTGACATAGGAGCGTCAACGGCTTGACGCTCGGAGTAACTTGCAAGGTCAGCGACCCGGCGTCTTCGGGATCAGAAGCCTCGCTTCGTCGATACCGCTTGCGTCAACCGCTCTGCGCAACTCTCGACGATCGACGGTAGCGTGGTCGAGTGCTTCCATATGCGTCGCAACGACGGTCACAGCCGACGCATGCTCGAGCTAGACAAACTTCATTATAGGAAATGACATTCTCTTTCGAACGCGTTGAATGAAAAAAGAGGCCGCACCCACGATGGAAAATCGGATGCCCGGAACGTGTCCCACCGCCGTCGAGGCTTCTTTCAATCGACCACATGATGGTCTATATTCTGGTCGAAAGGGAGTAACCGCATGAAGCTGTCAGAACGGGTCAAGCCGATCAGCTATCTCAAGGCGCACGCGCCCGAGATCATCCGGACATTGAAGGATAATCCGCAGCCGGTCGTCATTACGCTTCACGGGGAGGCGAAAGCCATTCTTCAGGACGTCGGTCAATACGAAGAAACTCAGGAGACACTGGCGCTTCTGAAGGTGCTGGCGCTCACCAACCGGCAAGTCGAGGAGGGTAAACTGCGCCCTGCTGCGAAATCCTTCGCGCTCATCCGCAAACGTCTGGCGGACAGCCAATCCTGATGCCATATCGTGTTCTTTTCGCCGAGGACGCGGAACGCGACGTCGAGGATCTCTATCGCTTCATCGCCGGTCGCGACGGCGCCGAGATGGCAGAGCGCATCCTGACGGAAATCGAGCGCGCGTGCGCCGAGCTCGAAGAATTCCCCGCTCGCGGAAATATTCCGAAGGAGTTGGCGGGTATCGGAATCTCCGAATATCGGGAACTGCACCATAAGCCGTGGCGGGTGATTTATCGCATCATGGGTACTGATGTCGTCGTCTACTGCGTGGTGGACGGACGGCGCGACATGCAGAGCTTTCTGGAGCGAAGGCTCATCCGCTTACGTTTGGCATATCGTTCTTCGTCGATTCCGACATATGACTTGCCTGCGATCACTCCACCCCTGATAGCCCGTGGACCTTTTGCCGGAGCTTAGCCCCTGCAATCCCATTCAGATACCACGGTAGCACACGCAAAACATCATCTTGTCGGCAGTTGCGGCAAGGCGGCTAGGAGTTCCTGCGTATAGCTTGCCTTCGGCGTTTCAAATATCTCCTCGACCGTCCCCGTCTCGACGATCCGGCCATCCTTCATGACGGCAATCCGGTGACAGAGATGCTGCACGACGCGAAGATCATGCGAGACGAAGATCATCGCCAGCCCCAGGCGGCGCTGAAGATCTGAAAGAAGATCCAGCACCTGTGCCTGCGTCGTGACGTCGAGTGCCGAAACCGGCTCATCGCAGACGAGTACCTCCGGCTCCGACGCCAAAGCCTGCGCGATTGCAACCCTCTGGCGCTGACCGCCGGAAAGCTCGGAGCCGCGCCGCGACGACAGGCTTTGTTCCAGCCCGACCATCTGCAGAAGCGAGGCGATGCGCCGACGCCGGGCGGCTCGATCGAGCGTCGTTGAGACGCGGAGTGGTTGCTCGATGATACCGGCCACATCAAAACGCGGATCGAACGATCCGAAAGGGTCTTGTGTGATCGTCTGGATGATGCTGCGCCGAACGCGGCGGCTCTTTTCGCGCGCTGCGCTCCATTCTTCGCCTTTGAGCAGAACTTCGCCGCGATGAGGTTTTGCAAGCGCCAGGACGAGCTTGCCGAGAGTCGTCTTGCCCGACCCGGACTCTCCGACGATCCCAAGGGTTTCGCCGGGATAGAGCTTGAGCGAAACATCCCTGACCGCATCGTGCCGGCTGCCGTCCGGACGGGTAAAGGCAAGCGAAACGCTGCGCGCCTCGATGATCGGCTTTGCCCGCGGATCAAGGCTGGCTTGGTGAACATTCACCAGTTTCTCTCCCGGCGGCGAAGCCAGCCGTCGGCCGCGAGTCGCCGCCGACGGGACAGCGCCAAGCAGCCGTTTCGTATACTCATGGCGCGGTGCAAACAGGACGTCACGCGCCGTTCCTGTCTCGACTATCTGCCCCTTTTGCATAACCGCAATCCTGGCGGCGACCTGTGCGACAACGGCAAGATCATGCGTAATCAGCAGAACGGCATGTCCGGCGCGGGCAAGTCCGCTGAAAACCGACAGGACTTGCTGCTGCAGGGAAACATCAAGCGCCGTCGTCGGCTCGTCGGCGATCAGCAGCCGAGGCTCACCGGCGAGGGCTGACGCGATCAGGGCTCGCTGCCGAAGCCCTCCAGAAAGCTCGTGCGGATATTGTGCGATGACATGTTTCGGATCTGCGATGCCGACTTCGACCAGCAATTCCTTGACACGTTCAGGGATCTCGGCGCGGTGAAGAATGCCGTGGGCGAAAATCGGCTCCGCGACCTCGCGGCCAATCTTTCGCAGGGGATCGAGCGAACTCAGTGCATCCTGCAGCACGAAGCCGATCTCCCTGCCCCGCAGTCGTCTCCAGGCTTCGGGCGAAAGCGAATGCAGGTCGACCGGCACACCATTTCTGCCGGCCAGTGCGAGCCTTTTTGCCTCCACGCGCGCCCGGTTGCCGGCAAGACCGACAAGGGCACGCGCCGTGACCGATTTCCCAGAACCGGATTCACCGACGATCGCAAACACCTCGCCCTGCGAGATCTCGAACGAAACACCCCTCACCGCATCAACCGCCAGGCCAACCCCTTCGAAGGAAACGCACAGTTCTTCCACCCGAAGAAGCGGGTCGGATACTCCCTGCTTGACATCGACGGAGGAGGCCCGGCCGGATGGTCTTTCGGTCGTGACCGCTTCGGTTTTGAAAGGAAGGCCCGGTGCAGCGGTGACCTGTGGGAACCAGTGGGACGATATCGGACGCATCTCAGCGCTCCCGTTGGAGCAGGATCGCCTGCAGACGGCGGCCAAGCAGGGTCATGGAAATGACCGACACCGCAACGACCGTTGCCGGCAACAGACTGGCCCAGGGCGCGACATCAAGAACATTGCGCCCATCGGCAAGAAGCGCGCCCCATTCTGGAGAGGGAGGCACGACGCCAAGGCCGAGAAAGCTCAGCGCGGAAGCCGCAAGCACGGAGGTGCCTATTCCGACGGTTGCAAGAACAGCCAGGGGTCGGATGGTGTTTGGCACGATATGTTCGGCGACGATCGCAAGATAGGGTTCGCCAATCACCACGGCCTGTTCCACGTAGCCGGATCGGCTGACGCGCAGCACCTCGGCGCGAACCAGACGCGCGTAACCCGCAATGCCGGCCAGCCCGACGGCGAGCGACGTATTGAACGGTCCGCGTCCGAGAACCGCGATGACGAGGAGAGCGAGAAGAATCTCCGGAAAGGCAAGCAGGATATCGAGCAGCCGGACCAGCACACGATCAAGCGGTCGCGGCGCCAGCGCTGTGATTGTCCCAAGCACGACGCCGCCGGCGCATGCAATCAGTGTCGCCCCTAGCCCAATGAAGAGCGATTGCGCCGTTCCGTGCACGACGCGGGAATAGACATCGCGGCCGAGCTGGTCTGTACCAAACCAGTGAGCAACGCTGGGTGGCTGAAAGGGAGCCAGGAAGTCTACGGCATCGGGCGCGATGGATGCGAGCAGGCTGGGTGCCGCCGCAGCCACCAACAGCAGCGGCACGAATGTCGCTGGCAATAGCGTTGCCGGCGAAAACCATGGGTTCCGGTCCTGCTGTATCCGCAGCAGCGGGATATCTATGCCGTTACTCATGACTTGCCCTCCGAAGGCGTGGGTCGATGACAAGGTAGAGAGCATCAACGATGATATTGACGATGACGAAGATCAGTGCCGAGAACATCACCAGACCGAGAACCATGGGCATGTCCCGGCTTTTGATCGCCTGCAGGGTGATCTGTCCGATGCCGGGCCGGCCAAAGACGGTCTCGGTCAAGATCGAGCCGCCGAGAACGCTTGCGAGAAGCGTGCCGGTGAGCGTCGAAGCAGCAAGGGCCGCGTGACGCAAGCCGTGCCGGATGCGCAGTATCGTCTCGCCAACGCCGCGCATTCGTACCGTCATTGCAAAGGGTTGGGTCAGCGAATCCTCCAGCCCGTCGCGAAGAACCTGGCTGAGCAACGCACCAAGCGGCAGGCTGAGTGTCACGGCCGGCAGCACGAGCGAGCGAAAACCGTCGCTGCCCGTGACCGGAAACCACTGCAGCTTGAAGCTGAACAGCGTGAGCAAAACGATGCCGATCCAGTAGATTGGTGTGCTGAGAGCAATGAGTTCGAAGCCGATCAACGCCGCTCGCAATTTCGCGCGCTGTCCAGCGGTCGCAATGGCGCTGATGAGAGCGGCCACGACGGCAATAAGCATCGCTGTCGCAGCCAGTTGCACTGTGTAGCCTCCGGCTTCAACAATCACGCGGGTGACAGGTTGCCGATATTGATAGCTGGTGCCGAAATCTCCGGTGAGGGCGCGCCGCACGTAGGTTGCATATTGCACGGCAATCGGCTGATCCAACCCGAACTGCCGAGCGATCGCCTCGCGTTGCGGGCCGTCGACGATATTGTCCCCGCCACTGATGACCCCGACTGGATCGCCCGGTATCAGCTTGACCACGACGAAGGCGATTGTCGCCGCGCCCCACAGGACGACCGCAATCATCAGCAGCCGGTTCAGCGCCCTCAGGGCCAATCTAGCGCTCAAGCCAGGCATCATAGAAATTCGGCTTGGCATTGGTGGCCCAGCTGATCCCTTGCAGTTTCCTCGAAGCGCCCAGCTGATAGGCTGCCACGAAGAGCGGCACGGCGTATGCCTTTTTGATGATCTCCTTTTGGGCCTCGCCGTAGAGCTTCTTGCGCTCTTCGTCGCTCGCGCCGACCGCCTTCAAAAGCCGCTCGTCCAGTGCGTTTACACGGGCGGAATTTGCTCCCTTCGGCGGAATGTAGTCGGAAAGGAAGACCGTACGGAGAATATCGGGCTCGGCACGGACGTACCAGAAGGAATCGATGTCGTAGTCATTGCTGCCGAGCGCCCCGGTATGTCCGCCATCGTCTGTTGGAACTAGTTCGAGGTCGAATCCCACCTGCTTGACCTGAAACTGCACCGCCTGAGCGAGGAGAACTTCTTCTGCGCTCTTATCGGAGGAATCGTAAACATAGCGGACGGTGAGACGCTTGCCGTCCTTCGTGCGAAAGCCCTCGCCATCTCGCTCTGACCAGCCGGCCTCGTCGAGCAGTTTGTTTGCCTTGGACGGATCATATCCCCAAGACGCAGCGATTGATGGATCGTAGTAGAGCGTCGAAGGACCAAAAATGTTGTCGGCGGGCTTCAGGCTGCCGAGGTAGGCGGCCTGCACCGCCGATTTCACATCCACCGCGCTCTGGAAGGCCTGCCGCACCTTCTCATCGGCAAACGGACCGCGCGAGGTATTGAGGAAATAGGACGTATTGACGCCCGGATTCTCGCGCGTGACCACCTGCAGGGAAGGATTTTCTTGCACGGAGCGGTAGTTTGCGGGCGGCACGTTATCGATCGCGTCGACCTGGCCGCTCGTCAGCGCACCGAGGCGAACGGATGCTTCCGGCAGGATCTTGAAAACGATAGCGTCAAGATAGGCGGCGCCTTTATGGGCCGCATAGCCAGGACCCCAGTTGTAGTCCTGCCGCTTTATGACATGACTGCCGCTCCCTTTCACGAAACTCTCAAGCGTGAACGGACCAGACCCAACGACCGTGTTTTTGGTGTTTGCCGTCTTCTTGAGATAAGTCGGCGACTGGATGCCGAGGTAGGGCAGGCTCAGGCCTTGAAGCAGCGGCGAGAACGGTTTCTGGTACGCGATGACCACTGTGTCCGCGTCGAGTGCCTCGATCGACTTGACCGGCCCGAGCAAGGATTTTGCATAGGCCGACGTCGTCTTCGGGTCGATAATGCGGTCGAAATTGTATTTCACGGCTTCGGCATCAAGCGGCGTGCCATCGCTGAAGGTTACATTCTTGCGCAGATGAAAGGTGTAGCGTGTGTGATCGTCACTGATCTCCCAGCGATCGGCAAGCCATGGCGTGAAGCTGTTATCCTCGGCTTGGCCAACGAGTGAATCAACGAGATTGCGGGCAATCACCGCAGTCACCGAACTGCCCGTTATTGATGGATCGATGATTGCCGTATCTGTGCCGAGCGCAACATTGAGCGTGCCTCCATGAACGGGTTTGGTGTCCTGTGCCTGTGCCGCTGC
Organism: Rhizobium gallicum bv. gallicum R602sp; assembly: GCF_000816845.1. Taxonomy (NCBI): domain Bacteria; kingdom Pseudomonadati; phylum Pseudomonadota; class Alphaproteobacteria; order Hyphomicrobiales; family Rhizobiaceae; genus Rhizobium; species Rhizobium gallicum. Next base: position 193,017 of record NZ_CP006880.1, on the reverse strand, counting down.
CGGTGCAAGAGCCATGGCAAGCAGAAACCCAAGCGACTTCACCGCCGCCATCAGTGATGGCCGGAGGCTCGCAGTTCGGCGAGCGAGCAAATGAGGCGCCGCGCGTTTCGTTTTCGTTGGGAAGAGATGTCGGTCTGGCATGAAGTGTGCCTTCTTGCTGGAGGAGAGATTGTCTTTGCGACGGCGATCGTTTCGAGCTCGCAGATCGTTCGAAACCTACGGTCGCACTCAATGAGTAATCTACAAATTTAGTAGATTAATATAAGGAGAAAATTACCCTTTTGCCTTCGACGGCCGGAATATCTTGTTGCGGTAGCCAGCGGCGATAGCCTTTTGGCCCAGGCTGATGCGATCAGGATGATAGCCGGTGTATGGACCGAATCTCGCAAGCAACAAGTTCTTGCAGTTGCCACAAATTGCGATCGCGGATTCCATACTGCTCCAAGTGCAGAACGGTCAGGTATAAATATTCCGCGCATGAGCCTATATGGCCGCAGGCACGCGCCAGCACGCGCGCGACGGTTGCCAAGGGCAACTTCAAAGAGACGTGCTCACCCTTTGGACCGGCCCAGAAAACCAGTGCGCGTACATATCCTTGATCCGTCTCGACCGTGATCCAGCGGATCGCCTTGACGCCTTCGCGAGAACCAATCTCGCGCCGTAACAATCTTCGGATTTGGCCAAGGCGATCATTGTCCGGTAGGCGATAGGCCATGCCAGCGCAACTCCCGCCGCGGTCAAGCGCCATCATCAGCCCCGGCTGTTCCGGCGTGCCTCTCCAGCGATTGAGCCGCAGACAAAATGAGCGATGCCATCCTTGAGCAATCGCCCGGCGACTTTCAACAGCATCAAAGTCGGGTTTCCAGATCAGGGAGCCGTACGCAAAAATCCACAGAGGCTGTTGTTTGCTCTCGTGGAAGATCCGCTCGGCGACGGCCTCGAATTCAGCGTCACTCAGCAGTGGTCGATGCGGATCTGGGCCAAGATCCTGTTCGTCTCGAAAACAAAGCGCTACAAGCTCCGCGGTTAAGGACATCCGCCGGTCGCCCGTCATAACCTGTCTCTCTGTGGTGGCGTTCAACAAATCCGCTCGCAAGTTCAATGGACCGTAAATCTCGCCATCTCTTGCCGATGTCGTTCCAGCGTGCGCAAAAGCAACGCTAGTTCTTCAACGATCGCTGAGAACGTCGTATCATCGGCGTCGGCAATGCTGCTCGTCATGCCTTCGATCATTGCAATGAGCCGCATGACTGGAATCGGAGGCTGGCGGTCGTCATCGGAAACGAAGACCGTCGTCATTTCCGTCAATGCATGAACAAATCGGTCGATAAGTTGGCGGCGGCTTTCTCTGTGAGAGATCGCCGGGTCGTCTGATAGGTGCAGCAGCTCTTTGACGAGATCGGACATGTGCTGGGCACCTTGCGTTCAAATCGGCGACGCTGCGCGTTCGCGCAGCACAGACATCAGAGGACACCAATCACCAGCGCCAAAATGAATGTGAACGACGAAACGATGGAGCCGATTGCCATGCAGTGCAGGGCTTTGGATTGGATGTTCTTGGCGTCCAACTTCTGGATTGGCCGACGAAGATCAAAAGCGAGTGCCATTGCCGTTTCCTCAGTACCAGGATCCAGACGCTGCGCTCCAGTAAAAGAGCTCATATTCGCGCAGTTCGCGGTCGCCTTCGCCGCGTCCATGGTTTTGGGACGACTCGCCGGTATTTTGGCCGCGTGGCGTTTCATTCGATTTGCGACGAAAAAGGCCGTCGAAGAGCGCTTTGAGATGGCTGACGAAAATCTGCATCATACGATCCTCCGTTTTGCGCAATTGCGATTGCGTTGATCCGTCTCAGGAAATGAGCGAATGCCGGCGCGCATTCGTGAGCAATTCATGGGCTGACGCATACGGGCCGAAGAGCATGAGAAGGCGGTTTTCCTCCCTTTTCTCCAGACGATATCGCCGCGCGAAATCGAAAACACTCCACAGCTCATCGGATGGGACTGCCGCATTGGTCTTATCCATCTGTGCCTCCTTATCGTCTTGAGCGGGGTTCGCGAGCGGATACGCCCCCTCAGCTATTCGGCTGCGGCTAGAATTGGATTTTCTGCGGGGAAGAAGGCTGCGAGCTCACCGACCACCTCCTCGATCCGATTTGAAAGCGGCGCGGAGGAAACACGATAGTCTGTGAAATCACGATCGGATGCGTAAACAGCCGTCGGCAAGGTATGAGACATGAAGAAGCCGAACAGCGGCCGCAACTGATGTTCAACCATCAACGCATGACGGTCGCCTCCCCCTGTCGCCGTTATGACGATCGGTTTAGCGCGCAACTCATGCGGCTCGATCAGGTCAATCAGGTGCTTGAACAGGCCAGGATAGGAACCCTTGTAGGTTGGCGCGCCAACGATGAGAGCGTCCGAGGTAACGATGGCATCGATAATCTCTTTCGCCTGATCATCGAGTTCCTTGCGCCAGATCGCACGTCCAAGCGAAGGACCAACATCATGAAGATCATGAATCCTACTTGTGAAACCGTAACGCTCAGTGGCGCGCTCTGCAACATTCTGAACAAGAGCATATGTCTTCGACGGACGATTGAAGCTGCCGGCGATGCCGACCAATTTGGGAGCAGCCATTTGGGTTCCTTTGCCTTCAGGGCGCGGAGACCGCGCCAGTCTTTCAATAAATAAAGTCTATAAATTTACTGGATTAAAGGAACAGCAGACCCTGATGATGGCCACGAGGGAAAAATCTTTCCGCCGAATGCCACCGTCATCAGTTGCTGACCCCTCGACCGACGGGTCGACACCTGACCACCCCGCACGATCGCTAAAAGGCTCATGCGTCCCGCGGGAACATTCAATCTGTGTAAAGTAAAGTTCGGTGCGATAGGCAGTGCCTCTGCCAAAGCCTGGATCGCCTCCAACAAGCGCGACAGAGGACGATTCCGGAAGGAGTTCAACGAGGTTGCACACAGTTGCGATCGCAGAAAACCCCGAACCGACGACGACATCGTATATCATTGCCCATCTCGCGACACAGGCACGGTCAAACGCCGTGCAAGTCTCCCGGTTCCACGTCATGCAGGAGAGGTTCAGCGGTGGTCCAGTCTCGCGACGAGCCGGTCGCCGAGCCACTGGATGCCGCAGACCAGCACGATGAGCACGATGACGACCGCAATCATCACATTGGTCTCAAAGCGCTGATAGCCATAGCGGATTGCGAGATCGCCAAGGCCGCCGGCACCGATTGCGCCTGCCATCGCAGAAGCGCCGATCAGTGTCACAAGCGTGACCGTGAAACCGACAACGATCCCAGGCAAAGCTTCCGGAACCAGCACTTCACGAATGATCGTCCAGCGATTGCCGCCCATGGCTCGCACGGCGTCGATGAGCCCGCGATCGACCTCGCGAAGCGACACTTCGGCAATGCGCGCGTAATACGGCGTTGCGGCAATCGCGAGCGGCACGATCGCCGCCCATGTCCCGAGCGAGGTGCCGACGATCAGCCGCGTCAGCGGGATCAGCGCCACCAGCAGAATAATGAAGGGTACTGAGCGGAAGCCATTGATTAGGGCGCCAAGCGCGCTGTTGATCGCGTTGTTTTCCGCGATTCCGCCGCGGGCCGTCAGAACCAGCGCTAGCCCCAGTGGCAGACCGGCGATGAGCGAAATCAGCCCTGACGCGCTGGTCATGATGATGGTTTCCCAGAGTGAACGGAAAAGCAGTTCAAGCATGATCGCTGTCATAACCCAGCACCTCCACCCGCGCCGAGCGGGCCGTCAGAAATTGTTGCACCTTGCCGGCGAGCTTAATGTTGCGCGTCGGAACGGCAATGAAGAACCTTGCCACCGGCTGGCTTTGAATGTGGTCGATGCCGCCATGAACAAGGCGGAACCCGTGCGGCAGTTCAGCTGCAAGATCGGTAAAAAGCGCACCTTGCGCCTCTGACCCGGCGAGATCGACGCTGATGATCACTTCCCTGCCCTTGGTCCGCGACAGACGCGCCGCAATATGGTCCGGCAACTGCGGTCGGATTCCGCTGAGCAGGCTTTTGGTGATAGCCGTCTGCGGATTAGCGAAGACCGACCAGACTTGGCCTTCTTCGACAATTTTCCCCGAATCGATGACCGCGACGCGATCGGCAATGGTGCGGATCACTTCCATTTCGTGAGTGATGAGAACGACGGTCAGCCCGAGCTTGCGGTTGATGTCCTTGAGAAGCGAAAGGATTGAGCGCGTCGTCTCCGGATCGAGCGCCGAGGTCGCCTCGTCCGAAAGCAGCAACGCGGGACGTGCCGCAAGCGCGCGGGCAATTCCGACACGCTGCTTCTGGCCGCCAGAAAGGGAAGCCGGATAGGCCTTTGCTTTATCCGACAACCCGACAAGGTCGAGCAGCTCGCGTGCCCGGTTCAGACGCTCCGTCTTCGCCGCACCCTCGATCTTGAGCGGCAGGGCGATATTCTCTTCGACCGTCTTTGCCGAAAGCAGATTGAAATGCTGGAAGATCATACCGATGCGCCGGCGCAGGGGCTGTAAATCTCTTTCGCCGAGACTGGTAATATTGCGGCCCTCGATATGGATCTCGCCACCGTCGGCGCGTTCCAGACCGTTGAGGCACCGAATCAGGGTCGACTTTCCGGCGCCGCTGCGGCCGATGATGCCGAAAATCTCGCCCTTCGCGATGGAAAGTGAAATGCCATCGAGGGCTGGCGTCGTGCCGAAGCGGCGTTTGACATCGAGGAGCCTCACGACATCCTCGGCGGCCTCGGGCTTCGTCTCGATTGCCGAGGCGGAAACGAATGAGTTCATGGTATTTCCTTTGAAAACGCTCAAGGCGGCCCGGAAATAGAACATCCGAACCGCCCCACTTGCGCCGCCCCTGGCGCGGATTGAGATCAATAGGCGCTGAGACCAGTGCCCTTGTAGACCTTATCGAACTCGGCCTTTACCGTGTCGTTCTGGTAGGAGGAGACTAGCGTCTTCACCCATTCCTCGCTTTCGCTGCCTTGTTTTACAGCGATGAAGTTGCGATAGGGATTGTCGGCGATCGGCTCCTGCGCGATGCGATCGGCGGGCGACAGGCCGCTCTTCAGCGCCCAGTCGGTATTGACAACGGCAGCATCCAGATCATCGATCGAGCGGCCGACGATGCCGGCATCCAGTTCCTTGATCGTAAGTTTCTTCGGATTATCGGTGACGTCGGCAATGGTTGCGAGAATGCCGGTGCCATCCTTGAGTTTGATCAAACCTTCCTTCTCTAGCACCCGTAGCGCCCGGCCCTCATTTGACGGATCGTTCGGCAAACCGATCGCAGCACCGTCCGGGATTTCGGCGACCGACTTGTACTTCTTGGTGTAAAGACCGATCGGCCAGACACCGGTAAAGCCGACAGGGACAATATGATAGCCATGCGTCTTGATCTGGTTGTCGAGATAGGGCTGGTGCTGGAAGGCATTGGCGTCGATTTCGCCGTTCTCGAGCGCTTCGTTCGGCTGGGTGTAGTCGTTGAAGGTGATGGTCTCGATCTTGAGGCCCTTCTTGGCGGCTTCGGTGGTGACGACCCGCCAAACGTCCTCATCCTCACCGCTCATGATGCCGACTTTGATGGACTTGTCTTCGGCATACGAGGAGGAAGGCGCGGAAAAGGTCGCCAGCGCCGCAGCAGAAATGGCCAACGCTGCTAGGCTTGCACGGCGCGTCAGGGTGAACGTGGAGAAATTCTTCTTGTTCATATGTTGTGATGTCCCGTCTGAATGATGAGGGCAGAGCCTCGAAACGGGAAGAGCATGTCAGATCGGCCGCAGCCGCACGAAGCACGCCCGCCTGTTTTTGGCCGCGCAGCCGAAAAAGACTTGCCGGGCTATGCGGGCGCTCCAAATAATTTTCTACTATTCTTATAGACTATATGCTTTGATATTCAAATGAATGGCAATCTTCGAGATCCTGAACCGCCGAAGCGGCCAGAAAAGCGCTGGCCCTTGGCATTTTGGTTGGCGTGGGCAACTCTCACCCTGCTAATCGTGCTGGTGATCGCGATCTGGGGCAGCCTGTAGGGAAGTGATCCGACTGGGACGGTTGGTAATGGATCCCTCATTAAGCGCGTTTTTTGAGCGCTCACACATCCTGGTGTTTTTGATGCCTAGGAGATCGATACGCATTCGCTGGATGGCTCGACGGAAGCGTGTCTCCCGCACCGAAGAGTTTGCGCCTAAGCGCGCCGTTTGAATACGCGGTCTTGTAGCGGCCGCGCTCCTGCAGTGCCGGAACGGCATGGTCGATGAAATCTTCATAGCTCTCTGGAACGACTGTGCGGGTGAGATTGAAGCCATCGATCTCTCCTTCCTCGATCCACGAGATCAACTCCTCAGCGACAAGCGAACCGTCGCCGACGATGACGGGATAGCGGCCTCCGATTTTCAGTTCATCAAGCAATTGCCGCTTCGTCCAACGCTTCTGACCGGCCAGTTGCGCAGCCGACTGGATGGCGTTTGAGGTTCCGTAGTTGATTGGTTCGTCAAGGTCGTAGCGAGAGAAGTCGATACCGGTGCTAGCCGCAAAGTGAGCGAGGCCCGCTTCCGGATTGGCGTAGCTGAGATATTCCCGATATTTCTCTTGGGCGGCTGCGTTAGTGGGGCCAGTTATTACGGTTACGCCTACGAACACCTTGACGTCTTGGGGCGAGCGGCCGGCATTCACGGCCTCCTGCCTGATGGCCCTGGCCGTGGCTTTTGCCGCATCTTTGTCAGTTGCCGTAATGAACACGCATTCGGCATGGGTGGCAGCAAACTTCTTGCCCCGTCCCGAAGTTCCTGCCTGATAAAGGACCGGCGTTCGTTGTCGGGATGGTTCTGCCAGATGGTACCCACTGGACTGGTAGAATTTGCCTGCGTGGCTTATCGACCGGACTTTGTTGGGATCCGCATAAATGCGGCGTTCCTTGTCACGAACGACGGCGTCCTCATCCCAACTTCCTTCCCAGAGCTTGTAGAGCACTTCCATGTATTCGTCGGCACGATCGTACCGGCTATCGTGTTCAGCCTGAGCATCGTGTCCCAGCGCCCGAGCAGCGCTGTCGAGGTAACCTGTCACGATGTTCCAGCCGATCCTGCCATCGGTCAGGTGGTCCAAGGTCGACATCCGGCGCGCGAAGACGTAGGGCGCATCGGAACTCAGGTTGACGGTAATGCCGAATCCGAGATGCTTCGTAACGGCGGCCATGGCCGATACCAGGAGAAGCGGGTCGTTCACCGGCAACTGAATGGACTCCCGGAGCGTAAGATCGGCCGACCCATTGTAGACATCGTACACGCCAATGATGTCGGCGAGAAAAATGCCATCGAATAGTCCACGCTCCAGTGTTTTCGCGAGCGATGTCCAGTAGTCGATACTCTTATAGCGGTGGGATTGGTCCCGCGGGTGAGCCCAAAGACCGTGATTGATATGGCCTACGGAGTTCATATTGAAGGCATTGATCAGGATCTGTTTTGACATGGGCGCTCCGCTCACAGCGCGCCGTGGCGCGGCGGCAGCTTATCATTCAAATAGTAATTTCCGACCGCCTGGTATTTCCACCGGACCGGATCATGGAGGGTATGCGTCCTGACGTTTCGCCAATAGCGATCGAGATTGTCCTCGCTAGCTGTCGAGGAGGTTCCCGAAAGTTCAAAGAGCTTGGTCGCCGCCAGCAGGCCAGCCTTCGTCGTCAGGATTCTCGCCTCCGCGACGGCGATTGAAGCCGCCGCAACCGCGCTCTCTGTCATTTCGGTCTGTGCGGTCTCAACCTCCGCCGCAGCGCGATCAAGAAGGACTTCGGCCGCCCGAAGCTTCACCTTCACCTGCCCAACAGCGCTCATTGTCAGGGGGTCGTCTGAAGCACGCTCGACATTAGCGTCAATCCATGGCCGGGAGCGCTCGCGGATGAAGCGGACCATCTCCTGATAAGCGCCGCGACCGATGCCCAGATCGATTGCTGCGTGCATCAGCTGCGCGAAAGGTCCTATCGTAGTGGGTGTTTCGAACGAAGCTTGAAACGGGATGATCCACCGTTCCTCTATCTTCACACGCTCAAATCTCACTGAGCCGCTCCCGGTTACGCGTTGACCGAACCCGTCCCAGTCGTCGATCACCGTCACGCCTCGAGCGTCGCGCGGAACGATGACAAGATAGCCGACTTGTTTCCCCTCCTCCTCCGCTATCGCAAGTGTCGGAATCCAGTGAGCGAAGATTGCTCCTGTGCAATAGAATTTCTGGCCATCGACGAACCACTCGCCGGCCTCTCGAAAGAGCTTCGTGCGCCGCTTGAAATCCTTCTGGCCGATTTCGGCGAGCGCGTTTCCAAAACGTTCACCTGCCAGAACGCGATCGTAGAAGAACCGTTTCTGCTCCCAACTCCCACCGACACGAAGCACTTCGAGAGCATAATAATGGTTCTGCGGAATCTGAGATAGCGAGCCGTCAGCAGCTCCTATGGTTGCAATGACCTCGGCTGCCGTCTTCGGCGACAATCCCGGCCCTCCAAACTCCTTTGGCACCGTGATCCCCCACAATCCGCTCTGGGAAAACGCCTCAACTTCCACCCAGGGCAATGCCCGCTCGCGATCCCGCTCGGAGGCCTTCTTTGCGAAGATTTCGGCCAAATGGGTGGCTGCTTCAACCGCTTGCTCATGCATGCCGATAAGCGGCGGGCGCGAACTCGGCGGAGCCGCGACAGATACTGGTTCAAATCCAACGCTCATCTGTTCAGTTCCATTGATGTCGTAGTGGGAAAGTTCCATTCAATTCGTAGTTTCCGATCAGATGGTATTTCCAGCGAACCGGATCATGCAGGGTGTGCACGCGGGCGTTCCGCCAGTGACGATCAAGATTATGGGCCCCGCGCGTGGCAGACGATCCCGCGAGATCGAACAGCATCTCGGTCGCTGCGAGCGCGATCTCGGTGGTAAGGATTTTCGCCTCGGCGACGGCAACGGAAGCTTCGGCGCTTGATCTGTCTGTTACCGGACTTTTCGCCACATCATCGATGACCGCAGCAGCCCGATGCAAAACGCCTTGGGCGGCGTGGAATAGCGCGTGAAGGTTTCCGACCTCATGAATGATCGTCGGGTCGTGGCTCGCAGACTCCCCGCCGAAATCGACCCAAGGCCGCGCCCGTTCGCGAACGAACGAAAGCGTATCGGTGATCGCTGCCGCAGCGATGCCTGAATCGATTGCAGCTTGGATCAATTGGGAAATAGGGCCTGCCAATCCGGCCCGTTTAACGAACGACCAGAGTGGAAAGACGAGTTCGGGATCGACTGGCACATTATTGAACTCCACTGTGCCGCTTGCTGTAGTGCGTTGGCCGAAGGACGACCAGTCGTCGATGATACGGACCCCTGGCGCTTCCCGCCGGACCCATACCTGGATGGCACGGTCTTCCTCGTCGATCGCGCGGGTCGGAATCCAGTGTGCGAAAATGGCGCCCGTTGAATAGAACCTTCGCCCTGACAATCGAAAGCCGTTCGCGGTGCGCGTGAGGCGGGTCGTGCTCACGTTCACCTTCTTAGTGCCTTTTTCGGGACCTGCGTTTCCAATCCGCAGTCCGTTTAGAATATCAGCGTATATTCGCGATTTTTGTTCGGGCGAGCCGATGTCGCGAAGCAGTGCCAGCACACCGAACTGGTTCTGAGGCAACTGTCCCAAAGAAGGATCTGCCGCGCAAAGGACTTCGAATATCCTTGCGAGTGTTACCAGCGAAACGTCTGCACCGCCGAATTCCCGAGGAACGGTGATCGCGCCGAGCCCGCTTGCGGTATATTCCTCAATCTGATCCCACGGTAACTGACGTTTGCGGTCCCTATCGGAAGCTCCCTCCCGGAATCGCTCCGCCAGGCCCGCCGCAACGTCCAGTGCTTCGGCGTCGCTTGTGATCAGGTGCGGCTTTTTTGGTGGTTGCGGCAGACGCTCCGAGTGCTCGGCGTCAACGATCATCCGATCGGTCATGAAAACATCCTTGTTCACCGAGCTCTCAGGCGTCTGACAGCCATGTCGCCGGCCAACTGCACAGCGCATACCATTGCGACAAGCACGGCAATAACTCCAGCCATGACGGTCGTGTCGAATCGTTGGTATCCATAACGAATGGCCATATCGCCGAGGCCTCCCGCTCCAACCGCGCCGGCCATAGCAGATGCGCCGATCATGCTCACAATTGTTATGGTGAAGCCGCCAACTATGCCGGGCAGGGCTTCCGGCAGCAGCACGTGCCAGACGATGTGCCAGCGCCGGCAGCCCATCGCTTGCGCGGCCTCAATCAATCCGCCGTCAACCTCGCGAAGACTGACCTCGGCAATACGCGCAAAGAAAGGGGTGGCACTGATCGACAGCGGAACCACCGCGGCCCAAACGCCAATCGTAGTGCCGGTAAGGAGACGGGTCAGAGGAAGCAGTGCCACCAGCAGGACGATGAAGGGTGTCGCCCTAAACGCGTTGATCACTGCCGCAAGCAATCTTTGCAGGCTCGGTGCGTGGACTAGCCCGCCTGGAGCGGCAAGAACAAGGAAGACGGCGAGTGGTATCCCCGCGACCAGGGCGACCAACGCCGACACACCGACCATGGCTACAGTATCCAGGAACGCCTGCCAGAGGCGGTCATACATCATTGCCGACATGGCCGAGCACCCTTACTCTGTTCGCGAGATGGTTCATTGTCTCTATGAGAGCCGAGTCCGTTGAATTCACGATCACCAAGAGCCTACCGTGCACATGTCCCTGAATACGGTCGACAGAGCTCTGCAGCAGCCGGACCGGAGCACCGGCGGCGGCAGCGATAGCCGCAATATCCGGCTCCAAGCCGCCCTCGCCCGTGTAAGCGAGTTCAATGAGCGTGCCTTTGCTCGCCCGGTCGCCCGCAGGCCGCAGGCGAACTGCGATATCTTCGGGAATGTCGCGATCCAGCGGCTTCAATAAAGCACGGGTCGCATCGTGCGAAGGGTTCGCGAAGACCTGCCACACCGGACCGGCCTCAGCCACCTGCCCTCGATCAAGGACAAGCACATGGTCGCAAATTTCCCGGATAACACTCATCTCGTGGGTTATGAGGACGATGGTCAGATTAAGCCGCCGGTTGATGTCCTTGAGCAGCCGCAGGATCGATAGCGTCGTCTCGGGGTCCAACGCCGACGTTGCTTCATCACACAGGAGGATCTCCGGATGGTGGACGAGAGCGCGCGCAATTCCGACGCGTTGCTTTTGTCCACCGGAAAGGCGCGAGGGATAGGTATCCTCCTTCCCTTCAAGACCAACTAGAGAAAGCGCTTCAGCTACTCGCTTATCGATCTCCACTCGCGGAAATCCGGCTACGATCATTGGCAGCGCCACATTCCGCCAAACGGTCTTGGCGGATAGAAGATTGAAATGCTGAAAGATCATCCCGATCCTACGCCGTAGGATCACAAGACCTTCTTCGTCAAGCACTCCGACATCTGTCCCATCCACAATCACTTTCCCGGACGTGGTCCTTTCGAGCCGGTTGACCGTTCTCAAAAGAGTGGACTTGCCGGCGCCGCTACGACCGATAATTCCAAAGATTGACCCACCGGGCACATCGATTGTGATGTTCTTGAGCGCGTGGACGGCGGCGCCTGCCGAGGCATAAGTCTTTTCGACGCCCTCAAAAGCGATAGTTCCACGCCTAGCCGTCGCCATTGACCGGTCAAGCGACGACGCCCCTCCACCGGCGGAGAAGTCCGGCAGAGAGGTGTCGCGTTCTTCGGCGTGACGCCGAGCAGCGTTGTTCAGTGAACCCATGGAAGTGTGTACAGTTTTTGGTCTGAGGCAAAGGCCTTGCTGATGGCGTCTTTCACCGCCTGGGAGTTCTGGTAAAGAGTCACCAGCTCCTTGATCGCGGGATCATCGACACGGGCGGATTTTACGGCGAAAACAATAGCGAACTGCTTGTCGTCAACTCCCGAGTATAGCAATCCTGAACTCGGATCGAACGCCTTGGAGGCGACGATGAAGTGCGGATAACCTTGCGCGATATCCACGTCGCCGACTACACGAGCGAGCTGCGGTCCTTCGACCTCCGTAAAGGTCAGATGCTTTGGATTGTCGGTGATGTCGTCCAGCGTGCCCTTGAATCCGACACCGTCCCTGAGCTTAACCAAGCCCGCCTTTTGAAGAAGCAGAAGTCCACGGCCCTGATTGACGGGGTCGTTTGCAATTGCGACGTTGCCATCCTGCGGAATGTCTTCGAATTTCTTGTACTTCAAAGAGTACAAACCAATGTTGGCAAGAACTCCGATGCCCGCGCTTTTGAAATCGTAGCCTCTCTCGGAGATCGCATTGTCGAGAAAAGGCTGATGCTGGAAGTAGTTGACGTCGATATCGCCTGACTGCAGGGCAATATTGGGCGTCGTCCAATCGCTGAATTCAACAACCGCGATATCCAGGCCCTTTGCTTTGGCCTCCGGGATCAGGGCCTCGATAGAATCCGCATAAACGCCAGGGACGACTCCAACTTTCAACGAAGCAGCCAGAGCCGGCATCGAAAATGACAAAGCTGCGACTGCCGCAAGCAGTCCTCTCATGGATTTTTTCATGGTTGCCCCTCATTGATGAAGGTACAAAGTTAAACATCTCTATTTTTATAGACAAAGGTGAGATTTGCGTTGAACGCCGCTCGCCGGGAAAATTATTCCAGTCTTCCTTGAGTGGTGAGCGCGGAATGCGCCTCTCCGAAAGATGCAACCAGTGTTGTTAGGCGCACAAACTTGCCAGATAGTCGACTGGCGGGGACTTAGAAGATTGTGCTTTTTGTGCGTATGGATTATTGCCCCTTATCCCATGAAAGACGGTGTGATCTCTCTTGCTGACAAAAAAAGGAAAGTATGGCTTGAAAGCCGTTGCCTATCTGGCTCGGTTGGAGCCCGGCGAGACTGCGTTCATCAACGACATAGCTGCTCGCAATAACATCCCAAAGAAGTTCCTCGACACGATCCTGCTTGAGCTTCGCAATGTCGGTATTCTTCGATCGAAGAAGGGGCCGGGTGGGGGATATTCGCTGTCGCGCCCCGCGGCAGAGATCGAAATAGGAAAGATCATTAGGACGCTTGATGGTCCCTTGGCTCCGATCCGCTGTGCGAGTCGCACGGCATACGAAACATGTGACGATTGTAAACATCCTGAAACCTGCGAAGTTCGTCTCGCGATGACACAAGTTCGGGACGCCATTGCTTCCATTCTGGATAACATGACACTCGAGCAGTTTGTGGTAGCCGGAGAAATTCTCGTCCCAGATCCTAGCAGCGACGAGAGAGCCACGGCGTAGATCTGTTTTTTTCCAACCTTCTTAAGGCCAGCTTGTCTCCCAACGGACGCCAACGCACATTTCAATGGCGTATCCGCATAGATGGCGCGGCTTACCCATCTCACGAAACGGCCGTGTGCCGCCCACATGAGTTGCCGTTCTCAAGAAATTTCTCCAGGCTTGCGTGAAGTCCACCATCAAGGTTTGGATCAAACATCCAAGCGTTGCGTCGTTTACAAGTCGGTCCGGACTTTCGCCTTCCAGCCAAGTTCCCGATGCGGCCCGTTGCCCCCGCTTACCAAGCGGACCGGCTGCGGATATGATTGGGAATAGCAACGGGTTCGAGTTGCAGGATCAGGACTGCGACGCCCTGACCTTGGGCCGTGATCGCCGGCAATGGTCTCGCCGAACGGACCTGTGTTGACGGCGCTGCTGGCAGCCTTGACCGGATGCGCGAGCGGCAAGTTCGGCAGTACGAGTTCGCCGAAACGATAGGCCTCCTCCAGATGCGGATAACCGGACATGATGAACGTATCGATGCCGATTTCCCGATATTCCTCGATCCGTGCACTGACCTGATCGGGATCGCCAACGAGTGCGGTACCGGCACCGCCGCGCACAAGGCCGACTCCAGCCCAAAGATTGGGGCTGACTTCCAGCTTGTCTCGCTGGCCGCCATGCAGCCGGCTCATGCGGCTCTGGCCGACCGAATCCATCCGTTCGAATACCTTCTGGGCCGCCGCGATCGTTTCGTCGTCGAGATACTGGATAAGCTCGTCTGCGGCCTTCCAGGCTTCCGCCGCAGTTTCTCGCACGATGACATGCAGGCGGATACCGAAAGTCACCTCACGACCTTCCCTCCTCGCTAGCGCCCGCACTTCGGCTACCTTTTTCGCCACATCCTCCGGCGGCTCGCCCCAGGTCAGGTATTTATCGATTGTGCGCGCTGCGACCTCCTGGCCGATTCCGGACGAGCCGCCGAAATAGAGCGGGGGGTGCGGAGACTGGAAGGTGGGGAAGAGAACCTTGCCATCTTCGATATCGAAGTGCTTGCCCTTGTAGGTTACCGTCTCGCCGCTCAGGAGCGCCTTGTAGATATTGAGGAATTCCTCGGTCACCTCGTAGCGCTCGGCATGCGGAAAGTGGATACCGTCGCCCTTGTTTTCAATCGGGTCGCCGCCGGTAACGACGTTAATCAGGAGACGGCCGTTGGAGATGCGGTCGAGCGTGGCCGTCATGCGGGCCGCAAGCGTCGGCGCCAGCAAACCGGGGCGAACTGCGATGAGATATTTCAGCTTCTCGGTCAGCGGCGCCAACGCCGAGGCCACGACCCAGCTGTCCTCGCAGCTCTTGCCGGTCGGGATGAGCACGCCGTAGTAGCCAAGAGAATCGGCAGCCTGCGCGACCTGCTTCAGGTAGTTGAGATCGACGTTGCGCCCGCCGATTGACGTGCCAAGATAGCGGCTGTCTCCATGCGTCGGCAGGAACCAGAGGACGTTGATCTTTTCGGGGGCGGTGCTCATGACAGTGTCTCCAGCGAGATAGGGTACGCCTCGGCTGCTGAACCGGCCTCGGCGGATTTAAGCGATCGATCCAGAGCGGCTCTAACACGCGTCTTATCACGGTCGGAGTGAGGTCGTTCTGGTATCAGGCCAGAGGCATCAGCACCGGCAGTGGAGCGCCTGCGAATGATGATCTCGTCGAGAATTCGGCCCGGCCATGGCTGCATGACGATAACGCGATGCGCCAGAGCCACGGCCTCCTCGAGGTCATGGGTGACGAGGATCATAGTGGCACCGGTTTCCGACCAGATATCCAGCAGGTGACGATGCAAGGTCGCTCGTGTCAGCGCGTCCAGCGCCGAAAAGGGCTCGTCGAGGAGTAACACCTCGGGGCGCATGACCAGTGCGCGGGCAATCGCCACACGTTGCGCCTGCCCGCCTGAGAGCTCCTTGGGAAGGCGATGACCATAGTCTTTGAGGTGAACCCGCTGAAGCGCAGCACGAACGCGCGTTTCACGCTCGTCGCGATCGGCATGCGCCAGACCAAAACCGACATTGTCGTGCACCGTCAGCCACGGCAGGAGCCGCGGCTCCTGGAAGACGAGGTTGATCAACGGATGTGGACGATTGACGATTTCGCCGTTGATCGACGTTGTACCGCTCGTTGGCTGGTCGAGGCCGCCGATCAGGCGCAGCAGCGTGCTCTTGCCACAGCCGGAGCCGCCGATCACAGCGACAATTTCTCCCGGCGCCACATCCAGCGTGAAACCGCCAAGTGCCTTTACCCCATTGGCATAAGTCTTGGTCAGCGCTTTGAGAGACAGCATCACAGCGCTCCATTCCGAAAGGTGTCCTGCCAGGCAACCAGAGGGGCGGTGAGATGGACAAGAAGAGCGTCCGACAGCTTGCCGATCATGGCAAAGACGATGATGGCGGCAAGGATTTGGTCGGGCTTGCCAAGCTGCTGACCGTCGACGAGCAGGTACCCCAATCCCTCGGAAGCCCCCATGAACTCGGCAGCAACCACAAACATCCAGCCGAGCCCGAGGCCGGCTCTCAACGATACGATAAAGGCCGGTAAGACAGCGGGAAAAAGGATGCGTCGGATGAGATCGAATCCGCTGAGCCGGAAGATGTGCCCCACCTCGACGATCTTTCTATCAACGGACAGAAGGGCTGTGGAAACGCCGAGATAGACGGGGAAGAAGACACCGGTCGCAATCAGAGCCACCTTCGATGTCTCGAAAATCCCGAACCAGAGAATGAACAATGGCACCCAGGCGATCGATGGAATGGCCCGCAAGGCTTGAAGCGTGGGATCCACAAGCGCATGGGCAACCCGAAAGAAGCCGGTGACGCTACCCGCAAGCGCACCGGCAACGGCTCCGGCGATGAAACCAACAAGAACGCGAAGACTAGTCGAGCCTACATGCTGCCAAAGCTCGCCGCTTAAGGAAAGCTGGGAAAGCGCGGCCATGATCCGGGAAGGCGGCGGTACCAGCCGTCCGGTCGTAAGGCCGGAAGCAACGGCGGCTTCCCAAAGCACAAAGCCGCAAAGCGGCAGCGCAATCCCCAGCGCAACGCGCCACACTTGCCTGGGCCATGCGGCAAACAGGGAACGCGACTGTTTTACAGGCGACGCTTCTGTCAAAGTGTCCAGCATACTCGCCATGCGATCGTCCGCTACTGTATGAGAGCTTGGCTGAAGCTCGGATCGATCAATTCATCGACCGATTTTTCGATGTCGGCATCGGCCGGCAGGACGCCAGCCTGCTGCAGCGCCAAGCCAGCCTTGAGGATCGTCTCGCGCTGGGCATCGCCGATACGGGAGGAGGATAGGTCCGTCCTCTCAAGCTGCCGCTCGATCACGGCATCTGGCAACTTTGCCGCCTCGACGAGCACAGCCTTGACTGCTGACGGGTCGGCGAGTGCCTTCTTGCGCGCCTCCTCGTAAACGGCAAGCACGCGCTTGACGATCTCAGGATGGTCGGTCGCGAAACTCTCAGGCGTATTGAGGACGCCCCAGCTGTTGTTCTCGGGCTTGCGGTAAAAAAGCTTGGCGCCCTCCTCCACTTCCGCTGCCGCCATCAGCGGATCGAGGCCGGCCCAGGCGTCGACGTCGCCGCGGCTGAGCGCAAGACGGCCATCGCCATGCTGGAGCAGCACGAAGTTGACATCGTCCGCCTTGAGTCCCGCATCAGTAAGCGCACGAACAAGGAATATATGAGGGTCAGTACCACGCGTGACGGCCACCGTCTTGCCCTTCAAATCGGCGACAGTTGAAATTGTGGAATCTTTGCCTGTCAACAGAGCGGTCCATTCGGGACGCGAATAGACATAGATGGACTTGATCGGATTGCCATTGACACGCGCGATCAGCGCCGCGGCGCCAGCCGTCGAGCCGAAATCGATGGAGCCAGCATTCAGATACTCCAGCGCCTTATTGGAGCCGGCCGACTGCACCCAGCGGATCGCGATACCATCCTTCTCGAAAGCCTTTTCTAGCAGGCCCTCCTTCTTCAGCAGAAGGCTAACAGGATTATAAGTCGCCCAATCGATGCGGATTTCCGCAGGATCGGCAGCCACCGCCGCTGATGATCCTAGCCCGAGCGTTATTGCAAGTGTGATTGCCGCCAACTTTGTTAAAATCGACTTCATCTTCCCCATCCTCTTCTAGCAGTCCGAGGGCAGAAGAGTAGGCAGTCGTACGAAGACAGATAAGGAACGGATTTCTATAATCATCTAAATCAGTAGAAATTGTCGATTTATTCGCGGAAGCGAGCACCGACCTCGACCCCGTGGGCTCCGGAGTCTGCAGCGGCGCGCGGACATGTTGGCGGAAGGCCAGGAGCCGAGATGGATATCGTGATCGCTTCCAGTCCGCGGTCGATCGCCGATTACGCAAAATCGTTCTAACACCAAAACAATCTTCGGTATCGTCTTCTTTGTCTATTAAATTAATGGATTATAGCCTCACTGCATCACAGCGAACCGAGTACTGAGCTTCGATCCGCCGAACCCGCAGCTCCGGGCAGGTGCAAGCGCAGACTGTCGAAAGGAAGATAGATGAGCCTTGAGGAATACACTTTTTCAGAGCGGATAGCTCTCCTCTGCGGCCATGGATGCGGCGCCCACATACATGACGGCAGAGCAAGTACAGCGCGCATCGGGTCGACTTCAAGAGCCGAGTAGCCGCACTGACCGGCTTGCAAATTCAGGCACCTGCAGCAGGAGTGATATGTCCATGACCAACTCGAACATCAGTAGCTTGCACGCCATCAAAACCGCCGATGCCCAGAGAGATCGGGATAGGCTTTTTGCCAGCGCCGCACATATCTCAGCCGACCTGGCCAAGCGAGGGGCGGATCTCGACCGTGAAGGCCAGCCGCCTTTTGAGGAAGTTTCAACCCTCAAGTCGACCGGTCTTCTCAACGCACTGCATCCGCCGCAGATCGGCGGCGGCGGACTTGAATGGGTGGACGGTCTGAGGCTTGTGCGCATTCTCGCTCGCGGCGAAAGCTCGATCGGCCAGCTCCTCGGCTATCACTACGTC
Source organism: Rhizobium gallicum bv. gallicum R602sp (assembly GCF_000816845.1). Taxonomy (NCBI): domain Bacteria; kingdom Pseudomonadati; phylum Pseudomonadota; class Alphaproteobacteria; order Hyphomicrobiales; family Rhizobiaceae; genus Rhizobium; species Rhizobium gallicum. The sequence goes on along the minus strand of NZ_CP006880.1, from coordinate 174,672 downwards.
AATAGCCAGTACATCTACTGGGCTGCAGACGATCCCGACCAAGCATGGCAACTGGGGACTGAGACCGTGGCGAAGAACCTCTACTGGGGTGCGGCCGTCAACCCGCGTGATCCCGGCCTGACCTTGACGCGCCGTGACGGCCACTACGTGCTGAACGGCCGCAAGACCTTCTCGACCGGCGCTCGGATCTCGGACCGAATCAATGTCAATGCCGCTTTTGACCATCAGGTCGCGAATTTCGTGATCCCGACTGACCGTCCCGGCTATATTACCAACGACGACTGGGACAATATCGGCCAGCGCCTGTCCGACAGCGGCAGTGTCGAATTCCACGATTTCCCGGTTTACGATAGCGATTTCATATTGCCACTTGCCGCGCCGGATGCGGCTGCGAAAGTGCAGGCAACCTTCAATACGCCACTGATCCAGCTCGTCTTTGCGAACTTTTATCTTGGGACGGCCGAGGGCGCACTTGCCGAAGCGCTGGATTATGTCCGCACGGCCACCCGCCCATGGATCACGTCGGGCGTCGAGCGAGCAGCCGAGGACCCCTACATCCTCGAGCGCGTCGGTGAATTTCGCGCAGCCCTCAAGGCTGCGGCAGCGCTTGCCGACTCCGCCGCCCTCGTGGTCCAGACGGCCCTCGCCCGCGGATCGTCGGTCACTGAGCGTGAACGCGGCGAGGCTGCGATCGAGGCCTATGAATCAAAGGTCAATGCGACACACGTCTCCTTGGAAATAACCGCGCGTATCTTCGAATTGATGGGCGCCCGGGCAACAGCCTCGCGATACCGTTTCGACCGCTACTGGCGCAACGTTCGTACCCATACGCTGCATGACCCGGTATTCTACAAGGCCCGCGAAGTGGGTGACTTCGCTCTCAACGCCCGTATCCCGCCAGTTAGTCTCTATAGCTGATCGGCACGATGACCAAACGGAAGAGGGCGCATCGTTCGGATGCGCCCTCTTCCCATTGCGCTCTTCGAGATGATCAGTTTTGGCCTGCCGCCAGCCTCTCGACCGTACGGCCGAGATCCCGGTAGGATGCACCCGGATGCGGGGCAACAAGGCGCGGACCGTGACCGAACAGCTTTTCGCGAAGCGTGCCCTTGCGGTATTCGGTCTTGTAGACGCCGCGTTTCTGCAACTCAGGAACAAGCAGGTCGACGGCATCCTCAAAGGTTTCCGGCGTGACTGCATAAGCGAGATTAAAGCCGTCGATGTCGGTGTCTTCCACCCATTCCTGCAAAAGATCGGCGACGGTCTGCGGCGAGCCCACGAAGACTGGTCCGAAGCCACCGATGCCGACCCAATCTGCCATTTCCCGCACGGTCCATTCCTTCGACGGATCGATCGTCGTGAAGGTTTCGACAGCCGACTGCACGGCGTTGGTATAGCAGTGGCGCAGCACTTCATCCGGCGAAAACTGACCAAAGTCGATGCCGGTCCAGCCCGAGATCAGCGTCAGCGCGCCCTCGTAGGAAACGTATTTGCGATAGTCGTCAAACTTGCGCTTGGCCTCGGCATCCGTCTCGCCAAGAATAACCGTCTGCAGGTTGAAGGCGAGAATCTCGCGCGGATTGCGTCCGGCTTTTTCTGCCGCCTCACGAACATTGGCGACATAGCGCTTCAACACGGGCTTGGAAGGCGCCGCCACGAAGATACATTCGGCATGCGCGCCGGCGAAGTCCTTGCCTCGGCTTGAAGCGCCTGCCTGGTAAAGCACCGGAGTCCGCTGCGGCGACGGCTCGGACAGATGAATGCCAGGGACATTGAAATGCTCGCCCTTGTGAGCGATCGGATGGACTTTTCCGGGATGGGTGAAGACGCCGGTATCCCGGTCGCGCACCACGGCTGTGTCTTCCCAGCTTCCTTCCCACAGTTTGTAGCAGACTTCCAGATATTCCTCCGCGACATCGTAACGATTGTCATGACGAAGCTGTCCCGCCTGGCCAACATTCAGCGCACCGCTGTTGAGATAGGAGGTGACGATGTTCCAGCCGATGCGGCCCTTCGTCAGATGGTCAAGTGTGGAGATGCGACGAGCGAAGGTATAGGGATGCTCAAAAGAGAGCGAAGCCGTCAGCCCGAAGCCGAGATGTTCCGTCAGATAGGCCATGGTCGGGATAAGCTGCAGCGGATCGTTGACCGGCACCTGGGCGGAATGCTTCAGCGCCGCATTCACATTGCCGTTGAGCACGTCGTAGACACCCAGCACGTCGGCGATGAACAGGCCGTCGAACTTGCCGCGCTCCAGCGTCTTTGCAAGGTTCACCCAATAGTCCAGGTCCTTGTAGCTTGCGGACTGGTCGCGCGGATGAAGCCAGAGGCCGGGCGATTGATGGCCGACGCAGTTCATATCGAAGGCGTTCAGCCGGATTTGGCGGGTCATGCTTTTCTCCGTAAGCTCAAAGCGCGCCGCTGCGAGGCGGCGTAACGTCGTTGAGATAAAAATTTCCTGCCACGTGATATTTCCAGCGCACCGGATCGTGCAGCGTGTGCGTGCGGGCATTGCGCCAGTGGCGGTCGAGGTTCAAACCCTCCCGGACCGACGCTGTCCCGGCGAGTTCGAAGAGCGTGCTGGTGGCCTCAAGCGCGATTTCAGTCGTCAGCACCTTTGCGGTCGCCACCGCCAGCGTTGCGGCAACAACATTGCCGTCCGTCTGATCGATCTGCGCATGGTCAACCTTGCGTCCCGCATATTCGAGCGTCGCCGTGGCCGCTTCGAGACGGATTGCGATCTGGCCTACCTTGGCAATAGTCAGCGGATCGTCCGAAGCGCGTTCCACGCCGCTGTCCGTCCAGGGACGTGAACGCGTGCGTACAAAATTGACAGTATCGCGAAAGGCCGCGCGAGCGATCCCGAGATCGACGCCGGCATGAATGATCTGACCGACGGAGCCGATAGTGCCTGGCCGTTCGAAGCCCTTGTGGTGACTGACAACGGCGCTTGCTGGAACAGCCACGTCGTTGAGAATCGTCGTGCCGCTGCCGGTTGTCTTTTGCCCGATACCGTCCCAGTCGTCGACGATCTCGATGCCCTCTGTCCCACGGGGTGCCAAGGACATGGTCAGTTGTTCGTCCTCGTTGAGGGCAAAAATGGCTATCCAGTCGGCGAAAAGCACGCCCGTCGAATAGAACTTGCGGCCATTGATACGGAAGCCGGGGCCATCGGTCGTGATGCGGGTCTTATAATGACCAACGGTCCTGGTCCCGGTTTCCGACAGCGCGTTGCCGAATTTGTCTCCGGCAAGCGCCCGCCCGAAATAGAAGCGTTTCTGGTCTTCGGTGCCGTCGTGGCGAAGGGCCTCCAGGATATAGAAATGGTTCTGCGGAATCTGACCGATAGAACCGTCTGCTTCCGCAAGGATTGCCGTTACCTCGGCCAAGACGGCATTGGACACGTCAATGCCGCCATATTCGACGGGAACCGTTATCGCGAGCAGACCAGACTTTGCCAGCCGCTCAAGCTCCCGGTAAGGCAGGATCCGCTCCCGGTCCCGTTCGCTTGCCCCTTCGGAAAATTCTGCCGCCAGTTCGCGCGCAACGGCCAGTGCTTCCTCCTCGCTTGCAATTCTCGCAGCGGACAGGGGCGTGGCATTCAAAAGGGAAACTTGAGACATGAATAAGAACCTCCATGCTAGCCGGGCTTCACACCCCAACGGCAGCTTTACGATTGGCGAAACTGACGGCGAGGACGGCGAAGATCAGGAGTCCGGTGCCAACCTGCTGCCAGTAAAAATTAAGGCCGGTCAGAAGCAATCCGTTGGCGACGATGCTCAGGAGGAGCACGCCGAGCACGGTTCCCGCGACATTTGGCCGTCCATGGCGGCTCAAGGTCGTGCCGATGAAGGTCGCGCCGATAGCGTTGAGCAGGAAAGCGTTGCCCGAGGACGGAATGTAGACCGTCACGGTCGAGGTGAGGACGAGACCGGCGATGGCGGCGATAGCCGAAACGAGGACGTAGGTGACGGCGATGTACGAGCGAAGCGGGATACCGGAATAGCGCACCACACCCGCTGCGATTCCGGCCGAAAGCACGACGCGGCCAAAACGGCTCCGTGTCAGGATCACGAAAGCAACGAGAATGACGGCCGCGGCAATGAGGAGCGGTACCGGCATGCCGCCGACGATCCCACGGCCGAGGAACCGGAAGCTCTCCGGCACGCCCGCCGGCGGCAGATAAACGGGGTTTCCGCCATTGGTCAGCAACTGCTGCACACTGCGTCCGATGAAAAGAGTGCCGAGCGTGGCAAGAAATGGTGAAATCCCGATACCGGAAATCAATGCCGCATTGAGGATTCCTACGAGGGCGCCGGCGCCGATGCCGGCAGCGAGTGCCAGGGCCACCGGCTGGCCGGCAAGGACCAGCGAGACGAAGGCAAAGCTTGCAAAATCGATCGCCGTCCCGACCGACAGATCGATGCCGCCCGCAGATACCGCGAATGTCATCGCGATGGCGACAATAGCAAGCAGGGTGAAATTGTTGACGAGAATGCTCAGCAGGTTCGCCGTCGTCAGAAAACCAGGGGCGGCAATGGAGAAGACGGCAAAAACGGCAAGGAGAGCCACAACGAGCGCGTAGCGCGCCACCTTGCGAAGCACGGCGCTCGAAGTGTTGAATCCGCCTACGTCTGAGAGGACCGTGCTCATGTGCGGGTCTCCTGTTTCCGCAAAAGCGTTGTTGCAGAAACGACGATCAGGATCAGAACGCCTTGGATGCCGCTGACGAGAGTGCTCGACAGATTGAGTAACTGGAAGCCGTTAACGAGGAAGCCGACGAAAAGCGCGGAAAGCAGCGTGCCTGTGATCGTCGGCACCAGGCGCCGCGAAAACACGGTGCCGAGCAATGCGATAACGATCACCGGCAAAAGAAACTCTCCCGCCCCTGTCGAGCTACCGCTGAGATAAGAGACGGAGAGTATGCCGGCGATGCCGCCGCACAGACCACTGAAGACAAACGAGCCGACGATAAAAGGCCGGATGGAAAGGCCGGAAGCCCGCGCTGCCTCAGGAAACTCGCCAACGGCGTATAGCCGTAGGCCGAGTGGCGTTGCCTGCACCACGAGCGCGACAACCGCCGCAAAGCCGATCAGCACGTAGGCAAGCGCAGGCACGTCGAACGGACCAATGCCGGAGAGGACCGTCAAAAGGTCGCCGGTTGCGGGGATGACCGTGTTCTGGGTCAGGACGAGCTCCAGCCCGGCGACGATATTCATCACTCCGAGTGTCGCGAGCAGCGGAATGATCCCGGCAAGGGTGATTGCCAAGGCATTGACCGTGCCGATGGCAATCCCGGATGCAAGCGCGCCGGCCACCGCTACTGCATCCCCGTGTCCCGCCTGCGAAAGCGCGGCGTAAACTGCGGCGCTGAACCCCATATTGGCCGCCAGCGAAAGATCGATACCGCCAGTGACGACATTGCCGCCGCCTGCGATGATGACGACGGTAAGCCCCACTGCAAGCACTCCGGCGATTGCCGATTGCGCCAGCACGTTGCCGACATTGCCGAGCGAAAGAAAGTAAGGCGCAGAGACGGAGAAAAAAATCAGCACGGCCGCGAAAACCGCAAGCGAGCCGCCCCGAAGTATCAATGTCGTCAGACGGCGGCTAAACCGTCCAGCCGGCGCACGGGACGGCTGTGTGACGGTCGTGTTGTCCGCGGGACTGAGTGCGGCGTCAACCAGCATGACGAAGCTCCTCCGATGAACCGGTTACCTTCGCAAGCACCTCATCGACTGCCGTATCTTTCGAGACAAATTCGCGGACGATGCGGCCGCGGAAAAGAACAAGGATGCGATCGGTGATTCCCAGAAGTTCCGGCAAGTCGGATGAGAGGACGAGAACGCCGGCGCCGCGCTCCACGAGCTCTGCAACCAATGAATAGATCTCTGCTTTTGCAGCGATATCGACCCCGACCGTCGGCTCGTCGAGCAGATAGATCTCGGAATGACGGCTCAGCCATTTGGCGATCGCTACCTTCTGCTGGTTGCCGCCGGACAGCGTTCGCACCAGAGCCTCGCGGCTCTCGGCCTTGATCTGGAGCCGCTTCATCAGCCTATCGGCTTCGGCGTTTTCGGCGCGAGTATCGAGAAGACCGGCGCGCGTAAAGCGGCCGAGACTGGCGAGCGTCGTGTTCTCTGCGACACTAAGGTCCAGCGCTACGCCGTGGCGGCGCCGGTCCTCCGGTACGAGAGCGATCCGACGGCGCGCGGCTTGCGCCGGGCTCGCCGCCAACACGGTTTTGCCTTCCACCTCGACAAAGCCCTCTGCCACGGCTTCCAGACCGAACAGCGCCCGCATCAGTTCCTTCGCGCCAGAGCCAAGCAGCCCCGTAAGGCCCAGAATCTCGCCTCGGCGCATGGTCAGATCAATCCCGCTGAAGTGTCCCGGCAAAGACAAGCCTTCGACGCGCAACAGCGTCTCGCCCAAAACGCTCTGGCGCTTGGGGTAGAGCTCGCCGACCTCACGGTTGACCATCAGCCCGGCGATTTCGGCGGCCGTGGCTTCAGAAACGCGAACGGTCGCGACGTCTCGGCCATTGCGCAGCACCGTCACCGTGTCGCACAGCCCTTCGATCTCACCGAGATAATGAGAGATGTAGATGACGGTGATGCCGTCCTCACGCAACCTGCGGATCAGCTTGAAGAGGATATCGGCCTCACGCCGGACAAGCGCCGCCGTCGGCTCGTCGAACACAAGCACCTTCGGCGCATTCAAGAGCGCGCGGGTGATCTGGATGATCTGCTTTTCCGCGGTCGAAAGCTCGGCGATCAAAGTGGAATTGGGCAGGCGCAAGCCGAAATATCTGTCCAGAACTTCGGCGGCACGGCGTTGCATGAGGCGGCGATCGAGAAAAGGCGTGCCGGCAATGCGCAGCTCGCGGCCGAGAAAGAGCGCCTCTCCGACAGTAAAGGTCGGCACCAGCAACCGGTCCTGATGGATGAAGTGGATTCCAAGCTCTTCGGCAAGATGCGGCGTCAAGCGCTCGTAAGACCGGCCATCGAATTCGATCACGCCCGCGTCCGCTTTGTGCAGGCCGGCGAGCAGTTTGATTAAGGTTGACTTTCCGGCCCCGTTCTGCCCGACCAGCCCGTGCACCGTACCGCGCGCCACGGCAAACGACACGCCCGAAAGCGCTCTTGCGCCGCCGAAACTCTTTTCGATCCCCGTCAGCCGGATGATCGCGTCCGTCGCAGCCGTCATGAAATCCTCCTTGGCTGGGTGAATTGAGACAGACCGCGGCACAAACGCCGCGGTCCGGGCATGGCTTGGGAGGATCAGCCGATGCCAAGTTTCTTGGAGACCTCGCCGACATTGCCCTTGTTCGCAAGGAGAGCCGGAACATAGGTCTCACGCGGCAGCGTTTCGCCTGCCAGCAGGCGCGCGACATTGCGGATGGCGGTACGACCAAGCTCGGCTGGCTGCTGGGCAACGTCCGCAGCAGCCGGCGAGTTCGGATCGGCAACGAGCTGCAACACCTCCGGACTGCCGTCGACGCCGTACGTCTTGATCTCGGTGCGGCCGGCGGCGACGAGCGCCTGCGTGGCGCCGAGCTGCGGAATATCCCAGGCCGACCAGATCGCCTTGATCGATCCCTTCTCCGGATACTTGTTGAGGATCGCGGTCACCTGTGCGAAGGCGTCCTGTACCGTGTTCGGAATGACGTCCCTCAGTTCCGGCTGAATGATCTGGACCTTCGGGAAATATTTCACGACGTTGACGAGTTGGTCGTAACGGATCGCACAGGGCGTCACGCCGTAGAAGCCGTTGAAGACGACGATATTACCCTCGCCCCCAATATCCGAGACCAGCTGCAAAGCGAGATCTTTTCCGATCCCCCAATTGTCCGAGGTCGAGTTGTTCAGCGAATTGGTCGATCCGACATCGATGGTCAATACCGGGATGCCGGCTTCCCGTGCCCTCTTCAGCCAGGGATCGATGACCGTCAGGGTCCCAAGAAGCTGGACGATCGCATCCGGCTTCTGAGCAATCAGCGTCTGGAGTTGGGAAACGAGCTTGCCGTCATTGCGGCCAGCATCGACGGCGATTGGTTCTCCACCAAGACGCTTCACCTCTTCGATCTGGGCATTATAGGCCTGGAGGTCAAAAAAATGATCGGTTCCAGCGGTGCTGATGCCGATGCGCTTACCTTTCAGCGATCCCTCTTCAGCAGCGAAGGCGACCGTGCCGCTGAGCAGCGTTGTGCCCGCAGCTGCCGCCCCGGCGACCGCCGACCATTTCAAAATATCCCGGCGGGCGAACCTGCCCAGAATTGATTTTTCGCTCATGCCCATCTCCAGTGATCAAGAATATATTGTCTATAGTTTCAGTAGTCTTTATCTGTCGCGAGGAAGGAGATTTCGTTTGCGATCGCCAAGGAGAAAATCGTCACTCAAAAACCGGGGCTTGAGGAAATGCCGGAAGCCAACGCATTGATCCCGAACACAGCGATGGGCAAACGCCTAACCGGCGTTTGCCCGGGTTTAAGCCTATCATTCCGGTCTCACCGGGCGCGCGCGACAGACGGCCATCTGTCAAAACGCAGCGGCGGGTATCCAGTCGGCCGTCGCAGCCGCACTCGTGGAGAAGGCGGGGATCTTCTTGGCGAGATCCTCAATCGTCTGAACGTTCGCTGAGCGGAGTTGGTCCTGGGTCAGGAGCACCGGCTCGACCACGATATTTTGCGGAACGGTCTCCCCTGCGATCTGCAAGGCAGCAGCCCGAATCGAGACCGCGCCGACAACGGCAGGGTTGGTTGCAGCAGTTGCGATCCAAGGACTGCCCGGTTCGGTGATCTCCTGAATGTCTGCCGTCGATATATCGGCCGAATAGATTTTCACCTTCTCGGCGAGGCCCAGATCGGTCAGCGCCAGTTTGACACCACGCGCGAATTCGTCGTAGGGCGCAAAGACGACGGAGATATCGGGATTGGCGCGCAGCGCTGCCTTCGCCTGGTCTGCGGTTGTCACGGCCGTCGTGTCGCTGACGTTGCCAAAGCGAACCGTCTCGGCGATATCCGGATTGGCAGCCTTGACCTTGTCCCAGATCTCATTGCGCCGGTCGAGCGGTGCGAAGCCTGCAACATAGACGTAACCGGCCTTGAAGCTGTTGCCGTTGTCCTTGATCGCCTGGTCGAGCGCGAGTTGTGCAAGGCGATGATCGGACTGCTCGACCTGCGGAATCTTGGGATTGTTCAGATTAACGTCGAAGGCAACGACCTTGATATTCTTTGCGAGCGCCTGATCGACCACGTCGCTCAACGACTCGGGAAGACCGTGGTCGATCACGATACCCTCGACACCGAGGTTGATCGCTTGAAGGATTTGTTCCCGCTGCTCGCCGGCATCCTGGCGGCCGGCAAAGATGCGCAGGTCGATGCCGAGAGATTTTGCCTGCGCTTCCGCGCCCGCCTGACAGGCCTGAAAAAAATCACCGGCCGAGATGTAGCTGATGAGCGCAACCTTGACCCCGCCTTTATCGAACGGTGCAGGCGCACCTTTCAATCCGTCAGCAAGTGCCGGCAACGCAATGGCCAGTGGTGCGGCAAAAGAAGCGAGTGCGAAACGAACGATCGGATTCATGTAAAGCGTCCCCATTGAAAGCGGTTATCGGCAATACCAATCATCCATATAGTCTACAATTTTTATAAATAATAATTCGCGCCAAAATGGACGTGAGCGAACTAATTTTGCCGGGCGGCCCAATAACCAGGAACGAGCCCTCACTTATGAGCAATGCGTTGCCGGGAAATATTTTCTACAAAATTTATCAACTATCGCATGCCGCACCTTGTCTCGGCCGCTTACTAGGATACGAAAAAGGCGAAGGTTCGGAACCCGTAACGTGATGCCCCTGCTCGACATCCAGTCTCTTTCCCTTTCGTTCGGCTCAACCCTTGCCCTGGCCGATGCGTCCCTTTCGCTGCAGGCGGGAGAGATCGTCGCGCTGATGGGCGCGAACGGCGCGGGTAAATCGACACTCGTCAAGGTACTCTCCGGTGTCCACCGCGCCGACAGCGGCATCATTTTTTGGAAAGGCGCCCTCTTTCAGCCCAATAGCCCCGCCGAGGCAGCCCGCAGCGGCGTAGTGACCGTGCACCAATCAACGGATGTTGTTGGTATTCCCGATCTGACGGTGGCCGACGCGCTTCTGCTCGATCGTTACGTCGACGGGCGGGAGCCTTTTTTCCTGTCTGCCGCTTCGGTTCGCCGTGCAGCCGCGCGCATTCTCGATGAAGTCGGCATCACGCTACCGCTCGAGCGCCGCTTTGGCGATCTCGGCACCGCAGATCGCCAACTCGTCGCCATTGCGCGCGCTCTTTCCAACAAGGCCGAACTGCTTATTCTCGATGAGCCGACGGCAAGTCTGTCATCGAACGAGAGCCAACGCCTTTACACATTCTTGCGCGTGCTGAAGTCGCGCGGCATTGCGATCCTTTATATCTCCCATCGAACCACCGATCTCATGTCTCTCGCCGATCACGTGGTGGTGCTGCGCGGCGGCCGGGATGTCGGCACTTTTACGCGTCCCATCGATTTTGGGGCCGCCATCGAAACGATGATTGGCCGGCCACTGAAATCGGCACGTCCTGACCGAAGGGCACTATCCGGCCGCCCCGTCCTTGAACTGAAACAGGCGGTACTTCTACCCGGCAGCCGGCCGTTTGATTTTACTGTTCACGAAGGTGAAGTGGTGGCGATCACCGGCGTCCTCGGCGCTGGCAAGAGCCGCCTCCTGTCGGCGATCTTCGGAAGAGGCGCGCTTGCAGCAGGCAGCATGCGTCTCGACGGGCGCGCCTACCACCCCGCCGGCCCGGCGGAAGCCATCGCGGCGGGGGTTGTCATGGCCGCCGAAGACCGCCACCGGTCATCGCTCATTCCCGCTGGGTGGCCGGGCGAAAGCCTGGCTGCAACGATCAGCCTTCCGCATCTCAAGCGATGGTATCCATCGGGTTTTCTTTACTCCGGCCGGGAGACGCGCGAGGCCGTGGCGGCCATCCGGCGACTCGGCATCAAGGCGCAAGGTCCGCGGGCTTCCATATGGTCGCTCTCGGGCGGCAACCAGCAGAAGGCCGTCCTTGCCCGATGGGAAGCCGAACCCAGCCGGCTCCTGCTCCTTGACGAGCCGTTTCAAGGCGTGGATGTCGGCGCCCGGCAAGACATTATCCACATCCTTCGCGACCATCGCGACCGCGCCACCCTGATCGCGACCTCCGATCCGGAGGAGGCATATGAGGTTGCAGATCGCATGGTTCATATTTCCAATCACAGCCTCTTTGAAGGGGCCGACGATGCAATGTATGCGCCAGAAGGACAGTTGACCGCATGACCGCAAGCCACAACGAACTTCAGGCGCATCGACCGGCGCAGCCTCTTGAAATCCTGCGCGAGGCCGTAAGACGCGGCTCGGTCTTCCTGCTTCTCGGCGGGGTCATCGTGGTCTTTTCGGTCGCACAGCCAGCCTTCATGACGCTCGCCAATCTGATGAGCATCCTGCAATCCGTGTCCGTCGTCGCCATCATCGGCGCGGGCGTCACGGTGACACTGGCGATCGGCGGCTTTGACCTGTCGGTCGGCGCGGTTGCAGCATCGAGCGTCATGGCGGCAAGCTATTTGATGATCGTCCTTGGCCTCGGCGCGCTAGAAACAACTGCCCTTGTGCTCGCCTTTGGCGCGCTCGTTGGTTTTGCGAACGCGTTTCTCATCGTCAAGTTGAAGGTACCAGACCTTCTGGCAACGCTCGCGACGATGTTTCTACTGGCTGGGCTTCAGCTTATTCCCACGGCAGGGCGCTCGATATCGGTTGGGCTTATCCTTCCGGATGGATCGAAGGCATCCGGCAAGATCGATCCGCTGTTTCTGATGATTGGACGGTCAAGTTTCCTGGAAACGGTGCCGTTGCCGGTGCTCCTCATGCTCATCGTCGCGGCACTCCTGTTCATCCTAACCGAACGCACCCGTTTCGGCCGGTTGCTGTTCGCCACGGGCGGCAACGAAATGGCAACGCGTCTCGCCGGAGCCGACACGTCACGCATCAAGACGATCGCCTATGTCGTATCGGGCGCCCTCGCCGCCTTGGGCGGGATTATCGTGGCTGCGCGTGTCGGGCGCGGTGACGTTTCCTCGGGCGGATCGTTGCTGATGGATTCGGTGGCGGCCGCTTTGATTGGCTTCGCCGTGCTCGGCCTGCGCCGTCCGAACGTCGTCGGCACCATCGTCGGCGCGGTGTTCGTCGGTGTGTTGCTCAACGGAATGACCATGCTCAATGCACCTTACTACACGCAGGATTTCATCAAAGGTGCGGTTCTGGTCGGCGCGCTCGCCCTGACTTACGGCGTGGCTCGGAATAGGGCTTGAACCGCGCCGCCGCGCTCGAAGAATGTCCTGACATTCACTGGGCCGCCGTCCGAGTGGTAGGTGGCCGTCGCCAAGTCGGGGACGAATTTCAGTGTGTCAACATCAGAGCCGCCGTGCGGCCAATATTGGAAGACATCCACCTGTCCGCTTATATCGACAAATCCCATAGTTCCCTCCCCCGCTCGCAACGGGAGAGTGTAGGAGACTGGGATATTTTGCAAGTTGCGTCCCCTTTGCGATTTCCATGAAATCGTTGCCCGTTGCACGAACACGCGAATGTTCTCACGCTCAGACCAACAAGGAGCGCCTTGAAGAGATTCGAACTTGCGACCGGTGATTTAGTCACGTCGCAGGCAGGGGGATCAGTGCCTTCGCTTAAGATTGCGGGATATCTAGGGTAGCTGAAAACACGGCCACGCTTGCGACCTGTCACCTCGTCGACAATCCCCAAACGCTCCAAGTCAGCGAGCGCTGCATTGACAGTCGGCGCAGAAAGGCCCGTCATATGAACGATCTGATTTGCCGTATGAAAGGGGTTTTGCTGAAAGAGTTCGACGAGCGTTCACGCCATACACGCCTTCAGCATGTTGCCTTTGCGTACCGCACGCTCGATGAGCTCCTCGGCACTTATGCCCGGCTGAAGCCTCTCGGCATCGTCCCGGTGCTTGCCGTCGACGAGGGGGCGCAGACCGCATTCTACTACGAGGATCCTGACCGAAACTTTATCGAGCTCAACGTCAGCAACTTCGGCGAATTCGAGGAAAACTGGACATCCATCGAGCAAATGCAGACCTCTCCGGATTTCGCGAACCGACCGTTCGGCGTGGATATTGATCCCGATAAGGTTACCGCCGCGTGAGGCAGATGCTTCGCCGTGGGAAATCCACAAGCGAGCCTGGACCAACGAGTTTGCCCCGGCCAACCCGTACAATCCTCTCAACCTGCTTTGATGGCAGAACAATCATTGTAAGCCCTGCTCGCGCCTCAGCCATAGCAGTCTTCCACACGGCATAAAGCACATCGTGCCTTCAAATCGATGGCAGATCGCGTTCTTGCTCTGCGTGATCCGGACCACACATGCGTGAGGGCCTCGGTGGCATTCATGCGCCACATTCATAAGTCCTAGCAGGAAAGCCGCATACACTCACGGCTACGCTGACATACCTAAAGCTTGAGACCGAAGCCTTGGAGTATGATCCGACGTCGTGGGATCACGCCCCGCTCCTGAAGGAGAGCACGACATGCAGAAACGTATGCTTGGACAGGGACTCGAGGTCTCGGCGCTTTCGCTCGGTGCCATGGGCTATGGCAAGGCCCGCGAACTTGGCGACCGCGACGACATGATCCGGCTTCTCCGGAGGGCCGTCGAACGCGGGATGGACTTCTTCGACACTGCGGAGGTCTACGGTCCGTTCACCAACGAGGATATGGTCGGTGAGGCATTGGAACCGCTCCGCGATCAGGTGAAGATCGCCACCAAGTTCGGCTGGGACATTGATGCCGATACCGGCGTCCACCATGGCGGCGTCAACAGCAAGCCCGATCACATCCGGCGCGCCGTCGAAGGGAGCCTGAAGCGTCTCCGCACTGATCATATCGACCTGCTCTATCAGCATCGCGTCGATCCCGAGGTGCCGATGGAGGATGTCGCGGGCGTGGTTAAGGATCTCATCGCGGAAGGCAAGGTCCGCTGGTTCGGCCTGTCCGAGGCCGGAGCGAGTTCGATCCGTCGCGCCCATGCCGTTCAGCCGGTGGCGGCGCTGCAGAGCGAATATTCCTTATGGACGCGCGAACCGGAGGCTGAAGTCATTCCGACGCTGGAGGAACTTGGCATCGGCCTGGTTCCGTTCAGCCCGCTTGGCAAAGGATTCCTGACTGGCAAGATCGACGTCGACACTGCCTTCGATAAATCCGACATGCGCAACAGCGTTCCCCGCTTCGCTCCGGAAGCGCGTGAGGCAAACCGGAAGCTGGTCGAACTGCTGGCGCACATCGCGGACCGCCACCGCGCGACGCCCGCCCAGGTCGCGCTGGCGTGGCTGTTGGCACGAAAGCCATGGATCGTGCCGTTGTTCGGCACGCGCAAGCTCGAGAGGTTCGACGAGAACGTCGGCTCGCTCGGCGTCCAGTTATCTGCGGAAGACCTCTACGAGATCGAAGCTTCGGACATTCGGATCCACGGCGCCCGGTATCCGGAAGAACACATGAAGCGCGTGGGGATCTGAAAGGGAGCGTAGGCGATCACCTAGGTCGGTAGCGGAGTTGAAGACGCGGTGCCGTCGATACGGACGTTCATGCTCCGGCCATTCTTCTCGAACTCCTATGCATAAAGGTCGTCCCGGAGATCGAGGGCAAGCCCGACCTGATCTTCAAAAGGCCCCGTTCAGATCCGGGTTGGCCATGGATGACCACTCACGTGCAGTGAGGGCTTTTATGCGTGGCGCACATAAGTCCTATCAGAAGATAGCATCTAATCCTGCAATGAGGCCGCTCCACCTTTACGGTCGACGACGCTTTCTCGTCTCTCCGTTCATTGCTGTCGAAAAGGATCCGGATATGAACAAGCTAGCCGCCACGGCGCTCTCCATGACCCTCGCCGCCTCGGTGCCCGCTCTGGGCGAGGACGACAAGCAACGGTTCGCGTCTGCCCCCGTCAGCATGGAAGACGTGCAGGCCGTTTCACCGGCGCTTGCGAAATACACCCCAGGGCATTCTGCTCGGTGACCTGTGGAAGCGTCCGGGCCTCTCCCCGCGCGATCGTAGCGTGATCACTGTTGCAGTGTTGATCGCCCGCAACCAGCCTGTCGAGATGCCGTATCACTTCAATCTCGCGCTCGACAACGGCGTAACGCCTGCGGAGCTCTCCGAAATCATCACCCATCTCGCCTTCTATTCCGGATGGGCCAACGCGACGGGCGCTGTCGCGGTAGCCAAGCAGGTGTTCTCCGCCCGCGGGATTGGGGCGGACCAGCTTCCGGAAGCATCTGCTACTCCGCTTCCGCTGGACGAGGCCGCGGACGCCGAGCGCGCCAAGGGCGTCGAGCAGACCGTCGGGGCCGTGTCGCAAGGCGTAGTGGAATATACGAACGGCGTATTGTTCAAGGACCTCTGGCTCCGTCCCGGCCTTGCGCCACGCGACCGCAGCCTGATCACCGTCACCTCTCTGATTTCTTCAGGTCAGGTGGGGCAGATCACCTACCACTTCAACCGCGCTATGAATGCCGGGTTGACGAAGGACCAGGCCTCCGAAATGCTCGCGCATCTCACCTTCTATGCGGGATGGCCGAACGTGTTCTCGGCAGTCCCCGTCGTCAAGGACGTATTCGAAAAGCGGCCGAGCTGATCGCGCCGCGAAGACTTCGTGCCCGGTTCCATCCCACGAGGGACCGGGCATGACCTTTCCGAACGGCTCTATCCGCGCTCGCGCAACGCATCAACGACGATGTTGAAGGCGGCCGACGACTGGCGCCGGCTCGGATAGTACAGGTGGTAGCCTGGATAATGCGGGCACCAGTCGGCCAGAACCTGCACCAGACGCCCGGCCTCGATCTCCGGCATCGCCAGTCCATCTGGTATGAAACCCAGTCCAAACCCATCGACTGCCATCGCCCGAATCTGAGTGATGCCATTGCAGGTCATCTGGCCGTCGACGCGGACCCGCATGTCCTCGCCATCCTTCTCGAATTCCCAGGCATAGAGCCCTCCACGGGTCGGCAGGCGCAGATTGATACATTGATGTCGGGTCAGTTCCTGTGGCGTGATGGGTGCAGGGTTCCGCTCGAGATAGTCGGGAGAGCCAATGACAATCATCCGCTGCTCCGGACTGATGCGAACCGCGATCATTCCCTGGGAGACGATCTCGCCGAGGCGAACCCCGGCATCGAACCGCTCGGCAACGATGTCGGTCAGACCGTAGTCGATGACGAACTCCACCTTGATGTCCGGATAGTCGTGAAGGATTTTGCGGAGCTTCGGCCACAGGACATGGTCTATCGCGTAGTCCTCGGCAGTGATGCGGATAGTGCCTGCCGGCCTTTCCCGCTTGTCGGTCAAGGCGACCAATTCCCCCTCGATCTCTTCGAAGCGCGGCCCAATCGTCTTCAGCAGGTGTTCGCCTTCCGGCGTCGGGGCGACGCTGCGCGTCGTGCGCGTCAGCAGCCGGACACCGAGGCGCTCCTCCAGACCGCGGACGATGTGGCTCAGTCCCGACTGGGACATGCCGAGCTTCGCTGCGGCCTTTGTGAAGCTCCTTTCACGCGCAACAGCGAGGAAGGCGAGCAGATCATTGACGTTCTCACGCAGCATTCATGGGTTCCTCGCATTAATCCGATACCATCCTAGCAGAAATTCGCTCATTCGCGATTCGATATTCATGCGCCACACCCATATGTCTTTGCGGAATTGGGCATCTAATCGTTCTGAATGACGCGCACTACCTTCGTCGCAGCAAGAAACGAAGAAGGACGATGGATGTCCGCTATCGCTTCGTCATCGACATGTCCGCGGGCCGCACAGCCTGACGCTCCTCCTCCATTTCGCCCCCGGCCTTCGCCGGGGCGGCTTCTTCACTGACCTGACAAGAAAGGACGAACAATGAAACAGCTCACTGCAACCGCCGCCACTCTCGCCCTCTTCGCGTCGACGTCAGCCTTTGCCGAATCCTCGCAGTTCTCGCAGGGCGGCTCACGCCCCTCGATAAAGGGGCCGGAGGCGAACTTCACGGGCTCGGTCACAGTTGATCCGCTCTATTCCAATAACGAACACACGAGCAATACCGGCGGCCACGTCACATTCGAGCCGGGCGCCCGATCCGCATGGCACACCCATCCCGCGGGACAGGTCCTGATCGTCACGTCAGGTACCGGATGGGTTCAGGAAGAAGGTGGCGAAAAGCGCGTCATGCGACCAGGCGACGTCATCTGGTGCCCGCCGGACGTGAAGCATTGGCACGGCGCCACGGCAACGACCGGCGTCGGCCACATCGCCATTACCAACATGAAGGATGGCAAAAACGTCGCCTGGATGGAGAAGGTCTCGGACGACCAGTACCTGGACTGACGCTTGAGCGACCTGAGGATGGTTCTATGAAATACGCAACAGCAGCAGTCGGGGCGATCGCCCTGGCAACCGTTCTGATCTCGTCTACGACATGGGCGCAGGACGTTCGCTCGTCTTCTCCGATCTCCTCGACGGCCAGCGCGGATTGGTCGATGGAGGTCGTCGCCGAAGGACTCGACTATCCTTGGGAAATCCAACAGACAGGCGGTCGAATCCTCATCACGGAAGCGGCCGGCGATGTCGTCTCGATCGAAGGCGGCCGCGTGGTGCGTCATCTGGTCGAGACGTCTGATCCCATTGCCCGCGAGGGCGGCGGCGGTCTTCTCGGCATGACACTGTCGAAGGACTTCGAAAGCAACGAGACCGCGTACTTCTACCATACATACCACGCCGACGGCGCTCTCTCGAACAAGCTCATCGAGGCGCGCTTCGACGGAACCTCGTGGACGGAGACGCGCACTCTTCTCCAGGGTATTCCCGGACACCATCTCTACAATGGAGGTCGCGTTGCGATCGGTCCGGACGGCTATTTGTACGTGACGACCGGATGGACGGAGAACCGCCAGAGACCTCAGGATATCTCGAGCCTCGCCGGCAAGATCTTGCGCATGACCGTCGACGGCAAGGTGCCGGACGACAACCCATTTCCCGGTTCCTACGTCTATTCTCTCGGACACAGAAACCCGCAAGGGATCGCCTGGGGCCCCGATGGCCGGTTGTTCGTCGCAGAACACGGGCAGTCCGCACACGACGAAATCAATCTGATCGTCGCCGGCCGCAATTACGGTTGGCCCGTCGTTTCCGGCGACGAGGAACGGCAGGGAATGGAAAGGCCTCTCCTTCATTCCGGCAACAACACCTGGGCGCCCTCGGGCATCGCGTTTGCTGGAAACGAACTCCTCGTCTCCGCTCTCGTCGGCAAAGGCCTCTACGTCTTCGACGCTGCCGAGAACAGCCTGAAACCGATCTTCACTTCGGGCGATCGACTCCGTGACGTGCTGCCGATCGGTCAGAACATCTATGTCGTGACCACGAACCGCTCGCCGCGGGCGGAAGGTCCCTCCGAAGACCGGCTCCTGAAACTGACGCGGACAAAATAGCCTGGCCCGCCACACTCGACACAACAGGAAGACCAAGATGAAATTCGACTTCGAAAACAAAGTGGCGCTCGTCACAGGCGCTGCATCGGGCATGGGGCTGGCGACCGCGAAGGCATTCGCAGCCGCCGGTGCCGCCGTCGCACTCGTCGACGTCAACGAAGACGCGGTCAAGGGTGCGGCGCACGGGCTGATCGCGGACGGCCACAGGGTTATCGGCATTCGATGCGATGTCGCCAACATGGAGGAGGTCGAGACGATGGTCACCGAGACGATCGCTACCTTCGGCGGTCTCGATGCCGCGTTCAACAACGCGGGTGTAAAAAGCCCCGTCGCGGAAACCGCCCTCGCCGACCCTGGCGATTACGATTTCGTCATGGGCGTCAACCTTCGCGGCATCTGGAATTGCATGAAGTCCGAGCTTCTGCACATGCGTGAACAGGGAAGCGGCACGATCGTCAACAATTCGTCGCTCGGCGGCCTCGTCGGTATAGCCGAGCGCGGCATCTACCATGCCTCCAAGCATGGGGTCGTCGGCCTGACAAGAAGCGCCGGTCTCGAATACGCACCGAAGGGCATCCGCATCAACGCCATCTGCCCCGGCATCATCGCTACCCCGATGGTCACGACCATGCTGGAGACGCAGCCGGAGGCGATGGAAATCATGATGAAGGACGTTCCGATCGGCCGTCTCGGCCGTGCCGAAGAAATCGCAGATGCCGTCCTGTGGTTGTCCAGCCCGGCCTCGACCTTCGTGATCGGACACGCATTGCCCGTGGACGGCGGCTACACGGTTCGCTGAACGCAGCCGGAAAAAACGGACGAATTGCTCAGATGAGACACGATGTCGACGCGATCACCGCAGAGCCCAGACCATCCTCGACGGTATCAGAGATGTGGCTCATGACCGTACTGGGGATGCTGCTGGCCTTCGCGTCGATCTCGACCGACCTCTACCTGCCTGCGATGCCGGGCATGAGCGCGGCGCTGGGGACCACACAGGGAAGCCTGCAGTACACGGTGTCGGCCTATCTGATCGGTTTCAGCTTCGGCCAGTTGATCTGGGGTCCGGTCGGCGACCGGTTCGGACGGCGCGTCCCCGTGGCCGTCGGTCTCGTCCTGTTCATGGCCGGCTGCACGGGCTGCGCCTTGTCCGCCGATGTCGTCCAACTGATCGCCTTCCGGGTTCTCCAGGCGGTCGGCGCCTGCGCTGGGGTCGTGCTTGCCCGAGCCATGGTGCGCGACCTCTATGGCCGCGACCGCGCGGCAGCGGTGCTATCTACGTTGATGACCGTCATGGCCGTCGCGCCGCTTCTAGGCCCAAGCGTCGGTGGGCTGATCCTCGTGGTCGCGCCTTGGCAGGCGATCTTCTGGGCCCTCGTCGGCATCGGCCTCCTCACGCTAGTCGCGCTCTTCACCATTCCTGAGACGCTTCCTGCGGAGCGACGCAGCAACGAATCTCTCGGCGTGGCATTCGCCTCCTATGGCGGCCTCATACTGGATAATCGGCTTATGGTGTATGGCGGAGCCCTTGGCTTCTACTATGCCGGTGTCTTCGCCGGCATCTCAAGCTCGTCCTTCGCCTACATCGACTATCATCACCTCTCCCCGCAGCTCTTTGGAGCGGTCTTCGCCGTCGGCACGGTCGGCCTGATGGCGACGAACTTCGCCAACGCGCGACTGGTCGCGCGATACGGTAGCGATAGGATGCTGAAGCTAGGCGCGGCAGGCGCCGCTGTCAGCGGTCTGGTTCTTGCTTTCGTCACCGCGACGGATTTCGGGGGCGTCTATGGAATGGCCGCAAGCCTGTGGCTGTTCACCGCAATGAACGGCCTCGTCACAGCCAATGCGATCTCCGGAGCGCTGGCCGACTTCCCGACGCGAGCCGGCGCCGTGTCCGCGCTGATGGGCGCCATCCAGTACGGGAGCGGCGTGGTCGGATCAGCAGTCGCCGGGACTTTTGCCAATGGGACACCCTGGCCGATGGGGGTAGTGATTGCGATCAGCGGACTTGGCAGTCTGGCGTGTGCTTCGCTGATACGAAGGCAAAGCTTGGATTATTGAAATCCGGCCTTTTTATTCGCACGCCTTGAACGGATTCGAACCAATGACCGCTCATACCGAATTCGTGGAAAGACAACAACTTCACGGCATCTGTTGTGCGTTAGTCACTGATTTTCTTGGATGAAATCCTAACCTGCCACACGCAACCCTTAGCCGGCAACTGGACGCCGAACACCATAAGGCGCAGCGAATGGCACCACGCGGCGGTTGGCTTAAATTGCGTTAGCTACCTGAGAAGCGCGCCCCAAGTCCCCAAAAGTAGCAAATTTAATCGTGCAACATTCGGCGCCTGCCTTCCACCAAACGCCGAATTCGTGCACTCAGTTTGCAAAGAGGGGTCACACTATGAGCGCTGAAAAGCCTGAAAAGTCCGAATCGGAAACGCCAAGCAGCCGGATCTACGATATATTCAGGGTCCTTGTTTCCTCTGTGCTCATCAGCCTGCTCCTCGCAGGCATCAGCACATCGGCGCTGAAGCTCTGGGATCGCTTGTACCCTGAAGACGTGGTGAAGGTCTGGCAGGTGTCGGAAGACGACTACCAGCGCATCTCCACGGCCCTAAACCACTCGAACACCAACCTGATGCGCCTCAAGGAGTTAGTTGCCAATAATCCGGAAGCGGTGAAGTTAGCTACGACCATGCAGGAAGAGCTCCAAGCTGCAAATACGTTGATCGCGAATTCACCCTTCGTCGAGCGACGCGATACCATGAGCGTCACGTGGGATCTGATCTCCTCGGCCTACGCCAAGGGTGAGACCCGCGACAATGACGGAAAAGCGGATATGACGATCACATACATTCTCTTGGCCCTGGTTGGCTTTGTGACCATCTTCCTCTGCGGGGTTTATGCATTCTGCAAAGACAAATCGCAGCGTTCCTTCATAGAGAAAACCCTCACGACCATCGTAGGCTTCGCGCTGGGGATGATAACCGGCTCGAATACCGGGCGGCTCAAATAGTCTGTGGCGCGGTAGCGGCTGGGACGACCGACGCGGGCTTCGGCAGCGAACGGAAATATACGCGGCGCCGCTTCTTTTTGTGGCCGGTGCGCCAAGTCATCGATCCCACAATGTCGCAGTAAGTTTTAAACCCCTCCTCGCTCGCAGCTGAGCGGTCCTGCGCGAAGAACTCGTCAATGCGATCCTGCAAAACCTCGGTTTTGCCGTTGGTCAGGCTGCAATTGAAGATGTCGATCTGCGCGGCCGGGGGACGCGTCTTCTCGTCGTTGAGGGTGAAGCCTGCCTCGGCGACGGCAGCAAGAAGACCATCGAACGCCGACTGCAGCTCCGCCTCATCGTTACCCGAGAGACAGATATCGTCCATATAGATCGAGACGGTGATGGATACGGGAAGCCCACGAAGGTAGACGCCTATCGGGGACATCGCGAGAACGAGAGTCGCCAGGATAGGCGATTGAACGAATCCATACGGAAGCACATACCCTGCTCCGTAGGGGTTCTTTACGGTTGACCACTTCGCATAATATTCCGGCCGCTGGACATGGATATCTTTCAGCGCGCGCTTAACGCGATTGCGCTGGACGCTATAAAAGAATTTCGAGATGTCGATGCGGCAGAAAAACTGGTTGTTGCGGTGTCGATGCAGCGCGACAACGTGCGACCCGTCTTTGAAATGGTAGACAAAGCTGTCGAATTTGTAGGCCTTGTTCACTTTGCTCTTGAGCTCAGCGCCAAGCCGTTCCCCGAAAGGGTTAGGCGCATAGATCGGCTTGCCGTTCTTTTTGTAAGAATAAAGGAAGTTTTCGAACGCTAAGGGCATAGTTGACAACCTTGCTGTAGATATCGAGTGCAACATTGATGATCTCCAAGGCGGAGTACAATATCGTCAAGACAGCTACAGCAAGGTCGAGATGCTTATGAATTTTCTTCATCGGCAAATCCTCCATTGCGAGACTTCAGCAAACTGCAACCCATGTTTAACCATGGAGTCGTCAACTGAGAGAACAATAGTGTATTCCCGAAGCTCGTACATGAGGACAACCCGAAGGTCGAACTTTCCGTAGAGCCGTGAGCTACAGCCTATTGCTGAAATCGACTTGGATATACGTTTGTCTTCTTGGAGTTGCAAGGGCGCAACCTCTGAACGAATACGATTTTTGCTGGCCCTAGCGAGTTCGATCACCACCAAAGGCCGGACGTCGATCTCTCAAAATCAAGGTGGGTGCCACTTGCTAAGCATCCGGCGTGCGGTCTGCGATTAATTACCGCCCGCCATGAATCGCGGTTCGGCGTCCGTGTCATCACGCGCAATCATGCTGCATTGGGCAGCGAGCGACAGGGCGGACAACAGGCGGTCGGGCGTCGGCCCGAATGGACCGCTCAACCTCTTGTGGACGCTCAGCCACCCGCTGTCGCCGAGCGCAAGCCGAAGGCGCTGCGTGCCGTCGCCGTTTCGCGCCACCGACCATCGGACATGCTGCCCGATCACCCAGGTCTCGATCAGCTCTCGCCAGAGGGTTTCGACCGTCGCTTCCGTCAGCGACAGGAGCCGCCGGTGCTGGAGCGATATTGGGAAGCGATCCGATCGCCCTCCCAGCTCACCAAGCCGGCCATCGTCGGCGCCTTCTTGCTTGAGGGCCGCATACATGGCCTGCACGTAGCCAAGGGCCGACAGGACAAGGCCCGGAATGGTCTCGTAGCTGCCAGGGCCGCCGCGCTGCGCGAGACTAAGTCTGTTGCTCAGCGCGACGAAATTCGTCTCACCCGTGGCAGCGGCACTCGGCCAGCCGCGATCCTCGCATCGTTGCGCAAGAGTGGTGAGCAGGTCGCCAACCGTCGGACCGGCCAAGTCCTTATCGAAATCCTCGGCTTGGCGCAGCGCCATTGCAACGAGGGCATCCGTCGATGCCGACCCGCCGTTTGTCCTGATCATTACCTCGATCCAGACGAGCATGCTTTCAAGCGCCAGGCGTTGCAGTTGTCGCACCTGTAGGGAGGACATCAGCAGCCACGTCGCTAGCAGTCCGGTATCATTCGATCCGGCGCGGACCAGCGCGCGTCCTCCTGGCAGCACGCCGGATGCCAGGACGGTACGCAGCTCCGGCACCGTCAAGCCGTCCGGTGTCGCATTGATGGCTTCAAGGACTAGCGCCAGCGTGTCATTGCGCCGCGTGAAATCCGTCCTGCCCGTTTCCCGCCCCGGTTCGAACAGCCTGCGAAAGACGTCCCGTTCCTCGTTCGACGGCTCCGACGGTGGAAGAGCGTCGTTCAGGGACTCCACCTCCTCGGGGCGGAAGGTGACCACACCGGGTTCGACCATGTGGCGAATGGCAGACCTGGACACGATCGCATCAATCGCCCTGACGGCAGGCATGACCTGTTCGGTCGGCCGAAAGACGCCGATGACGGACGTCTGCTCAAGGTACCCGAGCGCCTTGATCGAGGGGCCGTACTGGATCGCGTCCATGATCGACGTGGAAGCCTGGCGCTTCTTCTTGACGGTTTCCCAATTCGCGCCCTTGAAGGTAAAGGGGGCCCCACCATCCATTGGCATGCAACTCCTCAACACCGCCATCCCAGGCAGGTCGCGTCCGCCGGCCAGCATGTGCGACCAGGCGTAGATGACCTCGAGGCGCATGACGAAGTCCTTCGCCGCCGCGGAATCGATATCCTTCTTGCCGCCGTTCGACAGGAGGTCATTGGTCTTCCACCAGGCCCAGGCCATGAAGGCGTATGGACGGATGAAAACCGTTGTGTTGTTGATCCCCGGGATGGCCCGATCCATCAGGTCGAGATTGATCTGGCGCAGGCCGAGCGGATCCACGCCTCCGTCCTTCAGGGCAAGCTTGGTGATCAGCCGCGCGCCCGGCGCTGTCGCAAAATCGAGATCCATGTCCTGGAGCAACTGGTTCACTCAGGTTTCCTCCGGCTGGATGTCGACGATGATCGCGGTACACTTCAGCCCTTGGCAGCTGGCGATTCCGCCCTTGCGCAGGCGGCCCGCTTCGACGGCGGCAAGCTTCATGTTACAGGATGGGCAATGCCTCCAGTCCCTGCGAACGAAGACGGTTTCCCGCCGTCGGATGCCTCGACAGATCCTGCCGAAGGCCGCGATCTCCTCGGGCTTTGCGACACCCGAAAGATCGGGCATCGACCCCTCCCCGTCGAGCGCGGCGATCAGGGCTCGAGTGCGCTGCCATGATGTCGGCGCGGCAAGTATCCCGGTAACGGCAAGCTTCCAGTCCATGGCGCGGACCTCTGCCGCGAGCTGGCTTTCGCGATGGCCCGTTGGTGGCTTTTCGAGAAGATCGCAGTGGTCCTTGGTCAATCCGCCACGAAACCAGATCTCCAGCGCCTTGTGGATCTCAGCGCTCTTTTTCGGCTCGCGAAGGCCAGGAGCCACCGTCGCGACGGCATAGCACCGGTCGAGCGTGTCCAGGCCAGTACGTGCTGGTCCGGCGCGCCTTGCGAGGTTTCGCCAGACCGGCAAGTAGGTCTTCAGGAACTGCTCGGGTTCCTCGACATTGTCGGCGCCATAGAGAATGAAGTCGAGCACCGACAGGATGTTCTCCCGTTTCGTTGGTCCGTCCGGAGACTCGTCGATCTTGCGCATGAAGGAGCCGATCGCGCCGGCCAGGAGGTCTGCATTCGACCAGACACTTTCCCCGCTTCCGTCATCGCCGCCATCTCCGGCATCGTTCTCATGCCCGTGCCCCTGCCCCCGCCGCGGCGCCTCGGTGATCCTCTGGCGGAACCGCGCGATGAGTTTCTGGAACGCCGACTGGCCCGCGCCCGAGGCAGCGCGATCATTTTCCGGCTTCAAGGCGTCGCCAAGCCCGAGCTCGCCGGCCGGCACCAGGTGCGAGGCCTCCTCCTTGTCGGCGCTGGCAGAATTGCTCCCGGACGCGATCGGTAAGTCGCCAGCCAGGAAGGCCTCGGGATGCTTGGTGAAGAAGCCCGCGATGATATCGTTGTCGCGCGGGTTTTCGGCCCCACCGGCCGCGCGCGCCATGGCTTCGGCAATCGCGCCGCGCTCGCGGACGGCCGCGATGATGTCCGTCATCACCAGCCAGCCGCGGACGGTCTCTTCGCCGCGCGCCAGCACCAGCTGCAGTGACGAGACGACCGCATCGACCCTCCTGCGCTCGATCATGAATCGTCCATCAGCCGCGAGCTCGACTGCACCGATCGCCTCGAACCGACCGGGAGCATAGAGCGAGGCATTCCAGGATCCTTCCGGAGCGGGGACGTCGAGGATGCGGCCGTTGACCGCGCCGCCATCCAGCCGTGCAATCAGGCATGGCGACGCCGTATGGTGCGGCTCCTGGCCACCCTCGCCAACGAGGCCCTTGGGATAACCCGCTCGGCTCCAGCCGAGCCATGGCGCACCGTCTGATACGCGTGCAACGACCACCTCGACGCTGCCAAGGCCCAGACCATTGACCGTCGCATTTGCGCTCCCGGTAATCGTGAGACGCCCCTTGGCGCATTCAATATCGAAGGCCTTGGCGTGCAGCAGCTTCTCGCCCGAGAACAGCGGGCTGGTGACGGGTTGGGCCGCTAGGCCGAGGGTCTTGGCCAAATCGAAGTCGAACCAGAAGGGCACTTTCGGCGGAACGAACACATTAACCGTCTTGCAGCCGAGGTCACGCGCGAGGTCGACAACCGCTTTCGGGCCGCCGAAATAAGGTGACAAAACGGTCAGCGACCTCGCGCCCCCGAGCTCCCTTGCCATCTCGACGACCTGCGGTGCGAGCGCCCGATTGACGGAATGCAGGACACGGGTTGGCCCGCCGCTCTTGCGATCGCCGGCCGCAAGACAGAGATCGGCGAATTTCTGGAGCGGCGGCAGCGCGGAAGGGTCGGAGCGAAGGCGGCCTTGGCCGAGGGTCTCCCCAAGCGAGAGGAGAAAGTCAGCCAGATCGGTGAAGGCTTCCGGGTCGGTTTCGGGGTTGAGGTATTCGGCGACCTCAGCGTTGAATCCCCAGCCGCCCATGGTGAGATTTCCCGATCCGACCAGCGCCCGCAGCTCGCCTTCGTGCGATGCAAGCAGCGTGATCTTCGGATGAAACACGCCACTTCCGACGACGGCGATCGGAATGACGTCATAGCCAACCCCGGCGTTCGATGCGCCTGTTTCAGATAGCGAAGCGCGGTAGCCCTCGATATCGGCCAGGATCGTGACGTCGCGCCGATTGTCACCGAGCGCCTGAAGAGGCACGGCTTCCAGAAACGACAGGCTCAGCGAATAGGTTGTCATCAGCAAGGAGCGCCAACGGTCGCTCCGCAATATGTCGAGGGGAGAAATTTCGAGAAGCATCGCTTTCGCTGTGATCAAAATCATCGGAGTGAATGAGTTGCCATCAACTTCGATGATTATTAGAAATAAACGCTGGGAAAAATTATCGTTAATGCACTTATTAGCTGTTTTCTTGTTTATTAAAAGAGCTGATCTGAGTAGTAAATTAGGAACGAATTTAGCAACACAGGCGCGGGCTGACTTCAACCATGACATGAGTCGCGCTTGGCTTGTCTGATGTTGGTTAATTTAACAACGGGCATTAATCAATGGTACGCGCTTCGTGGCAAGGAATCGGCTGAAACGGCCAATGCAATGGATGCGCGTTCGAAGGGGAACAACGAAGAAATGTTTTTAGTCATGTTCACCGAGAGCTTTCGCGTCCTTTAGGAGGGGCAATGGACGTATTTGATCTCGCTCGGTCCTTAGTCGACCAGTATGAAGGCTTCAGCCGGTCGTTTGCCAACATCAAGTCAAAGGACATTTTCGATCAGATCGACGCGGAATACGCGTCCCGGCGGTTCTGGCCGGAGCCGGTGTTGCAAATTAATCCAGAGTACAAGCCAGGAGCAACCGTTGCGCAATTGGTAGATGAAGGCGTCCTGCATCCGGGCTGCGGCGATATCTTCTCGGGCTGGACCTTGCGCTACCATCAGCAAATGGCCGCAGAATTCGGCGCAGAAGGCAAGGACTTTATCGTCACCACGGGGACCGGCTCCGGCAAGTCGCTATGCTACTTCATCCCCATCATCAGTGCCGCGCTGAAAGAGCGCCACGGCGGCCGACGCAGGACGCGCGCGATCATAGTCTATCCGATGAACGCTTTGGCCAACTCGCAGCAGGAGGAGTTGGCGAAGTACTTCAATGGCAAGGCCGAAGAACTGAAGGTGACCTTCAAGCGGTACACCGGACAGGAAAGCCAAGAGGAGCGCCGCGCGATTGCGGACGATCCACCGGACATACTACTCACAAATTTCGTCATGCTCGAACTGCTGATGACCCGACAGGACGATGTCGATAGAAAGGTGCTTGAGAACTGCGCCGGCCTCTCTACTCTGGTGCTCGACGAGCTCCATACCTACCGCGGACGGCAGGGCGCCGACGTCGCCATGCTGGTACGGCGAATAAGGCGGAAGCTCGCGCCCAGAGGCCTTCAGTGCATCGGCACCTCGGCTACTATGTCTAGCGATGACCGGCCTGAGGTCACGGTTGCTAATGTCGCCTCCAAACTGTTCGACTGTGACATCCCCCCGAGCCGCGTGGTCACCGAGCGGCTCGAACGTCGCACCGATCCCCAGCTCCACGCGGACAAAATACGGGACCGGCTCGCACAGGCAATCTCGGCGCCCATGGACGAGAGTGCAAGCAATGCCCAGCTGGCGTCTCATCCCATTGCCATTTGGATCGAGACTGTGCTCGGCGTCCGCGCCGGGAAGAAGGACGGCATGCTTGATGGCACGTGGCTCAGGGCGACACCCCGATCGTTAACGGATGCTGCAACTAAGTTGTCAGAAGACAGCGACGTGGATCTCGTAACGTGTCAGAGCTTTTTGGAGCGTTTCCTACTCGTCCTCGGTCGGAGCGAGAAAGTGCGGACCGGCAGCGGCAGCGAGAAGGCTTTCCTAGGAGTTCGGCTACACCAGTTCATCTCTGGCGCGGGTCAAGTCTACATGACGATCCAGCCCGAGGGCGAACGTCGCGTGGTCTTCAACGGCCAGCGCTTCCTGCCGGACGAGGCCGGCGACAAGCGGTTGTACCAACTCCGCTTTTGCCCGCATTGCGGACAAGAGCATCTGCCGGTGATCCGCCGCACGATCGAAAGCAAGGAGATCCTGGTCGAGCGAGATATCGACGAAATGGCCGACAGCGCTGCCGACGACGGCTCAGAGGCCGGCTTCTTCATGCCATCGGGGAGTGATCTCGATTTCAGTGACGCCGTTGAGGACTATCCAGAGGCGTGGCAAGAAACCACGAAATCGGGGCAGGTCAGGCTCAAGAGCGAATACGCGCGGAGGCGGCACCACTTTGTTCGCGTCGCCCCCACTGGCGACCTGGTCGAAACCGGCGGTACCGAAGGTTGGTTTCAACCCGGGCGATATCGCTTCTGTCCGGCCTGCGGCGAGGCCACCAGCTCGCGGGGAACGGACCGCGCTCGCCTCGCTGGCCTGACCGCCGAAGGCCGCGGCTCCGCTAGCACGATCATTGTGTCGTCAATCCTAAACTGGATGAACCGGCCCAATTCCGACCAGGACCGTCACAACCGGAAGATTTTGGGCTTCATCGACAACCGCCAGGACGCTGCCCTTCAGTCCGGGCACTTTAACGACTTCGTTTTCGTCTCGCTCATGCGCGCTGCGACGCTGCTCGCATTGCAACAAGCCGGCGAAGCCGGTCTTGAGGACGACCAGATCGGTCGCGAACTGCAGCGCTGCCTTGGCTTTGATTCGAAGCATCTGGGACTGCGCATCGAGTGGTTGTCGAACCCCGAACTCCAAGGTGCAGCACTTTCAGATGCCGAAAGGGCACTGCGCGAGGTGCTAATCCATCGTTTCTGGGTGGACCAGCTCAAGATCTGGCGCATCACCAACCCTAATCTTGCTCGACTCGGCATGATGAAGGTCGAGTACAAGGGGCTAGCGGACATTGCCGCGGCCGACCACCGCTTCGAGCGTCGGCATCCCGTTCTCGCCAACGCACCGGCTGCGGTTCGCGAAACGGGAATGCGCGTGCTGCTCGATCACATGCGGATCAATCTAGCCATCAAGTCCGTTTCGCTCGATGCCGCTAACGTGCAGGCATTGCGCGACCGCTCTCAAGGGTTACTGCGAGCCCCGTGGAATCTGTCTGAGGAGAATTCCCGGCAGTCGTCGGCGTTGTTCCTCAATCCACCCGCCAAAAACATTGTAGCTCGTGACGAAGCCTTGCGCATTCGATCCGGCCCGACGTCCGCGCTTGGTCGGCAGCTTCGCGCGGGAAAGATTTGGGGACATCGACTGACTGTCGAGGAATACAATCATGTCCTGGAGGATTTACTGGAAGTTCTGACCAACGAAATCCTCGAGCGTCGGGACTCCTACGCCGGCGAGATCAATCCCAATTGGGTGATCTATCCGAGCGCGTTCGTTTTCAAGCTTGGTGAGGCGGCTGCCACCACGCGCGACGGCGGTAACGCTTTCTTCGCCGAACTTTATGCGACCTTAGCGGAGATGTTGAGCCGAAAGGACCCAGCGTTGTTCGGCCTCGAGGCGCGCGAGCACACCGCCCAGGTCGACCAGGTGACCAGAGAGGTCCGCGAGGCTCGGTTTCGCTTTAGGGCTGCGGATCGGGCAAGGATGCGCGAACTTCCCAAGTTCGCGGCCAAGCTGCAGGAGCTCGCTGACACCCCGACGTTCCTTCCGGTGATGTTCTGCTCGCCTACAATGGAGCTTGGCGTCGACATCGCCGATCTCGATGCGGTCTTCCTCCGGAACGTGCCGCCGACTCCGGCCAACTACGCACAACGCGGTGGCCGAGCGGGACGAAACGGACAAGCGGCGTTGATCGTCACCTATTGTGCCGCGCAATCGCCACACGATCAGTACTACTTCAACAACAAGAACGACATTGTCGCGGGCCGCGTGCGGGCTCCCACAATCGAGCTAAAGAACCAGGACCTTGTCGAGAGCCACCTGCAGGCAATCTGGATCGCTGAGACGGAAGCAATCCTGAGCGCGAAGATCGCCCAGGTCGTAGATTTGGAGAACGATCGCAATTCGCTGAAGCGCGATATTGCAGCCGCGACAGCAAACGATGCGGCCAAGGATAGAGCAGCTGCTGTTGCCAAGGACATTCTACATCGCGAGTTCGACGATGAAAGCGAAGACCTCCCGTGGCTTGGCGACATCGACGCTTATGCCGAGCGGATCATGAAGCAGGCGCCAGTGCGCTTTAACGAAGCTTTCGATCGCTGGCGGTCATTGCTCACATCTGCCGAGCAGCAGTTAAGGGACGCCCAGCAGGCTTTCTCCCGCTACGCGTCCTCCGAGCAGGAGCGTCGCGTAGCGCGACGCCTAACCGCGCAAGCCCAAGACCAGATCCAGCTCCTCCTGGCTGGCGAGGACAACCAGAGCTCCGACTACTTCACCTACCGGTACCTGGCCACTGAAGGGTTTTTGCCGGGCTACAACTTCCCTCGTCTGCCACTCACCGCATTTGTGAGCTCGTACCGGGGGTCGAAGTCGCGTGCCCCGATTCAACGATCGCGGTTCGTCGGCATCTCCGAATTCGGGCCCCGAAGCCTGATCTATCACGAGGGCCGCGCGCACCGAGTGAACCGGGTCATTATCCGCGCCGGCGTGCAGGAGACTAATGGCGAGCTCACAACGCAGGCCTTTGTTATCTGCGGCGAGTGTGGCTGCTCGCATGCAGTGCCAAAGCCGGACTTTTGCCGTAACTGCGGAACGACGTTGGCTGACGCCGACGAGATCCGGGACGGCTTCCGTATTGAGAGCGTCGAAACGATGCCGGCCGACCGAATCACCGCTAACGACGAGGATCGCCAACGGCAGGGCTTCGAGATCCGCACCGTTTTCGAGTGGCCCGTCCGCGACGCCGGTCGATTGGACGTGAGGACGTCTCAGTTGGTCGAAGGCGGTGAGGCGTTCGCGGATCTGTCTTTCGGACCCGCGACTCTCATCCGTCGCTTCAATGTGGGCCTTCGCCGCCGTGCCAAGAACGATAGCCTGGGCTATCCCATCAACCCGGCAAGCGGCTACTGGTTGGCGGCGGCCGAGGACGAGGACGCGGATGCCATCAGGGATCCGAGCAAGGTTCGACCGCAGAACATCGTACCATTCGTTGAGGATAGAAAGAATGCACTCCTGATCCGCTTCCGCGGAGACAGGTTGCCAGTCGAAACGACAGCGACCCTCCAGCATGCCCTTCTTCGCGGCATCGAGATGACTTTTCAACTCGAGGAGGGAGAGGTACTTGGCGAACCACTGCCGTCGCGCGATGACCGCCATGCCATACTGGTCTATGAGGCGACAGAGGGCGGGGCCGGCGTTCTCGCGAGACTTGTCAAGGAAACCGAAACCCTTCGCCGCGTTGTCGACACCGCGATCTCCATCTGCCATTTCGATCTTGAGTACTTCCAGGTTAATGGACGGCATGTCGACGCTCTGGAGGACAAGGGAGATCCGCGCTGCGTGGCAGGCTGCTATAAGTGCTTGCTCTCGTACTACAATCAGACAGACCACGAAGTCATCGATCGTCGTTCCCTACAGTTCCGCCTACTGCTCTCCAGGTTGGCTAACGCAGAACTGGTGGTAACAGGCCCCGCCCGGGTGACTGATGGTGAGCACTCTAAGAGCGATTTCGCCGAGGCACTGAAATCCCATGGCCTCCCGCCGGCCGACAATCGTCCGATCGTGATCGAAGGTCATTTGGTTGAGTGGATCTGGCGCGATCACCGCTTCGCAGTGATCGCCGAGGATCTCCAAGGTCTGGTCGGACGCGGCCTGGAGGACAAGGGCATCACATTCATCGTCGCTGCCGCCGGGACTGAGACATCGGAATCGGTCCTCGCAGCGATAGCTGAAGCGATCAAGGAGTGCGCGTCATGACGACCACGATCTTCGGCCCGGGCGAGCTCGTCCGCGCGCGCGGCCGCGAGTGGGTCGTCCTGCCTGGCAGCGGCGAGGAAATCCTGAACCTGCGGCCAATCGCCGGCGGCGAGAGGGACGTCCAGGTCGTTTCGAGGTCGCTCGAGATCGATGGCGTCGAAAGCGCCACGTTCCAGCTGCCGGACCCTGACCGAGTTGGCCCCCAGGACGAGGCGCTGCTGCTTCGCGATGCGTTTCAGATGTCGCTGCGCCGCGGAGCTGGTCCATTCCGCAGCGCTGGCCGCATCGGATTCAACCCGCGTTCGTATCAGCTTGTGCCCTTGATGATGGGGTTGAAGCTGGATGTCGTGCGTCTGCTCATCGCCGACGACGTCGGTATCGGCAAGACCATCGAAGCCGGTCTGATCGCGCGCGAGCTCTACGATCGTGGCGAGATCGAGAGCTTCTCCGTCTTATGCCCGCCTCACTTGGTCAAGCAGTGGGCCGATCAAATGCGGGACAAGTTCCACTTCCCCGCGGTGGCGGTTACGCCGTCGTCCGCAGCGCGCCTGGAGCGAGAGCTGCCGATGAACGACAGCATCTTCCGAGCGTATCCCTTCACGGTTGTAAGCCTCGACTACGTCAAATCAGATGCCCGCCGCGACCATTATGCTGAATTTTGTCCCGAGCTTTCGATAGTGGATGAGGCCCACACCTGCGTGTCGTCGGAGGATAGCCACCAACGCTACCGCCTCGTCGATCGGATTGCGGCCAAGACCGACCGGCATATGCTGCTGCTGACGGCCACCCCGCATAGCGGTGACGACATGGCGTATGGCAAGCTCCTCGCTCTACTCGACCCAGACTTCCGGGGCCTGGTCAGCGATGCTGGTAGATGGAGCCCGGAACTGAGGGATAAGCTGGCCGAACGCTATGTCCAGCGGCGCCGAGTCGACATCGAGGCCTGGAACGAGGCCGGCGCGTTCCCCAAGCACGAGGTCTCAGTCCCAGACGCGACATACAGGCTTACCGGCGACTACGAAACCTTCTTGGAGCTCGCACTCGACTACTGCACCACCGTGGTGGAGAAGGCCGGGACCGACGAGCGTAAGCAGCGGCTCGCGTTCTGGGGCACGTTGGCGCTGATGCGCTGCATCGGATCGAGCCCCGCCGCGGCCTTGCATGCTCTGAGGACCCGAAGCGCGAACCTCGGCGATGATCCAGACGTCTCAGCCGTCCTCGATCAGGTGGACGCGGACGCCGAGGTCAACGACCTCACGCCCTCCCTGGTCGATGATCCAGACCTGGCCGCTTTGATTTCCCTGGCAGAGGGGTTGGTCGCGCGGCCGGGCAAGGATCCCAAGGTCGCGTGTCTGATCCAGCGACTGAAACCCCTCATCGCGGAGGGATTTAAGCCCATCATTTTCTGCCGATATATAGCTACCGCTAAGTGGGTCGGCGCCGCACTGGCCAAGGAATTCAAGTCGCACCGCGTTGAGGTTGTGACAGGCGAATTGCCGAGCGACGACCGCAAGGCGATCGTAGACGACATGGCCGCGGACCAATTGCGCATCCTCGTGGCAACCGATTGCTTGTCTGAAGGCATCGATCTGCAGGAACTCTTCGATGCGGTCGTGCACTACGACCTGTCGTGGAACCCCACGCGCCACCAGCAGCGGAACGGTCGCGTCGACCGCTTCGGTCAACTCAGTGCCGTGGTCCGATCGCTCCTGGTATATGGGGAGAACAATCCGGTCGATGGTGCTGTACTTGAGGTGATCTTGCGCAAAGCCGAGAAGATACAGAAGGCCACCGGCGTGCCGGTGCCGTTGCCGGATGACGATCGCAAGGTCACCGAGGCTGTGATGAAGGCCTTATTGCTCCGCCGAAGGGCGGTCAGGGAAGGCCGTGGGAGTCAGCTATCGCTTAATTTCGACGACGTCGCAGCGGTTAAAGATATGGAACAGAAGTGGCTGGACGCAGCCGCGCGCGAGAAGGCAAACCTAACCATCTTTGCCCAGCGCAGCCTCAAGCCCGAGGACGTTCGTCCGGAATGGGAGCGCACCAAGGGCATCCTGGGCGACCAGGACCTTGTCGAAACGTTCGTGCGCCGGGGCCTGGCAAAGCTGAACGTTCCCGTCGTTCGTTTCGACGGCGGGCTTCGCTTGGACTCGGGGAAGCTGCCCTCTGAAGTCGTGGATAGGATGGAGACGGCGATAACAGGTCCGATCCAGCTCCTAACCCGAGGCGGGACAAGGGACCATCTTCATCGCTCACATCCGCTAGTCTCGGCGCTCGCAGACCTCCTGATAGAGCGTTCGCTCGACACCTTTGGGCGGGACTATCCATCCACCCTCCCTCGGGCTGGTGCTTGGACGACGTCCGCAGTTTCCCGGCTCACTACTGTGCTGCTCCTGCGAATTCGGCATCAGATCGCGTCACAGTCCGAACGTGGACTGCTGCTGGCCGAGGAGACCGATGCCCTGGCATTTGAGGGGGCCAGCGACTTCCCCAACCTGCTCGGGCAGGAAGCCAGCGCCCTGCTAGGCGCACTGGCTACGCAAGAGACTTCGCTAGTCGCAAAACAGCGCGAGGTTCGAACGGCGCTGGCCCGATTGGATCGGTGGCAAGGAGCGATAGGAGAGCGGGCATTGCGCCGCTCCGAGATTCTTGTCGAGGACCATCGCCGAATCCGCCAGGCAGTCAGGGGTAAGGGCCGTATCGACGTCACGCCGGTACTACCAGCCGACATCATCGGTCTGTTCGTGTTGATGCCGGAGCTCGACTGAAATGGCAAAGCGCACCGAGTCCCGCGTTTCGTTCGCCGCGATTCGTATCGAAGGCAGCCTGCTGCTGCCGGACGTCTTAGCGAAGGTTGCTGCCGGCACCGCTCCCGAGCAGGTAGACAGCAGCTACGGCATCCTGCCTGGCCTGAAGCTGCGAGACGAGATTCCGCGCTTCTGGAACGTTGGACGCGCTCTTTGGAAGCGTTTCGAGGACGGCCGCGCAGGCGCCAATCCTACCGTTGTCACGGCTGCCTTCGCCCGCGATCTTCTCACCAAAGTCCTGGGCCTCGATTTGGACGACGCCACGCCGAGCAAGCCGGGACTGCAGAACTTCACTACCAAGAACGGCAGCGTACCGCTGGTCGTATCGGCAGACGCTCCTGTCGACCAGATACGCTCCATCGCCACGTCATCCGGCAAGCCGATCCGGAAGACCGCCTCGGCCTGGCTGCAGGTCGAATTGAACGCGAATTCGAGGGCGCTGTGGGGCATCGCGACCGATGGGATGCGGCTGCGGCTTCTCCGGGATAACGACAGCCTGACCCGACCAGCTCTGATCGAGGTGGACCTGGACAAGATCTTCCGTGAGAGCCTACACGACGAGTTCACCGTCTTCTGGCTGCTATGCCACCACACCCGGTTTGGCTCTGGCGACGGCAATCCAGACGATTGCCCCTTGGAGCGCTGGCGTGGTCTTGGTCAGAGCGAGGGCGTGACAGCACGCGGTCGCCTACGTGATGGAGTTGAGAAGGCCCTGTTCCACCTTGGCACCGGCTTCCTTGAGCACCCTTCAAATTCAGCGCTTCGCAATAGACTTCTGGCGGCTACCAATGTCGGAGAGCTCCAAGCGAGGGAGAGATCGGAAGGCACGTCAACTGACAGTCCGTCAAGACTGACCGTCCAGGACTTTCACAAGCAACTGCTGCGGTTAGTCTACCGGCTCATATTCCTGATGACGGCCGAGGATCGAAACGTCCTCCTCGATCCTGCTGCCGGCAAAGACGCCTCTACCTTGTTCCAGCGAGGTTACTCCACCGACAGGTTGCGTGAACGTGCCCGCGTTCGCGCCGCGTGGGACCGGCACGCGGACGCATACCAGGGTATCCGTATTTTGATCCGCGCAGCCGGATTCGGCGAACCCCGACTTGGCATTCCTGCTCTAGGCGGCATTTTCGCTGGGGACCAATGCCCCGACATCGAGAACCTGCCAATTCTTAATAAGCGGTTTCTGCAGGCACTCTACCACCTAAGCTGGATGGAGCATGCGAAGTCGCTAGTGCGCATCAACTGGCGAGACATGGAAACCGAGGAACTCGGCTCGGTCTATGAGAGTCTTTTGGAACTCACTCCTGCCATTACGGAGAACGCTTCACGCTTCTACTTCGTGAAGGGCGAAGGTGACGTGCTTACCAACCGCCAAGACGCCGCGCAGGACAACTCTCGAAAACTTACCGGAAGCTATTACACCCCAGATCCCTTGGTCCAACTGCTATTGGACCAAGCGCTAGACCCTCTTATCGAGCGCAAGATTGCCGAAAACCCAAATGACCCGGAGAGCCTGCTCACACTGGACGTTATCGATCCAGCTTGTGGATCAGGTCACTTCCTGCTCGGCGCAGCCAGACGGATCGCCAATTCACTGGCGGAGCTGCGCACCTCTGGTTCTGCAACTGAGATCGATTACCGGCACGCGATGCGAGATGTGATCGCCCGATGCATCTATGGCGTAGATCGAAACGCCTTTGCGGTCGAGCTATGTCGGCTTGCACTCTGGTTGGAGTCGGTCGAGCCCGGGCGTCCTCTGGGTTTCCTGAGCAACCGGATCTTGCACGGCGACAGTTTAGTGGGCGTGCGCAATCCAGAGATGCTCCGAAGGGGTGTGCCGGAGGCAGCGTTCGAAGCATTGACGGACGCTGACGACAAGGCCGTTTCCTCCGAGATCAAGCGTTGGAATCGCGAACTGCGAACAGGGAAAGCGGCCACAGGCATGCTCGCCGAGTACGCTATCCCTGAAGAGATTGTGACGGCGGCTGAAAAGCTACTTGCGATGCCCGCCGAAACACTCGCGGACATTGTCGCACAAGAAACAGCGTTCGATGATCTGGTCACGCAGGACAGCTGGAAACGCTTTAAGCTGGGTGGGGACGCCTATGTTTCCGCGTTCTACGTTCCCAAAGTCGGACCGGTGTCGGTGCGGGACACCAATGGAATTCCGACTACCGACACAGTCTGGTCTGCTCTGCGGGAAGAGGCACCCGCACCGACTTTCACCAATATTGCCAGGCAGCGAGCCTCGTTCGACTGGTACCTAGCGTTCCCTCAGGTATTTGAAAAAGGCGGGTTCGACCTAGTTCTGGGCAATCCGCCGTGGGAGACCATGAGTCCGGACGCCAAGGAATTCTTCTCGAAGTACGACGGTGGCGTTCGCTTCCTCGCAAAAGATGAACAGGCCGCTCGCATAAACGAATTGCTCTCACTTCCGGGCGTACAGGAGGAATGGGACGCCTACTGCCGCGATCTCTATGTCTCCGCGAACTTCTTCAAAAAAAGCGGACGATACAGACTGTTTGCAGAGGGCAATTTGGGTAAGGGTGACTTCAACGTCTACCGAATGTTCGTCGAACTAGCCCTCCAGATTGTTAAACCTGGAGGACGAGCGGCGCAATTCGTGCCAGAAAACTTGTACAATGGCGCCAATGCTGCTGCCATTAGAGCACATCTCTTCGACAATTGCGAACTACAGACGCTTGTGGGCTTCGAGAATACAGGGGCTATTTGGTTCGAGACCGACACGCGTCTGAAATTTTGCCTTTATGTGGCGGTGCCGGGGGGCCGGACTGAATCTTTTGCTGCGACGTTCGGGGTGAATTCACATGAAAAGCTCACTTCGCTAAAGGATGGGTTGCCTATCCAGATCCCTGTAGCCTTGGTACGTGAATTCAGCCCAGAGGCGCAGGCGGTTGCCGAAGTGGTACACCGTTCCGATATCGAGATCGCCCGAAAGCTCTATGCGAAATACCCACGTTTTGGCGAAGAACTAGATGGCGTTTCCACGCGCCAGTATTCGCGTGAGCTGGACATGGGCAACGACCGCGATGAGTTCGATGGAGACAAGGATGGTCTTCCTGTCTTTGAGGGGCGTATGGTCGAGGCGTTTGACTATCGAGCCAAGGCATATGTGAGTGGGAGAGGACGCGCAGCTGTCTGGAGGCAGGTGCCGTTCGGCACTAAGGGTAAGGAAATTCTCCCTCAATGGCGCATAGCTCAGGGCGCCATCCCCAAAAAGATCGGAGATAGGTGGACTCGATATCGGTTGGGTTTCTGCGACGTCGCCAGCCCTACGAACCAACGTGCCTTCGTGGCCGCACTAATCCCGCCGATGGTCGTATGTGGGGACAAGGTGCCGACGCTCGAGCTTTCCGATCGGCGACCGGAATCGCACATGTTGCTCCTTGGGGTGATAAACTCCATCTGCATGGATTTCCTCGTCCGTAAGAAAATTTCGTTGAAGATGGCGTTCAATATCGTAGATAGCCTTCCACTTCCCCGCTCCTTCGGAAGTGGCCGCGTCGAGATGGCGATCGCGCAACGAGCTCTTCTTCTGGCTGCAACCGGTTCGGAAATGGCTAATTTCTGGCTTAGCAGTGCAGATTTGGTTGGTCTCGACGTCAAACAATTCTCACCAGAGACAAACCCCGCCAAGCGCCGGAAGCTCGCTACCGACCTCGATGTCCTCGTTGCTCGGGACCTTTTCGGCCTCTCCAAAT
Organism: Rhizobium gallicum bv. gallicum R602sp; assembly: GCF_000816845.1. NCBI lineage: Bacteria > Pseudomonadati > Pseudomonadota > Alphaproteobacteria > Hyphomicrobiales > Rhizobiaceae > Rhizobium > Rhizobium gallicum. The sequence continues at coordinate 135,700 of NZ_CP006880.1, read as the reverse complement.
TGGATATGACCTATCTTTTGGATCCTCCGGAGGTTCTCGGCGCGGATTGCGGATTTGAAACATTTGGGGCACTCAAGCGCGCTGAGGTGCAGGAGTTTGGACGTTTCGAGACAAGGGATGCCATCCTATCGCGCTGGGATGAACTAGCGGCGGGCGAGACTGCAACGCCAAATGCAACCGATTTGGCTGGTCAACCACACGTGATATTTCTAGACCTGACAGGCGATACCCACTCCGACCTTTCGGTCGAGGCAGGCGGTTGGGCCACGCCACAGGGCAACCGCCAAGTACAAACGCTTGCTCAACTCGGTGCGCTCGTCAGGGTTTTACCGGGCCAGGTCAACAGTGCGGTTGCCATTCGAGCAGCTCTATTCTCGCTCGAGCCCCGTCTACTCACGCCTCACTTATCCGCCGAGCGACGGGATGAATGGCTCCGCCTAGTGGGATCGGAAGCCGAGCCTAGGGCCGGCGTTATAACGTTAGGCCTAGGATCGGCAACTGGTTGGGCAGAAGCCAAGTCGACACTACTTGCAACAGGAAGCCTTATCGAGGACACGAAAGCACGAACTTGGGTTCCAGGGGTCGATCTTGAAAACTACCCCATTGATAGTTGGCCCGGTCGTGCCCGCTTTGCGCTGGACGAAGCACTACGCCTTGCTTCTATGAACACCGAGATGTCTGACGACGAAACGGAGGCTCTGAAACGCATTGCAGCAGTTTGAGCTATTCGGAGGGCCGGCGTTTAAGCTCCACCCACGGGAGGGGGCTAGCGAACCCAGACTTTGGGTGCGGCGGATCGTTCTCAAGGCAGATAACGAAACAATCATTCGCGACATTCCGTTGAAGCCTGGGCTGAACGTCATCTGGTCGCCCGACAGTGCTGGAGCGGCCGAACGCATTGGCCATGGTGGGGGTAAGACCACCCTTTGCCGCCTAATCCGGTACTGTTTGGGCGAGAAGACCTACGGCCCACACGATCAGATGGATTCAGTTGGGAGCAAATTCTTGAACGCCCGAATTCTGGCGGAGGTCAGGTTGGACAGCTCAACCTGGCTGATCAGCCGCCCGCTGGGTGCAAATCGGGGTGACTTTGCAATACTTGGTGAGGATGTCGTTGAGTGTTCATGGCCATTGGAGCCATCGGGAATGCAGCGCTTCAGAGATGCTTTGACCACGGCCTTTTTAGGACAGTCGTCATCGTTGCTGCCCAACAGCATTCCCGTTGATGAGCGTTGGTTGGCCGTGCTGGCTTGGCTCACTCGCGATCAGGAATGCAGGTTCTCTCACCTGTTGGAATGGCGCAGCCCAGACAGCGGTTCCCAGTCGCCGGTGAGCGGCCGCAATAAGAGTCAGGAGGACCGGCTGGCGACCCTACGTGTCGCCTTGGGTATGCTCGGACCAGAAGAAATCAGTGCCACTAAGCGGAGGAACGAAATCGCTTCCCAGCTCACCGTGAACCGCTCGGAACTCGCCAACGTGAACTGGCATATTGCGAGGCTTAAGAAGGGAGTGCTGTCGCGGCTGGGCGAGAAAGGGCAGGAAGATATCTCACGGTTACAGTTACATGAGCTCGAACGTCGCACAAGTGAGCACTTGGCGAAAGTTCGATCTGCGGATGATGGGCGGCTAGCGGTGCGCCTCAGAGAGGCCAGCGCTGAATTCGAGCGCGCCGCCACGGAGCGGGGGAGGCTTGAAGAAACTGCAAGAAGCCTCGAAGCTCAGGTCGCACTGCATGAACTCGAGGCGAAAGTCGCCCGCAGCGAAATCCCTGAACTTTCCGCGCAAAACGTGAAGGCCGCCACTCCTATATGCCCGATCTGCAAAGTCGCAATCGACAAGGTACGAGCTGAAGGCTGCGGCATTGCGCTGACGCCGTGCGACTTGGACGCCTTGGCTGCAAGCCTTGCGGATGCCAAGAACCGTGCAGAAAGTGCGACTGCGACGGCTACCGCGCTCCGCCGGCAACAGGACGGGCTGAAGTATCAGATCACAACTGCGATGCAGGCCACCGACACCTCGCGCAATTTGCAAGAACGTTTGGAACTCGAGGCCAGCCACCGATCGGAGTTGGTGCGCCGTGCAGAGCGTGCCGTTGACATGGTTCAGGATCTCAAGCACGAGCTGGAAGAGGCCGACCGGTTGGACAAAAAGGTTAGGGATCTCGAGAAGGATCAGGACGACTTGACGACCTCGCTAGCCGAGTATCGCCAGCAAAGTGCCAGCGTCGTGCAGATGGTGTCGGAGCGCTTCAGCGCCATCTTCTCGCGCCTGGTAAAAACCAATGGACGGTCTTCGGTACGGCTCGATGGCAACGGCCTCCAAGTGAAGGCTTCTGCGGACGGAACCGCCATTACCTCGTTCGCTGTCGTGCTTTTCGATCTTGCGGCACTTACCCTGGCAATGGAAGGCCGGACCCTTCATCCTGACTTCCTGTTGCATGACAGTCCGCGGGAGGCCGATCTTGGCAGATCGCTGTACTCAGAAATCTTCCGCTTTGCGCAGTCGCTGGAGGATGTGGGACCTTCGCCGCTTTTTCAGTATATAATCACCACGACGACCGAACCGCCAGAAGAGTTTCGGAATGTGCCCTGGTTGCGACTGCAGTTGCAAGGGTCTCCTGAAGAAGACCGCTTGTTTCGGGTGAACCTCTAATGCTGTCGCGGTCGGATAGATTGCTCGTAGAGCACGTGGCTGCGCAGCAAGGCTTCGAGTTGGTCGTGCCTGCTGAGGCAGGCATTCTGACCGTCGGCAGTTCGCTGGTGCCGGGCACCATATCGATCCGTCGAGACGATTTGGATTACCTCTTGATAGGCGTAGATCTTCCGCTAGTGGCAGCGGCCCTATTGCAAGAGTTTTCCACCGGCAATGACCAATTCGTACGAGCGGCGGAGGAGGGCGAGCTCTATAGAATAATTGGACGCGCTTTCCAACTCTGCGGGTCATTGCCCGACAGTCCACTGAGGACATTTGAGCTGGAAACGAGCGGCTTACCCAAGACGACCGAAGCCGAACGCTTGGTGGTTCAGCGAATCGGTCAAGATATCTTTCGAAAAGCTTTGGAGAGTTATTGGGATCGTGGTTGCGCGATCACCGGTGTCAAAGACACGGCGTTGCTCCGCGCCAGTCACATCATACCGTGGTCGGAAAGCACCGATTTCCAAAGACTCGACGTCTACAATGGCCTCCTGCTTGCGGCGCACTTGGACGCTGCCTTCGACAAGTACCTGATGACCATTCTCCCTAGCGGCGCCGTGATGTTCTCGTCGCGGCTCAGTGGCCCGGCTCTAGCGATCCTCAATCCGGGCAGTGGAGCGCTGCATGTCCAGATAGCTCGAGGACATGCGCCCTATCTCGAGCGACATCAGACGCGTTTTGCTGAACTGGAAAGCGCATGAATTTTCTCTTAAAACAAAGTCACATCACCCCCCACGCCCGAAACCTCCCCCTCCCGGTCATCTCCCTCAGCCCCAGCTCCAAAACAATCCGCCGCGCCGCCTGCGGCGTAACCTCGAGCGTCTTTGCGACCATCTTGGCCGACACCAAAGGTTTCGCCATGACAAGTTCGACTAGGTCCGGCAGTTTTGAAGACGTCCGCCGCCCCTCGAGCTTTCGCTCCATCAGCGTTCGGGCCAGCGCCAGCCGGTCATGCTCCTTCAGCCCGATCTCCGCGGCCGCGATCAGGCCGTGAGCGATGGCGAGCAACCGGGTCTCGCGGTCACGATGCCGGCGCCGATCGACCGGAATGGTTTTCAGGCCGAGATTGACGGCGGCGAGATGCGCACCGGAGGTGACGCCGGCCTGGCGCAGGATCGAGGCGGCGAACAATCGGCCGAGCCAGGGCGCGTGCTGCAGGACAGCGAGCTCGTTCCAGGCATCGAGGGCGACGATGGCCTGCGGCACCGCCGGCAGGTCTTGCGCTTGCCGAAGCACGCCGCGCCATTCTTCGAGCCGCGCATCCTCGTCCCAGTCGAGATCGTAAATCATCGGATCTTTCTCTTGGTCGCCACTCCGGCCGGGCCGTGTCGCGTTCTCGATCGCCGCTTCCGATCGGGCGAGAACCGCATCGATGGCGGCATAATCGATCCCGGGGAGATGTTCGATGTCGTCGGCGTCTTGCCCCTCCCCTTCCGGATCGACGGCGACCGCGGGCCGAATGACGCCGCTTGGCTGCCCCGCCTCAGCGCCGACCGGATTGATGTCCGACGTCTGTCGCAAATTTCGGATACCATCGGCCGACAATGCCCAGCCGGGGAGTTGGGCTGCGATGCGTCGGCGGGTGCGCAGCACGTCGCGGGCGATTGTCAGTTCGTGGCTGGGTGTGCGAATATCTTTCGTGGCGTCGTGGAGGACGAGGTCTTCGAGATGGACGAGTTCGCCGTCGATCCATAGCGAGGCGCAGGCATCGGTGAATTGGGTGCGCTCGATCCAGCCCGCGCCGACCGGCGAACGGGCAATCCGCTCGTCGAGACGGGCGAGCGCGATGCCGGCGTCGAAAGCCGGCCGCATCAAGGCTGTTATGCTAATTTTCGCGAGATCGTAAGCCATTGAAATCATGGTAAATGATTTCTTATAGGAACTCTATATCAATATTACGGTTCCTCACACCGTATGATAGCTGGGCGAGGCTATAACCATCGATAAGTATAGGTTATCGATGGTAGTTGATCTGGAGTCGCAAAACCCAGCATTTCAGCCCGCCTGGATCGCCGAAATCCGCGGAAATGCGCCTCTTTTCCCCGTGTTTCCCGCCCGCACTCACCGGCTCTCTGCCCTACTGAGCGAAATGCCAGCTACGGGACGGCTGCTTCAAACGATCTGGCGTCGATTTTTCCGCGTCTAAGCCCGGGACAAGATGAGAGAGCGTCGTGGACGATTCTCAAAGGGCCTGATTTGCGCCACTTTGCCCACAGGAGCTCGCTGGCGGGATTTCTCTGTGTTCGATGGCCTGCCACTCGTCCAGCGATGATTTCTGCGCTGTGCGGCTCGCTATTCGTATCATAGAACACGCTTGCAAAGGAACGTTTCCTGATCAATTCTTGTTTTCATAAACGGCCTCGAACGCACAAAAAGCCGAAATCAGTTTGCGCCTGATAACTGTGTAATGTGATCGGCGCACGCGGCATCAACCGCATCGATTAGTTCCTCTGAACGACCGACCAGCCAGGATAGGGCCTCTTCACTTATCGTGTAGTGCGGTGAATAGCGTGCCTTCACGTAGGCCTCATTGAGGGTGTTGAACCAAGCCACGAAACGATGCCGATCTCGTGGCCACACCTCCGCGAGATCCTGCCGTCGTTCTTCTGCGAGATTTCGAAGGAGAGCAAGACTGTGAGAGGAGGGGCTGTAATTTGAAAAGACCAAGAGAAGCCCGGAGTATGCCTGCTCCAGCGCTTGATGAAGGAGAAAGGCCGCCTGCCTAAAATTGCCTTCGGCAAGGCAAAACTTGGACGTCTTCAGGAAAACGCGCGCGTCGCATAGCCGATGTTCGTAGTACAACTTTGCGGCTTCATAAACCAATTCACGGCTTAGGACTTTCGCTGCGGGAAGTTCTTTATCATCAGCTTCGAAAAGAGCGATGCCTTCCCGCCTTATGTCGGAGAAGAAGTAGCGGCCCTGATGAAGCGCGTCGCCAACCTCACGACGGGAATGGATGATCGGATTGACCAAGGTCTTGATACCTCGATCGCGCATCAACCGATCTTTGGCCGCATACCAATATTCGGCATCGGTCAATTTCTTCGTATTGACGATAATGAGGATGTCGTAATCGGACCGATAACCCTTCATCGTATGCGGTTCATCGACCCAGGTTCCGCGCGCATAGGAGCCGAAGAGGATAATTTTCAAGATGCGGCCCTTCTTCTTGAATTCCGCCTCCCCTCCCTTCAACGCGTTCTCGAATTCCTCGTGAATGATCTCGACAACACGCGCCAGTTCGCGCTGCTTCTTTTCCGGCAGATGATCGAGACTCGACTTCATCAAGGGTAAAACTCCCGTTGAATCATTTTCTTAGCGCATCCACTGACCTGCGCACCACCACAATTTCTGAAGGGAAACGGCATGAACCTCGCCGGTTCGCGTTTTTCCCGTCGCTTGAGTGTACGCGCGCGATATCGCCCCTCTTCTCCGACGTACTAGCCGCCCCAGATCCACATCTCCTCGATACCGGTCTCAAGGCCTTGCCCATTCTTCTTCACACCAGCATTGGAGCGCGCCCCAGGGCGGGAATTTCGGTCCGTCGTCAGCGTACGCGCCGAAGCGGAGTTAGCTCCGATTCCAACTTCAGGAACGCTGAGTCGACAAGAAAGCCTCGACGACCCCGAGAAGCAGCCTGGCTTTGTCCAAAGGAAGTTCCTCAATGTGCTTCATTAACCGGTGGCGCAGTTCCGCTTCCTCTTTGGACGCCCCCCACAAATGTGGCGCGGCAGCAAAGAGCAGATCGAACGGTGAGAAATCCAACAGCTCGCTCAAGTGCACCAGACGAGTCACGTGCATCTTCGATTCGCCACGCTCGTATCGCCCGTAAACCTGTGTGGTGAGACCAAGGAGCGGCGCGAGTTCAGGCCGTGTCAGCCCCTGTCTCTCGCGCGCCGCACGCAATGCTTCGCCGATCTGGTTGTCCATTTCACCCAGTTCAGGAGGACCATCGAAACTTGGTCGCCGATAGATTGGGTTCCCGATTTCGGGATCACGCGTCTCAACAAGACCCGCGCTTTCGATGTATTTCTCAGTTTTCGTGGTCATATATGTGCTCTAAGCGCCTCAAGCCAAGGTTCTTATCACTTGAAGGCAGATTCACCGCAACCCCCACTCAGGGAAATCAATGCGATTGCCGCTTTCGCGTAGATAGCGGCATACACGAAACCGTGCGTGGGTGATGGAGCTCATCGACGGGGTCTCATGCACCTGGTAAATGTCACCGTTTTGAAAACGCGGGCCGCCACCAGCGGGTTACGGTGTCGTCGAATTCGACCTACGCCGGCGCTCACTTCCGCAGATCAAAGAAACGTCGGGTTTCCTTGCCTGAATTGTCGTCCTTGATGTCGAAATAGTAGGGCTTGTCACGCAGGGGCCGCGCCGAGAACTCGATGTAACGACATGAATTGTTGCCGGAGTAGACGCGGGTGATGTTTCCATCGATGACCACGCGATTATTGTCCGAGCCATACCGTGGCCGAAAGTTGCGACCGCTGCACCGATCGACGACGCGGCTGCAGCGAGACAGCTCTCTGCCGCGACCACGATCAAAATCTCGCTGTCCGGCGCTTGGTATCCATCCGGCCGGGCAGTCAGCATATTTTTGATAGCCGGTTTTTCCCGCACCTCCCTCGGGGCACGTGGGCCATGAAAAGCCGGGCCGCTTCATGGCCGAAATCAACCGCTCCATAGGTGGATGGCAACTTTGCACACCCTGCCAGGATGGATTTTCGGCGGCGGCGCACAGCAAAATCTCGCAACCCCATTCACTCGCTTCGACCGGCGCCAATGGCAGCGAGAAGCCGAACATGAAAGCAAATGCCAGAACCAGTCGCATCCTCGTGTCCTTCCCTATCGGTCGGTTCGTCGCGGTCTATTGCGCCAGTCGGCGAACGGCGGCGTGATTTCCTGCTCCCGGTCTGAGAGGAGATTCCAATCGGCCAACGGGCGGCGCTGCGTTGTGCGATCGATTGCCTTGCGTTGCCATTCGTCCATGCCAAGGGCGTAGGTACCCCAGAGACCGTAACGCGCGGACCGGGCGTGGCGCTGAGCGGCGAGGTACTGAGAGTTGGCGAACCCCTTCAAACCGGTCCTGGCCCACCCGGCACGCAGCATCTCCAGTCCCAGGTCGCACCCCCGGGCCGAACATCTCCCGGACAGATTGTCAAGGCCGGCGTGACTGATCGGCTGGCAGACGACGATCGCCGTGCCGACAACGCGCTTGAGCCAGGCCTTGGCAAGCGGACCGCATGGAACAGGTGCTGGAGAGGACGTCGCTTGCTCCATCGATGGATCGAATGCCCATTGCGGCAAGGCGCAAGCATCGATGCCTGCCAAGCGAACTCTCCGGCCAAACTCGGGAAACCACAACGTGTCGCCGCTGATGACCGATACCCTTCCCTTGATCGCGGGCCGAAGGGTGACAATAGTGGGCCGCATGCCGTAGCGGTCGTCGCGCGGAAGATCCGCGCCTGCCGCTTGAAAGCTGCCGAGCCCCGAAATCATCATCAAACTGGCTGCTAAATTCCTCATTGCCCGCCACCCTCCTGGATACCCCTCGCTGCACGACGTCCGAGAAGGATCGACGGGTGCTGGACATTGGAAAACTGCCAAAGTCCTGACCTGCGGAGCGGGATTGACCGGCAGGCCATCGGCGTCGAGGGCCGCAAAGGCATGGCCTTCGGATATCATCATCGTCCCGAGATCCAGATGCTGACCGGCAACCACCGCAAAACAAACGACGTAGGTGACGGCGGAATTTTCCGCGATTGGGGCGCAGGCTGGATGCGTGTCCTTGATGAAGGCGGCGACCACAGAAAGTGATGCGTCACCGCAATCGTGACTTTTGCCGGCGTTGTTGGTGAAGGTCGTGCCGCGAAGGCAGGACTGTACGCCATAGAGCCGGTAACGATGGCCATTCATCGACCAGGTATTACCGGTCTCCAGCACGGCGCGCGCCCCGAGATCGAAATATCCCGCCGGCGCGGCGAACGCTGTCGAGGCTTCCAGCGCCAGGATCAGGCCAACCGTGATACCGCCAGTTCCGCTCATTGGCCCTGCACCCGTGGATCTGCCCACATGCCAAAGCCACCGCGGCCAATCTTCTCGGCCTCAACAAGATCCGGCCGCATCGGCGAGCCATCCGCTTTTTTGGAAAGCCGTAACGCTCCAAGCGAGACAAGCTGCTCTTCGATATTATCGACCGTATCGAGCGTACCGGGATAATTGTAATAGCCGAAACAGGTCACGTCCTGCATGGCCGCGTTCTCTTCCGAAAGAAAAGCGCGGCAATAGAGAACCTTTGCCGCCTTCAGCTTTATCGAGAGCTGTTCCCTTGCGAAGTCATCGCATCGCCCGCTGAAGCCTTCGGTCCGATTGACCATCTCGCCCCGGCAGGGCTCAAGTCCGAACAGATGCAGCGAGGTCTTGTCGTCCACCCTGAAATCCGTCGACGATGTCGCCTGGAACCCGTTGGCAGACGCGTAACCCTTTCGCGCCGCCACGGACTTCTGTCCATCGTAGTACTCGACGACGAGGACCGTCTTTCCGGGTGCGGCGAGCGAGCGGATGTAATCACCGTTGACTGAACCCGCCGCCTCAGCCGATCCGGCCGTCAGCGCCACGAGCAGCGACACCCAACTCGCGCTCGAAGATAGAACATATCCGTATTTAATACGTGTTTGCGTAAGCTTGAGTTGCATTTTTCCTCTTTTCGAGTCGCTTTCTTTGATGTACGAGATATCATATACGGTAAACTTTCGCAATCATCATTCATCACCCAGAGGTTCCAGCCAGCTGGGAATTGAAGCGAGTTTCGGTAGATGCAGCGTCTGCTCAAAAACCTAGCGATAATGACTTATGCGGTAGTTGCAGCGAGTCATCCTGCCGCGGCGGAGGCGGCGGAGAACTATCACATATTTGATATAAATAGTCTTTCTCTCGAAAGCGACCGCAGTGCCCATAAGGCGTCGAACGGTCCGAATCCGGGGAAAAAAGTCGACACTTCGATTTTTTACCTGGATGCCAACGGCGTCGTCCTGCCAACGTCGGCAGCAGCCGTCGAGAACAATATCGGATATCTAAAAGCGAGTCCCGATGACGATGAAAGAGGTTCTGTCGACACGCTCATACGAAACTCACGCGAGAACAATAATGGATATGCACCGCCAACAGCGCCATGCCAAGTTTCACCCGTAACTGCGGACAGAATCCTTGATATTATCGAGCGGTCGGCGCGTGCACATGGCGTTGATCCTGGCTTCGCCACCGCCGTTGCCTGGGCGGAAAGCCGCTTCGACCGTGTCCGCAATAGCTCGAAGGGCGCCCGCGGCCCCATGCAGTTGATGCCGGGAACTGCAAGAGAACTCGGCTTGAGCGACGTCTGCGATCCTGTCGCCAATATCGATGGCGGCATCCGTCACCTGCGAGCACTTCTGGACAAATTTCAGAACCCGCTACTCGCGGCCGCCGCCTACAACGCCGGCGCCCAGGCCGTCCGAGATCATGACGGTATTCCGCCTTATGCGGAAACCGTCAGCTACCTGGCCGAGATCCTGAATTTCCAGCTCGGGTTACGTGCTCCGCAAGGTCGCACGGTTCCAGACAAATCCGCACGGCGATCCGTGGACAGCGGTGTCATCGGCGGCACGTCCGTCGGCCGCTTCGTCGGCGGTGTCATGAAGTTCTGACATGAAAGAGGGAGCAGAAAATGAAGCAAGCCATTCGTTTACCCCATATTAGACGCCGCCGAATTCTTGTCATTGGTCTGGTGGCTGCGGCGCAGCTGATTTTGGCCGATTACGCATACGCGCAGGAACTCGGCCAGGCTTTCGCGCCCCTTCAAGCGATCTTCCAGGCGATCGTCGATTTCATCACCGGCCCGTTCGGGCGCCTCTGCGCAATCATCGCCGTGATGTCGATGGGATTTCTGGCCTGGGTAGGCCGACTGAGCTGGTTCCTGGCCGGAGGTATTGCCCTCGGCATCGGCCTTGTTTTCGGAGGTCCTGGAATCGTCGATTCCCTGATTGCGATCGTGGGGTCATGAGCATGATCAGCCAGAACCCGGAAAAACCCGTCCTCACACCATTGGTCATCGGCCTAACGCGTTCACCGACGCTGTGGGGTGTGCCCTACCTCGCCGGCGTGATCATTCTCGGCCTGACGATCATTGCCTGGCTGGCGTCGAATACGATCTGGGCATTTCTAACTGCGCCCGTCACCTATATGACGCTGTTCACCCTTTGCGCCTGGGACAGCCGGATCCTCGATGTCCTGCAGGTTGCAACACGGCTGACACCCCGAACGCCCAACAAGACGTTCTGGGGCGCCAACTCCTACGGGCCGTGACGATGCTGAAGGTGATCCGCGAAGAGCTCGGCTTTGGATCTGTCGGTCATCGCGAACGGCCGATGGCAGGTCATATACCCTATCTCAGGCATGTCGCTGATTCCATCCTTCGGCTTGAGAGCGGCGCCGTGATGGCGGTCCTAAAACTGGATGGGCTCTTCTTCCAGACGGAAGACCAGGCCGAGCTCAACATGCGCTCGGTGGTCCAAAATACCATGATCCGTGCGCTCGGATCGAGCCGGTTCTCCTTGTGGTCGACAGTCATCCGTCGGCAGGTCGATACTGTCATGCACGGAGATTTCGAAGATCCCTTCTGCGAGGTGGTCGACCGGCGCTATATGGCGGCGCTTGGCCACAAGCGGATGTTCACCAATGAGATCTATCTGACGGTCCTGCGATCAGGATTGCGCGGCGCACTGGCCGCCGGTGACCGCGTTCGGCGCTTCCTGAACAAGGCCGCCGGTCGCGCCGCACACGACGAACAGCTGCGAGAGGCAACGACCGAGCTCGAGGAGCTGACCGACAGCCTGGTCCGCGACCTCAGCAAATATGGCGCCCGCACCCTCGGAATAGCCTACCGGGGGCACGAACCTTATTCCGAGCCATGCGAATTCCTGAATATGGTTCTTACCTGCGGGCTAAAGCGCGGCATGCGGCTGCCGCGCATGGAGCTTGCAAACTATGTCGGTACCTCGCGGCTGCATTTTTCCCGGCGGACGCTTCAGGCACAAGGAGCTGTCCCTGAAGACAACCGCTTCGGCGCCATGCTTTCGATCAAGGAGTATCCGCCATTTACAGGGCCGGGCATGCTGGACGGGCTCCTGCAGGTCAATCACGAATTCATCCTCACCCAATCCTTCACGATTGCCGACAAGCCGATCGCGCAGGAACGCATTTCGCGCCTTAAACGCCAGATCGGCGCATCGGATGAAGCCGGCAGCGATGTCGAGAACGATATCGACTTTGCGCTGAACAGCCTTCTCAACCAGGAAGCCATTTTCGGATTCCATCATCTCTCGCTGCTCTGCCTGTCGCGGGATCTCGGGGGCGTGAACAAGGCGGTCTCCGATCTTGGCGCCTGCCTTACCGACATGAACATCAACTGGCTGCGGGAAGATTTGAACCTGGAGGCGTCCTTTTGGGCGCAGTTGCCGGGGAACCATGCCTACATCGCCCGCAAGGCCATGCTGTCGAGCGCCAACTTCTCCGGCCTGTCGTCAATGCACAATTTCGCGTCGGGTCAGAGAGACGCTCTGCATTGGGGTAATCCGATCACCATCCTCGAAACCACCAGCCAGACGCCCTATTGGTTCAACTTCCACCAACGCGACATTGGGCATTTTCTGGTAACTGGCCCGACCGGTTCCGGCAAAACGGTGGCGCTGACCTTCCTGCTTGCCCAGGCATTTCGCGTGCGGCCAAGTCCGAAAGCGGTTTTCTTCGATAAGGATCGTGGAGCCGAAATCTTCATTCGCGCGATGAACGGCGCCTATGAGGTTCTGTCGCCGGGTACGCCGACCGGCTTCAATCCGCTGCAGCTCGAAAACACGGGTGAGAACCGCGAGTTCCTGCTGCGGCTGCTGAAGGCCATGCTGCGCCTGGGCGACGGAACCGCCTTTGACAGGCAGGAGGAAGATATCCTGGAACGCGCCGTCGTCAGGTTGATGCAGGAGCCGACCTTCCAACGCAACCTTTCCAATCTCGCAGGCCTGCTGACCGGTCGAACACGCGCCGGTCCAAACGATCTTCATTCGCGCCTCCGGCCCTGGATCGAAGGCGAGAAGGCCTGGCTCTTCAACGCCTCCCATGACGTGCTTTCTTTCTCCGGGCGCGCGGCCTTCGGCTTCGACATGACCAGCATCCTCGACAATGACGAGGTGCGCAGCCCGGCGCTCATGTACATCTATCATCGTCTGAATGAGCTGTTCGACGGCACGCCGGTCATGATCTTCATGGATGAGGGCTGGCGGCTCTTGAGGGATCCGATATTCAGCGACTTCATCGTCGACAAGATGAAGACGATCCGCAAGCTGAACGGCATCGTCGGCTTCGGGACCCAATCGGCGGCCGACATCGCTCGCTCACCTGCGGCTCACACACTGATCGAGCAGTCGGCGACCAATATCCATTTCCCCAATCCGCGCGCCGACGAGGAAAGCTACATCCACCGGTTCGGCCTGACAGCGAAGGAGTTTAACTTCATCCGCACGACGCCGCCGGAGAAGCGGGCATTCCTGATCAAGCATGGCAATGACAGTGTCATCGCCAAGCTAGATCTCGGCGTGATGCCCGACTTGATCAAGGTCCTGTCGGGCCGAAAAGAGACCATCGAGGAATGCGCGCATCTGCGCGAAATCTATGGCGATGATCCGGCCGCATGGCTTGGAAAATTTTGCGGCTGGGAGAGCAATATATGAGGGTCGCCGTTCTCTCAGCAATGCTCGCGCCGATGATTTCGGCTTCTATCGCATGGGCGGACGTGCCGGTCGTCGACGACACCAATCTCGGCGAACGGAAGGATCGGGATGAGGCGACGACGAGCATCGAAGACACCGATCACGGGCGTTATACGATCCATACCTCTGTCACCTGCTCGATGTACCGTCCCGGACGGCGCAACGATCCGGTCGGCGCGGCCGAAGCCAATCCGGAAATCTCCGGTCTGGTGCGCCGTGTCGCGCGCGAGGAAGGCGTCGACGAAAACCAGTTCCTCGCTCTCGTCTACCAGGAGAGCCGCTTCAACCCCTGCGCCAAATCCGTCGCCGGGGCCACCGGCCTTGCCCAGTTGATGCCTGGCACGGCGGCGCAATTGGGTGTCGACGAAAACAACATCGAACAGAATCTCCGCGGTGGCGCGCGCTATTACAAGCAACAATTGGATCGCTACGGCGGCAACGTATCGTTGGCGCTTGCGGCCTATAATTCAGGCCCCGGCAACGTGAACAGATATGGCGGGATTCCACCGTTCAAGGAGACACAGGGCTACGTGGCCTCGATCACTCGAGATTGGCTGCCCGCCTTCGGCGGATCGGACAAATCGGGCATACCCCTCAACTTTGGCGGCGGTGAGACAGCCTATACCGGCATGCGATCGTCAACGCTGAATGCGATGGGTACGACAGCGTCGACAAGCGACAGTCTCGGCAACGTGGCAAGCTGGTATCAGCAACTCGGGCAGCTGCAGACCGGCACTATCCAGGATAGCTGGGACCACAATTCCACCGCGCGCAATGCTAATCTCGAGATGATGAACAACATCATCAAGCTCGCCACCGCGATGGCCGGTCTCGTCAATTCGCGAAACGCCGTCTCATCTGCTCACCTCTCCGGCTCGTCGCGCACCGCCACCCCCGACAGGGATGATGAAAAGCCGAGCGACGCCACGCACCCATGCGACGCGCGCCAGAATCTTGTTTGGAGCGATGAGGAACAGGCCTGCGTCGAAAGACGGGAAAATGAGAACCAGGTCCAGCTGATGCTGGAGCCTCAATGATGGGAGAATCGAGAGATGAGAACGATCCTTTGGGGCGGCCTCGCGCTGCTTGCATTTCCTGCGTCTGCATTGGCCGACGTGCCGGTCATCGACCGCACCAACTACGAGGTCGCCAAGAAAACGGCGGCGACGACCGGCCAGATCCTCGATACCAACAAGAACATTCTGACCACGGTCGAAGAGACGTTGCAGGCTGTCACCGGGGATCGTGGCAGCATGGCCGGGCCGCTGAAGAGCCTCGCCATCGGCAATGGCTTCAGCGTCGCGACAATCCCTTCCTTCGACAGCATCCTGAAAGACGGCGTGCCGAACTTTGGCAGCATGAGCGCCGATATTACAAAGGCGGCAACCGCGTTCATCAACGGTCTGCGACTGGTGAAGTCACTATCCGGAAAGGAGAACAGCAGTTTCTCCGGCGACAAGTCGTATGAGCAACTGGTGAACACCTTGCTCGGCGTTTCCGCTCTTATTAACGGGTCTCAACAGGCGATCGAGAGCCGTCGCAGCGCCTTCGAGCAGGCGGGCGCCCAAATCGGCACTGCTCAGGACATCAAAGGCTCGATCGACCAGAACACACAGCTTCAGGTGCAATCTGGCCTGACGCTCAACGAGCTGATCGGCGTGATGAACGGTGCCGTCACCTCATTGCAGGCCGAAAACCAGCGCCGCCTCACCGATATCTCCAACACCAAGAAGACGCTTACATACGGGAACTGACGATGCAACGAATCCTCGGTTTGCTCCTGGTTGCGGCGCTGGCCCTTGCGGCGACAGCCTGCGGGACCGTCAAAGAGAAAACAGCGCCCTGCAAGCGGCCGACAAACCTGATGTCCTTCGCCGAGGACCACAGACGCGAATGCGGACCGATGCGAGCCGTCAACGATCCGGCAGCGGCATTCGCCGCGATCGGCGTTCAGGAGGCACAGGAGTAAGATGCAGGATTTCCTCGGCGATCTTCTCGAGCGCATCGAGAACTCCGGCGCGACTTTTTCGGAGCAGGCCTATACGATCGTCGGCAACGAGATATTGCCGCTTTTGCGGTTGATGCTGGTCGTCTACGTCGCCTGGTACGGTCTGCAGCTCGTGATGGGCACGGCGCGCCTAGGGGTTGGCGAGATCGTGCTACGCATCATTCGCATGGTGATGATCCTGCTTCTCGTCAGCTCCTGGGGCAATTTCAATAATTTTGTCTATCATTGGATCAACGACACACCGGAAGATGTCGGCCGGGCGATATTGGCTGCCTCCGGAACCGGCATTACCGAGCCCACCAATGGCATGTCGATGATCTGGCAAACGGCCAATCAGGCGGCCTCAGTCTTCGCCGAGCAGTCGGGCTATTTTTCGATCCTCCCCAGCATGATTGGCCTCCTGATCATGGTCGGCGCCGGTGTGTTCATCGCTGTGGCCCTTGCCATCCTGATCCTTGCCAAGGTGATGCTGTGGGTGCTGATCGGCACCGCACCGATTTTTGTTTCGTGTTTTCTGTTCGATCGAAGCCGCCGCTATGGCATGGGCTGGTTCAATCAGGTCCTGACCTATGCACTGATCCCACTCTTCATCTACGTCGTCGCCGCCTTTCTGATCGCCGCGATGAATCCGGAACTGTCCAAGATCGATGCGGCGAGCGGCTCGAGGACCCTGGCGCTGGCGGATACCGCCGGCTTCCTGCTGCTCTGCATCGCCGGCGGTTTCGTCATGCTCTACATCCAGTCGATCGGCCAAGGGATTGCCGGCGGCATTGCGTCAGGCGTCGGAGGTGCTGCAACCGGCATCTCGCATCGATTTGGAATCCGATACCCGCTGGCCATGGCACGCGGCAGCGAAGCGGCGGGGCGCGGCGCCTATCGGGCCGGTTTCAGTTTAAGGAACCGAATCCGGGGCGGCGGGGAAGACGACGGGTCCGCGGTCAAATCAGCCATGCAAAGCAGAATATCCCAACAGGGCAACCCGACTTGAGCAGTGATTTTCGAGAAGATGAGAGAATATGGCTGACGTCAAAGACCTTGATTTACGAACCTATTATCAGAGCGGAGAGATTTGGGAGCAGGAGATCGTCCGACGAGCGAAACGATCGCGGGCGCTTGCCTGGTTCGTGACGATGATCTTCGGCACGATCACGTTGCTCAGCCTGATCGCCCTTGTCATGCTGGTACCGCTCAAAAGCTTCGAGCCCTATATCGTTGAAGTCGACAAGAACACCGGCTATGTCGAGGTAAAGACGGGACTCACGCGGCCCGTCGCCCTCACCGAACAGCAGGCAATCACCCAGGCGAACATCGTCCGCTACATTCGTGCCCGCGAAGGCTACGATCCTTATGCGATTGAGCAGAATTTCGGGATCGCCGCTCTGCTCTCTACGGGCAATGCAGCCCGCGAGCTACAGGACTTCCACAGCAAGACCAATCCGAAGAACCCGGCAAAAGCCTATGGCCGCAACACACGCGTCATGACCGAGATCGCGTCCGTGACCTTCCCCAACAACAGCACCGGCATTGTGCGCTTCTCCACAACGGAGATTTCGGATACAGATTCGATCGTCCGCCACTGGATCGCCGTGGTGCGCTACCGTTATACCGACACGCCCGCCACCAACGAGTGGCGCTTCGAAAACCCATTGGGGTTCCAGGTCTACGACTACCGGCGCGACCAGGAGACGGTGGTGGGGAGCGGTCAGTGACCCGACATTTCCCCATTTTCCTCATGATCAGCCTTGCCACTATTGCAGGCGCATGGGCTGCCGAAACGCCTTCTCCCGGCCGGCTCGATCCACGCGTCACGAGTATCGTCTACCAGCCGAACAACGTCGTGCGCGTCTTCGCGACCTACGGCATCTCGACCATGATTATCTTCGATGAGGGCGAAAAGTTCGAGACGATCGCCGTTGGAGACAGCGACAGTTGGGACGTGGTGCCGACCGACAAGGGCAACATCCTCTTCGTAAAGCCGAAGGCGAAGAACGCCGCCACCAACATGAACGTGGTGACCACCAAACGCATCTATTATCTCGAGCTCAGCGACTTCGCGCCGGAGGACAACAAAAAGATCTTCGGCATCCGCTTCATCTATCCCGACAAGGATCTGAATGCCTCGTTGCGTAAGGAAGCCGAGGCCCGGACCGCCTATCCGAACATTTCCGGCATCGACAAGGCCAACGTCAACATCGACTATTCCTTCTCGGGCGACGGCAGCCTGAAGCCGCTGGTGGTCTTCGACGACGGCAGGAAGACCTTCTTCAAATTTGAAGCCAGGGCCCCGGCGATTTTCGCGGTCAATGCCGACTTCACCGAGACGCTGCGCAACTTTCGGCGCGAGGGCGACTACATCGTCGTCGATGGCACCGCCACACAGTACACCCTGCGCGACGGCAATCAGTGGACCTGCATTTTCAATCTCCGCAAGCCCGACTTCGGCGCACCGGACCCTGCCATCATGGGGCCGGTCTTCGACAACAAGGCGACGACGCGCAGAAGGAGCGGCAACGAATGAAACGATCGCCAGAACTCGAAGCGATGCTGGAAGCCGACCAGAGCGAGGTGCGCGACCAGCGGGTGAAGCGCAAGCAAGTGCTCGGCGGGGCGGTGATACTGCTCGTTGGCGCTGCCCTTGCCTATGTCCTCGTCTTTGCACCCAAGAAGGCGGGTCAGGATGTCTTTCAGGGCGACGAGGAGTTCTCGACCACGACGTTTCGTCCGCCAACCTTCCTCCGCCAAGAGCCGGAACCTGAGCAGAAATCGGACGACCAGGTCATTCAGCTTCCCGAGCCTCCGCAGGAGAAAAAGGAAGACCCATCCGACACGACCGAATTCGACGTCCCGCCGCCACCGATCGCCATCGAAAAGACCGAGCAGCAGGGCGAACAGCCCGCGGAGGAATTCCCGCAGCGCTATCTCTCGAAACAGATCATCGTCGACTCGGCCAATGCCGATAGTGGTGATTTCGCATTGAACGGCGCAATCACCGAAGGAGCGCCGACCGTCGCGGGTGAGGATCGAAGCAGCAAGTTCCTCGCTACAGCCTCGGCGATCGGCGACCGATCGGCAAAAGCCCGCCAGATCGGCCGGATCGACGCCATGATACCGGAAGGTACGCTTATTCCCGGTCTTCTGGAGACGGCCATCAACAGCGACCTGCCCGGGCAGATCCGTGCGATCACCTCCCAGGACGTCTATTCCTTCGACGGCCGCCGCGTACTCATTCCGACAGGCACGCGTCTGATCGGTGAATACCAGTCGGAAGTCACCCGCGGGCAGAAACGCATCTTCGTCATCTGGACACGGCTACTTCGCGATGACGGCATCTCCGTACGCCTGAACAGCATCGGCACCGACAGTCTCGGCCGCTCAGGGCTGACCGGCACCGTCGATAACAAATGGCGCGAGCGCTTCGGCTCGGCCATCCTGCTTTCGATCGTGGGGGCCGCCTCGTCCTACCTCACAGGTCATGGGAACGGTTCCTACTCGAGCAGCAATGGAAATGACGAATCAGATTCCGATCAAGCTGCCGAGCTCGCCAGAGAGACGATCGCCCAGACCTTCTCCGACATGGCCAACCAGGCACTCGGAGAAAACCTTCGCATTCCGCCGACGATCAGCGTCCACCAGGGCGAGCGCATCTTCGTTTACGTTCGTCAGGACCTCGACTTCTCCGCCATGTACCCGGATCCGGTCGAGGAAGCATTGAAGGAGATCAAGCATGAGCGAGGCCTCGGCACGGGTCACGGCGCCCGGCAATGATCCGCATTACTTTCTGAAGCGAGCGCTCTTGCCTTTGGCGGAGTTTCTCGACGACCCGCAAGTCGTTGAGATTTCCGTCAACCGCCCCGGCGAGGTCTTCGTCGAACGCCTTGGCGCCGACCATATGGCGTTTTATGCCGTGCCTGCGTTAACGGCCGCCGAGATCGAACATATCGGCGAGCGCGTGGCCGCCGTCAGCAATCAGTTCATCAGCCGCATCAATCCTCTGCTCAGCGCCGCGCTGCCCTCCGGCGAGCGTATACAAGTGGTCCTCCCGCCTGCGGCGCCCGATGGCGGCGCCATCTCCATCCGCAAGCAGGTGATCAGCGATCTCACGCTGGCGCAGTATCGGGATAGTGGCGCGCTGGACAAGGTATCAGTGACCGTCGGCGGCTTGAGCGCAACTGAGGAGAAACTTTTAGCCCTGTTGGACACGGATCGGATCCATGACTTCATCGTGACGGCGGTGCGCGAGCGTGTCTCGATCCTGATCAGCGGCGGGACGTCCACCGGCAAAACCACTTTCCTCAATGCCTGCCTCAAGAGCATCGACGAGCACGAACGCATCCTGACACTAGAGGACACGCGCGAGCTCTTCCCGCCCCACCGCAACAGCACGCATCTCTTGGCCTCGCGCGGCGATCAGGGAACCGCGCAGGTGACGATCCAGTCGTTGCTGGAGGCATCGCTTCGCATGCGGCCGGACCGGCTGTTCGTCGGTGAGGTCCGCGGCGTCGAGGCCTTCGCGTTCCTGCGCGCCGTCAACACCGGTCATCCGGGCAGCATGTCGACCGTCCATGCCGACACGCCGATGGGCGCCTATGAACAGCTTGCGATGATGATGATGCAAGCCGGCGTATCGTCCGGTTATTCGAAGCAGGATCTGATGTCGTACATCCGCATGGTCATTCCGATCGTCATCCAGCTGCGCCGCGACGGCGGGCGGCGCGGCGTCTCCGAGATTTTCTTCTCCCGGCGGTCCTCGTGAGCAGATCCTACCAGGCAGTCTATCTGTTCTTCTGCCTTCTGATCGCCGTCGCGGTCTGGATGTTGAGCTATAGCGTGATCCTCCAACTTGTCTGGAAGGATGGCCGCATCCTCAATCTTGTTACGACCACCAATCCACTCGCGCCGTTCCAGCAATTGCTGGCCTATTCGAACAGTCGGCCTCTGCAGCTGGTCGCCGCCGGCGCCCTCGTGCCCTCCATCGTTATTGCGTCAATCGCAGCGATCGTTGGTCTGCGGCGCCCGTCGAGCCCGCTCGGCGACGCAGCCTTCCAAGACATGGCGTCGCTGCGGCGCGGTGGGTGGTTTCGCAAGGATGGCCACGTGTTCGGACGGGTCGGACGCAACATTCTCCGCCGCAAGGACGACCGGCATCATCTGATCATCGGCCCGACGCGCTCCGGTAAGGGCGTTGGCTATGTCATTCCCAATGCGCTCATGTTTCCCGGCTCGATGATCGTCACTGATCTCAAAGGCGAGATTTTCGAACACACCGCTGGCTATAGAAAAGCGAAGGGGCACCAAGTCTTCCTCTTCTCGCCGGGTGCAACCAAAACGCATCGCTGGAATCCACTCGACTTCGTACGCAGTGATCGCGGCAGCCGAACTACCGACATCCAAAACATGGCGAGCATCCTGATCCCGGAAACCATAGGCTCCGAAAACGCCGTCTGGCAGGGTGTTGCACAGCAGGTGATCGCCGGCATCATCAGCTACGTGCTGGAAAGCGCGCACTACAGGAACCGCCGTAACCTCGGTGAGGTCAACAGCATCTTCAATTCCGGCGTCGATCTACAAGTGCTGATGAAGCTCATCAAGGAGAAGGAGCCTTATCTCACGCGCTTCACGACCGAGAGCTTCAACGCCTACATCGCGTTGAATGAGAGAGCAGCCCGTTCGGCGCTCCTCGACATCCAGAAGGCCTTGGCGCCGTTCCGCAACGAACGCGTCGTCGCCGCGACCAGCGTAACGGACATGGACCTTGCCTCGCTGCAGCGCCGGCCGGTCAGCATCTACCTGGCGCCAAACATCACCGACATGACGATCCTGCGACCGTTGCTCACGCTCTTCGTGCAGCAGGTCATGGACCTGCTTACCCGCGAGCATAATCCGACCGGAGTACCCGTTTACTTCCTGCTCGATGAATTCCGGCAGCTGAAGAAGATGGATGAGATCATGAACAAGCTACCTTATGTGGCCGGCTACAACATCAAGATGGCCTTCATCATCCAGGACCTGAAAACCCTCGACGAGATCTATGGGGAAACTGCTCGCCACTCGCTGCTCGGCAATTGCGGCCTTCAGCTCATCCTCGGTGCCAACGATCAGGCAACCGCAGAATACGCCTCTCGTGCGCTCGGAAAGCGCACCATCCGCTATCAGTCGGAATCGCGCACCCTCGAACCTATGGGCCTGTCGCGGCGAACCAAGGTTGAACAGATCCGCGAGCGAGACTTGATGATGCCGCAGGAGGTTCGCCAGATGCCGGAGGACCGGATGATTCTGCTCGTGGAGGGCCAGCACCCGATCTTCGGAGGGAAGCTTCGCTATCATACGACACAGCCATTCAAGACTGCCGCCGACTATGCCCGGCAGCAACGACAGGAACTCCCTGACCTGGAGTTCCAAGCAACGATGCCGGTTCCCGCGCTGTCGCCGGAATACGATCTCCTTGGAAGTTCAGGCAATGAGAGTCAGCCCACAGAGAAAGATCCATCACAGGCCCTTGAGGCTCCTACCTATCCGAAGTGGGTGGCGCGAAGCGTAGAGAAAATGCCGGCAAAAGCGGGCCGACCCAAATCCAACGCGCCGGCCGATGCAGCGCCGGGATCCGCTGTCGATGATCTCTTCACCAGGACCGAAGAGCGCATCCTGCCGACGGCGGCGAAATTGAAATCGGCCATTGCAGCATCGTTGGCCCGGTCACCGGATATGCCTCCAAGACAACGTAAGACCATCCAAGAAATCCTTGCACAAACCGTTCCTGATCCTGCGGAGATCGGGCTGGAGTGAACGAGCGCTCTAAGGACAGGACACCACGCGGAGACGATTTAGCAATCCTTTCACTCAGCAATTTCGCCTGTCTGTATCCTGCAGCAAACTTATACTTTTGCGACTGAGGTTTTCGACAAATCAGAGAGAGAGCGCGGCTTGCAGAACGCTGCGATGGCCGAGCAGACGCCAGCGAACTGCAAAACCGCTCCGCCGGCCTCGGCAAGATACGGCAATCGGCCCTCGAACATGAAGCCATAGGCGAGACCGAACACCGTTTCCGCAACAATGAGCTGGGCGGAAAGAGCAAGGGGCAGGCGACGGGAAGCGACAACCCAACACCAGGTGGCGAACCACGAGCTGGCTAGTCCCATCACCAACGCCCATCCAATGAAGTGGAAGGTTTCAGACGCGGATGCCGTATCCGTCAGCTCGAAAGAGGCCAGCGGCAACAGGAGAAGGCTTCCGATCGCCGCGCCGACACCTTGCAGTCCTGTCCATTGCAACCCATCCGGCGCGTCGCCGGACCGCATAACCGCTGCATTCACAAGACCATAGGCGATCCAGATCGCCAACGCCGCAGAGCTGGCGAGAATGCCGAGCATGATCGAGGCCGTATCTGAAACGTCAGCCGCGCTGATTGTCACGACATTTACGATGGCGACGCCGATTGCGATCAACACCAAGCATGGGACAATCGGGTAGTTTTCTCGTCATGTCGAAGCCAAAAGCGCCTCATAACCTTCAATCCAGAAACTCAACGTTGGACGAGACGGACGCGCGCATTCTTGCCGCGCTCGATTCTGATGCACGATTGTCGATGAGCGAGCTTGCCCGCCTTATCGGCATGTCCGCCCCCAGTATGTCGGAGCGGGTTCGCAGACTGGAAAATGCCGGCGTCATCCGAGGTTTCACACTCGATGTCGATACGCGCGCCATCGGCTACCAGATACGGGCGATGGTGAGGATAAGGCCGTTACTCGGCAAACTGCATTTGGTGGAAAAGCTCATTCAGGAACGGCCGGAGTTTGTCGAATGCGACAAGATCACCGGCGACGATCCTTTTCTTGCCCGGCTGGTCGTCCGTTCGATCGAACGGATGGACGACGTCCTTGAAGCCCTCTCCGAGCACGCCGTTACCAGCACAGCCGTCATCAAGGGCACTTCCGTTAAACGGCGGCTGCCGCCCCTGTAGCAAGAATACGGAATAGCGCAATTGACGGTCGTTCGATTGCAGTTCGGTGCTTTTCAACATCCAATTCCGAGAAGTTCGGTATTGCTCCGAGGGCGCATCATCCTGGCTACAAGGTAGGTCGACATAGGATATAGGCTGGGCCAATTGCCTTTTTGAGAATCTCGGCGTTCACCATCCACCAAATTGCAGAAGTGCAATGCTCCGTCATGCCATTCTATGCCAAATCTCCTCGCGAGCATTTCCGAAGTATGATGCCTTGAAAAGGCAGACATGGTAATATAGGTTATGTCGACAATGATAACCGAAATACCTGGAGCATTCCGATGATCGTCTCTAAGGATCTTCGCATCTACAATGGTAAAGAGTTCGCGGATGCGCTGCAGACTGAGATGGACTCTTCTCCTAGGAGCGAAGCGAAGGCCAGAAAGATTGCCGTCAAGCGCAACCTCCGAACAGGCCCGGCATCCGCTTTCGCATCAAAGCTGCGCAATGCGATGGCCAAGGTTGTGCGATCCAAACCAGGGGCCGGCGTCGACGACACGATGGTCGTGGTGGTTGAGACCCCTAACCAAGCGGTTCGGGACACAATCCGTGACATCGTCGAGCACGTCCCCGGTATTATTGAGGCCCGGCAAAGCAAGTTGACGGACGATGCAATCGACGCCCTGGTATCCGTATATATGCGCACCGCTCCAAACGTTGAGGTCGAGAGACTGCTCTACGACAGCAACGCCAAGGCAAGGGCACGCTTCCTCCAGGAATGGCCGGGCTTCACCAGCAAGGACCTGGCTGATGCTGCAGGACACGGATCGAAGAACAAGAGCATGACTGCTTCGCGCTGGAAGGCGAAGGGTAAGGTATTCCCTATCAAACACGGTGGTGCCGAGTACTTTCCCGCCTTCCAGTTCGAGGACGGACAGCCTCTCGAGACGGTCGGCAAGGTTCTCGCGTTGCTCGGCGAAAGGAAATCCGGCTGGCAGTTAGCCTTCTGGTTCACCTCGCCGAATGGCTGGCTTGATGGCAAGCGACCAGTCGACGTCATCAAGGACACCAAGGCTGTGGCGCAGGCTGCGGCGCACGAGGCGGAAGACATCATCGGATGATCTCCCAGCCACCTTCACCGTTTCCCGCCTCGAACTCACACGGGATCAAGGTGGGAACGAGGTTTCATCGCGTCCATGACCAGCGGTTCGATAGCTGCGCGTTCAATCCGGGAAAGGGACGGCCGAGTCGTTTCGCCCCGCTCTTTCTGAGCGGCAAGCCGATCCCGACGCAATACCTTGCCACCAATTTCGAATGCGCCGCCCACGAGACCATCTTCCACGATGTCCCGATCGACGAGCCGAACAAAACCGTTGGTGCCGACAATATCAAACCGCTTTCACACTCAGTTGTCGAGATCAAACGAGACATCGTGCTGGTGCCATTATTCGCGCCAGACCTTGCCAGGTGGCGCATTACACGGGCGGATCTGATCGACACGACGGCCGCTTCCTATGCCACGACTGCTGCGTGGGCTCTCGCAATCCACCAGAACAGGCCGGATGCGCACGGCTTGATCTGGACATCGAAACGCTGCGACCCACAACAAGCTTTGCTGTTGTTCGGAGATCGAGTCTTCGAATCCGACCTTAGCGCAATCAGCAAGACCTCGATTTATGGGAACATCGACGAAATGCGTCAGATATTAGGTTTCGCTGGTCGCGCCGATATTGCCATCGTGCTGTAAGCTCCACCGCGGCGGTTCCCCGGATGGATCAGCCTGTTGGGTCAGGCCCTGAGTGTGTACAATTCGTGAGATCGCAACCGGGTGATCCCTATGCGCCACAACCCTCTTCAGAAATGGGGTGACCGGTTGGTATAGCGAACGCTGGCGTTCCGGTTCGACCACTCCACCTCCCGCTTCGTCGCAAACGGCGGCACGACGTCGAAGAACACACCGAAGACGATCATCGTCAGGCCGAGCGCAGCACGGCCAGATTTAGGAAGGCGCCAAACTGGGAGCCCGTTCCGCCCACCTCAGTCATGTTCACAAGAAAGGCATAACCACCAGCTGCCGTAAAGATTGCCCAAAGAGTCATGGGCGAGCGGAACACACATCGACGGGTTCTTTCTTTGAAAATCGGCAGAGCACCAATCAGAACGGTAACTGTGCAAGCAGCCAATCGCATGTGGACACGGTCCAGTTCCAGGCAGTCGTCAGGCCATAGTCGATCACCGCGATCGTCATAACGACACCGAACAGTGTGCCGCCAAATTTTGCGAAGCCCTCGTTCGCCTTATGATCCGTCTCGGAATTGATGAAGATGCGCCGATCATCTTGCATGGGAAGACCTCCTATCGCTCGCGCTCGTCGCGATCCTGTTCTCTTTTCTCGTCAGCCTCGCGCTGGATTTGCTCAAGCCGCTGTATGTGCTGCTGCGCCGGATCCGTACGGGTGGTGTCACCGGCCCGGGTCGTTAAATGTTCCTGTCGCGCGCGATCAGGATCGGCCAGGTCACGCTCCTGCTCAGGGTCGGCCGGTCGGCGAGCGGGGCCGTCGCCATGTCCGATGTCTTCGTTCATTTCGGCCCGGGTATCTACACTTCTCATTTCCGTGGCCTTGGGCTTGTTGCGACCGTCGCGCGAATGTTCCGCCCGCTCGATCGCAAGCCGCAACTCTTCGTCAACCTGGGCGATCTCCCGGATCAGCGTATTGCCGGCGGCACCGAGCTCGGCAGCCTTTGCGATCTCCCGCTGCAGACCGGCTTCCAGTGTTGCCTTCTGGGAATCGAGCTTCCCGAATTCAGCTTTCTCGATCTCGTCCCGGTAGCGCTCGACCTCCACCATGACCTGATTGGCCGTCTCGACCGCGCGCAATCCATGACGGCCGACGGCATCGTCCCAGCGGGTGCGGGGGTCGTCGTCCTGTTCCCGGGCCGCGCGCTCGCCATCTCGCTCAGGCGGAACAGACCGTTCCCTCAGTTCCATCAACTCACGCCGGACATTGACATGCTCGCGAGCCGCTGTAGCGATTTCGTGGAAGCTCTTCCTTTGCTCGTCGGGCGTGACGCGCTCGGCTTGGAGCAGCGCTGTTTCGACTCGCTTCTCGTAGACTTCGAATTCCTGACGTGTCATGTGGCGCATGGTCTCGCCCTCCGAAACGACTTTCATCAACTTTACCAAACTTGTTCTGAATTGCGAGTAGAAATTTCCGTTTCCGGATCCCTCCGTCTCAACCGACTTGATCCGAGAAGCTGCTGATTCCAGTCGCTTTATCTGATTGGACGCAAACTGTCGCACATCGGAATCCTGGGCTTTTCTCGCGAGCGTCAACCATTCCTGGCGGGCGGAATTAGAATAAATCCTGCTCTCTTCCGTCCGTGCGACACTCTGCCGATCCGCTCGTTTCGCATCATAGCGCAGTTGCGCTGCGGGGCTCGTCCCCTCGTGCTGCGTGCGGCCAGCCCGGCTGGTGGGACGGACCTGGTTCCTGGTGTAGACGGCAGCACTCGCCCGCTCGCGTCGGTCCGTCATTTCCATGCGG
Organism: Rhizobium gallicum bv. gallicum R602sp; assembly: GCF_000816845.1. NCBI lineage: Bacteria > Pseudomonadati > Pseudomonadota > Alphaproteobacteria > Hyphomicrobiales > Rhizobiaceae > Rhizobium > Rhizobium gallicum. The sequence goes on along the minus strand of NZ_CP006880.1, from coordinate 108,710 downwards.
ATGCCGCGGGCACGCGCTTTCTCCGCCAGCGTTACCCTCCAGCGGCGGAAAGCAGGAATGGTCGTCTCGATTCTGTCGCCGGCATCCGAGCGCATCGCAACGATGGCGTGGACATGCACATGCGGCCGCTTGCCTCCCGCATCCTCCGCCTTTGGATCCTGGAAAGGATCGTGGAGGGAAAAAACATAGCGATGACCGGCGAACTCCTGGGCCAGGAAGTCACGAGCGGCCGCATGAAACGCCTGAACATCGGTCCCGGCTCGCGCCGACATGATCACATGCATGACATCGCGGGGCTTGCGACTGTGAAGCTGATCGCGCCATTCGAGCTGCACCAGATCACCCGCCTGCTTTGCATCGGCGATTGCATTGCCCTTGTCATCCTGGACGGCACCATGATGCCGGTCGACCAGGTCGCGCAGTCGGCTCAATCCGTAGGCGCCTCCATTCCCGTAGCCGGAAAAACGAAAGGCCATTTTCTCTTCTTGCTCTGCTCCCTCCCCGCCCAGACGACCCTGTACGATCTCCGATGCCTTCTTATCGCCAGTGAGCCGCTCGCCTTCACTGTCGCGCAGGATGGTCACACCTTCGATCCGATAACCATTCCCGTCATCGTGCGGCGTGACTGCATAGGCAAAGCTCCGGTCGCCAAACCCGCGTTTGAGCAACACCCGCGCCCGCTCGTGAACATCCACAGCCGGATCGGCGGGCTCCTTCACCTCAAGCGAGAAGGCGCCGATGTCCCGGCTCTCAGCGCGGTTCTTCATCAGATGGTCCCATTCGGCGCGGACAGTCGCCAGCTCATCGCGTCCTTTAAGTTGCTCGCCCCGCTCGTTTTCGACGACGATACCGCCATTGCGCGAGACGTAGTTGACCATCGCCCCGAGCCGCCCACCGCCGCCGAAAGACGCCATCTTGACGACAGCCGGCTGACTGCCCGAAGCGAGCCCTGCAAAACGGGATCGCATGGATGGCTCGGACGCGTGGCCCTGCCTCTTGGCCCGAGCAAAGATGCCGGACCTCTTTCCAAAGCCTAGGCGTCCGGCACCGCTGCCGGGCAGCGGCGATGCCGTCGGCACGACGCCTCCCCGGCGACGGAGTTCATCCTCGTCCGTAAATCTCCGGTGAAGAAGTGACTGCTCGCGCAAGAGCACCGTCTTCCGCCGTTCCCAGTCGGTCTCGAACGCGCCTGGAAAGAACTCCATCACGTCGCTCCCCGGCGCCGCCGCACGCCCCGTGCCGCGTAGCTTCTCAGCTCCAGAACCACCGCTGCGACGAGTCGCTGAACCTCCCTCAGTTCGAGCGCAAGGTCGGCATCGGAGAGACGACCACTGGCGTTTGCACTGCGGGCAAGCTGATTGAGGTTCACCCCAACCGACCGCATGTCCGAAATCAGCATCTCGAAGACCGCACGATCGTCGTCGGTCAGGAATGGGCGTACACCTGCCCCTTCCAGCGTCAGCGAGCGCATGAAGGCGGAAACCGTCAGGCCAGAAACCTCGGCAGCGGCGTCGATGGCGGCAAGTTCGCAGGCGCTAAAGCGGGCGTGCACGACCCGATCCTTCCGCCCGTCGGGCGATCCCAGCGCCACCGCGCCTCGACTGTCCACCGCCATCTCTGCCTCCCTAACGAAGCGCCGCAGGCGCCCATCGACGGCTCGTCCGTCGATCATCAGCAATTTGTATCACAAAATTGCGTATCCTGCCAAATGCAAGTTTACCGTTTTTATTCCAATGCTCAAGCCCTGCTTGCAGAACTTTTGCACGTCTGAAAATCGACATTTTCGTTTAATGTCGCTCTCCGGCACCAAAGCATCGATCGGCACTCTCATATAGTGCTTCGTCACCATATTATTGATTAAATTTGTTAAATGGCGTGTCTACATCGCTGATCGATGCGAAAACATCGTGTGAAACGCCAATATGAATATGAAGGAAAACCTCACCGCTACAGCGACTATCGCGTTGCAAAAGATGGCTTGACGGAAGCGGAAATAGAATAATATTTATTCTCATCAGAACCGACGCGCGAGAGAGCGGACGTTCATTTTCCAGGGAAGGAGAAGCGGGTATGGGCAGGATCTATGCCGCTGTGAGCAGCAAGGGCGGAGCCGGCAAGACGACACTGGTCACCTTGATCGCGGGCGAATACGCGCTGCGTGGCGGGCGGGTGCTTTTGATTGACGCCGACGGCAGGCTCAACCTGACCGGCTGGTGGAAACTTTGCCACAGCAAGGAGAACGTGCCGGAAAATATCGATGTCGTCATTGCGGCCTCGCATCGATCAATTGAGGCGGAGATCTTGCGTTCAAGTGTGAGTTTCGACGTGATCATCATCGATGCGCCAGGCGTCGACAGCACGGTGCAGGAAACGATCATCGGTTCCTCCGAACTCGTTCTGTCTCCCATTCAACCCGGCATCAAGGAGATCGAGGCGGCCGGACAGGCTGCGGCGAGCGTCAACGAAATCAACGATCGTGGCGGCTTGGACATCATGCACCTGAATGTCAGAACACGGATTACCGTGCCCGGACGCAACCTTGAAGCCTATCGCTATGTCCGACCCTTCGTCGCAGGCCTGCAGGAGGCTGGTTACCAGACAGCCCTTCTCGATACCGAGCTGTTCGAGCGCAACGTTTATCGGGAAATTCAAAACGGGCTCGGGACGCTGCAGATGCAGGAACTGACCGATCCTGTGAGAAAGGCCCGGCTGGAAGTGCAGACCCTTGTGGACGAAATCGAGAGCAAGCGCGGCGGCCAAAAGGGAGCTGCAAGGTGAGCAAGGGCGGGCTGTATCTCAGCGACTTCACGATTGCGGCGAAGTCTACGGCAAAGCCGGTTCCCTCTGCCGGACCGGTGGGTGCAGAGCGACCCGAGGAGGAGAGCACCCAGACCGAGGCCGATGCATCGCCGGCAATGCTGACGAAGCGCACCCCGGCCGAGCAGGAGAAACGTGCGAGAGACCGGGCCGCGATACGAGAGGATGCGCGTTCCAGTCTCAAGAACCTCAAGCGAGCCAAGCAGCGGGAGATCAAGTTCTATGTCAACGTCGCGCTGGATCAGGCGACGAAAGCACGCCTGAAACGGGCGGCCGATGAGAACGATCTCAAGATGGCTGCTGTCATGAAGGCCGCGATCGACTTCTATCTCAAGGAAAACGGCTATTGAAGGCAGCAGCTCCGCTTCCGGACAGCGCGGTGAATGGAGTTCGAACCATGCGACAGTTCCTGATCGGCGGCGAAATACAAACAGAAGATGCCGAGAGTTTCCAGGAGTGCGTGACCCGGTCCTATCGAGACAAACTTCGGCCGCTATGCCTTTGCAGAGAACCGGGCGTCGCAATGTATATCGCTAACATCGGCAATCAGCTTGTGATCAAGAGAATGCCTCTTTCTGGCAGCGACCATGACCCGGCCTGCCCCTCCTATGAGCCGCCCTATGAACTGACCGGGCTGGGCGCTCTGATCGGTAGCGCAATCAAGCCGGATGCCGCAGCTGGAACCGCCGCCCTCAAGCTCGCTTTCTCGCTTTCCAAACGCGGATCGTCGAGGGGTACAGGCGTGGGCGGCACGCAAGCCGACAGTGTGACGAACGACAGCAGGAGATTGTCGCTGCGTGCGCTGCTTCACCTTCTCTGGCATGAAAGCGGCCTGACGGAGTGGACGGTGCATTGGGCTGGCAAGCGGCATTGGTGGCAGGTCTATCATCATCTTTGCGAGGCCGCCCGCACCCTGTCGGTGCGAGGAGAAATCCTGGCGGAGCGCTTGTTTGTGCCGGAGCCGTTTCGAGCCGACGGCAAGATTGCGATCGAGCAACGACGCGCGCAGGCGATGAGCAGGCTGTTTCGCTCGGATGCAGGAGGCAAAAAGATGATGCTGCTGGCTGGGGAGATAAAAGAGTTCACCTCGGCCAGAAGCGGCCAACAACTCGTCATCAAGCAGATGCCGGGTTTCCGCTTGCATCTGGAGGAGATAGCGTGGCGGCGTCTGCAGCGGCGCTTCGAGGTCGAACTGGCATTATGGAGGCACAACGAGAATTCCCATCTGGTTGCGATCGCAACGATCGAGGGTCTCGCTGCGGGCTTCGTATCGATCAATGAGATCGCGCTGATGACCGTGACCGAGCATTGGCTGCCGATCGAGGATGCCCATGAGGAACGGCTCCTCGAAAAACTCGTGCGGTTCCGCGGCAAAACGGTAAAGGGATTGCGCTTCAATCTCGCCCGCAGCCAGCCGTTCGCAAATGCGATCCTCCCGGAACTGCGCCCTCAGCCGATGGCGCTCTATATCGTTCCGCCGAACGCCGATGACGGGTTCGAGGCGACCCTGGCGGAGATGATCGAGGCGCGGCCCGACTTGGCGGCGTGGGTTTGGCGTGTCTCTGACGGCGAAATGCCATCACTGCCCGGGGAACCAAGTTAAATCACCAAACCCGCCTTACGCATCACTGTCGTGAATCAATCGGCGCCGACCAACTCCCCTGCCCTGGTTGTCGACATGAAGCCGAAGGAGCGGGCCTCGAAGGCGCTTCATCGGGCTTAACCCTATCAGTCTCGATGGCTATGTCGATCTCGACAAAAAAGCGACCTCGATCGCCAGCCTGAAGCTTCGAACCGATGCGCCGGTCGATCCGGCGGTCCGCATGGCGAAAGCCTCCTTCAGAACGGAGGCTCAGCGCTGATGCGGCCTTCCTGCTCGGCTACCATGACCTCGCGTTCGGCGAGCGCCAGTTCAAGTTCGGCGTAGATCTGGCGGCGTTCGGCTGCATCGGCGTTCCGCAGTTCGGCCTTGAGTTCTTCGATGGTGCGGTCGAGTTCGTTCGTCATTGTCGTCTCCTTGATGTTTGTGAAAGACGACGGCCCCGGTCATCGCGGAATGCAGGGGTCAAGGAGCGCGGAACGCGACCGGCGGAGCCGGCGAGTGGGGGAGCCGAATTTTTGACGCGGCCACGCAGGGGCAGCGGATGAAATTTGGGGGAACCGCTCGTCCTTGAGGCCTTCATTCCGCCATGGCACGCTTGGACGGACTGAGCAGATTTTAGTTCCCCTGTGGCACCCGAAAAGCCGGAAGCGGGCTCAATGCCTGCTTTCGGCTTCACCATGCGGGGAAGGCCCCGCCTTTCGGCAGGGCCTCCGATGCCTTGGTTCAGGCTGCTTCACGGTTCGGGCGAGACCAGACGAGGACATAGTCGCCGTCGGCTTCGGCCGGCCACAGTGCCGCGCTGATCGGAGCGTTGAAGCTCGGGTCGTCGAGCTTGAGCGAGATATAGGGCTCGCCGCTGCCCGAGACCGCCTTCCATCCGGCTCCGACTTCGGCGCCGTTGGATACGGCTCGGAAGTCCGGGGCGTCGCGCGAGACTCGCTCGATCGAGTGCAGGCGGACCTTCATGGCAACCGTCAGAGTGCGGACGTTGCCCTGGATGACGTTGCCGTTGGTGATGAATTCGCCGATGACTGCCATGATCTCGTTCCTTTCCGTTGCTCGAGCCGCGCCCATCGCGGCCTCGATGGCGGTGGAAGGACCGGGGGCGATCGCCAACGCACCCGCCGGGGCCCCGTTGCGCCTGCGCAGCGGGGTGGACGGGCTGGAACGTAGTGGAAGGCGGGCAGGCCCGGCTTTTTTGTTTCGCGATGCAAAGCCGGAGGCGGCGGAAAAAAGCCGGAGACGCCCGTTGCGGTCAGTTGATCGAGACGCAGTCGTCCGTCGGTCACACCAGCCTCATCGAGGTCTGCGTCGGCGCACGCATGTAGAAGAGGAGGGGACCGAGGCGAGACGCATCGTCGTTCACACGCCAGCAAAGGCAACGTCGTTCAGGGCAGCGTTTTCGGCACACCAAGGAGCGTGTCCACTTATTCGGTCGGGGCCTTTGCCGATGCTGCCGATTGTCATCGGTCCTCCAGCGGCCAAGTCGCGGCCGGTATGAAAGAGATTCGCGGCGGAAGTTCGAGATTCTCTCGTCACATCCGGCAATCTCGACCGCTTCCGATCCTGCCTTTGCGGCCCGGCCGCATTGCGGAAACCACCTCATCTGATCACGGCGACGGGCAAAGCCGATACGGCTCCGGCCCCACCGCAAGGCGAGGATGTCCCCGCCTCATCATCGGGTGAGGTCGATCCGTCCGCCATGGACAGCGTGGACTGGGCGTAGCGCCTGGCGGATGTGCATGCCACAGGTTGCATGCACTTGCGTTTTGCCGAAGTCGGGCCTCTGCAGATCTTCGGCATCGACGATCATCAACGCGCCGCGCGCAAATTGCGCACGGCAGAAATCGGCGGCCGGACGGAGTGGGAACGCGGCTTACACCGCCGCCCCTTCGTCTATCTGATCTGGTTGCAAGTGGTGCAGGTAGCTGACAGCGCGCTGCGCATGACCGGCCGCGACAAAAATTGCACGCTTGTCGCTGGCGAGAACCTTGAGCCAGGCGTCAAGATAGCTCGCATGATCGGGCCGCGGCTCGAGTTCGGGAACGATGCCGAGATCAGCGCAAAGGAAGCAACTGCCGAGCTCGGCGATCAGTTCCTCGCGGGCGCGTTCGCTTTGATCCCTGGCATAGCGGCTGAGATCGCGATCCAGTCGGTGTGGCGCCGCCGTCCAGTGGGTCATTTCGTGACTGAGGATCGCAACATAGGACGCAGCGTCGCGGAAGGCTTCCAAGGCTGGCATCTGGATGTAATCACGGGCTGGGGCATAGTATGCCGTCGATCCGCCGTGCCGGATCAGTGCGCCGGTGTTTGCAAAGAAGCGATCGGCATGTCCGATACGGACAATTGGATCCTGAACCGGTGTGACCTGATGGAAGCGCGCATCCAGTCCGGCAATCTGATCGACGTTGAAGACCGTGTACGGCTTGAGAAACGGGATATTGCGCTCAACGTCTTCGCCCATGTCGTTGGTTTCGGTAAGGATGAAGGAACTGGCGAAGACGATCAACGTGCCGGTCTCGCCCTTGCGAACCGCAGCTCCCAGTTCGCGGGCCTGGCGAAACGTCATCCAGGTTGGCGAGGTGAAGCCGCGGGCGATCGCCTCTGACCACAGAAGCAGGACGTTGATGCCAGAATAGGGTTGGCCGTTGTGGCGCAAAGGCCGGGTGATCCGGTCGTTCGCATGTGCTGATCTCCAGGGCTTAATCCAGGGCCGCACCCCCTGTTCGAGTTCGGCGATGATCTTGTCGGTGATGCGGCTGTAGATGTCGGATCGTTGGTGAGTTTGTTGCCTGCTCATGTCGAAAGCTCCGTTTCGAGGCCGCGACCATCGCGACCTGCTACGGCGGTCCGAATGTCGGGCTGCAAGCGCAGGCCAGCACCCGATAGGGCCGGAACGGACGTGGAGGACGGCAAAGCCGTTGCGGGGCGGCGCGGGCCCGACAGGACCTAAACCCGGGGCAGGACGCGATGGTCGCAGCACGCAGGGATTGTTCGACGGCTGGGGCAACATCGTGCCGAATCCGATGACTTGAAGAACGATCTCGCAAGATCGTGCTGGTAAGAACGGCCGCGGTGACCTCGTCAGCGGCCCGGTCGTGCCCGTGACCGTGCGATGTCGATGATGTCGTCGTGTGATGCGGTGGATCTTTCCAGGCAACCCACGCCGGATCTTGAAGTCGGTTTGCCGCACCTACTTCAGCTCAAAGGCGCGGTTGGGCAGATCAAGCTGTCCATTCTGGTGCAAAACCGTCGCAAGGCTGGCGCGCCGGCCGCGATCATCGATGGATTTTCATCGCACGACCGCGCAGCATTCGGGTTCAGTACGAGGGCGCGATTTGTCTTAGGAAGGCCGCAGACGTTTGACATGCAGTTGCCCTTCGGCGATGCGACGACGCCGATGATAGGGCGCGGGGCATCGTCCAGGTTAGCGATTCTTTATACCTTGGCGATCGGTGCGATGACGTGCCCCGTTAAATTAGGCCGTTGGAACTGGAATTTTTCACCGACTGCGCCGGCAAGCTTTCCGCGGGAGACACCGAGGGTGCCCCCTTATTTTTTACGCGGAAGTCGACGTGCCAGATGGGCCAGACCGCTCTTGTGAGCGCCTGCCTCTCCCGCCTGGAAGGCTGAACTCAGCTCGCGGCGGCAGGCCCGACCGTCCGGCGCAATCACGCGAACCGGGTCAGACTTCTCGCCCGCGCTTTTGCGGCTTCTTCCTCGCGGTTGCGCGGCTGTTGCGACGTTTCGAGCGCATCGAGCAGTTCGCGGGCACATGCCGCGATCGAACCGACCGCGCGCTCGAACGCCGCCTCATTGCGTTTCGCCGGTTTGGTCGTACCGCTCAGCTTTCGCACGAACTGCAGCGCAGCGTCATGGATTTCCTCGTCCGTCGCCGGCGGATCGAAATTGAACAGCGTTCTTATGTTTCTGCACATGGCTTGCTCCCAAATCTTCATTTCCTCCCCACCTTAAGGGCGGGCGGCCGCTTAAACCGCGCCAGGGGGCTATTTGCGAAATGCCCGTGTACGTTTAGATAAAGCGCCGCCAGCGGAAATCTAGAAGATTAGACCTGCTGTCAACGTCTCTTCACAATCGATCCGTAGTGAAAAGAAGCGCAAGGTAGGAGCTCATGGACAAACCCTGGACCGTCAGCCACGGACCGATCGTAGCAACAGAGTTCGATGTTCAAAAGGCAGAGGCGATCCGCGTACTGCTGATCCGTCCGATCGGCATTCTCCCCAATAAGCCAGGCGATCCGATCCGTCCCTTCGCCCTCGGCCTCTTCAACGATATCCGTGCGCTGGCAAAGCCTGATGTCAAAGCGACGGCATTGCGCCGAGCCGTTGGCTCCTTTGTCCACTCAAAACGGTACTATTTCGCGAGCGCCCAACCTGGCTCGATGCGCCATGATATCGATGGCAAGCCGGTGGAACCACTTTCGACCGAAGACCGCCTTGTTGCGCAGCAACGCTTTCTCAGCCTGAAACGAGGCAACGACGAGAACAGCGCCTCCAGTATCGAGCCGGCCGCTTCCCCAGCTCCCCCAAGCAAGACTGAACAGATCCGCGCCGCCCTTCTCAGACGGGATCGCCAGACCTGACGAGCGCCATCTATCTCGCCTTGGTGGGCAGATCTCTCATGATCTGTGCGTGGAAGAACGTATCGATCAAGAGCTGGCGCGCACAAAGCGAGCCGACAAGAATTCCCTTCCGGCCCCGCGTCAGGCGCTTAACACGGTCGAAAATCACGCCTGCGTTTGAGTTTGCCGCCCAAACGCGCGGTAACAGAGCTGCTTCGATGTCCGAACCTTCTGCAAGCGGAAAAGGCCGGGCGAACCCGGCCTTCGTACTGTCGGATCAATCGGCGTCAGGCCTGCAGGTTGTCCGCCGACATCTTGCCGGACTTGCGATCCTTGACCAGCTCATAGGTAATCTTCTGGCCGTCGTTGAGGCCACGCAGGCCGGCCCGCTCGACCGCGGAAATGTGAACGAAGACATCGCCGCTGCCGTCATCGGGCTGGATGAAGCCAAACCCTTTTGTTGCATTGAACCACTTCACGGTACCCGTCGCCATAGCGTCTTCCTTTGATCATTTAATCCTGCCGCACCCTGGTGCGCCAAATCGGAACTTGCGGCGACATAAATAGACGCTTCTGAATGCAAGGCAAAGGCAAAAATCCGCTTTGCGGCATCACACTGCCCATTCAGATCGTTAAAGTCCTGCGGTTCACCGGGCTGTCTGCCGCCGCGCTGCTTTCCTGACGATAATGCTCAGGCTTTTCCCGACTGGGATCCGCGGCGACGCTGCTTTGCAAAGTTTTCGCCATACCAATCGAGCGAGCCATTCGCATGAGCAAGCATTCAGAAGCATCATGATGTCCTCGCGGTGGGCAAACTGTCGAAATGTCGATGTAAATATCGGCCAGAAGGGCGGCGAACGAGATCGCTGAGGGATGGACGGTCCCTGCGCCGCATTGTCGTCGATTTTTGAGATCGATCGTCGATGTACTTGCGCAGGCTTGCGCCAACACAATGAACCCAGAATGTGTAACCTGTTTGCGACTATCCCCAAAACAAGGATACCGGGTGCTTTTCACACCGGCATCGCTCCATTATGACAGATTTGTGACAGTTAAATGGGATGTCGATGATCAGCTGGTTTCGTAGACTCATGCCGCGTGAAGATCGTTTCTTCGATCTCTTCGCGCAACATTCGCGCACCGTAGTCGGAGCTGCCGAAGCCTTGAACCAGTTGTTAGCTGGCAGCGAGATCGAGCGCCATTGCGAGACGATCGTTCGTCTTGAGAATGAAGCTGACGAAATCACGCGCGAGGTGATGCTTGCCATCAGGAGAAGCTTCATCACTCCTTTCGATCGTGGCGACATCAAGGATCTCATCCAATCGATGGATGACGCGATCGACATGATGCAAAAGACGGTCAAGACCATCCGTCTGTTTCAGCAGACTTCGTTCGATCCGGGCATGCAGGAGATGGGTGCGACCATCGTCCAGGCGGCACATCTGATAGCGGAAGCTATTCCGCTACTCGACCGGATAGGATCCAATGCGCCTCGGCTTACAGCCATCGCCGAAGAGGTCACTCGGGTCGAAGGTCGTTCGGACGATCTGCATGACCGGGGCCTCAAGGATCTCTTCAGCCGCTACGGCACCTCGGATCCAATGGCCTATATTATCGGCAGCGAGATTTATGGTGAGCTGGAGAGGGTCGTCGATCGCTTCGAGGACGTCGCCAACGAGATCAGCGGTATCGTGATCGAGAACGTCTGATGGAGGTTACACTTGCCTTCCCCCTGCTTGTGGGCCTCATCGGGATTGCCCTGTTCTTTGATTTTCTGAACGGCCTGCACGACGCCGCCAACTCGATCGCAACCATCGTTTCGACCCGCGTGCTGCGACCGCACTATGCTGTCTTTTGGGCAGCTTTCTTCAATTTCATAGCATTCCTGTTCTTCGGGCTGCATGTCGCAGAGACCCTTGGAACCGGCATCATCAATCCGAGTATTGTCACGCCGCAGGTGATATTTGCGGCGCTGATGGGCGCGATCATCTGGAACATTGTCACGTGGATGTTCGGCATTCCCTCAAGCTCCTCTCACGCCCTGGTCGGCGGGCTGGTTGGCGCGGGACTTGCCAAGACAGGCTTAAGCTCGATTGTCTGGAGCGGTCTGCTCAAGACGGCGGGCGCCATCGTCATGTCGCCTATGATTGGCTTTTTCCTCGCGCTTGTTCTGGTGCTCGTCGTCTCGTGGATTTTTGTACGTCAGACGCCCTTTGCCGTCGATCGTACGTTTCGCGTCATGCAATTTGTCTCGGCCTCGCTCTACTCGCTTGGCCACGGAGGCAATGATGCGCAAAAGACGATGGGCATCATTGCAGTCCTGCTTTATTCGCAGGGTTATCTCGGCCAAAGTTTTCATGTGCCGTTTTGGGTGGTGCTCTCCTGCCAGGCGGCAATGGCGCTCGGAACGCTTTTCGGCGGCTGGCGCATCGTCCATACGATGGGCTCCAAGATTACTCGCCTCAACCCGATGCAGGGATTTTGCGCCGAAACGGGCGGCGCGCTGACGCTTTTCGGCGCCACATGGCTCGGTATTCCCGTCTCGACCACGCATACGATCACCGGCGCAATCATCGGTGTCGGTGCCGCAAGACGGCTTTCGGCGGTGCGCTGGGGGCTGGCCGGAAACATCGTCATTGCCTGGGTTGTCACGCTTCCAGCCGCGGCCCTCATCTCGGCTCTCTTCTACTGGAGTTCCCGTTTGTTTGAATAGCGACAGTGTCAGGCAACGCCGAGGGATGCCAAGCTTTCATGCTCACAATGGGCCGCAATCCCATCGAACCGGAAATGCAGCGACACCGCGATCGGGTGTCGCCGCAGTCGCGCTTCGTTTTCTGCATCATACAATGCTAGGACGCGCTTCCGACAAGGGAATAGCCTACGCCTCGCACCGTTCGGATAGCCAACTGATCGCTCACGCCGAGTTTACGCCTCAGATAACGGATATAGACTTCCACGATCTTCGTTCCGGGGTCGAAATCGTAGTTCCAGACGTTGTTCAACAGTCGCTGGCGGCTGACCACCTTGTTGGCATTGAGCATAAGGTAGCGGAGCAATTCGAACTCCCGCACGGTGAAGTCGATCTCGCGATCCGACTTCGTGACGCGGCGCGTTGCCGGATCGAGGGTTAGTGAACCGACCTGGAGAAGGTCAGTACATTCGAGCGTTGGGCGGCGTCTGCGCAGTGCCTCGATCCGTGCAATCAGTTCGTCGAACGCAAATGGCTTGACGAGATAATCGTCAGCGCCGCTTTGAAACCCGTCCACGCGGTCGCGGATACTCTCCTTGGCAGTCAGCATAAGGACGAGTACGGAGCGTCGTTCCTGCCGGATGATTCGACATACTTCAAGGCCATCCACATAGGGGATCATGCGATCGAGTATGACCAGATCGACGCTCTCATGACGGATACGCTCGAGGCCATCTCGCCCATCCTCGGCAAGTTGCACGTGATAGCCTTCCGCCTCAAGGCCGCGCCTCAGAAAGCCTGAAATCCGCCGGTCATCCTCGACAATCAATATCCGCATGTGTTTCCCCTTCTGCGACAGGCAGCCGGATGGTGAGAACTGCGCCGCGCGGCGGCGCAGGCGCGAGGGTGATGGTGCCGCCATGCCGCTCGACGATGGTTTTGGCAATCGGCAGCCCGATGCCGAGACCCGTGGCCGCGCGGCTGGCGTTGTTTGTTCCGCGATAATATCGGTCGAAGACGTAAGGCAGTTCCGCCGGATCAATCCCGCAGCCATGATCACGGACGGTCAGCGCCAGGACGTCACCGCTGCGACAAATATCGATGTCGATGCTACCGCCGCGGTCGGCATATTTGATTGCGTTGTCGATCCCGATCATCAAGGCCTGCTTCAAGCGTCGGGGATCTGCCCGGATCAACTGCTTCGGCGCTCGCGAGATGAGTTGAACGTCCACCTGCTTTTGTTGCGCAAGGATTTCACATTCATGAACTGCCGCAACGACCACGTCTTCGGCCCCGACCGTTTCGAACTCATAGGTGACGTCGTCGATCTCCGTGCGCGTGAAGTCGATCAGATCCTCAAGCAACCGCGCCATGTCCGCTGCGTAGAGCTGAATGCGATTCAACGCATCGCGGAAGGCAGCAAGCCCCGGCCGCCCACGAAGAGCCACCTCGGCTTCACCGCGCAAGATTGTAAGCGGCGTCCGTAGTTCGTGGCTCGCATCCGCCAGGAACTGGCTGCGCTTGCTATCAAGCGCCAGAAGCTGGTCATTTGCCTGCCGCAGCTCAAGGGTTCGTTGATCGACTTCGCGCTCGAGTCTTGCCTGGGCGGATTTAAGGCTGGCTCTTTGGCGCTCGATCGCCTCGGCCATCTTGTTGAAACTTTGCGAAAGTACCAGGAATTCGTCACGGCGGCTCGTCTGGATGCGATGATCGAGTTGACCATTGGCAATCGCCTCAGCACCGGCCGCCAAGAGGCGGACCGGCCGGGCGATCGAATGCTGCAGCGTCAGGCCCAAACCCAGCCCCGCTGCAATGACAAGGACCGAAAACGTTCCGGCAGCGATGAGGACCGTATGTTGGGTGCTTCTCACCCGGGCCAGCTCTTCGGCAACTTCTCCACGCTCCTCGCGCCGGGCATCCTCGAGCATTGTCTCAAAGTCGTTGGAAAGCCGATACTCGATGCTTCGCCTGAAGATATCGACGGCACGATCCTGCTGGCCGGCCGTCTGCGCCTTAAAAACCCGCTCGGCCGCCCGATCTATCGCTCGATAGAACTCCTGAAGCCGTGCGGCGAACTCTGCTTCCGGCAATTCCTGCTGAACGTCGCCAAGGCTTCCAAGCGTGGCGAATTCCTTGCGCGTCACTTCGGCAAGCACACGGAATCCATCTTCCATCCGCTGCCGTGCGAGTTGGAAGTCCGGCATCTGTTCGGCGCCAAGCAGAAGGACTTCGGCCAGCTGCTCGGCATAATTATTGCCGAGCCCGTCAAGTTCGCTGATCGCCTCGAAGCGAGAGTGAACGCCGTCAATGCGATTTACGAAATCGTCCGTCAGCTTGAGGGTGATCAGCATCAGGCAGACAACCACCGCGACAAAGACGATCGTGACTAACTGGAAGAGAAAAATGCGCCGCCGGACGGTCATACTGCCTCGTGTCTGGTTGGGAGCTCGTTGCCAAGGATTGCCGATCAGAGGGTCCAGGACAAGGGTTTGCGCTGCAAACAGCACGCCTCTCACCAAATTCTAACCTTCCGCACCCCGTCCTCTAACCTGCGATCATTAAGATTGCACAGGAGATGGAGGGCCGTTGCGCGCACTTGGCGCCCCAATCGTTAAACGGAGCCGCTTAATGGAGAAGGCAGACATTTGGCCGCAGCCCCTATCCGGGCGGACTTTGCCCGGCGCGCAATCGGCTACGCCGTCGACGCGGTGGCATCCAGCGGTCGGTGTATTCGTTGCAGTGTCGATGACCATTGCAATCGAGCTTCTTGCCTCCGGGATGGCGCTGGAGGCCCGGCGTTCCCTGCAGATTCTTGTGCTCGCATTGGTCGGGTGGACTTTGACATCACTCGACGACACCTTTGTTGCTGTCACTTCAGCCGTTGCAATGACGTTGTTCGTTACCGGAAAACCGGAAGCTCTGTTCGGTACTCTTGGCGACCAGCTGATCTGGCTTCTTCTTGCATCGTTTCTGCTGGCCGCAGCCTTCAAGGCGAGCGGCATTACCGACCAGCTCATTGCTCTGGCCGCCGGTCGCTTGCGCTCGGTTCAGTCCCTTGCCTATGTCCTGACGGCGATACTTCTCGCGACCGCTTTCGTCATTCCCTCCACATCGGGCCGGGCGGCCATGATGGTGCCGGCCTACGCGGCAATTGCCGGGAACTGTACCAGTGCTCGGGTGCGAAGGGCGTTCGCGCTGTTGTTTCCGACGATCGTGCTTTTATCAGCCTTCGCCTCGCCGATTGGTGCCGGCGCACATCTCGTCGCCATCGATATGGTGCAACGGCTGTCCGGTCAGGAGATCGGATATCTTGATTGGGTTGTTTTGGGCCTGCCTTTTGCCGCTTCAAGCGTATTTCTTTCGACCAGTATTATCCTGCGGCTCTTTTTGACGGCGCAAGAACGGCGAGGCATGCTCGTCCTTCCTCCAAACAGCCTTAAGCGCGAGCCGCTTCCGCGTCAGCCGATCTTCTGGATCGCCGCGGCCGTGGTGACCGGCTGGCTGACGGAACCGATGCATGGGATCGACCCGACGATCCTTGCGCTTATCGGCGCGCTTGCTGTCTTCTTTCCCGGCGTCGGATCAATATCATTTCGCGATGCCCTCCGCGACGTTGACCTGTCGCTTTTGGTCTTCCTTGCCGCGATGATCTGCCTTGCAGATGGTTTCGTGACTTCCGGGCTGAACGAGTCACTGGTCACGATGGTGTTCCGTCCTCTGCGAGCAGGGGAATTGCCCTCCATCATGTTCATCGCGCTCGTTGCCATGATCGGATTGCTGTCTCATCTGATCATTCATAGCCGCACTGCGCGGGTATCGATCTTGCTGCCGCCGACCCTGATCCTTGCTCAGGCGTCAGGCGCAGATGCCGTCATGGTGATGCTGACGCTGGTCTCGGCGACAGGCCTTTGTCAGACGCTGATGGTCAGCGCAAAACCGGTCGCGCTCTTTGGGCGGTTGGAGGAGAACGCCTATAGCGCGGGTGACCTCGTTCGGCTCAGTGCGGTGCTTATGCCCGTTCATTTTCTTCTGATCATGGCCTTCGTGCTGATCGTCTGGCCCGCCATCGAATTGATGTTGGTGTAGGTAGCGTTAGGAGTTTCTATGTCGAAAAAGCACAGGCGTTTACGTGTTCTGGTGGCACCTTCAGGCTTCAAGGAAGGGCTCGGCGTTCGTGAAGTCGCAGACGCGATCGCACGGGGCGTGCGCAACGCTCTCCCACGGGCCAAGATCACGCGCATGCCAATGATCGATGGCGGCGAAGGCTTTGTCCAAACCATGGTGGATCTCCTGGGGGGCAAACTGCATCCACTCACCGTGACAGGTCCGGTAGGTCAACCCGTCGATGCCCATATCGGCCTTCTTTCAGGACGGAGGAAACGCACGGCGGTGATCGAGATGGCTGCCGCTGCCGGGTTGCGTCTCGTGCCAAAGGATATGCGCGATCCCACTCGAACAACCAGTTACGGTGTCGGTGAAATGATCCGCGCGGCACTCGACCTCGGAGCCGAACGCATCATCCTGGGCTGCGGCGATTCCGGCATTAACGATGCGGGCGCCGGCATGGCGCAGGCGCTTGGCGTCCACCTCCTGGATCGATACGGCCAACCGATTGCCGGCAATGGGGCGGCACTGCGTTCGCTTGACCGTATCGATGCTACTGATCGCGATGCTCGCCTTGAGAAGGTGAGCATCGACGTCGCCGTCAATCCTTACAACATGCTGCTCGGAAAGAACGGCGTTGCACGGATATTCGGACCGCAGAAGGGTGCGACGCCGGATCAGGTGGCCATTCTGGAACAAGGTCTTCAGACATTTGTCCGGGTTGTTCGCCGCGATCTCAATGTCGACGTCGAGCCCTTGAAGGGAGGTGGGGCATCGGGGGGACTTGGGGCAGGCCTCCACGCGTTCGCCCACGCCAAGCTGCATCCCCGTTTCGATCTCATTCTTCGACACATAAAACTCGATCGAAGGCTGTCCAAGACTGACCTGGTGATGACCGCCGAAGGCGGGATTGATGGACAAACGCGGCACGGCAAGGTTCCGGCGGAGATCGCACGTCGGGCCAAACGCCACAAGCTGCCGGTTCTCGCCTTGGCCGGGACCGTCGGTGCGGGCGTTGAGACGACACGGGAGATCGGAATTGATGCGGTGTTCAGCATCCTCAACCGGCCCTGTACGCTGGAAGACGCGATCCGCGAAACTGAAGCTCTGCTTACGGAAGCGGCTGAACAGGCCGTGCGTCTAATGCTTGCGACGCGTTCGGTATTGCGATCTTAAGAGCCGACATTCCATTGTGCGGAAATGGCGAAAACGGCGAGGCGGCCCGGCCCAAGGTCAGGATGACGCGAGGCAAGAAAGATAAGGTTGCGGAGAATGCGGGCCGCGACCGCGGTTGGCAGTGAATGGGGCCACGCCTTGTAAAGCTGGTCGAGACTGCCGCCGGCGGTGCGGGACGCGGCCTTTGACCGGGACGCCGGGGTGTCACGACAAGCAGTATGCCGGGGTGGTCGCCATCATTCCGTTACGACCGCAATGCGCTCCATGCGTTCTACGAGCCGCCAATCCGCACGTTCGTCCGGGACGTTCATGATTTCGAGAAGCAGCGACGTGTCGATTGGCTTCAACCAAACTTTGTAGATCCCCGTCGGGACCTTGATTTTCATTCGATCCCTCACCCGCAGTTCGCGGAGATGCGCCAGGGCAGCTTTGCGTGCGTCCTCTTCGGTGGCTTCGTATCCGAGGAGCTCCTCGCTTCCGGCAACCACCTCGAACGCGTAAACTTGATCGATTTTCATAATGTGCTCGCCTCCCGTGATGATTTGAGTGATGAAGATGGCAGGACTACAAGAGTTGGCGGATTAAAAGAGATGCAGTTTCGTTAGGTCCTAATCCGCAGGAAGAACGCTAGTTGCGGCGGTCGTCTTTGTAGATTTCGAGTTCATGCAAATTGCCTTCGACGACGTGAATGAGGCAGATGAACAGCTGGTCCACTATTTCTGTCGGGTCCATCAAAATAATATGCTTCGGTTGGAAAGCGGGCCTCGACCAATGCAGCGGGACCAACGATGCGAGATTGTAAACTATCCTGGCGGTCAATCGGACTGACACGGGCCGAAAGTAATTGCATCCGCAGCTCATGGCGTCCGGGAAAATCCCGGGACAGAAGCTTTTCGGTGATCAATACTTTCCTTTTGGAGAGTGCACGCCAGCTTTCGGTATTGGTCGACATGCCACTGGTTCCCATTCTTCGACTACCGCACCAAACACGATAATTGCCATAAAGAAGTCGGAGGCATATCCCTAAATTCTCGGGGAAATTGCCACAAAGTTGCACATGGCGGTGAGAGATTGGAACGACCGAAGTCCGGCGTCGACGGCGACTACATCCTGTGAGCTTGCAGGGGACGATCAACGTGAGCCGTTGATTGCCTGAGGACACCAACATTATCGCCTCGCCGCGACGCATAACTCCTCACCCTTTCGCGTTGAAACGAGCGCATATCCTTCGCCATAGACTGTCTTGATCCGGACGTCATGACAGGCGGACAGAGCCTTTCGAAGGCGAGCGATATGGACATCCACGGTGCGGGCGCCAACGTCGTGCGGCTCTCGCCAGACGGCAGTCAGCAAATCGTCCCTGGAGCAGGTCCTGTTGCGGTGGCGAACGAGTGTCTCAAGGATCCGACCTTCGATGGAGGTTAACGCCAGACGCCTTCCACTGATGGTGACGTGCTGTAGTTCGGACGAAACCGATATATGGGTGGGCGAAGCTGACGGCGGGACTTCGCCAAAGGCAGACGGATCACCGGACGCACGACGCGCGTGCCGGAGAAAGGCAAGCAGGCGTTCGGGGTCAAGCGGTCGCATGATGCCGTCATCAAGCCCGGCCTTGATCATCTGCAGATGCATGGTTCGCATGTCGCCGGCGATCAACGCGCCGACGGCAAGTCCAGCCTGTTTTGACAGGCTGCAAAGGGCGACGATATCGCCGTGCCAGGCAACACCATCGAAGATGACGGCAAGCAGTCCGCCTTTCTGCAGACAAGATTCGACATCGGCGTCACCGTCGGCGAGCTGGCTCGGAAACCCCTCTACGGAAAGGATGTGGTTTAGGAGAAGATAAAGCTCCGGATCCTCTGTGCAGATTAGCACCCGATTTTCCATCTCAGTCCTCCTCTCAGCTTGGCGTAAACTCGCCGCCATTGACGTCGAGTATCGCGCCATTGACGAAGCCTGCCTCGTCGGATGCGAGAAACACGATGGCGGCCGAGACCTCGTCGGCTGTCCCCAAGCGGCCGGCCGGAATTCGCCTAATGGCCTCACGATTGACATCGCTTGAAGCCGGACCCGTCATTCCGGTCAGAATTCGGCCGGGTGCAACAACATTGGCGGTGATACCGAAGCGTCCGTATTGGGTTACAAGCGAACGTGACAATCCGGCAAGGGCTGCCTTCGAGACCGCATAGGCAGGCCCGGCAATCAATGGTCGCGTCCGGCCAGCGAGCGATCCTACGAAGATGATGCGCCCGAAGCGGTTGTTCTGCATATCGGGCAAAGCGTACTGGCAGCACAGCATGGCACCTGTCAGATTGATGGAAAGCACGTCATCCCATTCCCCGCGCGGAATGGTACCGACCAGTGACGGGCCATTGTTGCCTTTCGGTGAGACCCCGGCGCAGCAGACCAGGACCGACGGCGCACCAAAGCGAGCGCGGATGTCATTGAAGAAGCTCTGAATGGCTTCGGGCTTCCGAAGGTCGACCTGCGAGGCGACCGCGCGACCCGCTTCGATGCTCGCGGCAAGACTGGCGCCGGCTTGCTCGACGCTTTCGGCGCTGTGCCCGAAAACGCCGACGCGATAGCCATCCCTCAGGAACCGACGGGCAGTTGCAAGGCCGATGCCAGTGGTGCCGCCGCTGATGACGGCGACCCGCCCTGTCCCGCCGGTGCTCATGCCGCCTCGTCCATTGCGGCAAAAAGTGACAGAGGCGGATGGGCCTCGGGATCGGTCAAGACCTCGATCATCAGAGATTTGTTGCCGGTTAGCCCCGTGCGGATATGTTCGGCAAGCCCGTCGGCGACGCTGACACGGACAGCCGGGCATCCGCACGCTGCAGCGATTTGGCTGTGATCGACATCGACAAAATGGCAGGCGCTGGTGAAGCGTCCGAATTTTACGGTCTCTGCGTCGCGCTGAAACCCGAGGATACCGTTGTTGAGAACGATGATCAGCACGGGGATGTTGCTTCGGACCATTGTCTCGAGCTCCGCCCAGCTGTGGGCAAAACCGCCGTCGCCGACGAGGACGACAACGGGCTTGTCCGGATCGGCAAGTTTTGCGCCCAGCGCAAGCGGCAACCCCCAACCGAGACCCGCAAGACCGCGCGGCGTCAAAAACCGCATCCCGGCTGAAAGCGATCGGAGCTGTCCTGCAACCCACATTGAGGAGTAGCTCGCGTCTGCGACGACCGTCGTATCTGCTGTCAATTGCGATTGCAGCTCGCGCATGATCCGTTCCGGCCGGATCGGAGTTGCACCTGAATGACTGACGCCTTGCCGTTCGGCGTCAAACATGGCCCAGCAGCTGGCGATGCGTTCAACCAGGTCCGCACGCGCGGCGTGACGTTTCGACAGATCGCGCGTCGCAAGGGCTGCCCGTAACGCGTCAATGGTCTCGGCCGCATCACCTGCCAGCCTGACGGCTTCATAGGTGCGTCCGATTTCCGAAGGGTCGACGTCGATATGGATGACGGCCGAGGCTGGGTTAATCTGACGCCAACTGTCGGTGCCGTTCTGATTGGTTCTCGTCCCGATGAGGAGAACAATATCCGCCTCCTGGACAAGGGCAAGCGTATGGCGGCCGAGCGATTTCGGACCGACCAACGCGCCCAGGACACCAGCCGATAGTGGATGATGTTCGTCCACGGCACCCTTGCCCATATTAGTCGTCAGAACGGGAAGGCATGCTTCCTCCTGGAGCTTTGCAAGAGACTGAGCGGCGCAGCTTGCATGCACGCCGCCGCCGGCGATGACAACGGGCGCCCGTGCCGCGGCGATTAATGCCGCAGCCCGCGCGATATCTGCGTCTGCCGGACGGTTGCGGTCAAGCGGCCATCGTCCCAAGCTCACCGACCGGCACAGCACCGGCGCCTCGATCTCGGCGCGCAGGAGGTCGGCGGGAAGCAGCAGGGCGACAGGTCCCGGCCGTCCCGATACCGCGGCGGTGAACGCGGCGTCGACATAGTCGTCGATGCGTTCGGGAACGGTCACCTTTCTCACCCATTTTGTGCAGGACTGGAAGAGCGCCAGATGGTCGAGTTCCTGGAAGGCGTTTCGATCGGCCTGATCCCGTTCGACGTCCTGAACGAGGGCGACGATCGGCACGGAGGCCTTCAGGGCTTCGGCGAGCGGCGGAACGAGAAGTGTCGCCGCCGGACCGTTCTGGGCGGCGACGACCCCGACCTTTCCCGATCGCCGCGCATAGCCATCGGCCATCGTGCCGCCCATGTTTTCCTGCCGGTAGGCAACCTGCCGTATGCCGATCGCTTCGGCTGCGAGAATGACGGCGGATGGAAGGCTTTGCGCAAAGATCATTGAAACGTCGTGCCGCTTCAAGCTGAGCGCAATACGCTCTGCGACTGTCAACATGTCAGGGGAATGCGTCATCGGGAGGCCTCGAATTCTTGAGCGGCAGGGGTCGAGAGGAAGTCGGAGAAGGTCGTGACGACCGCATCGGCGTCGTAGGCCGTCATTGCGGTCGACAGGCAGGCGGCGGCGCCGTTCGGCAGCAGGATGCCGCGATGAAGGAAATAATCGGAAAGCGCGGTGTTGATGTCGTTTTCGGCCTGTGTCGGATAGCCGCTTCGATAGTCGCTGGGTGCCTGCTTCTTCGGATGGATGCGAAACAGCGAGGCGGCACCGCTGACGCTGAAGGGCGCGCCGGTGCGATCGATTGCGTTCTGCAATCCGGACCGGACGTTGTCCCCAAGGCGCTCCAGGCCATGGAAGGCCTCCTCGGTCATCGCCTCCATCGCGACACGGCCGGCCACCATCGACACGGGGTTTGCCGAAAATGTTCCGCCCTGCGGCAGGAGCGGCTTTCCCTTGTCGTTGGCGAAAACGCTCATGACGTTTGCCCGTCCACCGACAGCGCCTACTGGAAAGCCGCCGCCGATGATCTTGCCGCAGGCAATCAGATCCGGTTCGAGGCCATAGCGGGCCGAGGCGCCGCGATAGGATTGCCGCAGATTGAGCACTTCATCGGCGACGAGGAGAACGCCGTGCTTGTGCGCGGCAGCCTGCAACGCCTGCAGGAAATCCGCCTTCGGCTCGATCAGCCCCGCGCGGCTCGGCATCGGATCGATCAGGACGCAGGCCGTTCTGGCACCTACGTCCGCCATTCTGCGTTCGATGCCCTCGACATCATTGAAGCGAATGACGGCAACGTCGTCGGCGACCGACGGGGGCGTCCCGCGATAGGCGGGAATCGCATTGGGTCTCGACCCGTCCCCCCAACGTGTCGGTGAACTCGCCTGACCGGCCTCGGCCCAGTCATAGGCGCCATGATAGGCGCCCTCGACGCGGACGATGCCGGTCCGGCCCGTAAAGGCACGCGCCGCCTTGATCGCAAACATCACGGCTTCGGTCCCGCTGTTGACGAAGCGAACGTGTTCGATCGCCGGAATGCGCTCGGCGAGGAGTTCGGCAAGGTCGATTTCGTGTTCCGTCGGATTGGAAAAGCAGGTTCCGCGGTGAAGGAGGTCGGCAACGGCGTCGGCGACCGGCAGGAAACCGTGGCCGTGGATCAGCGTCGTGAAATTGTTGTTGAGATCCAGGAACCGGTTGCCGTCGACGTCGAGCACATAAGCCCCTTCGCCGCGGGCAATGTAGACCGGTACCGGTTGACGCTCGACGGTCACCCGCGTCACGCCCGAGGGAAAGATTTTCCGCCCTCTGTTGAAAAAATGATGGGACCGGGCGCGCGACAGCGGCCGGTCCCCGGAAATGTCACGTGTATGAAGCATCTTCTTCCTCCGGGACGCACCGTGCGTCCGAACATTGCAATTATGTTACAACAAAAATCACAATGGCGAAGAAGTTGCAACAAAAAAGATCAACCGAAGGGCGCTGCGCGATGACCAGTGCGCGACTGGGCCGCCTTCTTGAGGCGCCTGTAGCCGTCGCGAATGTCATTTTCCATCGCCGCTCGCACGAAAGACGCCTCACCCTCGGCCAGCGCCTCGATGGCGACCATGTGGTTGTGGACGCCGTAGCGCTGCTCGGCAAATTCCGGATAGAGGTCGTGGAAGGATGATCCGACACGCAGCCATAAAGCTTCGATCGTCGAAAGAAGATGCGGCATGCCACAAAGACGGTAGATGGTAAAATGAAACTCTTTATTGACGTGTAGCGCATCCCGGTATCGCTTCTCGTCGAGGGACAGACTGATTTTCTCCTGTAATTTCAAAAGAGTTTCGACGGTTTCGTCGGTTGCGTTGGCAGCACCTTTTTCGGCCGCAAGCCCTTCGAGGGCAAGCCGCATCTGCGTCACCTCATAAAGCCCCGCAAGATCGAGGTAGGGAACGATGACTGTCTTCGGACCCGACATCACCAAGGCGCCCTCGAAGACGAGTCGATTGATCGCCTCGCGCGCCGGAGTAGAACCGACGCCCAAGGTCTCGGCGACAGTGCGGATCGGCAGCTTCTTGCCGGGGCTGTAAGCGCCGCGGGTGAGCTGGTCCTTGAGTGATTCATAGACATAATCGCTAAGGCGCCCCTGGTGGCCTTCCGCACCAGACGCACCCGCAGTTGTACTGTCGTCCATATTTTCTCCCCCTGGCATTGACATGCCGCGTTTTTGTTGCAACAAAACACATGTAACAGGAATATTACGGTTTAATGTAACAGCATAACGAGATTGTGAATATTAGCAACGCTGGGCGGAGATTGCGGCGTGGGAACCCGCCGCCGGAGCGGCAAAGCTATGTCTTCAAACCGTAAGGACGGCTCAAATTCTGTAGGAGGGAGTAAACTTGATCGGTGCCCCCATATTCATCGACGGCGCATGCAAGCAGTATGGCGCCCATACCGCGGTCCGAAGCGTGACGCTTGAGGTCGAAGCTGGCGAATTCGTTTCGATCCTCGGGCCATCGGGCTCGGGAAAGACGACGCTTCTGACCATGATTGCCGGCTTTGAGACGCCAAGCGCCGGGCGCATCGTCATCGGCGGGCGGGACGTCACGCAGCTCCCGCCTAATCGGCGCGACATCGGCATGGTGTTCCAGCGCTATGCGCTGTTTCCGCACATGACGGTTGCCGAAAACATCGCCTTTCCCCTGAAGATGCGCCGCCTGCCGCGAAACGAACGGGAACGCAAGGTGGCCGAGACGCTCGAACTCGTGCAGCTCGATGACCTCGCTCGCCGCTATCCCCATCAACTGTCGGGCGGCCAGCAGCAGCGCGTCGCAGTTGCCCGTGCCATTGTCTTCGAGCCTCCGGTGCTCCTCATGGACGAGCCGCTCGGCGCGCTCGACAAGAAGCTGCGGGAGACCATGCAGTTGGAGATCAAGCAGCTTCAGCAACGCCTTGGTGCAACGGTGATCTATGTCACGCACGATCAGGAGGAAGCGCTCACCATGTCGGATCGGGTCGCCGTCATGGCGGCCGGCGAGATCGCCCAAGTGGGAAGCCCTGCATCGCTTTACCGGCAGCCGCAAACCGCATTCGTTGCCGATTTCATCGGGCGAATGAGCTTTGCCGAGGGAATCTATCTTGGCCTTCATGAGGGTTTTCATGCGGTGAGGCTTGGGGAGACCGTCGTGCTGCAGGCAAGCAGCGTCAACGGCACCATCCGTCCAGGCGCGCGGCTTAAACTTGCCATGCGCCCGGAAAAGCTATGCCTGACGGCACGCGGCAAGGGCGGAAGGAACGTCATTCCCGGAACGCTTGAAGCGAGTGTGTTCACCGGAGCCTGCGAGCTTCATCTGGTGCGCGCCGAAACCGATGGCCGTCCGCTTATCCAGATCCAGACATCCGTCGATACCAAACCGGCCGGTCTCGATGCCGGCGCGCGTGTCGACATCGTGGCACACGAAGACAGCCTGCATGTGTTCGAAAGGCAAGGGTCGTGAGTATGGACATGTCGGCCGCACCAACTCCTGGACGCCTCATCGGACCGGCGCTGCGCCTTGGAGCAGCGACACCGGCTGGGCGCTACGGAGCAACATTGACACTCGTTCTCCTGATGCCGTTGATCGTCCTGTTTTCGATCGGCTTCCTCTATCCGATTGCGCGACTCGTGATCATGAGCTTCGGCGACGCTGCAGCGGATCTCGAGCAATACCGGCGCATCTTTACGACATCGCTTTATCTCGGAGTCTTGTCGCGCACGATCTCGACTGCCGCCATCGTCACGCTGCTCAGCCTCATGTTCGGCTATCCAGTCGCTCTGGCGATGTCCAAAGCGCGGGGTCGCCTGGCGCTCGTCATTGCCGCGGCTGTTCTCGTTCCATTGTGGACCTCGGTGCTCGTGCGCTCATATGCCTGGATCGTGCTCTTGCAGCGCAGCGGCCTCGTCAACGCCTTTCTGGTCGAGAGCGGTTTCATCGCCGCGCCGCTGAAATTGCTTTATACCGACGGCGCGGTCATCCTGGCCATGACGCATGTGCTGATGCCGTTCATGATCCTGCCCATCGCCAATGCGTTGCGCTCGATCTCCCCTGACTATGCGCTCGCGGCCCGCAGCCTCGGCGCCGGTTCGCTTGCGACCTTCCTGCGCGTCGTCCTGCCGCTCTCGCTGCCGGGCGTCTTCGCCGGCTGCGTCATGTGTTTCATCCTGGCGATCGGCTTTTACATCACGCCAGCACTCGTCGGCGGACCGGAAGCCATGACGATGGCGACCCTTATCGCCCAGCAGACGATGGTCGTTCTCGACTGGCCGTTTGCAGCAGCTCTTTCGACCGTCCTGCTCCTGGTAACGCTGCTCGTCGTCCTCGCCTTCCGCCGCGCACTTTCGATCAGCAAAGGAATAAACAGTGTCGCCTGACCAACCCGTTGCAGCAAGAACCTTTAGCCATCCGCTCCGCACGACCATCGTTCGGCTCGCGGGCGGTGCCGGAATCGGCGTCGTGCTGTTCTTCCTGCTGATGCCCACGCTTCTCATCGTTCCAATGTCGCTCAACGCAACGGCCTATATCGAGTTGCCGCCCCGCGGGTTGACGCTGCGTTGGTACCTCGATTATCTGGCCGATCCGGACTGGCGGGCAGCAACCGTCTTCAGTCTGAAAATTGCGTTTTCGACCGCTGTCGCAGCGACTGCGACAGGCACGCTGGCGTCGCTTGCCATCGTGCGCGGGAGCCTGCCCGGCCGGAACGCTCTGAAGGCGCTGGCGATGGCTCCGATGATCGTTCCCCATGTCGTCTTCGGCGTCGCGCTTTATCTCGTCTTCTCGCCGATCGGGCTTACCGGCAACTTCACCGGCTTTCTCATTGCCCATTGCGTCCTGTCGATCCCCTATGTGGTGATTACCGTCAGCGCAGCACTCGAACGTTTCGATCCGGCTCTCGAGCGTGCAGCGCTCAGCTGCGGCGCTTCGCGAACACAGGCGTTTTTCAGCGTGGTCCTGCCGAACATCGCCCCTGCCGTGGCAGTGGCCGCCGTCTTTGCCTTCCTCGCCTCGTTCGATGAGGCCACGGTCGCCTTCTTCATCTCGGATACGGGAGGCAAGACGATCAGCCGGAAGATGTTCGAAGATATCGATTTCAACCTGACACCCGTCATTGCCGCGGTCTCGACCCTCATGGTCGCAATCTCGCTTTTGTTGATGGGCTCGGTCGAACTCCTGAAGGGCCGCCGGGAGGAATAGGCGGTCGAATTTTCATCACGCGAGGAAAGACATGAAGAGGTCAATGACATTTATCGCAGCCTGCACGACTGCCCTGCAGTTCGCAGTGGTTTCGCCGGCGGTTGCTGAGGAGCGCGTTGTCGTGGCAACGACGGGTGGCTCCTATGACGCTGCGTTGAGGAAGTTCTGGTTCGATCCATTCACCGCGAGCACCGGGATCAAAGTCGTTTCGGTGGCTGCTACCAATGCCGAGATGCGCGCCAAGGCAACGGCCATGGTCAAAACCGGCAATGTCACCTGGGATCTTTATCCCGATGGAGAAATCCAGGCGGATTCCGACAATCACAAGGCGACATCGGAAGACCTCGCCGTGTTCTGCGAGGCGTTCAAGGACCGGCCGGACCTCGTCGAGGACGCCTGCATCGGTGCCGGTGCCAGGCTGTTTTCGACGGCAACTCTGATGGCCTACAAATCGGACGCGTTCCCTGATGGAGCGCCGACGACATGGGCGGACATGTGGGACACGAAGCGCTTTCCGGGCGGGCGGGCTTTCCCGAATTTCGACGATCCCTGGCGGGTTATGGCGGCTGCCCTGCTTGCCGACGGCGTAGCGCGGGAGAGGCTCTTCCCGCTCGATATTGATCGGGCGCTCGCCAAGCTTGAAACCATTCGCGGCGATATCTCCGTCTGGTGGAAGACGGGCGACCAAAGTGTGCAGGGCTTCCGTAACGGCGACTACAGCATCGGCCAGATCTGGCTGACGCGAGCCAATGCGCTGAAGGTGGAGGGTCGCGCCATCGGCTGGTCCAATCAAGCGTCCTTCCTGGTCGGCGATCGTCTGACCGTTATCAAGGGAGCGCCGAATAAGGAAAATGCCCTGAAGCTGATCGCCTTCTGGCTAAATAGTCCGGACGCGCAGGCGCGCGTCTGCGAGGAGCTCCTATGCACGCCGCCAAGCAGCAAGGCGATCACGGCGATGTCGCCGGCGGCCCGTGCAGGGCTTCCAAGCGAGGAAGACATCCGGGATCATATCGTCGTCCCGGACGCCGCATGGATCAACACCAATTCCGCTTTGCTGCTGGAGCGCTGGAACGCCTGGATACGATGAAAGATGTGTCGGGTCGAAAGACCCGGCTCCTTCCCTACAGCTCCAGTGCCTTGTCAATTGCCACGGCAAGAGCCCTGATCTCGTCGACGGTATGATCGGCGGTCGGGCAGACGCGCAGGCCGGCCCGCCCCGAAGAAACGGTCGGAAAGAAGATGGCCGACACATAGCTGCCTGCGACCAGAACACGTCGTGCGGCGTTGATCGCTGCCAGTTCATCGCCAATGAAAACGGTACGGATCGGGAGTGTCGATCCGGATTGGGCGGTTGGCACCAGTTCGTCGAAGAGTGCGATGTTTGCCGCAAGCCTCTGCTGCCGTTGCCTGAGCTCATCCGTGCGATGGAGCCTCTGAGACGCCATGGCAGCTCCGATTGCGGCAACGTTGATCGAAGCGGAAAAGGCATGGGCGATGGCGAAGCGCCGAAAGACCTCCTCCTGGGGCGCCGTGCCGAGCATCAGGATGCCGCCAGAAGCACCGAAGCCCTTCCCGAGAGAGGCTGCAATGATTGTCCGCTCGCCAAGGCCACCTGGCATCTGCGAACGGGCAAAACCCGCGCCCTTCTCTCCGAAGATCGAAACGCCATGCGCGTCGTCGATATAAAGGAATAGTCCATAGCGCCGCTGGAGTTCCAGAAGCTCGGCGATAGGCGCATTGCCACCCATCGAATAGACGCCGTCGCAGATATAGGCGACGCATGGATGGGCCTCGCAGATCTCTTCGAGCGCGGCAAGGTCGTTATGAGCGATCGTGCGGACGTCTGTCTCTTCGGCGACGACCGGTTTGTTAAAGGCGAGCGTTGCATGGGCCAGACGATCGAATACCATGACGGGCTTCACACCGTCTGTCAGCGCGCCCGAGGCAATCAGCGGCAATGCACTCATGTTGGCGGCAAGCACCGTCGTGTATGTAATGACACGCGCATCGAAGAGATCCGATAGGGCTTCTTCGAGGGTACCGAGAGCGGCAAAATTCAGGCGCGTTCGCGCGCAGGACCAGTGAAGGGTCCCGTAGTCCAGGAGTGCTGCCATCGCACCGGCCGCGATCACCGGATGGTTGTCGAGCCCGAGATAGGAACACCGCACGAAATCGGTGACGATTCTCGTCTTGCCTCTTGCCGATCGTATCTCGGCGTTTCGCCCTGCGAGCGGCCTCGCATAGAGCGCCATAAGGCCCTTCGAATGTGCCGCGGCAAAATGCGGCGCCGAGGTATGGATGAGACTTGCGGTGTTGCGATGCCGCGTAGGCATCGGCGCATTGTGCTGTTGTTCGTTCTGCATGGAACCCTCCCCGCCCGCTTCTGATCCATTAAGCGTAAGGAGGAGCCCCACCTTCATACAACGAAGCCAGCCTGAATTTTTCCTTAAGATTCCGTGACGGTCCCAAAGGCTTGCCTGACGTTCATTCCTTCATATCGACAGCATATCCCTCGCCGCGAACCGTGCGGATGACCTCTCGCCCGAGCGCGTCGTGCAAGGAGCGGCGCAATCGCGCCACATGCACGTCGACGGTTCGCGGGTCTACGAAATTCGCCTTTGGCCAGACTGCCTCGATCAGTTCGGGCCGGCCAAACACCCGCCCGGGTGTGCTCATCAAAGTGCTGAGTATTCGAAATTCGATCGGGCTTAGGCCTACCGGCTTGTCGTTTGCCAGCGCCCGCCTTGCAGCGGTATCGAGCCGAAGATCGTCGGGACCGGAAATGGCGGGGCGACCGGCAACGTCATGGGGGCCTGCTTTAAGGCGGCCATGAAGGTAAGACAGCAGCCATTCTGGCTTCATCGGGCGAATGAAACTCTCATCGATCTCGGCCTTGAGAATGTCGATATAGGGAACTCCTTCGGCAACGAGCGCGACGACCAGCACGTCTGTGGAACGGCCTGATGCCTTCAGCCGATCGGAAAGATCTGAAAGGATTGAGGACGCCGGCTGGCAGTCGATCAGCAGCACTTCGATCTTTTTCTCGGCGATCAAGGCCAGTGCTGCCTCGGATCCATCGGCCAGAACCGTGGAATAGCCTGCGGCCAAGAGAACGTGGGACAGCATCAGGTAGTAGTCCGCATCCGTCGATAGGATTGCGATACGGGGTGTCATTTGGTACCTCGCGGGCGTCCTGCGATGAAGGACCATTTTTGATGTTACATCATACAAGGCAGATAGCGGCAAAACCACCTCCAGTAGGCGTATAGACGAGAACTTCGCTTATTAAACACGTTTTACGTGATTCATGAAGGCTTGACCTTCTACTTTTGTTGCAACATAATGTGACCAGCATTGATTGAACGCTAGCACTCGTGGCTGATTGCCAAGGACGGCACGTGATCGTGGCCCGTAGGGATTGACGTCCGGCAATCGTCTTTCGATCAACCCGCGCCGGACGGTGACGGGACGAGTGGATGCGTGACAAAGGTCTGAAGCAACAACATTGTTTTGAAGCGGCGCTGCGCGCTGGCACTACAACCGAAACCGCGGCGGCCGCCGCCTCCTCGCTCTACGGCGCCTGCGCAAAAACGGCTGTCGCCTGGTGCGCCATTCACGCGCGCAGTGATGGGCGGAGAGGCGACTTCGCCTTTTGGGTCCGGGTGTTTCGCCATCTTGACGACGACGGCTAGTCTAAGGCCAAGTTCTCCTGGAGGAACGCAAGCGTCTTGTTCGATGGGCAAAGCGACCGAAACTTGCGGTGACAAACGCGCGCTCCAAAAGCTGTTCGAGCGGCTTTCTTGGGGCGAGGTGAGCGCCGACCTGTTCGGGCCAAACGTGGCGTGAGCCGACGGCACTCTTCCCGGCTAAGAGTTTCCGTGTCGCGCTCGCCTGGGAGAGTTGCCTAACGAGCCGCACACGCGTCCAACGTCCGGTTGATCTAGATTTCGGTTGCGCTCTTCAATCATGATGAGCGCAACAAGGCGTTGATGTCGGCGCGCGAGGGCATGGCGGGGGCCGTGCCCGGCCGTGTTACGGCGATTGCCGCAGTCGCGCAACCGAAGCGGACAGCCTCGACCGGCGCACATCCTTCGGAAATCGCCGTCGCGAAGGCACCAAGGAAGGCATCCCCGGCTCCGGTTGTGTCGATGACATTGCCTGCTGAGAACGCCGGTACGAATTCGCTCTGCCCGGTGCTGTGATAAAACGCGCCGCGTGCGCCGAGCGTGATGATCACCGCTCGCGCCCCCCGATCAAGCAAGGTGGAGGCCGCCGCACGTGCCTGTTCATCAGTTTCGATCGGGTGGCCCACCATTTCCGCTGCTTCAACTTCATTCGGGACGATGAAATCGCACAAGCCGTAGATGCTGTCCGGGATGGCGCGGGCAGGTGCGGGGTTGAAGATCGTCGTCGCGCCTGCCGTTTTCGCCATCGACAGGCCATGTATGGCCGCTTCGAGGGGTTGTTCGAGTTGGGTCATGAAGATGGCAGCGTTTTCGATCTCCGTCCGGTTCGCGTCGACATCGTCGATGCCGATAAGGCCTGCCGCACCCGGTGCGACGATGATGGCATTGTCGCCACTTACTTCGTCGACGAAGATGAAGGCCGCGCCTGTGGATACGCCTTCCATCTTCATCACATTGGCTTTCACGCCCGCCGCCGCATAGGCCGCAAGCGCCATCTCGCCGAACGGGTCGTTGCCGACCCGGGAGATAAAGGTCACTTTACCGCCGGCTTTTGCCGCGGCAATTGCCTGGTTGGAGCCCTTGCCTCCCGGCCCGAGCGTAAAGCCCGACCCCATCAGCGTCTCGGCAATATGGGGCAGGCGCTTGGCCTTGTAGGCAGTGTCGGCGGCAAAAATGCCCAGAATGACGATCCCGCTTTTTTCGCTCATCTGACGGCCTCCGCCGCCGCAATGACACCCTTGGTCAGAAGGAAACATCCGTAGAAGCGCAGTTCCCCGGTTGCGATCACACAATAGGCCTTGCTGGCGATGTCATAGAACGCCATGCGTTCGACGGGATACATCGGCGATGGCTTGCCTTCGGCGCGGTCGACAATGGCCTGGACTTCCTGTTGAATCGGCGGAATTTCATCGGGCTTGCCGATCACTTCCATGCGGCCCGCCGAAGGCTGGATCGGTGTGTCCAGCGGGAAGACGGAAAGGACCGCGTCTATCGCCTGCGGCGCGGGGATGTTTTCCATAGTCAAAAGCTTACCCAGACGCGTCTGGCGGGCTATCGAATCCGACGGAAAGTTCATGTCGGAAATGACGAGATAGTCGCCGTGTCCCATGTTGCAAAGTGCTTGAAGAATGTCGCCGTTGAGTTCGGCCCTGATTCCCTTGAGCATTGATCCTTCCATCCCTTTCTAATGGCCGCAGTGCCGGCCTTGCTTCAATTTCTATGCCCAGCGATATCCGCCTTAGGTTGCGCGGGCGGGCCGCTTGAACCACGCACGATCAGCGACCCGTCAACCATCTCGTCTTCCCTGCCCGGTGGTTCCTCAAGGAGAAGGCCGACGGCGCGCCGTGCCAGCGTGTCGGCCGGCTGGCGTATGGTCGTCAGCCGCGGCACGACGAGATTGGCGAGCGAAATGTCGTCGAAACCCGTCACTGACAGCTTGCGCGGCACGTCGATCTTGAGGTCGCGGGCAGCGCGCAGCGCGCCGATGGCCTGCTGGTCGCTGGCAGCTGCAACCGCCGTTGGCCGGTCCTGCGGCGGACGCGAAAGCAGGTCTCGGGCAATTCTTTCACCGGACTCGTAGTCGAATCTGCCGTAGGCAATTTCGAGTTCAACGCGTTCGCCGGTCCTGCCGAACCGGTCGATTTGGCTGACGAAGCCCTCCTGGCGCATGCGCCCGGCCTCGGTGTCGAGCGGCCCGGCGATATAGGCGATGTGGCGGTGCCCCAGCCCATAGAGATGGTCCGCAATCAGCGCGGCCGCTTGCGCATGGTTGGTCGACACCAGGGGAAAGGTGCCGAAGCGCCGGTCCAGCGATATGATCGGAACCGCTGCCTCGAGGTGGAGCCCCGAACCATCGCTCGAAGCCACCACGATGATGCCGCGCACCGACCGGTCAAGAAACGCAGAGACGTGGCTCTGCTCTGCGGCGCGATCATTATGCGAGCTCGCCAGCATGAGGCTATGCCCGCATTCGAGCGCCGCACGCTCGACGCTTGCGGCAAGCTGCGCGAAGAAAGGATTGGTGATGTCGGGAACGACGAGGCCGATGACGTCGGTTCTGCTGGTGCGCAGCGCTCTCGCGGTCACGTTCGGACGGTAACCGAGCGCAGAAATCGCACCGTTGACCTTTTCGCGCAGCATAGGTTTGACGGCGGTTTCGCCTGACAGCACGCGCGAAACGGTGCCCACGGATACGCCTGCATATTCGGCGACATCCTTGACTGTGGGCATCTTTGACATTTTCGAACGCCCCGCCGCTACTTGACTGCTCCTGCGGTCATCCCGGCGATGATGTGCTTTTCCAGCACGACGCCAACGATGACCAGCGGAAGGATACCGGCGGTGGAAAGGGCGGCCATCGACCACCAGTTGATGCCCTGGCTGCCCGTCTGGCTGGCAATCATCACCGGCAGGGTGTTGGTATTGGTGGAGGTCAGCAGCGCGGCGAAGAAATATTCGTTCCAGCACAGGATC
Organism: Rhizobium gallicum bv. gallicum R602sp; assembly: GCF_000816845.1. NCBI lineage: Bacteria > Pseudomonadati > Pseudomonadota > Alphaproteobacteria > Hyphomicrobiales > Rhizobiaceae > Rhizobium > Rhizobium gallicum. The sequence continues at coordinate 75,493 of NZ_CP006880.1, read as the reverse complement.
AGCGCCAGGAGGAAGGCGGCAACCATGCCCGGCAGAACGAGCGGCACGATGATGCGGGCAAATGCGCCCCAGACCGACAGCCCATCGACGAGCGCGGCCTCCTCGAGCTCTACTGGCACCGTAGCGAACTGGTCGCGCATGATCCAGACGACGATCGGCAGGACCATCAGCGTGTAGACGGCGATCATGCCCACATAAGTGTCCAGCAGCGCCAACTCCTTGTAGAGAACCAGGAACGGCAGGGCGAGGACGACGGGCGGCATAATGAGCTGCGACAAGAAGAAGAAGGAAATGTCGGAGTTGCGCATATGCCCGAACTTATAGGAAAAGCGGCTGAGGCCATAGGCCGCGAGCGATCCGAGCACGACTGCAAGGGCGGACGCCGTGACCGAGATGATGACGCTGTTCCAGAGCCTGCGCATGAACTCGTCGCGCACCGTCGATATCTGGAAGATCGTATCCGGGGAAAGCCCGAGCGAGCGCCAGCCCAGCCAGCTGGGCGAAAAGTTGAACCAGGGGATCAGATTGCCCCGCATGACATCGGCGGCCGTCTTGAACGAAGTCGAGACCGTCCAGAACAGCGGGAAGACGCATACAAATGCCCATATGACGAGCAGGCCGTAGACGGCCAAACGCATGGCCCACCAGCGAATTCGCTGCCCGCGCGCATATTTTTCGAAATCGATCCGGACCATCAGAGCCTTCCTGTCATGCGCTTCACGATGCGGTCGGAAAACTTCATCAGCACCGTCATACCGAAGACGATGATCACCAGATAGACGAGTGCGAGAAGGGTGCCATATCCGACATTCGAACGGTCGCGGTATTCGCGATAGATGAAACTGGTGACGGAATCGGTCGCCCCGCCAGGACCTCCTGATGTCACCGTGATGATGATGTCGGCGAGCTTGAGCTTGAAGATGATGCGGATCATCACCGCCGTTACCGAAACAGGCAGCATGAGCGGGAAAATGACCTTCCAAAAGCGTTGCCACTTGGTGGCACCATCGACTTCGGCCGCCTCCAGCACCTCCCGCGACAAGGCCTGCAATCCGGCGAGCAGCATGATCATCATGAAGGGAATGAAGGTCCAGGCGTCCATGATCATGATCGAAAGCCGCGCTGTCAGCGGGTCGCCGAAGAAGGATGGATTTTCAAAGCCGAGCCAGCGGGCAAGCCGCGCGACCGGGCCGAAACGGGTCTCCATCATCGACTTGCCGACCATCCAACTCACCGCGACCGGCGACAGCATCAAGGGCACCAGGAAGGTCACGCGCCAGAACTTGCGTGCGATGATTTCCTGGTTGAGAAGCAAGGCCAGGCCGAACGCGATTGCATATTCGACCGCAATCGCCAGACAATAAAGAATCATATTGAGTAAGGCATTGGTATAGAACGGATCCGCGATCATCCGGCGCACATTGTCGAGCCCGTTGAAGCGGCGCCCGGTTGAAGAGGCGAGGTTCCAATCAGAAAAGCCGATCCAGAGCGCAAAGATCAGCGGGAATACCACCATCGACACAACGAAAAGCGCTGCCGGCAGAACAAAAAGCACCTTCTTGCCTGCCTCGCCGTAAATGACGACGCGCGTGACGCAGAGGGCCGCGGCCCAGAGAAAATAGGCGTAGAGAACCGGGCGCCAGTTCGCGAATCCCCAATCGATCCAGCCCAGCTCATGAGCACCCTGTAATACAAACGATACTACGAACCATATAGCGCTCAGCCACAGAGCCGCGCGGCCCCAGAAACGACGGCTCGCGGAAATGTAGCCGGCTTCGACCGTGTGGAGCAGGTCGCCTTCGACTGTCGACATGATATTCCTCGTCCGGACAGAATGGGCGCTGGCGAAATCGCTTCCGATCCGCCAGCGCGTTTAGTCAACCGGTCAGAGCCCGAGGCTCGCCCGATAGAGTTTCAGCTGGCTATCGCGGCCGATCTGGTCGGTGATCTTCTCCCAGGCGCCTGCAATCGCATCCGCGGTTTCCTGTGCCGACTTGTACTGTCCGGCAAAACCCTTCGCCAGTTCGTCCTCGGCGACAGAGTAATATTGGAAGATGCCGGGGATGCGCGGTTCGATGGCCGCGTTCGGGTGGTTGTAGCTGTCGGCGTTCGAACCCAGATAGTCCTCGATATAGGCGCGGTCGTAACCTGCCTTTTCCCATTCGTCATAGTTGAAGTTGGACTGACGGTAGGGCTGGAAGCCGGAGGGATAGGCCGACGTCCACAGGGACAGATCCTTGCCGCCGAGATGGGCAGCAGCAGACCAAGCGGCCTTGCGCTTCTTCTCGTCGCTTGAGACCTGCTTGGTGACGTAGATGCCCCAGCCGAGATAGGCCATGTTCGGCGCTTCGTTGTACTTGTCTTCCCATTGCCCGGTCTTGCGGTTGAAGACGCGGTTGGAGCCGCGATTGATGCCGAAGCCGACCACGTCGCCCACAACTGAGGTGTCCGAGGTGCGCGCGCCGGAGCCGACATCGCCCCACCACATGAGCATTGCGCCGGTGCCTGCCAGGAACTGCGAGAAGGCTGTGGTGCCAGGATCGGCATTGATCTGGTCGGCCGGATAGGCCTTGGCCGCGATCAGATCCAAGACGTCCTGGATCGCCTGAACCCAGGCGGGGTTATTGACAAGTGGCTTCATGTTTTCAGGATCGAACAGCCAAGCCGGGTCGCCCGGATATTTGGCATAGGCCGTCGCGCGGTTCTCGATGAAATAGAAGCCGAAACCGCCCCAACCCTTGAGCGGGTCGAGATAACCGTAGGCTGGCTGGCCGGTCAGCGGATCGGTCTTGCCGATCAGCGCCTTGGAAGCTTCGTTAACTTCCTGCCAGGTCTTCGGCGGCTCGGCCATGCCACTGATCGATCCTTCGCCGAAGTAATCCTTGCGATAGGCGAAGGTGTGGCAGTCGCCGTCGATCGTCACGCGATAGGTCTTGCCGTCCCAGGTGCCGACAGGCGGCTTCAGGTAACTCACCAAGTCGTCGGCCTCGATCTGCTTTCCAACCCAGTCGGGCATCTCGTCCAGAAGCCCGCGCCCGGCGGTGTCGCCTTCGAAGGGTGCGCCCATTTCAAGGATGTCGAAGTCGACCGTTCCGGTTGCAATCGACTGTTGAAGGCGGGCGTTGTAGTCGGCCTGGGCAAGGTCGATCCAGTTGATCTTGGCTCCCGTATAGGCTTCCCACGGCTTCAGGAAACCGCGGAAAAGGAAGTTGTGGAGATTCTGATTGTTGAGCCCCATGAAGGTCAGCTCGACACCGGCGAACTCGCCCTGCTTGACATTCGCCTTGGTCGGACCGAGGCAGAGCTCGCCCACCTTCTGCCAGTCTGCGTCCGTTGGCGAACCTTTGCCGACACCCGGAATTTGCAGGATCTGGGCGCGCAAATCATCGGCGGCAAAAGCCGTGCCGGCAATCCCGCCCATCGCGCCCGACAGGCCGAGCAGAGCCGCGGCACTTGCCGTTCCGCGCAAAACGTCGCGGCGACTTGCCTGACGGCGCATTAATGCATCGTATATTTCGACCTTCATGTCTTCCTCCTCGACGTTTCGTTGTGCTGCCGCCAGCCAGTGTTGCCGGACTGGCTCCCAGTCCCAACTTAAGACTGGCCTCGTGCAGAACTATCTGGTAAACAAGAAAATGAAACGTTTCATATCTTGCTTGAAACCGCTCCTCCCGGTCTCGCCATCGAGCATTAGACGGCAAGCGGAAAAAGTCAATGAAAAATGAAACGTTTCATGGAGGAGATTGTCGGGTGCTTTTGAGCAGAGGCAGGAGGGGCCGATTTCACCCCGGCCGGATGCTCGAAATTCCACGGCAAGATATGCATAAGCCCCGGACTCTCCGCAAAAGGGAGATCGCCGGAAAGCAAGTGGGAGCGAGATGGCTGAGGTCAATATTTCAGGGGCGAAGAAAGCCTACGGCGCCGTAAATGTCCTGCACAATGTAGATATAGAAATCCGCGACGGCGAGTTTGTAGTGCTCGTCGGCCCGTCCGGTTGCGGGAAGTCGACTTTGTTGCGGATGGTGGCAGGGCTCGAGAGCATCACGGGCGGCGCCATCTCAATCGGCGGAAAGGTCGTCAACAATCTGCCGCCCAAGGACCGCGATATTGCGATGGTCTTCCAGAGCTATGCGCTCTATCCGCACAAAACCGTTGCCGAAAACATGGTCTTTGCGCTGCGCCTACAGAAGCAACCAGCGGACGTCATCAAACAGCGCCTGCAGGCGGCGGCCGAAACGCTCGATCTCGTGCCCTACTTGGACCGTTATCCGCGCCAGCTTTCGGGTGGCCAGCGGCAGCGTGTGGCGATGGGTCGAGCCATCGTCAGGTCGCCGCAAGTATTCCTGTTCGACGAGCCTTTGTCGAACCTGGATGCCAAGCTGCGCGTGCAGATGCGCAAGGAGATCAAGGAACTGCACCAGCGGCTGAAAACCACGACCATCTATGTCACTCATGACCAGGTCGAAGCGATGACCATGGCCGACAAGATCGTGGTGATGCAGGGCGGCAAGGTCGAACAGATCGGCACGCCTCTGGAACTTTACGACCGTCCCAACAACACGTTCGTGGCAACCTTCATCGGCTCGCCGTCGATGAATCTCCTCAAAGGCCGGTACAAGGCCGATGGTGCAATCTTCGTCACGGAGAACGGCGACGAGATCCCGCTCGGTTTCACCCCGGAAGCGTCCGACGGGCAGTCTGTCCTCCTGGGCGTGCGGCCTGAACATCTGTCGCTGGCCCAAAGCGGCCTCACGGCGACGGTCAACGTCACCGAACCCACCGGCCATGAAACGATGGTGTTCCTGCGTTACGGGCCGGGCGAGCTTGTCGCGGTCTTTTCGGAACGCCACGATTTTGAGCCAGGGCAGGTCGTGACGATAGCCCCTCGTACCGGAAAGCTCCATCTATTCGATGCGGGATCGGGCAAGACGTTGCGGCCGAATTGAGCCTCGGACTTTCCGCCAACTTAAGCGTTAACGTCATCGTCTTGGCTGAAGGCGGGATCAGCCGGGCCACATGACGAAGCGCAGCGGATCGCCCCCCGTCTTCGGCGCGAAGGTGGCGGTGACCTCCAGCAAGGTCGCCGTCGACCGAGACGTAGTAGACCACCATGTCGAGGGATCCTGCGTGCAGGCTGCCGCCTCCGATCGGGCGTCCGATGGTTGCTTCCTCGGCAAAAGCCGGGTTGCAAGAAACAGCGCGGCCAGGAGCGATGCGCTCAGGGTTCTGCGGATCATCTCACCCTTTTTGACTGGGCCGCCCCTCCCCGGCGACATCGACGGCGACGATTACGTCGGCGGCTGCGCGAAAGCCGCGGTTGCCGCGAGCCTGACGATCGGGTCAGGGCAGCGATATCTCTGCGGCGAGGCCTCCGCCGAGGCGGTTGTAGATCCTTACTGTGCCGCCAACCGAGACGGCAAGCTGCTGAGCGATGGCCAGTCCAAGCCCTGTACCCCCGGTGTCGCGGTTGCGCGAAGTCTCAAGCCGGTAGAACGGTTGCATGGCGGCCTCCAGCTTGTCGTCCGGAATACCTGGCCCACGATCGGTGACCGTAATGATGGTATTTCCATCGCCCTTCCGTTCGACGCTGATCTCGGCAGCACCCGCAAATTTGAGGGCGTTGTCGATGAAGTTGGTCAGGATACGTCTCAACGAATAGGGCTTCGTCACGGCCGTGCCCTGAACGATGCCTGCAACGGTGACCGCCTTTCCAGTATCCTGGTAATCGTAGGCGATGCTGTCGATAAAGGAAGACAGATCAATGCGAGATGTCTTTTCGCCGTTGCCGTGAGAACTGCGCGCAAAGGCAATTCCGTCCTGAACCAACCGCTCGATCTCCCGCAGGTCGCTGACCAGCTTGTCCTTTTCCGGGGTATCGTCCGCCAAATCGGCGCGCAGGCGCATGCGCGTGATCGGCGTCTGCAGGTCATGCGAGATCGCCGCGAGAATCTGCACGCGTTCTTCCAGGTAATGGGCGATACGGTCGCGCATGGCGTTGAAGGCGCGCGCCGCGTTGGCGACTTCGCTCGGCCCGCTCTCGCTCAATGGGGACCCCTTCTTGTTGGGATCGAGTGCATCGGCGGCGGCCGCGAGATCGCTAAGCGGGCGAACCGCCTGGCGCACCGCAAACCAGGTGCAGAGGATCAGCAGCACCATCTGGGCGGCAAAGACATATGGCAGCCATTCGGCCAACGGCATGACGCCGCGCGGCGTCACGTCAATGGTGAGCGGTGCACCGTCTGAAAGAGTCAGATGTCCCTGCAGCCGCTTGCCGTCACCTGGAATGGCTTCGACGCGGAGCGGAAACCTGTTGCCTGCCGCCTCCTCTATCCGTTTTGCAATCTCCGCTCCGCGTCCCGACATGTCCGGCACACCGGGAAGACCCGGCCCAAGAACAAGGCGATAGTTGCCACGGCTCAGGCGGTCCAGCCATTCGGCCCGCTCGTTGGCGGGCAGTCGGTCGATCACGGCTATCGACGTCGCTAGATCGCTTTCCAGCGTGCCAAGCATGACGGCCTTGGCCGACATGTAGCGCTCGGCAAAAAGGATGCTGAACGAGAGGCTATAGGCGATCGCCAGTCCGGCAAATAGGATCAGGAAGAGGCGCGAGCGTAGCGTGCTTGGCCACCAGCCGAAACGGGACTTGCCGCCCTCACTCATGTCCTAGGCACCGAAATCTCGACCGGTACGGAGAACACGTAGCCTTCAGCCCGCACCGTCTTGATGTAGGTCGGCTCGCGTGCGTCGTCACCGAGCCGCTGGCGCAGACGGCTGACCAGAAGGTCGATCGATCGGTCGAAGAGCTCGGCATCGCGGCCCTGCGTCAGGTTCAAGATCTGATCTCGGTTGAGCACGCGTTGGGGATGATCGATGAAGACCCGCAACAATCGGTATTCGGCACCACTTAGCGCGATCTCCGTGCCGTCTCTGTCAAGAAGGTGCCGGCCAACGGTGTCGAGCCGCCACTCGCCAAAAGTCAGCAGCTGTCCTGCCTCGCTGATCTGAAGGTTGGGCGGCAACATTCGCGTGCGCCGCAGCACCGCCTTGATGCGGGCAAGAAGCTCACGCGCCGCGAAAGGCTTCGGGAGATAGTCGTCGGCTCCCATTTCGAGCCCGATGATCCGGTCCATCTCGTCGTCGCGCGCCGTCAACATGACAACCGGCGTCGCCTTGTGCTTGCCGGCGCGAAGTTCCCGGCAAAGGACCAGCCCGTCGTCACCCGGCATCATCACATCCAGCACGATCAGATCGACCGTGCTGGTTTCGAGGAAACTGCGCATCTGCCGGCCGTCGGCGGCAACCGTGGTCCGTAGGCCGTTCTTTTTCAGGTAACTCGATACCAGTTCGCGAATTTCACGATCATCATCGACAATCAGGATGTGGTCGACATGCTCCATCTTTTGTCTTTCAAACAGTATCCATTGGCCGCTTTGCAGCCGCTATTTGCACGTGTCGGCTGCCGCGAGTAAAGGGGTTTCTCGCGACAGCTTCCAGTCAGAATTTCGCGACATCAAGGATGGCTTGGGCGAACGCCTGCGGCGCTTCCTGTGGCAGATTATGCCCGATACCGCCCGTTACATTTCGATGCTCGTATTTTCCGGAGAACCTCTTCGCATAGGAGGATGGTTCCGGATGCGGCGCGGCGTTGGCATCGCCTTCCATGGTGATCGTCGGGATCGTGATCATCGGCCCCATCGCCAGCAGCTTCTCGTAGGCATCGTATTTCGCCTCGCCTTCGACGAGACCGAGCCGCCAGCGATAGTTATGGACGGTAATTTCCACATGGTCCGGATTGTCGAACGCGCCTGCCGAACGGTTGAAGGTCTCGTCGTCGAAGGCCCAGGTGGGCGAGGCCGTCTGCCAGACCAGCTTTGCAAACTCGTGCGTGTTGGCGGCATAGCCGAGCCGGCCGCGTTCGGTTGCGAAGTAGAATTGGTACCACCAGGACAGCTCCGCCTTCGGCGGCAACGGCTTCTTGTTGACTTCCTGGCTGCCGATGAGATAGCCACTGACGGAAACCATTGCCTTGCAGCGTTCCGGCCAGAGAGCCGCCATGATGTTGACGGTGCGCGCACCCCAGTCATATCCGCCGAGGATCGCCTTTTCGACGCCGAGTGCATCCATCAAGGCGATCATGTCAGCCGCCAGCGCCGCCTGCTGGCCATTACGCGGCGTCTCGTCCGCAAGGAAGCGCGTCGTGCCATAACCGCGCAGATAGGGAATGATAACGCGGTAGCCTGCATCGGCCAGGATCGGTGCGACATCGACATAGCTGTAGATGTCGTATGGCCAGCCGTGAACGAGCAGGACGACTGGACCATCTACCGGACCGGCTTCTGCGTATCCGATATCGAGCACACCTGCCTTGATCTGCTTCAGCGCTCCGAACGAAGTATGGCCTCCCCCCTTGACCGCTCCTAAGGATACCGCGGGCGACTGGGCGTTTGCGATCGCGGTCATGCCGAATTCGGCGGCGGCCACGGCCATGGCGGCGACACCGAAGAAGCGGCGGCGCTGGTGGTTGAATTCAGGGGACATCGTTCTCTCCATCTCGATTGATCGTGACCTGAAGAGAGCCGGCCGCATGTATCCCCAATGTGTCCCGCCGAGCCCGCAATTGAATGCAGATGTAGCATCCGGCCGCCTTGATACGTTCTGATACAATCCGCTCCGCCCCTTCAACGAGCCGCCGGTGATTTGTGTCATTCTGTCGTGCACCCGGCGGTTCGTACACTGCGGTACATTTCTTATGGAAGCCGGACACATCCAGGATACGTCGCGCCCACCAGATTGGCCCCGTTGCTGGCCGTGCCCCATCGCCGTCCAGAACCCGACCAACCGGTTTCAAGGAAACGACGATGACACTTCTCATCATTGCCTATCTCGGAGGAGCGCTGACCATACTCAGTCCGTGCATCCTTCCCATTCTCCCCTTCGTCTTTGCCCGCGCGGGACAGCCCTTTATCCGAAGCACGCTGCCCATGCTGATCGGCATGAGTGGTACTTTCGCACTTGTCGCGACGCTTGCGTCGGTCGGCGGAAGTTGGGCGATCCATGCCAATGAATACGGGCGTTTCGCCGCAATCCTGTTGTTCGCGGTCTTCGGGGCCAGCCTTCTTTCGCCACGCGTTGCAAGCGTCATCACCCAGCCAGTCGTCGACTTCGGCAACAGGCTTCTGAATGCGTCGGGCAAACCCGGCTCCGTACCGACTGCCGCAAGCTCCTTGATCCTCGGCGTTGCGACCGGTCTGCTCTGGGCACCCTGCGCCGGGCCGATCCTCGGCCTCCTGCTGACGGGTGCGGCACTGCAAGGCGCCAATCTCCAGACGACTTTCCTCCTCGTCGCCTATGCCGCTGGTGCCGCGACATCGCTTGCCATTGCCCTTCTTGTCGGGGGCAAGATCTTTGCCGGCATGAAGCGGTCGCTCGGCGTAAGCGAGCGTCTTCGCCAGATGCTGGGTGCCGCGGTCCTGGCCGGCGTTGCCGTCATTGCGCTCGGTCTCGATACGGGCCTCCTGGCACGGCTTTCCTATACCAGCACAGCCGCCTTCGAACAGACCGTGCTTGACCAACTGCACAAGAGGCCCGCGGCGAACTCGTCCGTAGAAGCTGCCGATCGTGGCGCGACGGCTGCCATCGCTGACAGGAACCGACCATTTCGCAGCAGCCTGCCTATCGAAGGTGGTTCGCCGTCTTTAAATGGCGCCGTCGAATGGCTGAACTCGCCGCCGCTGACGACTGAACAGCTGCGCGGCAAGGTCGTCCTCGTCGATTTCTGGACCTACTCGTGCATCAACTGCATTCGCACCGTGCCTTACGTCCGTGCCTGGTCGGAAAAATATAAGGATCAGGGCCTGGTCGTGATCGGCGTGCACGCCCCCGAATTCGCTTTCGAGAAAAAGATCGACAACGTCAAAAAGGCGGTCGAGTATTTTAAGATCGGCTATCCGGTTGCGATCGACAATGACTACAAGATCTGGCGCGCCTTCGAGAACAGCTACTGGCCAGCGCATTATCTGATCGATGCAAAGGGCAATATCCGCTACCACCACTTCGGCGAAGGCAACTACCGCCAGACCGAGCAGGCGATCCAGGACCTTCTGCGCGAAGCCGGCAGCGAGATGCCCTCGACTGCGCCAGTGACCCCGGACGCCAAAGGAGCCGAGGCCAGCCCGGACCTCAAGAACGTCCGTTCGGGCGAAACCTATCTCGGATACAAACGCGCCACCAGCTTCGCCTCTCCGGAGAACCTCCGTGCCGACGCCGCCAACGCGTATTCTATCGACAAACCGGGCCTGAATGAATGGGGCCTCTCCGGAACCTGGACGGTTGGCGCTGAGCAGGCCGTCCTGAACCAGCCGGATGGTAGCATCGTCTACCGATTCAGCGCCCGCGACCTGCATCTGGTTCTCGGACCCAGTGCTGCCGGCAAGCCGGTCCGCTTCCAGGTGACGATCGACGGCAAGGCTCCCGGACCAAACCATGGCGCAGATACCGACGCCGACGGCCAGGGCACGGTGATGTCCACCAGGCTCTACCAACTCGTCCGCCAGTCCGGCGACGTGAACGAACGGACGTTCGAAATCCGTTTCCTCGATCCAGGCGTCGAAGCCTACGCCTTCACCTTCGGCTGAAACTTCATCTCCCTTACCAAAACAACCCACAACAGACAGGAGTCAAACCCATGAACCGCCACTACATCTCGACCCTAGCACTCGCCTTCGCCACGAGCGTGATTGCCTTCGCGGCACAGGCCGCCGACGTGAAAAACATCGTTATCGTCCATGGTGCGCTCGCCGATGGTTCGGGCTGGCGCAAGGCATCTGATATCCTCGTCGAGCGAGGCTTCAATGTCACGATTGTTCAGGAGCCGATCACGTCGCTTGCCGACGATATCGCCGCAACCAATCGGGTGCTCGACCTGCAGGACGGCCCAACGCTTCTCGTCGGTCATAGCTATGGCGGCATGGTGATCACCGAAGCTGGCCACAGTCCCATTGTCGCTGGTCTCGTGTATGTCGCAGCCTTCCAGCCGGACCGTGGCGAAAGCCTCCTCAGCCTCGCAAGTTCCAAGCCGGCCGGCGGCATGAATATTCGCGAAACGAAGGATGGCAAATATGTCTATCTCGACCCCGCCGCGTTCGCGAATGACTTCGCCGCGGACCTGCCGAAAGACGACGCAGCGTTTCTGGCGAGATCTCAGGTCTACGCCTCGAAGGAAGCGTTTTCCGCCAAGGTCGGGGATCCCGCTTGGAAGATAAAGCAGAGCTGGTCAATTGTTGCTTCCGAAGACCGCTCAATCAATCCTGAACTGGAACGCGAAATGGCTAAGCGCGCGGGCAGCGTGGTTACCGAGATCAAGGCAAGCCACGCCGTGTTCGCGTCGCAAGCCGAGAAGGTTGCCGACGTCATCGAAACAGCGGCGCGGCAAGTTGGTGCAAAGAGCAGGTAGGCGCATCCCCGCACCCACGATCTCCTTCACAAGTATCCTGAAAGGACACAGGCATGAAACCGATCAACGCATTTGTCGCAACCCTCCTGTTTCTCAGCAGCGGAATGACGCCGTTGCAGGCGTTCGCTGATGAACCCCTGCTACGCACGGATCTCATCAAGAGCGATATCGACGTGCCCGCCCACGAAGTTGTGCAGGTCCGTGTCGACTTTCTCCCGGGTGTTCTGGCCGCCAGGCATTCTCACCCCGGTGAAGAGATAGCCTACGTGATCGAAGGGGCGCTTGAGTATAAATTAGACGGACGCGAGCCGGTCACCCTTTCCGCAGGTCAATCACTCTTCATTCCGACCGGCGTTGCTCATTCGGCGCAAAATGTAGGCACTGGCAAAGCCTCGGAGCTTGCCACCTATATCGTCAAGAAAGGCCAGACTCTGGTCGTACCGTCAAAATAACGACTTATCCGCAACATGCGCAGGGAGCAGTGGCGCTGCCTGCGCATGTCGGCACTGTCCAAGACACGACAGCTATCGCCGCTCGGCATTGCCAGAACACACTTCGCCAAAAATGACGTCTGGGTCGGCAGGATAAGATTTGCCTCAGCGAGGCCGTACCGCTCTTAACCCCTTCGCGAGCACATTCGATCAAGCAAACAAGTCGATCCCTAGCCCTACAGTCGCCTGATCCGGATGCCTGCAGAGCCGCAGTGTTCACCATACTGTCAAGTCCCTGATACAAAATGGCTTTTGCGACCGATGTGTAGAGCGGGCTCACGATCACGACGCTACGCTCTGATACACTTCCGGCAAATTTTCAAAACATGCTGGATACGTCCGCCCTCTAGCCTGCTCTCCGTCACCAACAGGCAAAACAACGGAGAGTATCTTATGACTAGAACTGAAATCGCCTCTATTCGAGTCCATTTCGCTGGCCGCCTGATTGCAGTTGCGGTTGGCTCCCTCATGCTCGTTCCTGCGGGATACGTCCTCCCGGCAATCGCCGCCGATGCCATTTCGGCCACGTCGGCAAAGAGTACCAGCTCGGATGAGAGTATCCGTCCGTTCCATATTAACGTCCCACAATCTCAACTCGATGATTTACGCAAGCGCATTTCCGAGACACGCTGGCCCGACAGGGAAACCGTCGATGATTCCTCGCAAGGTATTCAACTGGCGCAAGTTCAGGAACTGGTTCGCTATTGGGGCACTGATTACAACTGGCGTAAAGCCGAGGCGCAGCTCAATTCATTGCCGGAATTCATCACAACGATCGATGGGGTCGAGATCCAGTTCATCCATGTTCGCTCCCGTCACCCCAACGCCCTCCCCGTGGTTCTCACTCACGGCTGGCCCGGTTCAACATTCGAGTTCATTAAGTCCATCGGCCCTCTTACCGATCCCACAGGTTACGGCGGCCGCGCCGAGGATGCATTTGATGTTGTCATCCCTTCCATCCCCGGCTACGGCTTTTCTGGGAAGCCGACGGATTTGGGCTGGGGTCCTGATCGCACTGCACGGGCTTGGGACACCCTCATGAAGAGGCTCGGATATGAGCATTACGTTTCCCAGGGTGGGGATCATGGCTCGGTAGTATCCGATGCGCTGGCTCGCCAGGCACCAAAGGGTTTGCGTGCGATACATCTCAATATGCCCGCAACGGTTCCAGGCGAACTGATTAGAGCGATCAATAGCGGCGACCCCGCCCCGTCTGACCTGAAGACATCAGAACGCGAAGCCTTCCAGTCGCTTAGCACATTTTTTGGACGCAATGCCGCGTACGGTGCGATGATGGTGACCCGCCCGCAGACCATTGGCTACTCGCTGTCAGACTCGCCCGCGGGTCTTGCCGCATGGATGTACGAAAAATTTGCCCAGTGGAGCGACAGTGATGGCGTCCCTGAGCGTGTCCTGTCCAAGGACGAGATGCTCGATGACATCACTTTGTACTGGCTGACGAACACCGGAGCGTCATCCTCTCGTTTCTATTGGGAAAACAACAACAACAACTTCAGCGCCGAGGCGCAAAGGACCAAAGAAATCAAAATACCGGTTGCCATTTCCGTATTTCCTAAGGAAATCTACAAGGCACCTGAGAGCTGGAGCAAGCAAGCGTATCCGACTTTGTACTACTATAATCAGGTAGCGAAAGGTGGACATTTTGCTGCGTGGGAACAGCCCCGGCTCTTTGCGGAAGAGTTGCGCGCAGCGTTCAAGTCTGTCCGATAATATCAGCTAACACGTAGTAATCGCGGCCCCCCTCATTTCGGGCCGCGAACATGTATGCGGCTCATTCGGATTCTTGAGCTGCCGCGCCGCGCCTCGAGCAATGTGCTGTTTGTCACATTCGCTGGCTTGATGAAATCTTCCGGTCTAGGAGCGGCAATCGAACTTCGATGGGGACATACCGGTGATCAACGACAGAAGTGGTCGTCTTGCCTGATTTGGGCTTACGACAGCGATCGGGCCCAGGCCGGCTATTTTTATCACCTATATTTGTAATGCGATGCGCCTCTCTCCTGCTTCAAGCACGCGATGACCAACTTGCCCGCCTCGAGCCACTTCGTTGCCAGGATCATGCCTGATCCCAGTAATTTCAGCGAAGTCGATCGAGATACTTGGCGCGGAACACGAACACGTCGCCACAATACCAAGCGCCACCAGAGCATTCATGCCGCGCCGAAAGTCGATAGGCTGCAGTCGCTACCATGATCTTCACGCCATTCGGCGAAAGTGCAACATCGGCGTCCCCGCAACGCCGCCACCCTCGCCTGCGCCAACTCGGGCGCGACCAGGCTTTCGCCGATCGTCAAGAAGTCAGCCCGGCCTCGCGCCGCCAATCCGCGGTTGACGCCCCAGCGTCGGGCGATGACCGAGCTGTTCACGTCGCGGACAAGTCTCCGCCTCGCTTAATACCAGCGCCCTCGGCCGTACCAGCCGCCGCCAAGCAGAACAACGATCAGAACTATGATGAGAAGTGTGGTGATATCCATTTACGTCTCCTAGGAGTGCCCGGTACGGTGTATTTACTCGTAGATACACTCCGACATCACTCAACGTTTAGCGCTGGGTCATGTTCCATTTGATCGAGGTGATTACCGCTGGCGTGAGATCATTCTCTAGACACAAACAAAATTCACGAACGCAGCCCGTGATGATCGCTCCACGACCCCACAATGATGCGGAACGTAAGTGGGGGAGGAGGCCGCAAGATTGGTGATCTAGAATTGTTTTAAACGGCTTTTGTAATAGCAGCGCAGTCCAACATTATCACGGCGAAGGTCATTCCATTGCCGTCATAAACGCTGGTACTTGTTGTTCGAAGAATTTCGAAAACGATGCGATGCGCGGGGGCAGCGCTTGATAGGGCGGATAGTAGAGCGTCAGCCACAAATCCGGCGGCGACCAGTTCTGCAGGACGTGGACTAGCCGTCCGGTGCGCAGTTGTTCGGCTACGTGGAACTTCGGCAGCATGGCGACACCCGCCCCGTCGGCAGCCATGCTTGCGAGGACTTCGCCGCTGTTGGCGCTAAACGCGCGGCCTGCTGAGATGTTGGTACTGCCACTGCCGTCCGACAACGCCCAGTTCTCCCGCTTGCTCTCGCCGCTGTATGCAAGGCAGTCGTCAGGGGTCAATTCGCTGGGATGCTTCATGTTTACGAATCGGCTCCCTGGAGCGGCGACGAGGATACGGCGCACGAAACTGATCTTCCGCCAGATTGTGAACTTGTCGGACGGTGCAGCCGAGATGCGGATAGCGAGGTCGTAGTCATCGTCGATGATGTTCACGAGACCGTCCGCGAGGGAGATTTCAAAGCTGATCTTGGGAAATCGCTCCTGGAAGCTTGAAAGGATGGGAGGAAGCACCTGCTGGCCGAACCAGGTCGGCGCGCTGATCCGCAGCCGACCGTGATCGGCCTTGTGCGTGTTCATCACGTCCTTGCGGGCATTCTCCAGCGCAGCCATCGCCGGCTGGATTTGCGCAGCGTAGATCGCCCCCTCGGTCGTCAGCGACACCTGACGCGTGGTTCGGACAAAGAGCTGCACCCCAAGGTCTTCCTCCAAGGCGGCGATCGCTCTGGTGACCGCTGCGGGCGTCATGTCGAGTTCGCGCGCGACTTGCGCAAAGTTGCGCTTCTCGGCAGCCAGAAGAAAGGTCCTCAGAGCCTTATAGTCGTTCATCTATTATTTCATCCTGCGCAATTCACTCGCAAGTTTTATTGCAATTCCGACCGCTGATCAACTGGCGTAGGTTTTTAATCACACCACACGAACAGCGCAGCTGCGGAAAGACAAGCATCATGATCAGGGACATCAAGGGACTGCATCACATCACGTCCATGGCATCGGAAGCCCGCCGGAACAACGCCTTCTTCACTGAGACCCTCGGCATGCGCAGGGTCAAGAAGACCGTGAACTTTGATGACCCGACTGTCTATCACCTCTACTACGGCAATGAAAATGGCACTCCTGGCACGGTCGTGACCTACTTTCCATTCCCTGACGCGATGCGCGGCCGGGCCGGCGTTGGCGAAGTCAGCGAGACACAGTTCGCCGTCCCGGAAGGCTCGCTCTCCTTCTGGCAGGATCGCCTGAGCGCGAAAGATACGAATCTCCTCGAAGCAGATAAAATCTTCGGCGCCAACCGCCTGCGCTTTATCGGTCCGGATGGTGAAGGCCTTGCCCTGATCGAAACGGCCGGCGACGTCCGTACAGCGTGGAGTGGTGCCGGAATTGATGACAGCTTCGCCATCCGGGGCTTCTCCGGGGCACGGTTTCGTCTCCACGACACGGCTGCCACCACCGAGCTTCTCGAGTTCATGGGCTACCAGCGCACTGAGACCGAAGGTGCCGTCACCCGGTTCGTTATCCCCGGCGGCAATGGTGCCGACACGATCGACCTTGAGGCCCTTCCACAAACGCCTTTCGCAAGGCAGGGCGCGGGTTCGGTTCACCACATCGCCTTCGCTGTCGAGAATCGCGCAAAACAGCTTGAAGTCCGCAAGGCCCTGATGGACACCGGTTACCAGGTCACCCCGGTCATCGACCGCGACTACTTCTGGGCGATCTACTTCCGCACCCCCGGCGGCGTGCTGTTCGAAATTGCCACCAACGAACCCGGTTTCAACCGCGACGAAGACACAGCGCACCTTGGGGAGGCTCTGAAGTTACCGGGCCGCTACGAGCCCTACCGTGCCCAAATCGAGGCCGAGCTTGCGCCACTTGCGGCCTAATGTTCCAGCCAGGTCGCTTTCCGACAATCCAGCGTCCCAACGTTCAAGACGCGCAGCGACCCCTGCCCCATTGCTATCTTCAATCCAACTAGAAGGAAAACACGAGATGTCTAACAAGCTTCAGGTCCTGACCCCGCAGAACAGCCAGATCATCTTCATCGACCAGCAGCCCCAGATGGCCTTCGGCGTCCAGTCGATCGATCGCCAGACTTTGAAGAACAACGTCGTGGGCCTTGCCAAAGCAGCCAGGATCTTCAACATCCCGACCACGATCACCACCGTCGAGACCGACTCTTTCTCGGGCAACACCTTTCCCGAACTGCTCGCCGTGGTCCCCGACAACGACATTCTCGAGCGCACCTCGATGAACTCCTGGGACGATCAGAACGTCCGCGATGCACTTGCCAAGAACGCCGCCAACGGCCGCAAGAAGATCGTCGTCGCTGGTCTCTGGACCGAGGTCTGCAACACGACGTTCGCCCTCTCCTGCATGAACGATACCGACTATGAAATCTACATGGTCGCGGATGCCTCCGGCGGCACGTCTGTCGACGCGCACAAATACGCCATGGACCGCATGGTGCAGGCGGGTGTCGTTCCAGTCACCTGGCAGCAGGTCCTGCTGGAATGGCAGCGCGACTGGGCCCGCAAGGAAACCTACGAGGCGGTTACCTCTCTGGTGAAGGAGCATTCCGGTGCTTACGGCATGGGCATCGATTATGCCGTCACCCACGTTCACGGCGGCTCTGAGCGGGTCATCCACGGCAGGCGCATCGGCCCCAACCCGGCCAAGTAAACCCGGCATCGCTCCGGCAGGACGCCACCTGCCGGAGCGAATTGCTTCCTACAAAGCGAAGGGTCTCCTCCATGAAAATCTATCTCCTGTCACTCGGTGCCGGCGTGCTGGTGGGCGTGATCTACAGCCTGCTCAACGTCCGTTCGCCCGCCCCGCCTGTCGTCGCTCTCATCGGTTTGCTTGGGATCCTCGTCGGTGAGCAGCTCGTTCCGCTGGCAAAAAGCATCTGGACTCGCGAGCCTGCTGCCCTTTCCTGGCTGCATCAGGTAAAGCCGCACATGTTCGGCCACCTCCCGCAAGGCGGTCCGAACGTGGTGGAGGTGACCTCCCAGCGCAAAGATCCGACATTGGGGAAAAGCTGATGACGACGCGCCGCACCTTCCTGGGCGCAGCATCGAGCCTCGCCTTTTCAAATCTGTTTTCTACGGCCCATGCCGCCGATCCCGTCAAGACCGGAGTCGCTCCAATGTATGCAGATATCGTCCTTCATCATGGATTGATCACTACGCTCGACCGCACCAACCCGAATGCCACGGCGATCGCCATTAAGGATGGCTTGTTCATGGAAGTGGGCAGCGACAGCGAGATCATGGCGCTTGCCGGGCCGAGTACAAAGGTGATCGATCTAAAGGGCAAACGCGTGCTGCCCGGCCTGATTGATAACCACACCCACGTCGTGCGTGGCGGTCTCAACTACAATATGGAACTGCGTTGGGATGGCATCCGCAGCCTTGCCGACGCCATGGACATGCTGAAGCGGCAGGTGGCGATCACGCCAGCCCCGCAATGGGTGCGAGTCGTCGGCGGTTTCACCGAACATCAGTTTGTCGAAAAGCGCCTGCCGACGATCGAAGAGATCAACGCGATCGCGCCGGATACTCCGGTTTTCCTACTCCATCTCTATGACCGGGCGCTCCTGAACGGCGCAGCACTTCGTGCCGTCGGTTACACCCGCGATACGCCGAATCCGCCGGGCGGGGAAATTACCCGCGATACCAATGGCAATCCGACTGGCATGCTGCTGGCAAAGCCGAATGCCGGCGTTCTTTATTCGACGCTCGCCAAGGGGCCGAAACTGCCGTTCGACTACCAGGTCAATTCCACCCGCCATTTCATGCGCGAGCTGAACCGGCTCGGCGTCACCGGCGTCATTGATGCCGGGGGCGGTTACCAGAACTACCCGGACGACTATGCCGTCATTCAGAAACTCTCCGATGAAGATCAGCTTACCGTTCGCCTTGCCTACAATCTATTTACGCAGAAGCCGAAGGAAGAGAAGCAGGATTTCCTGAACTGGACGCGGTCTGTCAAATACAAGCAGGGCAACGACTACTTCCGCCACAATGGCGCTGGCGAGATGCTGGTCTTCTCGGCCGCGGATTTCGAAGACTTCCGCCAGCCGCGCCCGGACATGCCGCCGGAAATGGAAGGCGAACTTGAAGACGTGGTGCGGGTGCTGGCCGAAAACCGTTGGCCTTGGCGCCTTCATGCCACCTATGACGAAACCATCAGCCGCTCGCTCGACGTGTTCGAGAAGGTCAACAGGGACATCCCGCTCGAAGGCCTGAACTGGTTCTTCGACCATGCAGAGACGATATCGGACCGCTCCATCGATAGGATCGCAGCGCTTGGTGGTGGCATCGCGACGCAGCATCGCATGGCCTATCAGGGCGAATACTTTGTCGAACGCTATGGTCACGGCGTTGCAGAAGCCACGCCGCCGATCAAGCGCATGCTCGAGAAGGGCATCAACGTCTCCGCCGGCACAGATGCGACCCGCGTTGCCTCCTACAACCCGTGGGTTTCGCTCTCCTGGATGGTGACCGGCAAGACCGTGGGCGGCATGCAGCTCTATCCCCGCGCCAACTGCCTTGACCGCGAAACGGCGCTTAGGATGTGGACCGAAAACGTCACTTGGTTCTCCAACGAAGAAGGCAAGAAGGGCCGCATTGAGAAGGGCCAGTTCGCCGATCTCGTCGTGCCGGACAAGGACTTTTTCTCTTGCTCCGAAGACGAGATTTCATTCCTGACGTCAGACCTCACCATGGTCGGCGGCAAGATCGTCTACGGTGCCGGCGACTTCAAGGCGCTCGATGAGAACGACGTGCCGCCTGCAATGCCCGATTGGTCGCCTGTCAGGGCTTTCGGCGGTTATGCCGCCTGGGGAGACCCGGAAGGCGCCGGCAAGCGCTCGCTTCGCCGCACGGCGATATCGACATGCGGCTGTGCCAGCGACTGCGGCGTGCATGGCCACGACCATGCCGGGGCATGGACTTCGAAACTGCCAATCGCTGACCTAAAGGCCTTTTTCGGTGCTCTCGGTTGCTCCTGCTGGGCCGTATGAGGAAAAAATCATGCCATCGGACATCCCCCTCCGCAACTGCGTCGTTTCACTGCTCGCGTCGCCCGTGGCGCGTTTCATCGCGCTGCTCGGCTTATGCGCAGCCTATATCCAGGGGCCGCTGACCAAGATCTTCGACTTTAACGGCGCCATTGGCGAGATGGAGCATTTCGGACTTCATCCAGCGGTGTTCTTCGCGGTCGCGGTCATCGCGTTCGAGCTTGCGGCTTCGGCCATGGTGCTTTCCGGCTTCCTGCGTTGGCTCGGAGCGCTGGCTCTCGCGGGATTCACGTTGCTTGCGACCCTCGTTGCACTTCGATTCTGGGAAATGCCTTCCGGGATGGACCGCATGATGGCAACGAATGCCTTCTTCGAACATCTTGGTCTCGCTGGCGCGTTCGTGATCGTTGCAACAATCGATATCGGCAAGGGAACGAGCAGATGAGCGTCAGAAAATCCTCCGGTGGCTTCGCACCGCTCCGTCAACCCGTCTTCGCGGTGCTATGGGCGGCCACGGTTCTGGGCAACACCGGCAGTTTCATGCGCGATGTCGCCAGCTCCTGGCTGATGACGGATCTTTCCGCTGCCCCTGCGGCGGTCGCCATGGTGCAGGCGGCCGGCACGCTGCCGATCTTCCTGCTGGCAATCCCGGCAGGCGTTCTCTCGGACATCCTCGACCGGCGCAAGTTCCTCATCGCCGTTCAGCTTCTTTTGGCAAGTGTCAGCATAACGCTGATGACATTGTCCCACGTAGGCATGCTTTCGGTCAGCGCGCTGATTGGCTTGACGTTCTTAGGCGGTATCGGTGCCGCGCTCATGGGACCGACATGGCAGGCGGTCGTGCCCGAACTCGTGCCTCGCGAAGATGTGAAGAATGCCGTCGCTCTGAATTCGCTGGGCATCAATATTGCGCGCTCAATCGGTCCTGCGGCTGGTGGCTTGCTGCTTGCCGCTTTTGGTGCCGCCGTTACCTACGGCGTCGACGTTGCGACGTACGTCCTCGTCATCGCGGCGTTGATCTGGTGGCCGCGCGCCAAGGATGCCAACGACGCGTTGTCGGAAGGGTTTTTCGGCGCCTTCCGGGCAGGACTGCGTTACACCCGCGCCAGCCAGACGCTTCATGTCGTGCTGCTTCGAGCGGCGATCTTCTTTGCGTTCGCCAGTGCTGTCTGGGCACTGCTTCCGTTGGTTGCGCGCCAACTCCTGGGCGGTGACGCCAGCTTCTACGGCATCCTTCTCGGCGCTGTCGGTGCAGGTGCAATCGGCGGTGCGCTCGTCATGCCGCGGCTGCGGCAGCGTCTGGATGCCGACAGCCTGTTACTCGGGTCTGCGCTCGTGACGGCGTTGGTCATGGCGGCGCTTTCGCTGGCTCCGCCGCAAGGGCTGGCGGTCTTTATCCTTCTGTTCCTCGGCGCAGCATGGATCACCGCCCTCACCACTCTCAACGGCGCCGCGCAAGCGATCCTGCCGAACTGGGTGCGGGGGCGCGGCCTTGCCGTCTATCTGACTGTCTTCAACGGTGCGATGACGGCCGGCAGCCTCGGCTGGGGTGCTGTCGGCGAAGTTGCCGGCGTCTCGGGCACATTGGTGATCGGTGCGGGCGGACTGCTCGTGGCTGGACTGATCATGCACCGTATCAAACTGCCCTCTGGCGATGCCGATCTGATTCCATCAAACCACTGGCCCGAACCACTCGTCGCAGAACCGGTTGCGCATGATCGAGGCCCGGTCCTGATCCTGATCGAATACAATGTCGAAAAACATCATCGCACCGCCTTCCTGCATGCGCTGGACAGAATGTCTCACGAGCGGCGGCGTGACGGGGCCTATGGATGGGGTGTGACGGAAGACTCTGCCGATCCGCAAAAGATCGTCGAATGGTTCATGGTGGAATCCTGGGCTGAACATCTCCGACAGCACAAGCGGGTATCGAACGCCGATGCCGATCTTCAAGGTCAGATGCTTGCCTATCATTCAGGGAGGGACAAGCCTGTCGTCCGGCATTTCCTGGCAATCAACCGGCCTGGCGCGGCTTAAGATGGCCAGCAGAGAGCGGCCGGTCCGCACCCTCCATTGTTGCGAAAATCGCAATCAAATCGAAACTACTGGTGCAATTGTCGGCATTGGCTCTGGACGGCAATATCTCGCTAACAGACGAACACGGCCTAAGGGCACAAGCAGGGATCGCAGGACACGAAGATGACTGAGAACTACCCTTCCATCACGCGCCGCGGCGCATTGCTTTCCGGAGCTGCCGCCGCTGCGGCCATGGCGCTCCCCTCATCGTTCGGCTTTGCCGCCAACATTGCTTCCAACACCACCTCAATTAAAGGAGACAACACAATGGGCTACATCACCACCAAGGACGGCGTCGAAATCTTCTATAAGGATTGGGGTCCCACGGATGCCCAGCCGATCGTCTTCCACCATGGCTGGCCGCTCTCATCAGACGATTGGGACGCCCAGATGCTGTTCTTCCTATCCAAGGGCTATCGCGTCGTCGCCCATGATCGACGCGGTCACGGACGCTCCGCGCAGGTCGCAGACGGTCACGATATGGACCACTATGCCGCCGACGCCTTCGCTCTCGTTGAAGCCCTTGACCTGAAGAACGCCGTTCACATCGGGCACTCGACAGGTGGCGGCGAGGTCGCCCGTTATGTCGCAAAATACGGTCAGCCTTCCAGCCGCGTCGCCAAGGCCGTTCTGGTCTCCGCCGTTCCTCCGCTGATGCTGAAGACCAAGACAAATCCGGGCGGCCTTCCGATGGAAGTCTTCGACGGCATTCGCAGGGGCGTTGCTGAAAACCGCGCGCAGCTCTTCGTCGACTTTCCCACCGGTCCATTCTACGGATTCAACCGTCCCGACGCTAAGGTTTATCCTGGCGTCATCCAGAATTGGTGGCGGCAGGGCATGATGGGCAGCGCCAAGGCTCATTACGATGGGATCAAGGCCTTCTCGGAGACCGACCAGACGGAAGACCTAAAGGCGATCATCGTTCCGACCCTCGTCATGCACGGCGACGACGACCAGGTCGTGCCGATCGACAACACCGGCAGGCTGTCCGTGAAGCTGGTGCAGAATGGTACTCTCAAAGTCTACAAGGGTTATCCGCACGGCATGCTGACAACCCATGCCGATGTCCTGAACGCCGATCTCTTGAAGTTCGTCGAGGCCTGATTAGCAAGTCCGGGTGCGGCTGTTAGCGCTGCATCCGGATTCGCGGTAAACAATTCCATCCAAACTGGTCCTCATCAGAACATTCCTAGGCTTCTTCCTCAAAGCCGAGATCGACGGGAATGGACGTGGGAAAGGTCGTAGAGCAGCGCCGCTCGATCGTGAAATCTGTTAGTGCCGGTTGCGTGAACGCCACTCTCCAGGAGTGACACCCACCGCCTTCGTGAAGGTCTCGACGAATGTGTTCTCATCCGCAAAACCGCACGTTTCTGCCACTTGGGCGATGGTCTCACCGGTCCGGCTCAGTTGTGATTGGGCCTTCTTCATCCGACACGCCGAAATCCATTCGAGAACAGACTGCCCAGTCGTATCAAAGAAGCCGGAGCGGAGCTCATCCGATGAAAAACCGGTCGCGTCGGCAATTTTATCGACCGGTATGTTTTCCGATAAGTTCGCAGCTATGTACGTCTTGATACGCTTTTCCTGCATAGGAGACAGCTGACCGCTGGCCAACAGGCGCTGGGCGGGCGACCGTCCGTAACGATGCGCGAGATGGGCGTTTAACGCCAGTCCGATATGCGGAAGCAGCGTATCCCTGACCTCTTCCGGCATATCGAACATCGGCATCAGTGCTCCACCAATATTGCGGATTACCTGATCGTCGACCCCGCGACAGGTCGCAAGGTCGTCGACGCGAGGTTCTCCTGCATCCTTCGCCAGCTCGTCAAAATGCGAGCTCGGGATATGAAACGCAAGGACCTCAAAACGACCTCGAATGGAGATTGCGGCTCCATCCTTCAGGCTGATTAGACAAATCGAGCCCCTGGGATACCTCTTGAAAGGTGCCGGAGGTCGGTCTGGCCAGATGTCGGAATGGTCGACATCGACGAGATAGAGCATGACCAGGAAGGCGTCATCGGGCGGAAGGAAGACAGGATGCTCGCCGTCATCATAGGAGTGGTCAAGATGCACGACAGAGAGCTTCGCCTCGCGAATAGGCCTGATCGCCAGCGCCCTCGCTGCCTCGACACCAAAACATGCCGCAATTCTCTCACTGGCCGCCAACGCTTCACTCACATGTGTCTCGATCATCCGGGCTGGGGACTGTATAGCCGTCCGCTGAGATGCCACGCCTTGAAGGTTCCTATACACCTTTCAAACATCTATCTTGAACAAAAGCATCCTCGTCGAAGAGATTCGGCGATCCACCAGAAGTCGGCGCGGAAGGCCTGAGCCACCAAAATGGGTCAGAACCCAGCTCCAGCGTCTTTAAAATGAAGGCTGTGCGTCTTGGTTCGAATTTCCGACCGTCACATCAAATCACCCGCTGGGCCGACGACGGATGGTTTTGGATGTCCTCTGAAGCAGTTGTCGATCAACCAGGCTTTGGCAGGATCGGATATCGCGGTCTTCCGCAAGGCGACGAGCGTCATGCGGCTCGATCAAGTCAAGACGTCGGCAAGCGATCGAGGTTTCGTTGTCGGCGTATCTTCGCTCGGTGGCCATACGCGGCGCATCTATCATCAACATCATGCGACCAACCACGATTTTACGGAAAATTCGATCTATATCCGCAATCTCTCCGAAGGCTACAAGGCAGATCTTAGCGGTCCTTTCGATTTCCTTCTGCTTGAAATTTCGCCTGCGTCTCTCATCAGGATTGCCGAAGGCGCTGAACTTCCTGGCGTGACGTCGCTGGCGGCCGAAACCGCTTCAAAAGATATCGTGCTTGCCAATCTTTGTCGCGCGCTGACCCCGGCACTCGAAAAACCCGAGGAGGCAAGCGCGCTGTTCGTCGACCAAATGGCGACTGCCATCGGGACCTATCTGGTCCAACGCTATGGCGGTCGGTCCATCGCGGCCTCCAACAGATCACGAAGCCTGTCGCGTTCGCATGAGCAACTGGCAAAAAGTCTGCTTCTCGAAAACCTCGACGGCAACATCTCGATTTCGGAGGTCGCGAAGGTCTGCAATCTGTCTCGCGGCTATTTCATTCGCGCTTTTCGGGAAACGACTGGGATGACACCATATCAATGGCTTCTCAGCGAGCGGGTGAATCGCGCCCGCGAGTTGCTTCGGGCCTCGAACGCGCCACTTGCCGAGGTGGCCATCGCCTGCGGCTTCGCGGATCAGAGCCATTTCACGCGGGTTTTTTCGAGTATCGCCGGCCTGACGCCTGGCAATTGGCGCCGAAACTCCTGAGTTAATATTCTGGGCTCTGTGAATGCGATGCAGTTGCAGGGCATCTGGCAGCCTTGCCGCCTCGGTCGCTTCCCGTTTGGCCGAACCAAGCGAGATCCGTCCAGCCATCGCAACGGTGAGGCAAGAGGCGTTTCAAACTCTGTGCCGCTGAAATCCTCGAAGTGAACCGGCCGGACCGTTCGAGCTATCGTCATCTGCCTACCTCCTGGTGGCTCCCAGAGGTACGGAGAGGGTTGATGATCTGCACGTCCTCGAAGTCTTTTTCATTGTCGGTCACGACGACGCACTCGTTCGCTTCGGCTACGGCGGCAATGATTGTGTCTAGCGCGCTTCGCGATCGGCCTTTAGCTTTGCCGTTGGCCATCAACCGCGCCCAGACGAGGCCAGCTTTCTCGTCGAACGATAAGACACGGCCAGCGAACAGCGCTTGCGGACCCTCGGGGCCTGCGAACCAAGCTTCAAGGCTGCTGCGCTTCTTGCCCTTTGGTTTCTCTAAGATACCTCGGCGGATTTCGGCGACGGTAAGCGAAGAAATGAAGAGATCTTCGTCCTTTTGCGCGCCCATCCACGTCAGCAGCGAGCCCGACGGCTCCGGCTTTATGACGTTGCTGATGATATTTGTATCAAGGAGGTAGCGCGTCACAGATCGACCTTACGCCCCTCTTCTCGCGGCCGGCTAAGGTCGAGATCCGCGCCAACCAGAGGTGAGCGACGCAACGCCGCGAGAATGCCGCCCACTTTCGAAGGTTCACCCGCCACTGCCTGCTGTATGGTCCGGCGGAGCTGTCCGGCTTCCGGACCTTCCTCCGTCAGTTTCCGGGCAAGGGATCGGAGTAGATCGCGGTCGGCGTCGAGCGCCTGGATCTCGAACCGTGCGATGCCACGCTCGGCCAGGCGGGACCGATAATTCTCGAGAGCTCTCTTCTGCGCACTGTTGCTCATCGCCTGCCTCCATGCTATATCCAGATATATAGCCGCGTTTTCTTTGGATGGCAAGGTTGGCGGGGTTCGGCCCCGGAAATGAAGATGGCCTGTCGGTCCCAAGTCGGGCAAAAGTGCCCTGAAGTGGTGCGATGCCCAATGCGCCCGCGACGCTCTTAGACTGATGCTCAGCGAACCGCCACAATCGACTGCGCTGTCTCACTGTTTGGCTTGTCAGCGAAGAACTGGTGCGCCGTTCAGCGCTGATGCGTTCTACTTAATTGACTGTGTGGACATATCTGAGGCTTCCTTGGTCATGGCTCGACAATCCCGCCTTGCCGGTCCGTTGCAGTACCCTCTTGTCATCAGAGACGGTCAAAAGCCGCAAAAAGCCTCCGACGTCTGGCGGAGACCTATGTCGAGCTGGGAACTGCACTGTCGCAGTAAGCCTTCGATACGGCTTCGAGCGTCGAGGCCAATTTATCTTGGCAAAATCAGCGGCCGCTGAGGCGACCAGCAATGCCATGTTGACAGTTTGAACACTGACATTGGTCTCTCCTGGCGTCGAGATCTGAAGCGGAGTTAACGACGCTCCACGAGGTAATTTTCGCGCGGCATCAGATTCGCCCCCCGAGTTCACCGAGTGGCGCAAAGTATGGGAGATGACCTGACACTGACGGAGTGACGCCCGCAGCAGCTCCAGAATTATGAGTGGGTCTCAGCCGCATTAGCGAAGTCTCTGCAGAAGATGACTATGGTTCGGAGCGCGACTGCCTCTCTGGTCGTTAAGGCTTCCAGAGGGGATTACCTGCCGCACGTTCTATCGCGCCGCCATCGCGCTCAGGGGCGCGATCGACCCGATCTCGATCGTCGCGTGGTTTCCACGACCTGCTGAGCGACGTAGAACAACAGCAAGACGGCGGCATTGAACTCCAGTAGTTCTTCCACCGCAGAGAATGTGCGGGAGGTCGTGGCTACATCGACCACCTGCGCCACGCCGATCAATCCGACGTGGAGGAAAATCAGCACGTGGTTGGAAAGCCGCGGCCATCTTGCGTCAATGCGCGTGTTCCATACGACTCTCAGCGCAAAGAGTAATGAGCCGAGAGAAACAGCAAGAATGAGTCCAATCAGTGCCCAGCCAAGACTTGGACTGAGATCGCCGAGAAGCCGGTAGGCCAGGATCAGCAAATCGTGGACGCCATCGAGTTCGCCTCCACCGTAGAGAGCTGGCGGTTGAAATCCAAGGATGCGAGCGCCAAAGCTTGTCTCATCCATCAACTCGACGAGGCCAAACAGGCCGCCCAGCAAAAAAGCCGCGCGCGGCCCAGATACGATAGCAGCTGAACCTGCCAAAAGCACAACGCTTGCCAGGCATACGGCGCCGCCGGTTTCGATGATGCCGTCTTCCCCGAGAAGAACGGCTCGGGAACCTGGCAGGAAGACGGCCGTCAAGACACTGCCCACCGTGCAGAGGGCGATCACTGTTATGGCCCATATGAGCCAGCGAAGTTGACTGATCTGCCGTAGCAGATCGGCAAAGCTAAAGCGCGTGAATTTGGCTAAGTCATCAATGTCTTCTGTGCGAACTTTGAGATTTTCCATCGCTCTGCCGTGTCATCTGTTTGTCATAAAACATAGTGATCCCACGAATGGCTGACCAATGACGTTGGCTTTCAGAACGTTTCAGCCGCATATATTCGGCGCGCAGCGCGCGGCTGGAGGCTTTCGTGGGGTTAGTAAACGCAAGCATGTTATGGCCGTCGCTCCTGCTGGAACGGCTGGATAACGGATTGGCGCCGGAGCTATTCCGCCGATTGTGACACTTTTTTGACCGGCTCTACACTTGCGTTGGCGTAATCACGAATGTCGTTTTCTTGTTTAGCGACGGCTGATGTAAATGGAATCGCTGCAGGCGGAGGTGGCACCACTCGGTATTGAGACTGTGATCGTCAATCCGGGCTTCTTCCGAACGGAGCTGCTGCTGACGAACCCACCCGATATGCCCCGCCGTCTGTGAACGACTACGACGAAAGGCGCGCAAAACACCTCGACTTCTGGAAATCCGCCAGCGGCCAGCAAAGCGGTGATTCCGCAAAACTCGCCCAAGCCTTGATCACCCTGGTCAATCAGCCGGAGCTGCCCCGCCGGTTCATCGCCGGAGCCGATGCCATCGGCATGGTGGAACAGAAAATCGCGCTGCTCCAGCAACAGATCGCGGCCTATCGGGAGCTTTCAAGTTCGCTTGCGTTCGACGTGAAGGCTTGGATCTTCTTCTGCAGAGGGCGCCAGCAACGCCCCTGCAGCGACACATGTCCTTCAAACCCCTGAAGGAGAATACGCTGTGCGTCGCGTTGCGTTCATCTGTGGTCTGATTCCAGATACGACCGACTCTTCACGTTCCCAAATTGCTCGCCTTGATCGGCTTAGCTAGAACCGCCGACCTGCACATTTAACCAGGCAATTCACAATCTATCTCTCTTCGCGCAAATCTTTTCTTGATCGCAACGGTTGTCATAAATCGTATAGGGAAGCCTGATCCGCACTTCGTCCACAGCGTGATGGGGCTATCGTCTCATCAGCACGCATTTCGGCATCTACGCGGCTTGAAACAGCAACCACGAACCGTTCTGCACCAGCGGTCGTTCTTTGCAACAGGGACGATGGAGCACGGCGACAGGATGTGTTATTCCAAAAGGTAGGTTGTGCATCTCCCGATGCCGCGAATATTGATGATTTCCCGGCGAGCGGGCATACGCCATTCGCCAATTGCATCGAACGTGGCTTGCGATATCTGAATTTGACCCGGTGCGCCGCAAGACTCCATGCGACTTGCGACATTCACCGTGTGTCCCCAGACATCATAGACAAAGCGTTTCCGACCGATTAGGCCAGCGATGACCGGCCCGCTATGAATGCCAATCCGCAAGGTGAGCGCTGAGCCATCATCGACTCGTCCAGACATTTCGGCCAGCAGTGCCTTGGCGAACGCAACGCCGGCGACGGCGTGATCCACGCGAGGGTCCAGTAGTCCCGACGCGGCCATATAGGCATCACCGATCGTCTTGATCTTTTCGATGCCATATTGATCAGCAAGTTCGTCGAAACGACTAAACAGGTCTCCCAGTCTCCGGACCAGTGCTGCAGCCGGCGTTCGCGCTGCAAATTCCGTGAAGTTGACGATATCGGCGAAAATAATCGTCACCATATCGATGCGATCGGCGATCACTTCCTCTCCGTCCGCAAGCCGCTTCACCACCTGCTTCGGAAGAATCGCATGAAGTAGGGCGTTTGCCCGCTCCTTCTCGAATTCTATCTGCGCCAGATATTGCTTTTCGAGCGTTCGCCAACGACGACGCTCGAGGCAGGCGGCAATGCGGGCTTTAAACAGGACGGGATTGATCGGTTTGCGGAGATAGTCCTCGGCACCCGCCTCAATGCAACGGGCAACGGCGTCGTCATCCTTCAGGCCGGAAATCATTACGACCGGGATCTCGCGAAAGTGTCGGTCCGATTTAAGCTGGCCGAGAAGCTCTATACCGTTCATGTCCGGCATCAGGATATCGGCCAATACGAGGTCGAATTCCTGCTGATCGAAGATACGAATCGCCTCTTGGCCGGAGCTTGCCGCTACGACGGTGTGTCCATCGCGGCGGAGCCGTCTGGACAGGAGATCGCGATTTGACGCCGTGTCGTCGACGATGAGGATACGTCCTGCGCGTTCCGTGACGGCCGAAGAACGGGTCGCCATTGTCCTAGCCAGATCGGCGGCGATCGTTCCATCGAATTTAGGCTGAAATTCCTGATCCGCATCAGGAGGCGACCCATCAAGTGTTTCGTCAATCTGCGCAAGCAAATTGCGGCTTTCACGAATGACCTTCGACACATCCTCCAGCAGGCGCGCCGGCAAGGTATCGGCGAAGTCCTCGATCAACATCTCGGAATAGCCGAGGATGGCATTCAATGGCGTTCTGAGATCATGCCGTAAAAGTCTATCGAGCGAGGGGGCTTTCCCACTCTCCGGTGTTTCGATGTCGAGAAGCCGCTTGATCAATGTATTCAGCTCCCGGGCGGCGCTCAATATCCTTTCAAGATCCGGCAAAGCATCACTGGGTCCCGCTTCACGCACCTCTTCCGTAATCAGTTCCTGATAACCCAGAATGGCCTGGGCTGGATCGACGATATTTTGGGCGATTCTGGCGATAAACATCCGGTGCCCGATGTCCCGAGATTGAGCCACGATCGTTACCCTCCGGTCAAACGGGCGATCTTGTCGAGCAGACCCAGTAGTTCGATCGGTTTGGTGTCGTAGTCGTCACAACCGGCCTCGATTGCCCTTTCACGATCGCCGGCCATGGCATGGGCGGTCAGTGCGATCACCGGTATGGCAGCAGTGTTGGGATTTCTTTTGATCCGCTTTGTTGCTTCCCAGCCGTCGATGACAGGAAGGCTCATATCCATCAGAACCAAGTCCGGCTTCGTGGTCACGGCCGCCTCGACGCCGGCTAGCCCGTCCGTTGCGCTGACAACTTCGTAACCACGTTTCTCCAAGCGGCGGGTGAGCATATCGCGGTTCATCTCATTGTCCTCGACGAGAAGAATCTTGACCATCCGAACATCTCTCCTCACGCCTCTTCCTTTTGCGGAAGGTGCCGCTTTAAGGCTGCAATCAGATCGGTGCGACCTTTGGTTCCTTTTCTGACTACTTCATTCGCGCGAACGCCCAACCACTCCAGCTCTTCTCGCGTCAAATCTTTCGAAGTGACGATAACGACTGGGATATCTGCCAAGTCGCGCCTGTCTTTGATCGCCTGAAGTAGCGTGAAACCGTCCATGTTCGGCATCATCAGGTCGAGTACCATAATCGTCGGCCGTCCGGCCTCGAGTTGTTCAAGACCATGGCGACCGTCGGCCGCCTCCCGAACCCGCCAACCCTCGCGGACGAGCACCCTGCGGAAAAGATCGCGGGTTGCGGGGTCGTCATCAACGATAAGCACATCATGGCGTGCTTCGCCGGCGACTGCGTTTAGGGTATCGACGAGTTGCTGAGGGTCGATCGGCTTGATCAGATGGTCTACGGCACCGAAGGCCAGGCCCATCTCGCGATCGGCGACAACCGTCGCGAGGATGACGGGAATATCGCAGATCGCCTTGTCCGACTTGATTTCACGCAGAACGGACCAACCGTCTTGACCCGGCATGATCACGTCAAGGACGATTGCGTCCGGGTGCAATCTACGGATTTTTGACAAGCCCTCCTCTCCACCCGTCGCCTCGATCACGGTAAAGCCTGCGCTGCGAACGGCGTCGGAGACGAAATTGCGAGCCCGCGCCTCATCATCAATCACGAGAACTGTTGGATGCGCGCTCCCATCGTCCAAGGTATCGATTTGCGGCGCATTTTCCTGGACGATATCTGTTCTGGTGATCGCAGGAATTGTGAAGCGGAAGGTCGAGCCCTTTCCAAATTCGCTCTCGACGGAAATGGCACCACCCATCATCTTGACGAAATGCTGCGTGATGGTCAGACCGAGGCCAGTCCCGCCGTAATTCCGCGTCGTCGACGAATCGACCTGTACGAATGCTTGGAACAGCTTTTGCTGCTGCTCCTTCGTCATGCCTATTCCACTATCACTGACGGCAAATTCGAGCCATTCACCAACTCCGTCCTCGTAACGCCGCACCGCAAGCTTGATCTCGCCGTTCTCGGTAAATTTGGCGGCATTTGAGAGAAGATTAAACAGGTTTTGCCGTAACTTGGTCTTATCGGTCTCGAACTGATCCTGCTCGACGGAGGCACTCACTGTCAGGCGGTTACCCTTCTTGGCGATCAACGGCGCTACGGTATTTTGAACGTCGGCAAGAAGCTGTCTTAGACTGAGGCGCTCGATGTAAAGCTCCATCTTGCCCGCCTCGATCTTGGAGAGATCGAGAACGTCGTTGATGAGCGCCAGGAGATGGCGTCCCGAGCCCTCGATCTTATTGAGATCCGCAATGAATCCGGTCTGTCCGAGATCGCTGGCATCCTCGATGAGCATTTCGCTATAACCGATTATCGCATTCAAAGGAGTGCGCAGCTCGTGGCTCATGGAGGCGAGGAAGCGGCTCTTTTCTTCGCTGGCGACCTCTGCGCCACGCCTTGCCTCCTCCAGCTCCGCCTGTCGGTTCTTCAAATCCGAAATATCCGTGTAGACCGCCACGGTGCCGCCCTCCGGCGTCTTTCGCTTGGCAATGCGCAGCCATGTTCCATTGGCGAATTGCCGCTCGATCATGCCCTGCGGCTGGCGGTGACGCTGCATGGCCTCAGCGACCCAACTCTCAATGCTGCCGCTTCCGATATCGGTCGTGCCGCGTTCTGCCTGCGCACGAACGATATCTTCAAAGGCCCTTCCAGGCGTCATCAGATCCGCAGTCTCCGGAAAAAGTTGAAGATAGCGTTGGTTGACCAAAACCAGCCGGTCGTCCGCGTCAAAAAACGCGAACCCATCGGGAATGGTCTCGATCGCTGTCATCACCGTATTGCGCTGGCGCTCGGCAACCGCTTCAAGCTCTCGACGCTCGGCCTGGCTGTCACGCAGCAATCGCAACGTCTTTGAAAGTTTTCCGAATTCATCGCTGCCTTCTGGCGGCAGTTCGACATCCTCCTGCCCCCTCGTCAACTGCGTCATCGCCCTGTCGATCCGGCCGAGCGGCACCAGGATGGAGCGCAACACCAGCCAGGTCATCAGAATGCAGGCCAATGTCGTCACGCCGGCTGCGATCAGAGCTCGTAGATAGGTGTTGCGCGCCGTTGCATCGGCAGCGTCGCGCGCCAGATCGGCTTCGTTCTCGAGACGCTGTTCGAGTGACATGAGCACCGAATCGATTTGATCGCTATAGCTTCTGGCGGCCGCCAGCCGGGAGTTGCCTATAACCCGGTTGTCATTGGTGTAGGCGTCAACGGCCTCCATCGCCTTTTCAAAGTATGCGTTCGAACCTTGTAGGATCGTATTCGCTTCATCAGGCGCGAAGACCTTGATGCGGGCCAGATCTTGTTCCAGCGCTTTGCGAGCTTCTTGCGCGCGCCGTTCCGAGAGGGTCAACAGGCTGACCGATAGATCCGTCAGCCAATAACGGACCTCGCCAAAATGACGATGCGCCTTGGCAGCATCGTCAAACATATGAAAGCGCGCATTCGCCTCCTCAACACGCCCCTGATTTTCACGCAAATCATGCGCCATGAAGGCGACGCTAAGGAGCAGCGCGCCCAAAAGCGCGGCCGAAAGGCAAATAAGGCGAAGCGGAATCTTTCGATCCATCAAGCGGCCGATCCGCATTGGAATGGTAACGGAGGCTCTCATTTGAACAGCGTGATGCTGATCGCACCGGCCAAATCGCCTTCAGCTTTACCCTCCTTCGGGTAGCCCGTTACATCGACCTCGCCTTTGGGTCCCCCGTGACACGTCAGGCAGGATGCCGAGTAATATTCAGGGATCAGCATGCGAAAAGACTGGCGGCTGTTCACCTCCACCTGCTCGGTAAACGATTTGCCTTTTGGCCAATCGGGAGACAGAAAATTGCTCTCTATGACGCTCTGCTCCCAATCATCCGGCCGCGCCTTGCGATTGCGGATCAGCTCTTCCGGCGCCGTCACCTTCATCTTCGCCTTGTCGCCGACCTTTTCCTCGAAACGTTCATTGACCAACCGGCCGAAGGTCGAGGGAATGAACCCCTTGAAGCCTACTCCCTTCGTATCGATCAAGCTTTGATGTTCGTCGACAACTTCCTTTATTGCGGCGACCTGCGCATCGAACAATTGCTTATCGAGAGGGTTGAAATTCTGATCCGATACGGAATCGCCCTTGCGCTGGGCAAAGATCTGCAACGCTTCGTTGACGACGCGTTGGCCCGTGAGATCCTTTTTTCCTAGGGATTCGTCGTTGATAAGCTTCTGATGTGCCGAGATGACAGTCCGGCCGGCGCGCAACAATGTAGCGAGCCGTTCACCTGTAGTCATGTCGTCTTCGTCGGCAACAACAAAGCCCGCCAAAACACAGATCGCGGCCCATGCCAAAAAGACACCATATATCAGGCCACGCCGCATGTTGAGCCTCGTCGTATAGTAGCCGGGCTGCGATAATATCAGTTTGTGCTAAAATTCAAAAGTCATTAGTAACAGTCAGTGACGCCTAAGGCCCCTTTCACGTCGCGACGACGATGCATATTGCGCCAAGTCGTCAGCTTCCTTCCACGGAAAATCAAAATATACGGCGCTATCGTTTGCCCTGCGACTCTCTCCGCGACGGGCCAAAATGGGGGGTGAAAACGGGGCCTGAACTATTTCAACACGCTATCCCGGAAAAACGTCTGTCGTTCCTTCTCCGAGACGACGAGCCTCGCCGGTCATGGGTGCGAGACGATTTCGGAAATGCAGCTGCGCCTGATCTTAAGAATTGGGGTATGGCAGCTCTGACGTTCATCCGTTGATTGGCAATTAGTTGCGCTATAGGGTTTGTTTTGCGCGTAAATATGCCGCAAAGACTGAAGAGGAACTGAGATGGCGACCGGCACTGTTAAATTTTTCAACGATGATAAGGGATTTGGCTTCATCACGCCCGAGAGTGGAGGAGCTGACGTATTCGTTCACGTGTCTGCTTTGCAGCGAGGCGGCTCGCTCAGAGAAGGTGACAAGGTCAGCTTCGAAATAGGCCAGGACCGGAAGACCGGGAAGTCTAAGGCCGAGAACGTCAGCGTGCTCTGACCGCGTGCCGCGTGACAGCCTGACCAAGAAATTCGGCGAGGCTGGTCGCGTCTGAGATCTGCGGGCTCACTGCAAA
Source organism: Rhizobium gallicum bv. gallicum R602sp (assembly GCF_000816845.1). Classification (NCBI taxonomy): domain Bacteria; kingdom Pseudomonadati; phylum Pseudomonadota; class Alphaproteobacteria; order Hyphomicrobiales; family Rhizobiaceae; genus Rhizobium; species Rhizobium gallicum. Next base: position 40,561 of record NZ_CP006880.1, on the reverse strand, counting down.
TAATTGCTTCCGCCATGGGGAGCTGCCCAGACTAGACTAGGTGCTGTTGACAAAGTGGCTTCCGAAATCGCGGACGCCGCTTCTCACGTCACTGTCCTCAATTCAAGCGTTGTCCATCACCACCAAACAAATGGACTTTGGTCAAATCGGCAGCAATCGATATCGTCTCTCCCGGATGAAGCTCTACACGATCCCTGAGTAGCAAGGTCACATCCACATCCCCGAGCTTGACGAGAACATGCGTTTCGGAGCCCGTCGGTTCCACGACGACGACGATCGCCGACGTTCCGCCGTCCTGGATAGAAAGATGCTCCGGTCGAACCCCATAGGCTTTGGCTGCGGCGCCATCCTGACCGGGCGGCAATGGCAATGCTGCTCCGTGCATCACGAACTTGCCCGCCGAAACCTTTCCCTCGAAAAGATTCATGGAAGGCGAACCGATGAAGGTTGCCACGAAAGTGTTTGCCGGGCGATCGAACAATTCGAGCGGCTTGCCGATCTGCTCGACGCGACCATTCCGCATCACCACGATCTTGTCGGCCATGGTCATGGCTTCGATTTGATCATGGGTGACGTAGACAGTCGTGGTCTTGAGGCGATGGTGCAGTTCCTTGATCTCCGCACGCATCGTTACGCGGAGTTTAGCATCGAGGTTCGAGAGCGGTTCATCGAAGAGAAACACCTGCGGATGACGAACGATGGCGCGGCCCATGGCAACGCGTTGACGCTGACCGCCCGAGAGCTGCCTCGGCAGCCGGTCGAGCAACGGTTCAAGCGCTAGGATGCCGGCGGCTTCCCCGACACGTTTGCGGATCGTCGCCCTGTCCTGCCCCTTCAGCTTGAGCGCAAATCCCATATTTTCTGCAACCGTCATATGCGGGTAGAGCGCATAGCTCTGGAAGACCATGGCGATGTCACGCTCCTTCGGCGCCACGTCGTTGACGACGCGGCCGCCGATGCGGATTTCGCCGGCGCTGATATCCTCGAGCCCGGCCAACATACGCAGCAAGGTCGACTTGCCGCAGCCGGAGGGACCGACGAGGGTGACGAATTCACCGTCTTCGATATCCACGGAAACGCCATGGATCACCGGCACGACGCCATATTGTTTGCGGACCTGTTCGATCGATACGGATGCCACGATATCCTCCTTTCCACTCTTTCAGAGCTTGAGCTGCCAGACGCGCGCGGTCGCAACGTTACCTTTGGGGGCGACCAGGCGCGCCGAGCGAACGGCGTTCAATCCCGGCAGGCGCTTCGTCCCAGTCCAGCGGCCGTCGTCGGCGAAAACCTCGATGGAGCCGATGTCCAGAAAGACGCGCAGCGTCGAAGGGCGCGCGCCAGCGGCGATGTAGTGCGGCGGCGATTTGCCGTCGCTGGCGTCGTAGATGATGCTCAATCCTTCCTGATCGATCCTCAAACCGAGCTCGACATCGGGATGATCTAATTCGAGATCGAACGCGGCGCCGGGTGCTGCGAGAGCGATGACGATCTCGACGGCTCCATTGGCGAGCACGAGCGTTTCGCCGGAACGCAGCCTGATGTCATCGACAAGCTTTTGTCGGAGGCTCTCGACGGCCGCGACCGGCGGCGTCAAGAGCGTGCTGTCCTTGAGGAGAACGCGGCGTGGCAACGTCATTGCCGACGGGAAATCAGCCTTCTTCGAGACATCCGTCCAATTGGCGAGCCAGGCGATGCCAATCGGGCCCGATCGGTCCACGAATGCCTGGAAGGCATAGGCGTCGGTTCCGAAATCGAGTTCCTGTTCGAATTCCTTGACGAAGTTCCGGCCGTCGAAACGGCCGACGGTGGCTATCGTAATATTACGCCGCCCGGTTGCCGGATCACGGCTTGTCAGGAGACCGAAGGTCAGCGCCCAACGGGTTTTCGGACCGTTTGCCGGGCCATCGAGCGGCACGATGCAGGGGCATTCGGCCGCCGTCATGCCAAAACGGTCCTCGCGGTGGAGAATACGAACGAACGTCCAGCCGCCCGCCGCCTCTGGATCGTCGGTCTCGTAAAGCAGGATGACGCCGCCAGCGTGGTCGCGGCTTCCAAGCAACATTTTCCAGCGGCCATCCGGGCCTTTGACGACATAGGGATCGCGGAAATCCGATGACAGGTCGAAGCCGACAGGACGCTCGGGCAGGATGACTTCCGGTGGCCTTACAGTGACCATGTCGTGGCTGACGGCTGTCAGCTGGATCTGCTCCTCGGGCGCGCGATCCCTGATCTGCTCGGTGAAGAAGACGCGAATGCCAGGCGCGTCCGCACTGAGCGGAATTGCCGTACCGGAAAAAGCGCCGCCACGTCCGTCGGCGCGCGCCGAAAGCTCCGCCGAGGGAAACAGGAAGACCGGCATATGCGTCCAGTGAAGAAAGTCATCGGAGACGGCGTGGCCCCAATGCATGGTGTTCCACCGCAGGCTGTGCGGGTAGTTCTGATAGAAGAGATGCACCTTGTCGTCGAAGCGGCCGAAGCCATTGGGGTCGTTCATCCAGCCGAAAGGCGGCCGGAAATGATAGCTGTCGGGGACATCAGGTGGGGCATTGACGTCACCGCTGTAGAGCACTGCCATGCCCTTTTCCAGGACGTCGGCCGGTGAGTAGGCGTAAATGACCGAGACGGCAGTGGTGGCGACGTCATAGCTGAATAATGTTTCGCCAGCTGGTTCGACTGCCAGCGTAACGAACTCGAACTCCTCGGAGTTTTGCGCCGTGAGGCGGCCGATGTCGCGGTCCCCTTGAACTATCCTTAACTCGGCGGGCATTCCCGCATGGACGGCCTTCAGCCACGCATGCAGCGTGGCACCAGCAGGAAGGAAGGCGCTCAGCGTCTCGATGCCGTCATCGGGAAGCGAAACGGGGTTTGCATGACGTGTCATTGATCACCCTTTCACGGCGGAGCCAACGAAGGAGCTGACGAACCAGCGCTGGAAAACGAGGTAGAGGACGAGGATCGGGATCATCATCAGGACAGAGGCGGCCATGGCGCGATCCCAGTAGATGCTGTCCTGGCCGAAGAAGGTCGCAATGGCGACGGCGATCGGTCGGGCATAGTCGGTCTGCGTCACCAAGATTGGCCAGAGATACTGATTCCAGGTCTCGATCCCCATGAGGATGGAGACGGTAGCAAGCGCCGGCAGGCTCAAGGGCAGGAAGATCGAGCGGTAGATCCGGAACACCGAGGCACCATCGATCTCGGCCGCTTCGAAGAGCTCCTTCGGCAATTGTGCGAAGAACTGATAGAAGAGATAGATATAGAGGGGGCTTGCGATCCACGGCACGATCTGGACGGCGAAAGTGTCGGTCATGCCTGCGCGCGAGACCATGACGACGAGCGGCATGATTATGCTTTCCTGCGGGATGACATAGAGAGCGATCACCAGGGACAGGATCAGTGCCCGCCCGCGCAGCGAACCCCAGGCCAGCACGAAACCGGCCATCGAATTGACGATCAGGCCGGCGCTGACGGTCGAGGCCAGAATGATCAGCGAATTGACGAGATAACGGCCGAAGGCGAGTTCGCCCGAGAGGTTTCCGACCTCCGCGAAATTCGAAAGAGTTGGATTCGATACCCAGAAGGCGCGGAAGCTGCCCATGTCGGCTAGAATCTGGAAGCGGTCGTCCTTGAGGCTCGCGATGACCAACATGAAGAGCGGCGAGATGATGACCAGCGCGATAACGAAGATGCAGGCGGTCTGCACAATGCGCAGCGAACCGATCGCCGAGCGCTCGCGCGTTGCCTCGGCCTTCACTGCGGAAATAGCGAGATCAGACATCGTAACGCCTCAGAAGCTGGCGCTGCACGAGCGCTATGACGAGAACGATCAGGAAGAGGATGACTGAAACGGCGGACGCATATCCGAGCTTCTGTTCCTCGAAGCCGGCACGTACCATGTAGTGCACCACGGTTTCCGTGCTGCTCCTCGGTCCACCCTGGGTCAGGATTGCGACCTGGGTATAGAGCTTGAAGGCCTGGATGGTCGTGATGACCAGCACAAAAATGTGCGTCGGCCTGAGGCCCGGCATGGTCACGTGCCAGAAGCGCTGGAACGCGTTGGCGCCGTCGATTTTCGCTGCGTCATAGAGTTCATCGGGAATGCCCTGAAGGCCCGCGAGGTAGACGATCATCTGGAAGCCATAGGCTTGCCATGCTGAAAGCAGGACGATCGAGAACATCGCCCATTGCGGATCGCCGAGCCAATCGATCGGCTGGATATATCCGCCCGAGAGGAAGCCGAGGATCTGGTTGAACGGCCCCGTGGGATACTGGAACAATGTGCCCCAGACGACACACACGACGACGACCGATGTGATCGCGGGCAGGAAAAAGAGACCGCGGAAGAAGTTCCGGAACGGCAACTTCTGGTGCAGCAGAAGAGCGGTGGCAAATGCCAGGCCGCATTGAACCGGCAGAATCCAGAAAGTGAACCGCGAGACGTTCCAGAGTGCGGTCCAGAAGAGATCGTCCTTCAGGATGCGCAGGAAATTGTTGAAGCCGACGAAGCGGACGGGGGTCGGACGCGGCACCAAGGGTTGATTGGTCATTGCCGTCCAGAACGACAGAAGGAACGGCACGATCAGGAAGATCGTCAGCAGCGCGAGTGCGGGCGCCAGCATGCCGATTTCCTGGAGCACGCGCCCCTTGTCCCCCCGCCGGACAGCACGCGCCGTGAGCGTCGGTCGCTGCAAGGTCATGATCTCCTCCAATGAAAGAACACAAGGGGCAAAACGCCTTTAACTGGCGGCTTTTCCTTGGGTTCGGTTATGGTTTGATCAGCGTTTTTGCCGATCGGCTAAATCTCTTCCTTTCGCTGGACAGGTTGTTGCCGTCCTGCGGTTCTCGAACCAATCTCCATCTGTGGACGCCCCGTTGAATGCAAGAAGAGTTTCGGGCGGCATTACGCGTAGTCGGGTGCTGACATCTGTCCGGCCTTTCGCGCGACCGTTCATCTGTCGCTGGCCCGTATGGGAGTTCGCGGATCGGGCTCCAAATCAATGCGGCGTGCTCGAAGCACTCCGGAGATTCCTGGCTTTCCCGACCCCGTCTCATCGACTGTTGCGCCATACCTTCCGTTCGACCTTCCCTACATCTCGACGACCTCTGGCCGGGCGGTTATGCCGCCACAGCTGGAGCCTTATAGACGCCACCCTTTGCCATGAGTGCCCATACGATGCGGGCCATCTTGTTGGCGAGAGCGACAGTCACAAGCATGGGTGGCTTGCGGGCAAGCATGCGCCCGAGCCACGAACCTTCTGGGGTGCCGCGCCGGCGAGCCTGCAGCACCACCGCGCTCGCACCAATGATGAGCAGGCGGCGCAGTGTTCGCTCTCCCATCTTCGATGTTTCGCCGAGCTTTTGCTTGCCGCCGGTGGAGCGCTGCAACGGTGTTAATCCTAACCAGGCTGCGAAGTCGCGGCCTCGCTTGAAGCCCGCCGCTCCTGGGGCCAGGGCGATCAAAGCCGTTGCGGTGATTGGACCGACGCCGGGAATTGTTGCCAACCGCCGTGCGTCTTCGTCTTCTCGGGCACGCCGAGCGATTTCGACATCCAGTTTCTGGATCCTTTGGTCGAGCGACTTCAGAGTATCAACCAAAATGGCGAGAGCCATGCGTGTGGCCTCCGGCAACTTGCTCGTGGAATCCTCTACGTGCAAAACAAGTCTGGTGACGTGAGATGGGCCTTGGGCAACAATCAGTCCGTATTCCGCCAGGTGGCCCCGCAAGGCATTGATTGTCTGAGTGCGCTGGCGCACCAGCAAGTCGCGTGCCCGAAACACCGCCGCGCTTGCCTGCTGCTCCTCGCTCTTAACCGAGACAAAGCGCATCGTCGGGCGCTGGGCTGCCTCGCAGATCGCCTCGGCATCGGCGGCATCGTTCTTCTGGCGCTTCACAAAAGGCTTTACATAGGCAGGGGCAATCAGGCGGACCGTGTGGCCGAATTTGCTGATCTCCCGTGCCCAATAATGCGCGCTAGAGCAGGCTTCCATCGCGACGATGCACGCCGGCTGTCCGGCAAAAAACGCGAGCAGCTTATCACGCCGCAGCTGCTTGCGGAAAATGACGGCGCCAGCGGTATCCGATCCATGCACCTGAAAGACATTCTTGGCCAAATCCAACCCCATCATGCTAACGTTCATTTCGGACGTCTCCTCTGTTGTGGCGGTTAACACCCACCATGTTGGCACATTCGATGCCGTCGAGGGGCGTCCACCCCATCAATGCGTGACCTGATGCGTTAGCTTCGGTCACAGAGTGACGTTCGGCTGCCGGTTTCCCATTCTCCTCAAGGAGCGCAACCCGGACCTGCCGGACTCGCTAGTAGACCATCAGGACAACCGGGATATCGTCGACGCGCCTTCCGTGTTGCTTTCGCCGCGCCGCTCGTAAGCGCGCTGGTCACGCAGGATCTGGAAGGCGATCGTCAAAAGCTTGCGCGCGATCGCAACGCGCGCCTTGTTCACTCCTCTGATCTTCAGATGCTCGTATTGGGCGCGAAGCTGTGCATCGCTGGCAATGGCCGGAGCCACCGCCTCGACGAAAGCCCAGCGCAGCCACTTGTTGCCCTGCTTGATGATCTTGCCGTGAAAGGTCTTGCCGCCGGAGGAATAGGTCGACGGCACCAGCCCGGCATAGGCGGCAAGCTTCTTCGGATTGCGGAATCGACCGACATCATCGATCTCCGCATCGATCAGCCGGGCGAAGAACTCGCCGATGCCGGGGATCGTCTTCAACAGCTTCACATTGCCATTAACCTTGGTCATTGCCCGGATCGTTGCTTCCGACTGCTTGATCCGCACATCGATGTCGCCGATGAAGTCGAGACCGCGGTCAATCTGGATGCGGTCGATCTCCGAGACCTTGACCTGCGCCAGCTGGATGCGGCCGGCCTTGCCGAACAGGTCGCCGAGCTTCTTCAACTGCGCCGTCTGCTCCGGATAGCGATCAAACACCGTGACGATGCGGTTCTTCGTCATCGTCCGCAGCCGCACGTAAAACATCCGCTCACGCAGGGCGATGCGCAGCTCGCGGGCTCGCTCTCCAGGTGCCCAGGCCTCCGGCACCAGGTCGGCTCTGAGCAGGTGCGCCAGCACCGTCGCATCGATCTTGTCAGTCTTGATCTTGGCATCGGCGATCGCCTTGACCTTCCACGGATGGGCGAGGACGACATCATCACAAATGTCGTCGAGCCAGTCGTAGATCACCATCCAGTTGCGCGTCGCCTCGACAACCGCATGCGAGTTGTCGCGATAGCGTTCGAGAAAGCCGCCAAGCGACTGGCGGTCGTTCTTCACCCGGCCGGATCTGAGCGTCTTGCCGCTGCTGTCCTGCACCACCAGGTGGCTGTAGGATTTGTGATAGTCGACGCCGATATGGTAATCATAAGAGGCAGTCATGCCTCCAACTCCCTTGTTGAGATGTATGAAACCCCAATAAGGTAAGCCGAAAGGCTGGAAGCGTGACTGTCCCTCGATCATCACCTGCATCTCAGTGATCCGTTCTATCGGTGGAGGCGGCCTCTTTCATGTCACCTCCTCATCGATTGCAGACCGGTCGATCGCCATGCAACGACCGCATCGGGTGGGCGCGGGGGATTGACGCCGCGCGGCCACCTCATCGCGTCATTGCTGTTCGTCGAACGGTGGGTAGCCGTCATTGTCTTCGACGTCCTCGTCGATCTTCTCGGCCGCGGTAGTCAGCGCCGCCTTGACGTCTCCGCCATTGAAGATCTCGTCGACTGCCTGCATGAAAGCCGAGGTGATCGTCGGATAGGCCGGATGCGGCGGCCTGGCGATCGCCGTCTTCGAGGCCTGCTCGAAGGCGACGGCCATCGGACCACCGGCGGCGTAGAGCGGTGATTCCGTTGCGAAGCTCTTCAATCCGGGATAGGCAGAATTGGCCTGCGCATGCTCGCGAAACTGCTTGTCCTTGAGCATGAAGCTTACGAACTTGCCGGCGATGTCAGGATGCTCGGAGGCCGTCGTGATTGCCCAGATCCAGGTGCCGTTCGGGCTTGCGCCCTTCGGTCCGAACTTCGGCAGCGGCATGACGACGATGTCGTCTTTCATCGAGGCTGCGGCTTCCGCATAGACCCAGTGGCCGCCAAGAGCGAGAGCGGCCGGATGACCCTCGGCGTAGAATTGGTTGGTGCCGGACGACTGCGGCACGACCCAACCGTTCTTCACCCATTTCTGCATCATCGCCAGCGCGTCGACGCAAGGTTTGCTGTCGAGCGTTCCGACGGATGTCCAGGCCTTCCGATCGATCAGGTCGCAGCCCGCCGATTGCAGGATTGGGCTATAGGCATAGGTGATCCATTCGGTCTTTACTCCATAGCCGCGAAACGTGTCGATCGGCCATTTGACGCCTTCGAGCTTCGACAGCTTTTCGAGATAGCCCTCAAACTCCTCCCGCGTCCATGCGTCGTCCACCGACTTGGGAATCCGGGCGCCGATCGCTTCGAGATATTTCTTGTTGCCGTAAAGGACGACCGAGGAGTCGGTAAGCCCGATCGCATAGAGGTCCTTGTCAACAGGATAGGTGCCCTGAGCGATGTTGGAGTCCGTCATGTCGCCGAGGACATCCGGGTCGATCAAAGGCTTGATCCGCTGCAGGTAGCCGGACCAGACGTAGTTTGCAAGAAACGGCGCGTCGAGCTCCATGATGTCAGGGACCTGCTTGGACATGACGGCGGCGCTGAATTTCTCGTTATAGGCGTCGTGCGGTGCGTAGATCAGCTCGATATCGACGTCGGGATTAGCCTCCTCGAAGCGTTTGGCCACCGCGCCATAGGCCGAGACCGTGTCAGGCTCGCCCTGATGCATGACCTGGATGACAGTCTTGGCCTCGACCGGGCTCGTGCCGACTCCGAGCGCCACGGACGTAATGAACATGGAAAGTAAACGATTACCCATCTTATTCACTCCTCCTAACGGGTTTCACTTCCAATCGCAATTATACGGATGATCGCTCCACCAATTGGAACGGCAGCTTTCGCACTTCACCGGGTGCCACATCGCCTCCAAGCAAAATGTCGGCGGCCATGCGACCCATGGCGCGATGCGGCAGCGCCATAGTCGTCAAAGGCGGATCGAGGCGCGAGGCGATGTCGATCTGATTGTCGAAACTTGCGACGGCGACATCGTCCGGGATTTGCACGTCAACCCGGCGCAGTGCCGCATAAACCTCCATTGCGACGCGGTCGTTGCCGCACAGGATCGCATCGGGGCTGTGCGGACCGCTCATCAGTTCGGCAACATGCGAAGGAACGAGGCTCGGCGCCCTGTCGCTGTAGATCGCACGGCGCACGGCCGGCAAGACCCTTGCGCCGGCGCCGTCGAGCCCGGCTTCGGTCAGCGCCTGGCGAAAACCCGCCTCGCGCAGTTCTCCGGCAAGCAGGCCGGGCAGATTGATGAAGACAATGTTGCGCCGGCCGGCGTCGATCAGGTAGCTGGTAATCTCGTGTGCGGCGCCCGTTTCGTCCGGCACCAGCGAGGTTACCCGGTCGTTTGCCTCGCGGCAATTGATCATCACCCCGACGGTCCCGACAAACTCCTCAGGCAGCGCGACAACCTTGTGGTACATGGCCGCAAAGGCGATCGCCCGAGGGCGAAAACGGCGCACCTCCTCAATCACCGAGGCCACGTCGCGCCGTCCGCTCAACGTCATCGCGAACACTGCCAGCTCCGAGGTCCTCGCAGCACCATCGAGCCCGCGAATAATTTCGGTTGCAAACGGCGAGGTGATCAATTCATCGGCGACGACCCCTATAAGCGGCATCCAGCCCTGGCGCATGCTGCGCGCGGCAAGATTGGTGACATAGCCGAGTTCCTCTGCAATCTCCTTGATCCGTTGCCGGGTCTGCTCCGACATGCGTGGTGAGCCGCCATGCAAGGCGCCTGACACTGTCTTGACCGAGACGCCGGCACGTTCGGCTATGTCGTTGAGGGAAGCGGTCATACGGTCGCCGTGGGTTATCGATTACCCAGATCAGTATCAATCGCCTTGCCACGAGTCAAGTGACCACGGGCTGAAACCATTGAAGGTCGCAACGGGTCCGAGAGGCGACGTTCGCAGCATCATTGAAAAGCAGCGATCGTGAAACGTGATTTTGCCCCAGCTGGGGTGGGCGCGGGCGCTACTCGATCCAATGCGTTGGAAAGTGCGCCGCTATTAGATCCCAGGAGCGGCCCGGCCGCGACCGTTTGATGATGGCAACTCCGAACCGTCGCTGGCGTCGAGCGATAATCCTTTCACCCGAAATGAGACGGGTTCGAGTCGCGTTCGCTGATGAAGATGGACCATGCCGAAATAAACAGCGCCGCGAACAGCGGTCCGATGACAAAGCCGTTTATGCCGATTAGCGATATCCCGCCGATCGTCGAGACTAGCACGACGTAGTCCGGCATCCTGGTTTCCTTCCCGACGAGCAGCGGCCGCAGGAGATTATCGACGAGGCTGATCACGAAACCGCCAACGACGACGAGAACCGCCACTTTCACCCAGGCCCCGATCAGCGCCAGATAGACCGCGGCAGGCAGCCACACAAGTGCCGCGCCGATGACTGGCAGCAGCGACAGCAAAATCATCAGCACGCCCCAAAGCAGTGCCGGCTCAATACCGAGCGCCCAGAAAGTAAGCCCCCCAATCGTCCCCTGCACGAGCGCAATGATGATATTGCCCCTCATGGTCGCCCGCACGACCGAGGCGAATTTGGCGGTAAACTGCCGTGTATGATCGTCGCTGAGCGGAATCGCCCGCCTGACCATCACGGTAATCGCGCGGCCGTCCCGAAACAGAAAGAAGAGCAGGTAGAGCATGACGCCAAAGGCGATGAAGAACTGGAGCGCGTTCTGCCCGAGGCTGAAGGCGCGGCCGGCAAAGAAGCGTCCGCCTTCCATCATCGCCGAGGAAAGGCCCGTATCTGGATCGGTAAACTGCTGCTTCAGTTTCAACGTATCCAGCCACTCTTGAACGTAGACCGGCAGTGTCGCCTTCGCCTGCGTGAGGGCGTGCCAAATATCGATCTCGCCGCGGTCGAGGCGTTCGTAGAGGCTGCTTGCTTCCTGCACCAGGGCGCTGAGAACGAGCATGCCCGGTACGATGACGAGGCAGACGCACATGAGCACCGAGAGCGCAGCCGCGAGGCTCCGTCTCCGGCCCACCAGTCCTTCTATGCGCGAATGTGCCGGATGGAAGATAACAGCGTGTATGACCGCCCAGAATATTGCCGAATAGAAGGGGAGGATGACTACAACGAAGCCGATCGTCACCAACACCAGCAGAACGTAGAAACCGATGCGGTGGACAGTCATATTCATCCCTTGGCACCGAGCCGCAAACGCGTTTTTTCCGGCAGCCGGTCTCCCCGAACCGTACCCGGACGAGGACGGCGGCTTCGTCACCGGAGTGAAAACACCGGAAAACCGCATATCTTCTCCATACGCGGTTCCATTCCCTCTGGATCATTATGTTAGCGCATGCACATGGCTGCGCGCCACCGCAATTTCTGAGCGCTAATGGCGTTGATCGGCGTCCTGCGGTTTTGCGGTGTCTCAGAACGCGCTGGCTATTCCCCTTGCGACGCTTCCGACGCATCGGCAAGCCAGCCAGGATCAGATCTTCGGTTCGAAGCGCTGTCAGCGAACTGAAATTGAGGGCGAAGCGGGCTAAGGCCGCAGCTGCATGCTGGGCGCCCGGCGACAACTTTGTGATAGTCCGTTGCGAGCAGTCGAAGGTCGCACGGGCCGGTATTGGATCGCCGCAGCTCGCCGCTCGCAGGGGGATCGGTTGATCAATCGGGAACGTCGGGGGCGGTTTTAAGCAGAGCGTTGCGCATACCCTCGCAATCTCCTGGCATCCACGCCCAATGAAAGTCGAGGAATCCTCATATATGGCTGCCGCGCCCGGTGGGGTGGCGGCACTTAGTAGGACTTCGGTCCGGTGCACGTGTGGCTGGCAGTGGGCTCACGGTTGCGTCGATGACCGGCACCTTGCCACGAGCCCCTGCCCTTCCTGCGCGACCTCACTCGCGCTCAAAAGATGATTACGTTCGCCTAGCAACAAGAAATGCCGGTTCGTTGGATGAGTGAACTCGGCCGAGAAAGTCGCGAAAGAGCGAGACCACCTCGTCCAGGTTGGTCTCCAGAAGCCAATGACCACCATCCAGCAGGTGGAGCTCCGCATCGGGGAGATCCCGAAGATAGGCACGCGCCGAGCGCTCCGGCATGTATCTGTCCTGCGGCCCCCAGACGATCATCGTCGGCGGACGGTGCTTGGCGAGGTAGTTCCGATGTTGCGGGAACCAGGCGCGGTTCTCCTTCAAACCGGCGATCAGTTCGACTGCGACCTCCTTGCGCCTTGGTGTCATCAATGACCAGTGCAGCTTCCACAAATCGGGAGGTATCCGTTCGGCGAGCTCAGACCTGACATCGTTCAAGAATTCCTCCTTGAATATTTCCTCTTTGACCGCCTCCGCCAGGGCCTTCTTCATTTCGGACCTTGGCAGCCGCCAGGTCTTCTCAATCTCGGCATATTTTGGCCCCAGCGCATCTTCGTAGGGGATGTCGCCATTCTGGATGACGAGCGCCACCACGCGTTCCGGGGCCTTGATAGCCAGCCGAGCGCCGATCGGCGAGCCGAAGTCATGCAGAAAGAGCGCGAAACGTTCCACGCCGAGCATTCTTACGAAATCGTCCAGAAACTCGGCGTAGCCGTCGAAGCTGTAGTCGAAGTCGTCCGGGGTCGCGCTGTAACCGGCGCCGGGAAAGTCGGGCGCAAGCAATCGCCAGCGATCTGCCAGCCGGGGCATGAGATTGCGGAATTCGTACGATGAGCACGGATAACCGTGCGGAAGTAAAACCACGGGCGCGCCCTCGCGCCCTGCCTCACGGTAGAAAATGTCGATGCCTTTGATGGTCACGTATCGATGGGTAATCAGCGGCATGGGGCGCCTCCTGGCTGATTCGACTCTGCAGATTGTCTCCTAATCCCTCAAGCATCCATTCGTTCCCAGCTACCTGACAACGGCGAGCGCCGGCGCATCTAAGGTCTTCTTGACGTCTGCCGGCATGAAGAGTTGCCACTCTCCAACCTCGATGGAGCGCTGCGTGTCGAGATGCGCCTTGAGATCGCCAAGCCCCACGCGGCAGCTAAATGCTCGTGATGCGGCTGATGCATGATACTGAGGGTCGCTGGCAAGGTAGTCACTCTCCCAGTTTGGTGTCGCCACGAGTACTGGGGGGTGCCGGATACAATCGAAGAGACCGCCCCAATGCTGGGGGATAAACCAGCCCAGCTTGCCTCGGCAATCGACCGAAGAGATCAGCCTCTCAGAGATTTTTGCCTTCGATTTCAAGTGTTAAGCTTCGCGGACTTGCTCCGCTTTGCATTTCTACGATCGCCATTGGCCCAGGCCGTGGCGCTAGAGTTTACTGCACATTGGCCTCTATCCAATTGCGCATCAGGTAGTCTCCAAACAATGGCACCGTGAAATCAATGTCTCCATATGACGGGCTGTAGATCATGCCTTTTTTGATGATGCTCGCCCGCATTGGCCCAAGCTTGTTAGGCGGCTCTTTCATCATTTCGGCAACCTCACCTGACTTGTACGGCCCGCTGCCCAACTTAGCCATAGCGCAAACGTACTCACGTTCGCGTGGCGTCAGGCGGTCAAAACGTACTCTAAAAAATCCATCGTCTAGTCTTCGTAATGCTTTGTGCGAAGACTGATCGACATCTGCGGCATCTATCGGCGAATGGTCGGCTGTATTCCATGCTTGATAGCCCCACTCTTGAAGGAAATATGGGTAACCTCGCGTCTTCTCGACAATAGCATGTAATGCGTCAACTTCGATCTGCTCACCCTCTTCCTCGATCGGATTTCTAATGGCAAGCTCCGCCGACTTTTGGTCAAGAGCACCGACCGAAGGATAAGTGAATAACCGCTCTGCATAAGACTTTGCATTACCAGAAAGCGCCGCCACTTGAGGCAAGCCAGCGCCGAAGAACAGGACCGGTAGCCCTTTTTGATTCATACGATGAATCGCGACAATTAGTGCAGCATAATCCTTCTCTCCAAGGTACTGGATTTCATCGATCAGCAGCGTCCAACCGCGCTCTGCAGCTTTTGCCGCTACTCCTACTCGAACGAAAAGTTCCGCGAGATCGTATTCGATGTCTCCGCTATCGGCAGTCCCGGTTTCCGGGTCAACCGATAGTGCGAAGTCGCCCGTTTCAACTTTAAATATTGAGGCAAAGCTGCGAAGTGCGCGCATTGCACTGAAGGCAGTAGCTTTTGCTTGCTCGATAACGCTTAGCTTGCGAATGATCTGATGGATGCGCGGATAGAGAAGAGTTGGAAGAGGAACTCCTTCGGGTGCTTCCACCATGGATGTCAGGTGCCCATGTTCTTCGGCAATTTGCTCAATCTGGTTCAGCAAGACTGTCTTGCCGACGCCACGAAGACCAAGCAATATCTGGGATTGGGTAGGCTTGCCGCGAAGAGCTCGCTGGAGGGCAATTCGCGCATCTTCCAGAATTTTATCACGGCCCGCGAGTTCAGGCGGTTGCGATCCAGCACCAGGTGCGAACGGGTTGCGAATTTCATCCATCGCTATATCCACTTTAGGGGGTTATAAGGTAAATGTCTTATAACTACTTATAAGTCAATATAACTTTGTACGAGCAGGCTGGACGATGTGCATTTGTCAGCGCCCGTAGGGCGCTCGATCGATTGTGACGGCAGTTGCCGGCGACCGCAGCGTTGCCACGTCCGTGACCTTCGAGATTCGTCCGGAAGATCTGGTCGACTGTTCACATAACGACGCATGGTTTTGCGGTGCAATCGCAGTCGCCGCGTGGCTCGGCAACACAGCTTACGCATACGTTGAAATCGACGACGCTCGAATGCTTGCGGTAGAACTGCCGCGAGACACCGGCATCCGGGTTGGAATTCACCTGCGCGGCAATCCCGCGGCAATCCATCTTTTCAGCACATCCCCCGGCCGGCGCGTAAACTGACCATCAGCCGTCCGAAGTAACGCGTCACCAATCGATGAATTGCAAAGCATCGACGACCTGTTCGGCATGAGGTAGCGACCCATGTCTTAGGGCAAACTGTCGTAGATGCCTCTGGGGGCGGTTGCACTTTGCCCGCGTTTCGGGGGTGCGCACCGAAGATCCGCAAACCTTATTGTTGAGATCTGCAGTGGCCCGGCGATCGTCACGACGGGACTTCGAGGTATTTTATCTGATGTAGCGGTTCATCTGCGGATCACGCGGCGCGGAACGACTTCCGTTGGTCTGTTGCTTTCGAAGGGTTGCACGTTCCGTTGCATCTGCAACACGTTCTTGTCGCTGTCCAATTGAAACTGATTGACCAGATCCCGCAGGCGACCCGCCTCGGAGGACAACGAAGCGGCGGCAGCCGTTGACTGCTCGACCATCGCCGCATTTTGCTGGGTGGCCTGGTCCATCTGATTGACGGCCGTATTGATTTCAGCAAGTCCGGTCGACTGCTCGCGCGCCGAGGTGGCAATCGCATCCATGGCCCGATTGATCTGTGCAACGTACTCACCGATCGACTTGAGCGACCTTCCGGTTTCGAGGACGAGTTTCACGCCATTTTCGACTTCAGTTGACGACTTTTGAATGAGCCCCTTGATTTCCTTGGCCGCTTGCGCGGCACGTTGGGCAAGCTCGCGGACCTCCTGTGCGACCACTGCGAAACCTTTGCCCGCCTCACCAGCACGGGCAGCCTCGACACCGGCATTGAGCGCCAAAAGATTCGTCTGAAAGGCAATTTCATCAATTACGCCAATGATGTTCGAGATCTGCTGCGAACTGTCCTCGATGCGTCGCATAGCTTGCTCCGCTTCTGATACGACCGTCGCAGACCGCTGGGCGCTGATATTGGCTTCTAGAGACACATTGCGTGCCTCGTCCGTGCGTTTCGTCGACATCGCCACATTCGACGTGATCTCGTCCAAGGCGGCGGCCGTTTCCTCGAGAGAGGCTGCCTGTTGTTCGGTGCGCTTGGACAGGTCCTGGGCGCCGGATGCGATTTCGCCGGTGCCACTGTCTATGCTGTGTACCGTTTGGAGCACTGCGCCGATCGTCGCGCCCAATTGCCGGAGCGAAGCATTGAAGTCTTCGCGCAACGCCTCGTATTCCGCTCCAAACTGCTCCGAAAGCTGAAACGATATATCGCCTGCCGCAAGCCGCCGGAGACCTTCGCCCAATGTCGTGGTCGCGAAGCGCAGCTGTTCGGCCTCGCGTTCGGCGCGCTGCTGGGCTGAGGCGCGGGCCGTCTCGCTCTCGGTGCGGGATGCAGCAGCTTCTTTCTCGAGCCTGACGACATTGAGGGCATTCTGACGGAAGACTTCAACGCCACCGGCCATTTCGCCCACTTCATCGCCACGACCCGCATAGGGAATATCGCTATCGAGGTCCCCATCCGACAACCGCTTCATGGCGGATGCGATGCGTCGGATCGGATTGGCAATACCCGAAATCGCAAACACAATGCCAGCCACGGCAACGAGCACGGCCAACCCTGCGATCGCTGCCGTCAGCATGAAAGCGGACTTCGCGGAAGCACCGCTCGCGGCCACAAAGCCTTCGGCCTGGCTGAGAATAAAAGCAACCAGATCCGCCACTGCGTTGTTTACCAGCTCGGCTTGCGGCTCCATATTTTCCTTGAAGAAGCGAACCGCGTCGGATGTCTTGCCGCTATTTTGCAGCGCGATCATTTGCTCCGCCGACCCGCGATATTTGTTCAGTTCCGGCTTGATCCGATTGATCAGTTCGCGCCCACGCTCAGTGCGGACGCTGTTTTCATATTCGGAAACGACGTTCTCGGCAGCCCTGGCAGCAGCGTCGATCTTCTGCTTTCCGGTGTTCTGCTCCTCTGGCGTGTCGTCGAGAAGGTAATGGGTATAAGCAAGTTTCAGATCGAGGAAGCTGCCCTTGATCTCGCGAGCCATCACGAGCCGCTGCATCCAGAAGGTCCCAATCTGTTCAGTATTGGCACTGAGTGTCGAAATCGTGCTTAGCGACACATAGGACAGACCAACCATGAATATACTGATGATCGACAGCTTTAGAATCAGGGCTTGCTTGATGCTCGGACGTTTCATGCGGATCTCCCATTGAAGTCACCTACGACGCCGGCTCGCCGGTTGACCTAAAATGTCGCACTAGATTGATAATTTCGTATTAACTAAACAACATGAGCCGTTCGACCCAGGAAATGTCACGAGTTCCCCAAACACTCGCGATTACGCAGACCTGGCGGGACCTGGCCGGGGGAGCTGTGGTTCAAGTCGCTGCGAAGCCGATGGATAGCCTTGGGTAGAGCTTCGAAGCAAAGGTGTCATACCGTCACTTGACGCGTTTGGCGCCAGGCCTCAAAGCGTTCCAGGGTTTCCTGGTTTGGCGGGTAGACGCCCAAGGTAGATTTGCCTGACTCGATTTCCAGCTTGAGGAACTCTTCCTGCTCCTCCATCGCGACAGCTTCTTCGGCAATTTCATTTACATATTGCCGCGGAATAACGATGACGGCTTCGCTGTCGCCAAAGATGATGTCATCCGGGTAAATCGCCACCCCGCCGCAGGCGATTGGCTGATTCATGTCCGATGCGTGGTGGGCAACCAGGTTTGCAGGCGCTGCCGGTCCCATGCAGTACGTCGGAAGTCCAAGCTGAGTGATATCGGCCGTATCGCGGACGCCGCCGTC
Organism: Rhizobium gallicum bv. gallicum R602sp; assembly: GCF_000816845.1. Classification (NCBI taxonomy): domain Bacteria; kingdom Pseudomonadati; phylum Pseudomonadota; class Alphaproteobacteria; order Hyphomicrobiales; family Rhizobiaceae; genus Rhizobium; species Rhizobium gallicum. The sequence continues at coordinate 22,823 of NZ_CP006880.1, read as the reverse complement.
GAGCACGAGGCCGGCGGCGCCGCGATAGACGAGGCGACGGGCAAGCATGGCGCCGATGCCGGCGACCTCAGCCAAGGAGCGGCAATCGAAGACGAGAACATGGCCTACGGGTATCGTATCGATCGCCTTGCGCTGCTGATTGGACGGATCGGAGCTGTAAGTCGAGCCGTCAATATCTTCCCGGGCGGGAATGTAGCGGACGGTGACTGCTGGGCCAATCATCGGTTTGTCGGTGCTCGCGAGCGGACGCACGCCGCGAACCGCGGTGTTCCTGAGGCCGCGCTTTAGCAACAGGGTGCTGAGACTCGCGGAATTCGTCAGCAAAAGTTTCGCGTAAACTGATGGATCCAGATCCGTCATGTCATCCTCCGTTGTCCGCAGCGAGGTCTAACACAACGAAGAAATAGTTCAATATGGAATTATGTACTTCTTATTTGGAAGGCTGGAGAATTGCCGTTGATCGCCTTCGTCAACATGGCGGCACCCTCCAAAACCTCTCGCTTGATCGCCCGCGCTCTGTCTGGCGTAGCTTCACCAATGAACGGAACGCTGACCGTCGCCACGAGCCGACCTGCGGAATCGAAGACGGGCGCGGCAAAGGCTCGGAGGCCAAGGTTGGATTCCTGATTGTCCTCGGCCCATCCGTTGCGACGAATTTCGACGAGCGCCTCTTTCAACGCGTCTGGATCGGTGATCGTGTACGGTGTCTTCGCCTCCAGTCCGGTGCCGCAATAAGCCTCGATCTCGCCGTAGTCCGAATAGGCCAGAGCGAGCTTGCCGGCCGCGCCGACGTGCTTGCGCGAGCGACCGCCGATTTTGATGAAAAGCGCATAGTCGCCAGGACTGGAGGCCGCAAATATCGTCATCATTTCATTGCCCTCGGGGGCGGCGAGCCTGAACGATTCCAATATCCGGTCAGCCGCAGCCGTCAAGATCGGCCTTGCCGCCTCGATCACCGTCGCCCTGTCGGCACCGGGTGAGATTCGCCGCGCAAGTTCGACGAACTTGGGCCCCAGCTCGTAGGAAGCTCCGCCATTCACCCGCGCCACAAGTCCATGCGCGGTCAGCGAATTGAGGATGCGATAGACAGTGGAACGAGGCACTCCAAGCTGATCAACCAGTGCGCCAAGGGAAATCCCAGTCTTCGCATCGGCGATCGCCTCAAGCAGGTGTGCGGTCTTTTCAACAACTGGCGATCCATGCTTTGGTTCATTCATGAACTTCTAATTCCACATATGAATTAATAATCTTGACTTCATTGGAGCAGGCGAGCATGCTCGGTGCCACAAGTGTCACATTTGACACTACGCGCTTACAGAATGAAGTAAAGCCATTTGAATGCCAGCTTAAAGGGTCATAACCGGATGGTTGTCACGCCGACGGTACCGTGACGGAGGGGATGGTGCTCGTTTTCGATTTGGAGGAGGGATTTCAATGAAGAAGGTGATGAGAATTAATAATGCGTTGAGTGTCGGCCTGGCGCTTTTGCTGGCTTCAGGCACCGCGATTCCCGTCTGCGCGGCCTCGGACGCGCTGACGGTGGTGGTGACCGACGAGCCGAAGTCGCTCGATCCATGTGACACCGACCTTTCGGGCAATTCCCGCATTCTGCACAACAACATCACGGAAGCGCTCGTCAATCTGAACCCTGTCGATGGGTCAGTCGTCCCGAGTCTTGCCACTAGCTGGCGTCAGTTGGACAACCTGACCTGGGAGTTCACGCTGCGCGAAGGCGTAACCTTCCACGACGGCAAGCCATTCGATGCCAACGCAGTCGTTGCGGCTCTCAAGCGAGCACAGGATCCGGCTCTGGCTTGCGAAAGCGGACTTGCCACACTGAAAGGCGTCAAGTTCGACGCACAAGCTCTGACCTCGACGACCCTCCTCGTCAAAACGGATATCGTCGAGCCGATCCTGCCGAACAAGATGTCCGCCGTGGACATCGGTTCGCCGGCGACGCCGAACGACGGCAAGACGCGGTCCCCTGCCGGAACGGGACCTTACAGGCTCGCCGCATGGACGCCCGGTCAATCGATCAGCCTTGCGGCATTTGACGGCTATTGGGGAGAGAAGCCGGCGATCAAAAACGCGACAATCATCTGGCGCGCCGAGTCCGCCGTTCGCGCGGCCATGGTCGACACCGCCGAAGCACAGATCGCCTATGAAATAGCGCCCCAGGACGGTATCACGGAACAGGACCATGCTTTCCCTAACGCCGAAACGTCGTTGTTAAGGATCGACGCACAAGTTCCGCCCCTCAACGACATGCGCGTGCGCGAAGCACTTAATCTTGCGATCGACCGGGATGGCCTTGTCGGCACCATATTCCACGAAGGTGCTCAGAAGGCGATGCAGGTCGTGTCGCCGTCCGTCTTCGGCTTCAATCCCGACCTTCCCGTCTGGAAGTACAATCCCGAAAAGGCGAGGTCCCTGCTTGCCGCGGCCAAGGCCGATGGCGTGCCGGTCGACAAGGAGATCGTCATCTACGGCCGCATCGGGATCTATCCTAATTCATCCGAAAGCCTGGAAGCCATTCAGGCGATGCTCGCGGATGCCGGTTTCAACGCGCGGCTCGAAATGCTGGAAACAAGTCCGTGGCTGAAGAGGCTGCTGAAGCCTTGGGACAAGGAGCGTCAGCCATCGATCCTGCAGACACAGATCGACAACACCGAAGGCGACGCCGTGTTCACGCTGCCGAACCGTTTTACCACCGACGGCAACCAGTCTACCATAGCGGACCCCAAGCTCGACAAGCTGATCACCGACGCGTCGAGGGCAACCGGCGACGAACGCAGAACACTGTTCCAGGAGGCGTTCAAGTACATTGCCGTCGATGCGGTCAATATCGCACCGCTCTTCCACATGGTCTCGATCGCCCGCGTCGCCAAGAACGTGAACTATACGCCTGATGTGCAGGCTGGCAACGAGATCAAGCTGAAATCGATCAGCTACCGCTGATCGCGCAGGCCGGTTGCCTGAATGTCGCTTGAGGAGAGTGGATGTTCTTCACCTATTTCCTGAAACGTGCCGCCTTTGCGACACTCGCGCTTGCAGCACTGATGACATCTGCCTTCTTCCTCGTGCGGTTGACGGGCGATCCCGTCAATCTTTACCTGCCCGTCGATGCCTCGGATGCGGCGCGCGAGGCCATGCGCTTCCGTCTTGGCGTCGATTGCTCCCTCCTGGCGCAATTCTTCGATTGGGCTGGGGACATGCTTAGCCTCGATTTCGGGATGTCGCTTTGGCACAACCGCCCCGCCATGGACGTTGTACTGGAGGCCCTGCCGAACACGCTGGCGCTCGGCGCCATCGCTTTAACCTTGGCCTTCATCGCGGCCGTCATCACCGGGTCGATTGCCGCCGTGAACGCGGGTGGCTGGCTCGACCGGGGCATCAACTTGCTGTCGCAGGCAGCGGCCAGCGTGCCGGATTTCTGGCTCGGCCTGATGGGCGTCCTGCTGTTTGCTGTCACCTTCCGCCTTCTGCCGACATCAGGTTTCGGCGGTCCAATCTATTGGATCCTGCCGGCTGCCTGTCTTTTTGCAAGGCCGTTCGGGACGTTGGTGCAAATCGTCCGCGGCTCGATGATCGAAGCCCTGAATGCAACATTTGTCCGGACTGCGCGGGCTAAGGGCGCGCGCGGCGGCCGGGTCACCTTCGTACATGCCCTGCGCAATGCCCTCCTGCCCGCAGTCACCGTCACCGGTGACCTCGCCGCCCAATTCGCCGGCGGCGGTGGCGTCGTCGAGGTGGTTTTCGGATTTCCTGGCATAGGCAAGCTGCTGATCGACGGCATCTTGAAGCGCGACTTCGCGATCGTCCAGGCATCGATCTTTGCGGTCGCCGTCGTTATCTTCTTCATCAATATCCTGGTCGATATGCTCTATGCTTCGATCGATCCGCGCGTGAGGGTCGAATGACCAACACGACCGCCGACTTCCTCCCGTCGACCCGCGAGCGCCGAAGCCGCCGCGTCCTGTGGCTGATGCGCGCGCTCGCGGGTGACCCGATGGCGGTCGCGGCGATGATCTGGCTGCTGATCGCGGTTCTTGCCATTCTTACAGATGCCTTGTCGCTTCTGGGCGACAGCCGCATTTCACTTAAGGCGCGCAACCTGCCGCCCTTCGACTTCGGCCAGTCCTGGACATTGTGGCTGGGCGCCGATGCGCTCGGGCGCCCGCTCCTCGTCCGTCTCATCCAAGCGGCTTCGACGACGATCGGCATCGCCCTCGTGACCGTCTTGACAAGCTTGATCGGGGGAACGCTGCTCGGCGTGATTGCCGGTTACTTCGGCGGCATCGGCGGCAACGTCATCATGCGGGTCTGCGACATCATCCTGGGTTTCCCGACGCTGCTGGTGGCGCTTTTCGGCCTCTATTTGTTCGGCCCGAGCGTCAGCAACCTGGTGATCGTGCTCGCCGTCACTCGCATGCCTGCCTATATCCGCGTCGCAAGAGCCGAGACCCTGGAAGTCCGGGAGAGGCTTTTCGTTGATGCTGCGCGCGTTTTCGGCGGCGGGCCTGTCTGGATATTGCGCAACCACATCCTCCCGAGCGTCGCTCCCACGATGTTGACGCTCGCCTCGGTCAATCTCGCCATGGTCATGCTTTTCGAATCCGGGCTGAGCTATCTCGGCCTCGGCATCCAGCCGCCTGCGGTCAGTTGGGGCCTGATGGTAGCGCAGGGCCAGGGGTATCTGTCTTCCGCCTGGTGGCTCGGCTTTTTCCCTGGCCTGGCTGTGATGCTCACGACCATGTCCTTCAATCTCCTCGCCAACTGGTTCCGGATCGTCAACGACCCGACGCAACAGTGGCGCCTTGTGAGCCGGAGGCGTTGATGGCTCTTCTCGAGGTCGACGACCTGCAGGTCAGCTTCGATACCGCAGCCGGGCGCATCCTTGCACTCAACGGTGTCTCCTTCTCGCTCGAGCGTGGGGAGGTCCTGGCGCTTGTCGGCGAAAGCGGCTCCGGCAAGTCGGTGACGGCATCGGCGATCATGGATCTCGTTCCCAATCCTCCGGGCGCAATCAATGACGGATCGATCCGCTTCGATGGTGCCGAGCTCCTGCAGCTTTCGCGGAACGACCGACGCGATCTTTGCGGCGCTCGGATTGGCCTGATCTTTCAGGATGCGCTTGCGGCGCTCAATCCGGTCTACCCCGTGGGATGGCAGATCGCCGAAATGTTCCGCATCCACGGGCGCAATCCGGAAGGCGGTGTCGAAAAGGCTGTGATCGACCTCCTAACGGCCATAGGCATTCCTGACCCCCAACGTCGTGCCCGGCAATATCCGCATGAGTTTTCAGGTGGTATGCGCCAGCGCATCATGATCGCCATGGCCGTGGCACTAGAACCGGACGTCATCATCGCAGACGAGCCGACGACGGCGCTCGACGTCACCATCCAGGCGCAGGTGGTCGATCTTCTTGCTAATATTCGCAAGCGCAGCGATGCTGGCATGATCTTCATCACCCACGATCTGGGCGTGGTGGCCGAACTCGCGGATCGCGTCGCCGTCATGTATGCTGGACGTATCGTTGAAACCGCGGGCGTCTTCGAACTGTTCGCGGACGCCCGGCATCCTTACACCGTCGGATTGCTTGCCTCGCAGCCGCGCATGGACACAGATGAGCGCGAACTGGTACCGATTCCCGGCTCCGCTCCGAATCCTGTCTCCCTCCCTTCCGGCTGCGCATTCAGAACCCGTTGTCCGCGCGCCGAAGAGCTCTGTGCCGAGGTCGTGCCTGAACTTGAAACCGTAGGACCGGGCCGTAAAGCCGCCTGCCACTTCCCGGTATCGCCAGCATGATAGAACCCCTTCTGAAAGTCCAAAACCTCTCCCGGCACTTCGGCAGTACCTCCGCATCTGTGCGTGCCGTCGACGATGTCAGCTTCGAGATTGCCAGCGGGGAGACGCTGGGCCTTGTCGGCGAAAGCGGTTGCGGCAAGACCTCGCTGGTGCGGACGCTCTTGAAACTCGGGCCTGCGACCAGCGGCAGCGCCTTGCTCGACGGCGTGGACATTACGACGGCCAGCGGCCGGCAGCTGCATCAATTGCGCCGCAAGATGCAGGTCGTTTTCCAGGACCCCTACCAGTCGCTCAATCCCCGTATGCGTGTCGATCGGCTGATTTCCGAACCCTGGGTGCTGCATCCGGGTATCCTACCCAAGAGCAGCTGGCGTGAAGAGACCGTCAAATTACTCGAATCCGTGGGGCTACGCGCCGAACATGCGAACCGGTATCCTTCGGAATTTTCAGGCGGTCAGCGGCAGCGCCTTGGAATAGCGCGCGCTCTCGCGCTCAATCCTGCTCTCCTTGTCTGCGACGAGCCTGTCTCGGCCCTCGACGTGTCGATCCAGGCGCAAGTGGTCAACCTGCTGGTAAGGCTGAGGCGCGAGCGCAATCTGGCGATGCTTTTCGTCGCGCATGATCTCGCCGTTGTGCGGCATATCGCAGACCGTGTGATGGTGATGTATCTCGGCAAGATCATCGAAACGGGGCCGAAGCAATTAATCTTCAGCGCGGCGGCTCATCCTTATACGCAGGCCCTGATGTCGGCCGTCCCGACACCGGATCCAAGGCTTCGCGGGCACCGCAAGCGCATCGTCCTGCAGGGAGATCTGCCGAGCCCGGCAAATCCGCCAAGCGGATGTCGTTTCCGAACGCGTTGCTGGAAGGCGACGTCGATTTGCGAAGAACAGGAGCCCGCCTTGACCGCGCGAACCGCCGCCCCTGGTCTCCTGACCGCCTGTCATCACGCCGATGCAGAAATTGCCACTACGGCGGCGCCGATCCACTCCCATCCGGCCTAGGCGCCTAACAACCAATGGCGAGCCGACCTCCTCGTGGAGATCGGCCCGGGAAAGATCTTTTGAGCACTGCGGCGAAGACGTCCCTACTTTCGATATCTTCCGGGCACTGGCGAATAAAGGTGACGCTCCGGCATTTTCATCGTGCGATGCGAGTCGAGAGAATAATGGAGGAGAGGGTACGCTCAACGCCGTCAATTGTTCCGATCTGGTCGATCAACTGATCGAGTTCGGCGATCGATGGCGCTGTAATGATTGCGATCAGGTCAAACGAACCACTTACTGAATGAAGCGCCGTCAACTCCTGGATCTGATCAAGTGACGAGGTGACCTGCGAAAGCGCTTTAGGAGCGATGGTAATCAGGACATGCGCCCGCACCAGACCGGCCGTGTAGCGCTCCGACAACCTCACTCCATAGCCCGCGATTACACCTTCCCGCTCCAATCGCTCAAGCCGTGCTTGGACCGTCGTCCGAGACAGCGACAGCCGCTTGGCAAGCGTCGCCACCGGCAGGCGGGCATTCTCCGCAAGCAACGCCAGCAGGTCGCGATCTTTCCCCGTGATTTGCATCGTCTCACCCTACGTTTTGCTCAGCCGATCCGTCGTTTTGCTCAATAGTATACAACCAAATGCTCGTTTCATAGCTATGATTCGCCCTTGCATTGACATCATCTACGTTCAAGGCAAACGACTAGGGGGAACGTCTATGAAGGAAATCGTGATCATTGGGGCAGGCAAGATAGGTGGCGCGGTCGCCGCAATGCTTGCAGCGACAGGCGATTACCGCGTGACCGTGGCTGACCGTGACGAGACGCAGTTTTCGAATATCGATCGTCGCCTCGGGATCTGCACGGTCGTCCTCGACGTTTCGGACCGCGCAAGTCTTGTCACCGTTCTTACGGGAAAATTCGCCGTTCTTTCCGCTGCACCTTTTGATCTTACGGAACTGGTGGCTGAGGCTGCCCTCGAAGCCGGCGTGCATTATCTCGACCTGACGGAGGACGTGGCAACGACTAAAAAGGTGGAGGCGTTGGCCAAGGGCGCACGGACGGCATTCATCCCACAATGCGGATTGGCGCCCGGCTTCATCTCCATCGTCGCCAACGATCTGGCAAGGCGCTTCGACAGTCTGGACAGTGTTCGCATGCGGGTGGGTGCCCTTCCGCAGTATCCTTCCAACGCGCTGAACTACAATCTGACTTGGAGCACGGATGGGCTGATCAATGAATATATCGAGCCTTGCGAGGCAATCGTCGAAGGAAAGCTGGTGACCGTGCCGGCCCTGGAGGAGCGGGAGGAGTTTTCGCTCGACGGTGTAACCTATGAAGCCTTCAACACCTCCGGAGGCTTGGGAACCCTCGCCAAGACGCTGGAAGGCAAGGTGCGCACGATGAATTACCGCACGATTCGATATCCCGGGCATCAGGCGATCATCAAGGCGTTGCTCAACGACCTCAATCTAAAGAACCGGCGCGACGTGCTGAAGGATCTGTTTGAGAACGCCCTACCGGCCACTATGCAAGACGTCGTGGTCATTTTCGTCACTGTCTGCGGCTGGCGCGAAGGCCGCTACATGCAGGAGACTTATGCCAACAAGGTCTATGCTGGGACTGTTGGAGGCAAGAAGATGAGTGCCATCCAGATCACCACCGCAGCTGGCATTGCCACCGTTCTCGACCTCTTGTCGAATGGAAAGTTGCCCGGCAAGGGCTTCGTCCGCCAAGAGGAAGTCGATCTTACAACTCTGCTGAACAACCGTTTCGGGCAGGTCTACAATCCGGACGCAATAAAAGTGAAGGAAGCTGTCTGAAATGCTGGCGAAGTGCGGGTGAAGGGTCCGGTTTTGCGGTTCGCCAAATGATCACACGCAATGATCGCCTCGTTGCTGTTGGCTCGAGCCGTTAGAAAGGCGCCCCGCTAGGGTTGCCGGCCTGCTGCAAAAGCGAAAAGCACCGGTTGCTGACCTTTCAATATCTTGTGTTCGGCTTCGTCAAGACGGAACCATCCGGCTCGATCAACCTCTGGAAACGCCCTCATTTTCCCTGATCTCGGGGGCCATTCGATCTGGAACGTGTTGCTGACAATTGCTTCGGCGTCGATATCGGCCTCTATTGACCATACCAGCACGACTTTACCTCCAGGTTGCCGGTATTCGCCGAGCCAGGTGAAGTTGCCTTCGAGTTTGGACCCCACCTCCTCGAGCACCTCCCGTTTCGCCGCTTCCAGCGCATCCTCACCTTGCTCCATAAGGCCCTTCGGGATCGACCAGGCGCCTTCGTCCTTCTGCGCCCAGAACGGGCCACCGGGATGGACCAGAAACACTTCGAGATATCCGGCGGTCTGCCGGTATATCAAAAGGCCTGCGCTACGTTTCGGCATGACAAGAGCCTCCTTGGGAGGCAGGAACGAATAGCTCTTAATCTACAAGATCCGACCGGAGTTTAAACTCGGCCGTGCAGTTTGACGAATATCTAGTTTCACTCCGCCATCGTCCTAAGCTCTGTCACCGGGCAACCATTGCAGCTGCCTGCAGAGGAGAAAGGAAATGTCGCTCGAAACACTGCATACCGACAACAGGAGATGCAGGCGTTCATGCGGCAATAACGCCCGACTGCGACAGCAAAGGCGTGCACGAGGTACCGATTTGTTTTGCACGCCGGCGTGCAGATTTGCCCGGAGGCAATTTGCCCCTGCTTAGCGCTCGGGCGCGGCTGGACTTCAGCTACGCCCGAGCGCATTTCATCTTAAGCGACGAGATCGAAGCGATCGGCGTTCATGACCTTCGTCCAGGCTGCCACGAAATCGTGCACGAACTTCTCATGCGTGTCGCTCTGACCGTAAACCTCGGCAAGCGCCCTAAGCTGAGAATTCGAGCCGAAGACAAGGTCGATACGGGTGCCTGTCCACTTCAGCTCATCCGTATTGCGCTCGCGCCCCTCGAACACATACTTTGATCCTGGAGCCGCCTTCCAAACCGTGCCCATGTCGAGCAGGTTGATGAAGAAGTCGTTGGTGAGGGCTTCAGGGCGCTTGGTGAAGACGCCGTTCTGGGACTGTCCCGCATTGGCGTTCAACACGCGCAAGCCGCCGACGAGAACCGTCATTTCCGGCGCGGTCAGCGTCAGCAGTTGCGCCTTGTCGATCAGCAACTCCTCGGGCGAAATGGAATATTCGCCCTTCTGATAGTTGCGGAACCCATCGGCGATCGGTTCGAGAACGGCAAAGGAGGCCACATCGGTCTGCTCCTGCGTCGCGTCGGTGCGACCGGGTGTAAACGGAACCTCAATGTGGTAACCGCCATTCGCCGCCGCCTTCTCGACTGCCGCTGCGCCACCGAGCACGATGAGATCTGCAAGCGACACCTTCTTGCCGCCAGGCTGGGCATCGTTGAACGCCTTCTGGATGCCTTCAAGTGTCTCGAGCACGGTTGCCAGCTGGGCCGGCTGATTGACCTCCCAGTCCTTTTGAGGCGCAAGACGGATCCGCGCGCCATTCGCGCCGCCGCGCTTGTCGGAGCCGCGGAAGGTCGACGCCGAAGCCCAGGCGGTCGAGACCAGCTGGGAGATGGGCAGTCCCGATGCGAGGATCTTGTCCTTGAGATCGGCGATATCCTGCGTATCGATCAGGAGGTGATCAACGGCGGGAAGCGGATCCTGCCAGATCAGTTCTTCTGCGGGAACCTCCGGGCCGAGGTAGCGTGCCCGCGGACCCATGTCGCGGTGGGTCAGCTTGAACCACGCACGGGCAAATGCATCGGCGAACTGATCCGGATTTTCGAAGAAGCGCCTCGAAATCTTTTCGTAGGCAGGATCGAAGCGCAAGGCAAGGTCCGTGGTCAGCATGGACGGCGCGTGACGCTTGGACTTGTCGTGCGCGTCCGGTACGGTAGCAGCACCCGCACCGTGCTTCGGCGTCCACTGATGCGCACCGGCCGGGCTCTTCGTCAGTTCCCATTCGTAACCGAACAGATTCCAGAAGAAGTTGTTGCTCCACTTCGTCGGTGTCGTGGTCCAGATGACTTCCAGGCCGCTGCCGATGGTGTCACCGCCCTTGCCCGTTCCGAAGCTGCTTGCCCAGCCGAGGCCCTGCTCCTCGATGCCAGCCCCCTCGGGCTCTACACCGACATGTGAGGCGTCGCCTGCGCCATGCGTCTTGCCGAAGGTATGTCCTCCTGCAATGAGCGCAACGGTCTCCTCATCATTCATGGCCATGCGCGCGAAGGTCTCACGAATGTCCCTGGCGGCGGCAAGCGGATCGGGATTGCCGTTCGGGCCTTCCGGATTGACGTAGATGAGGCCCATTTGCACGGCGGCGAGAGGGTTTTCGAGGTCTCGTTCGCCAGAGTAGCGCTTGTCGGCAAGCCAGGTGTCCTCGGCACCCCAGTAGACGTCCTCTTCGGGCTCCCAGACATCCGCGCGACCGCCGGCAAAGCCGAACGTTTTGAAGCCCATCGACTCCAGCGCAACGTTGCCGGTGAGGATCATGAGGTCGGCCCAGGAAATCTTGTTGCCGTATTTCTGCTTGATCGGCCATAGCAGCCGGCGCGCCTTGTCGAGGTTGACATTGTCCGGCCAGCTGTTGAGCGGTGCAAATCGCTGCTGACCAGCTCCGGCACCGCCGCGCCCGTCGCCGGTACGGTAGGTGCCGGCGCTGTGCCATGCCATGCGTATGAAAAGGGGGCCGTAGTGACCGAAGTCCGCCGGCCACCAGTCCTGCGAATCAGTCATCAGCGCGAAGAGATCCTTTTTCAGGGCTTCCAGATCGAGCTTCTTGAACTCCTCGGCATAGTTGAATCCTTTGCCCATAGGGTCGGACAGCGAGGAATTCTGATGAAGGATTTTGAGATTCAACTGGTTCGGCCACCAGTCCCGGTTCGACCGCCCGCCATGAGCCGTATGTGTATGAACAACCGGACACTTGCCCGCGGTCTCGACTTTTGAATCCATGTTTTTATCCCTTGCGATTACTTGTACTGGGTGACCCAGCGGAAGACGGCCATGCAGGAAAAGAGCTTACGACGTTAGGCGTTGCGGATATGGGCACGACGCGCTGTAGACCGCCGTCGATCACCAACCGGGTGGGACAGCGGCCGCCTCTCCTCTCTGCTTTAGCACTATATCCAAGCTGCTTCATTAATTTAAGTTGGATTTTCTGATCACAGCGATAAGGTGAAGTTATGACAAATTTGACGCTCAAGCAGCTTCGCTATTTTGAGGCGCTGGCCCGACAGGGCCATTTCGGACGTGCGGCAGATGTTTGTGCGATATCCCAGCCCGCCTTGTCCATGCAGATCAAGGAACTGGAAGAAACGCTGGGGACAGAGCTCTTCGAAAGAGGCGCGCGTCAAGTCCGGCTGACCAGCTTCGGGGAAGCCTTTGCGCTTCGCGTGCGCGACATCCTGCGTTCTGTCGATGAACTGGCAGACCTAGCACGCGCTTCGCAGGACCGGTTGGTGGGGCGGCTGCGGATAGGCGTGATCCCGACGGTCGCGCCATACCTGTTGCCTGCGATCATCGGCAACCTCACCCGCATAAATGACGGGCTTGAGATCCACGTGCGCGAGACGCTGACCTCCAGGCTGGTTCACGAGCTGGCGGAAGGCAGGCTCGACACCGCAATTGTCGCGTTGCCGGTATCCGAACCTTCGTTGACCGAGGTTCCATTGTTTTCGGAGAATTTCGTGCTGGTTCGACCAAGCGAGGATGAAGGTAAGCCTGTACCCAACCGCGAGGCCCTGCGTGAAATGAGGCTGCTTCTACTGGAAGAGGGGCACTGTTTTCGCGATCAGGCTTTGTCATTCTGCAACATTCGTTCGGCGCTGCCGCGAGAGCTGCTGGACGGCAGCTCTTTGTCGACGCTGGTTCAAATGGTCAGCGCCGGCATTGGCGTTACTTTGATCCCCGAAATGGCCGTGGGAGTAGAGACGCGCTCGGCGTCAGTCTCTGTCGCTCACTTTCAGAGCGTTCAACCCTCACGAACGATCGGCATGATCTGGCGCAAGACGAGTCCTTTAGCCCAGCAGTTCTTGAAGGTTTCTGAAATCGTCCGTCAGTCAGCCGATGCGATGCGCAAGCAATACAAATCCAGCATCGTGGACGTGGGTGCCGAGCAATAACTGGCTCGCGGCGACCATTATTTAGGTAGGCCATGCGCCTGACCTTCATCCTTAACTTCCCGCGGCGTGGGCGTGGGAATAACGCCATGATCCGGGTCCGTTACATCCTGCCCCGTCGAACCATCCGAAGCTACTCGACGCTCATCTTCACGGCTAGCCCGTCTGGTGTCTCGCAGGGTTGTTGCCTCGTTGATGAGGGAGGACAGTTCATCATCGGACAAGTTGGACAGGTCGAAGGTCTTGGTCATAAATCTCTCCTGGCGGGCTCTGTTTCTACGATGGTAAACGCACAACTTCGCGAAACGAGCCAATGGCGGGCAGAAATTTGACGGCGCCAGAACGACCGACAAGGCGAAAAAGCCAAGTCTCCCCCTCCCTACCGTCGACTAGATGCACTGCAGAAATCGATCGGTTTCTGTCAGCTCAAGCTGCACTGAAAATCGCTCGCCCAGGAGTTCCAATGACGCCTCATGCGATTCATCTGCACCGCTACAGACAGCGTCCGTCAATAAAATGACCCGGTAACCGAGATCGATTGCGCCCAGGACCGCGGCCAATACGCAGACATCCGTCTCGCCGCCACTGATGACAAGGGTCGACACGCCCTGTTCGGCAAGCGTCGCATGGAGCCGGCCACAGATCCAAGGTGAGTAAGTGGCCTTGTCGAAGACCCGAGCAGGCGGCACAAGGCGGGCAAGCGAAGGGACAAGTTCTATGAGACCCGACGGCAGCTGCTTGCGCGTCATCATCCACCATTTCTCGTAATAGTGTTGCCAGGTGCCTGGCATGTCGGATGCGTTTTCCGGTGGAATAAATCGAGTAAAGACCGTCCGCTCGGCATGACGGCCCGCGACCTCCTCAACCAGTGGCAAGACGCGCTTCATCCATTCGACGTGCCATGGCGTCGCCTCGAAGAACAGGCACTGCATGTCCACGCACAAGTGACGCCATTCGCCAAGACTATGCAAATGCTCGCTCAGCGGCGTCACTCCTTGCTAATTTCCTCTAGAATTAATCGCAGCTCAGTGATTGGCAGGCGGTTTTCGTCGAATAGCTCGACAGACAACATGTGGACGGGGGTTTCGGGTAGCCCGCCGGCGGCAGTCTCGGTAAGAGCGTGGCGGGCTTCGGCCTTTGCAGCCCGCACCCCGTCAAACTCGCGGCTCGTCTCTACCAGTTCCCCTTTCGCGCCGACGACCCGGTAAAAGTATTTCATCTGAACTCTCCTTGGGTTGTCAGTGAAACACTTTGCGTGAGCGGTGGTTCCGCGTGAAACGTGATGCCCTTGGTCAATCATTCCGAAGACGGCGGGGCTGTCGGGACGTCTCGCAGAGGTTTTGCGTTGCGCATATGTCGGTGAGCAATGGGCTTGTAATCAGCTATCGGAACATCCCGCGCTGCGTCGCGTTCCGGTTGGTCACTTACCACTACCATAGGAGAGCAGAATGGCTGCAAAGACGCTAAACGACCTGTTCGTCGACACGCTGAAGGACATTTACTTCGCCGAGAAGCAAATCCTCAAAGCCTTGCCGAAAATGGCGCGCGCGGCGCAATCGGAGGAAGGCAAAGCAGGTTTCCTGAAACACCGTGACGAGACCGAAAGTCAGGTCGAGCGGCTCGTGCAGGTGTTCGAGATCATCGGCAAGCCCGCTCGTGGCAAGACCTGCGAGGCGATTCAGGGCATCATCGCCGAAAGCGAAGAGATCATTGAAGAGTTCAAAGGCTCCGCCGCACTCGACGCGGGACTGATCTCTGCCGCCCAAGCCGTCGAACATTACGAAATCGCCCGCTACGGCACGCTGATCGCCTGGGCAAAGCAGCTGGGTCTGAAGGAGGCGATCCCTCTCCTTCAGGCAAGCCTCGCCGAAGAGGAAGCCACCGACAAGAAGCTCACCCAGCTTGCGCAAACTTCGGCAAATGTGAAAGCAACGAAGGCTGCATGAGTCGTTAACCCGGATGGCTTGGAGGGCCGCCATTCGCGCGGCCTTCCAGCATGCCCCGCGTCGGCGCTGGAGGCGCTCTTTCATTCGACGAGGCCCGCGCGGGGCATTTATTCGCTACGACCATTTGTTCTGTCCAAACGCAATCGGTGTCACGCGGCGCAACAGGAATGGGGAACGCAGCGCCTTTCGGCATTGTCAATCGCATCGAAGCCACGATCATGATCGCAAGTTGTCACGGCAAAGACAGCAGCTGCGCAAGTGTGACCGGTCTGAGAGCCCGCGCATCAACGCCAACATCATATTGCCGGGGCATCGGCTTCAGCCGACCATGCGAATGCCCATGAAGGTTGATCGAGTTCTTGCCCATCTTGTGCCAAGTCCGGAACGGAAAATGACATAGCACGAGAAGATGCTCGTCTGTAACGAGCTCGGCATAATGCTGAACGCTGGTCCAGTTCTCAGCCTTCGTTGTCGTCTCGGGATCACAGTTGCCAATAATCAAGTGCTTGCGGCCGTTCAGAATCGAAAGAAGCTGATCGCAGTCGCCCCCTTTCGCCGACATGAAGTCGCCGAGATGCCAGATGTCGTCGTCTTTTCCGACGATGGCATTCCAGTTCCTGATCAGCGCAACGTCGTGCTCTGCCATATCGGGGAATGGCCTGCGATCGATCCGCAGCACACGCGGGTCGGCGAAATGGGTGTCACTCGTAAAGTAGATCATGAATGGAACAATGGAGCGGTGGCGGCCAGAGTCAAAGTGCCCAGCAAAAAGCCGCGCAGACGTTTGCTTTCGGGCCCCAACCATAAAGTGGGGCATGTTCGTCTTGATCCAAGTCGCGTCAATAACGACCAGTCGTGCCGGATCGAGGCCCGACTGCCATCCAGCGACTGGCAGTATCGGCACGTAAGGCAAGGCGCCAGTTTCCCGGAAAAAAACAGCAGAATCCAGTCGCCGAGGTTGGAGTTCATGACCTTTCAGTGGGTTCATAAGACACGTTCAAAACGATCAGTTATCCATTTCTTCCGGACTGGCACGGCACCTCCCCCTGGTTAACCTTGCAATTGTGGATCGTATCTCCATAATTGCGCGAATGATGATAGCAAGATGGAAAACAGCAGAGCTCGTCGAGCTCCTCAATAACAATCCAGCGGTCGCCTTGCTCGGGCCCCGACAGGTAGGCAAAACGACCCTCGCATTGGAGATCGGCGAGCAACGGCCGTCTATCTATCTCGATCTCGAATCCGACTCGGATCGTGCCAAACTCGCCGAGCCGGAACTTTATCTTGCCGGACACGAGGACAAACTTGTTGTCCTCGACGAGGTCCATCGCCTCCCGGATCTGTTCCAGAACCTTCGCGGCCTGATCGACCGAGGGCGACGGAAGGGACTGCGCAGTGGCCGTTTCCTGTTGCTTGGCTCGGCCTCCATGGATCTCCTGAAACAGTCTGGCGAGAGCCTAGCCGGTCGGATCGCCTATCTGGAACTCGCACCGATCGACGGCCTCGAGGTCGAAGCCGGCGAACTCAACAAGCTTTGGGTTAGAGGAGGGTTTCCCGACAGCCTTCTGGCGGCGAACGACACCGTCAGCCAACGCTGGCGCATCGATTTCATCCGGACCTATCTCGAGCGCGACATCCCTCTTCTGGGGCCGAGGATCCCAGCCGAAACGCTACGCCGCTTCTGGACGATGCTCGCCCATCACCAATCAGGCCTACTCAATGCGGCGGAGTTCGCCCGCGCACTCGGTGTCGACGGCAAGACAGTCGCTTCCTATCTCGACCTCATGGTCGATCTGCTTCTGGTGCGTCGGCTCGAGCCCTGGCACAGCAATGCCGGCAAGCGCCTGGTGAAATCGCCGCGCGTCTATGTTCGCGATTCCGGCCTGCTCCACAGTCTGCTTGGTTTGACCACGCTTGATGATGTCCTGGGCCACCCCGTGGCCGGAGCGAGTTGGGAAGGCTTCGTGATCGAGACCCTTCATGCAGTTATGCCAGAGGGTGCCCAAGCCAATTTCTATCGCACCTCGGCCGGCGCCGAGATCGATCTCGTTGTCACGTTGCCCCGTGACCGCCGCTGGGCGATCGAGATCAAGAGAAGTCTCACGCCAAAGGTAGAGCGGGGCTTCCACCACGCCTGCCTCGATCTGGAGCCGGATCGCCGCATCGTGGTGTACCCAGGCAGCGAAGCGTATCCTCTTGGCAATGATATCGAGGTGCTCCCTTTGCGCCAGCTTGGCGAACAACTCGCAGGCGGTCGGGAATAATATTCGCGCGGATACTGTCGCTATTTCAGTTCGTCGACACGTCTGGCGAACTTGTCAATCGTATCAACACGTTGTTTTTGCTTGCTCGTTCAGCGGGGCAGGTATGAAACAGTCAAAAGGCGTCGGGTGCCGCGCTTCGGCGGTCATACGAGCCTCTCATCGGCACCCGGATGCGGAAGCCCAGCCTGCTGCCCGGCACGACGTTCAGCAAGGCGCGGGAGCTCGGCGAATGTGATTCGAAGCGGCATTCAAGCGCTGCATCGCCTTCGGTCCCGACGGCCTGGACATGTTTCTGAAACTTCGCTAGAGATGGTAATGTTATTACATATCAAGAAGGGATTTCCGATGTTACCTAGATTGACGATCGCCGGGGCCTTTGCAGCAAGCCTCTCGGTGAACCCGGCCTCCGCTGAAGAGGAAAAGCAGACATGGCGCCTGTTCATCGCCGACCACACGGCACCCATCGCTCGTTCATTCGATGTCAAGACCGGTGAGCAGATCGGTGAGTTTGAGCTGAAGGGTTATGCGGCGCTGGCCGCCAGTCATTCCGGCCAAACAGTTTTTGCCGTCCAATCAGAAGCCAATACCGTCCAGGTGATCAAAACCGGCGTGACGCTTTCCGACCATGGCGAGCATCGCGATCTGGAAACATCCGCACCTTTGCTGCTGCAAGCCACTCTCGACGGGCAGCGGCCGGTCCACGCCGTCGTGCACGGCGACGACGTGGTGTTGTTTTACGATCGGGAAGGCAAAGCCAAGCTCGTTTCCGAAGAAGATCTTCTGGAAGGCGCAGCATCCGAAAAGCTCATAGATGCGACGGCACCGCACCATGGTGTCGCCGTGCCCATGGGGCAGAATATGCTGGTCTCGGTTCCCGATACCAAAACGGAAACCAAACCGGATGAGCTGCCGCCACGTCTGGGCCTACGTGTTCTAAACACAAACGGAAGACAGGTCGGCGATGTCACACCCTGCACGGCGCTGCACGGAGAAGCCTTCTCGGCAAAGCTCGGTGCCTTCGGTTGCGAGGAAGGCGTCCTGATTGCGCGTCCTGGCAAGGAGCAGACCGTGCAACTTAAAATGCTGGAATATGGCGACAGGCTGCCGAAGGGAAAAGTGACGACCTTGCTCGGCAGTAAGGTGATGCAATTTTTCCTGGGCAACTACGGCGAGGACAAGATTGCCCTGATCGACCCAGACGGCACCGAACCGTATCGCTTGGTCGATCTGCCGACCCGCCGGATCGATTTCGCGCTCGATCCTACGCGGGTCAAGAATGCCTATGTACTGACCGAAGACGGGCAATTGCATCTTGTCGACGTTCTAAGCGGTCAAATCACGACGTCGGCAAGGGTCACCGAGCCTTACAGCAAGGATGGTCACTGGCGCGATCCGCGCCCCCGGCTCGCAGTTGCAGGCGATCAGATCGCCATAACCGATCCTCGCCATAGCGTTGTGCGGATGATCGATATTGAGACCATGAAAGAGGTTCGGACCATCCCGGTTCAGGGACTGCCTTTCGGCATCGTCGCCGTCGGGGGATCAGGCGCTGTCCATTGATCGCCCTTGTATCTACGGCTTGACGTGACTGTTGCGCTCGGCATAACTGGGCGCGACGGTTCCCCGACGTAGACTCCGAGAGGATTAATAGGGAACACGGTGCGGAAGACCCAAAAGGGACCAAGACCGTGGCTGCCCCCGCAACTGTAAGCGGATTGCCGATCATCCTCGTGGCGCCACGCGCCATGCCACTGTGAGCTCGTTCTCATGGGAAGGCAGATGGTCCGGTGCATATCCGCGAGCCAGGAGACCTGCCGTCAAAGAGAGATCAATTGAACGGGCGGGGTTGCCCGGAACAGGAGACGAGATGATTTCTTTTGACGCCCCTAATCGGCGCAGACCCCTTCCGCGTGAGGCGGAACGGATCGCCCTTTTCAATAAACCATAGCCGCTGCAGGTAAAAAGCCAGTCGTGCCGGGCGGCGCGCCCGCCCGTATGGCCGGTGACCACCCTAAGCGTTTTCCATCAAAATCGGAGCGATCAGGCCGCCGCGCCGACGCATCCTCAACTCCCTGTGAGTGTTTCCATGTCATCCGATCCAAAACGTCGGCCGTTCATTCTGCGCCTTGCCTTCGCGGTATTGGCAACCTTTGCGATTTCTGCACCTGCTTTTGCCGCATCGACCACCTACCCCCTGACAATTGCCAATTGCGGCCGATCCATCACCTTCGATAGGGCGCCGGGCAAGGTGGTTTCGATCGGCCAGGCGATGACGGAAATCCTGCTGTCGCTCGGCCTTGCGGATCGCATCACGGGCACGGCGGTCTGGTTCAGCCCAGTGCTCAAACAATTCGATGCGGAAAACAGCAAGATCAAGCGGCTCGCCGACAATGATCCGAGCTTCGAGGCGGTGGTCGGAACCGGCCCCGACCTGGTTGCTGCCGAGTTCGAGTGGCATGTCGGCCCGAGTGGCTCGGTTGGAACCTACGATCAGTTTTCGAAGCTTGGCATCAACACCTATGTCGCTCCGGCCGATTGCGCCGCCAAGGACAATACGACGGGTGGTGATGGTGTGCGCAAGGAAATGCTGAAGACCGAGGTCATCTATCAGGAGATCGCCGAACTTGCCGCGATCTTTAACGTTCAGGACCGCGGCGAGGCATTGGTCGCAAGGCTGAAGGAGCGTGAGGATAAGGCGATCGCATCCGTTGCCGAGACAAGGGTAAAGGATATCCCGGTCGTATTCTGGTTCTCCAGCAAGGAAGTCGACGGGGAAGCCTTCATGGCCGGCCGCAACGGCGCGCCCGCCTATATCATGCGAGCCCTTGGGGCAAAGAACGTGATTGCCACGAACGAGGAATGGCCGTTGGTCGGCTGGGAAACGGTCGCCGGCCTCAATCCTGCAATCATCGTCATCGCCGGGATGGATCGTCGCCGCTACGCTGCCGACGATCCGGCCATCAAGCTTACCTTTTTGAACAGCGATCCTGTGGCAAGCAGGATCAGCGCTGTGGAAAAGAAGCAGGTGGTCGTCATGGACTCGCAGGCAATGAGCCCATCGATCCGCCTTGTCGACGGCATCGAGACGCTTGCAGTAGCCATACGGCAGTTTGGGCTGGCGAAGTGAGCAAAGACGCCGGGCAACGCAACGGATGGGGCGGCTTTGCCGGCTTGTCCCTACTTTCAATGGCTGGACTGACCTTGGCAATAGGCCTCGCCGTATCGATCGGCGAAATCGTCATACCGCTGCGGACGATTGCGGAAGCTATTGCCAACCGAATGTTCGGCACCTCCTTCGCAATCAAGCCGATCCATGAGGGTATCATCTGGGACTATCGACTGAGCCGCGCCCTGGTCTCTGCAAGTTCCGGCGCGGCTCTTGCGATGACGGGCGCCATGCTGCAGGCCCTGCTTCGCAATCCGCTTGCCGAACCTTATGTGCTTGGCATTTCGGCGGGCGCCTCGACCGGCGCGGTCGCCATCATGATCCTCGGCATCGGGTCCGGTGTGCTGACGCTTTCTACCGGCGCTTTTTTCGGCGCGGTGGCAGCCTTCGGTCTCGTCTCGCTTTTGGCCGCAGGCGCAGGCGGCGGCGCCGACCGGATCCTCCTGGCAGGCGTTGCCGGTTCGCAGCTCTTCAATGCGTTGACCTCCTATATCGTCACGACCTCGGCCAATGCCGAGCAGGCAAGGGGTATCATGTTTTGGTTGCTCGGGAGCCTCAGCGGCGTGCGCTGGACGGATGTTTTGCTCGTTACCCCCATTGCCGGCGGCGGCTTTGTGATCTGCATGCTTCACGCACGTGTGCTGGATGCCTTTGCCTTCGGTACGGACTCTGCCGCAGCGCTCGGCGTACCGGTACGGCGCGTGCGTCTTACCCTTCTTGGTCTGACGGCCGTGATGACCGCTGCCGTCGTCAGCATCGTCGGTTCGATCGGCTTCGTTGGTCTTGTCATTCCGCATGCGGCGCGCTTTCTGGTGGGTCCGGCTCACGAGCGGTTACTGCCGGCAACTGCGTTGATCGGGGCGATCTTCATGGTACTTGCCGATATCGTCTCGCGCACGATCATCCCGCAGCAGGTGCTTCCAATTGGCGTGGTCACGGCACTTTTCGGCGCGCCTGTCTTTGCCCTCATCCTCTACAAGGCAAGGAGGCCGGTATGAGCATATCGATGCGCAATGTTGCCTGGTGCGCCGGCAGCACAATGATCATCGATGGCGTCAGCCTTGATGTTGCGCCGGGCAAGACGCTTGGTCTGCTCGGACCCAATGGCTCTGGCAAGTCGAGCCTGCTGCGTCTCATCTGCCGGCTGCGACAGGTCAAGAGCGGCGTCATCAGACTGGGCGAGAGCAATATCAGCACAATGGCGCGTCGCGAGATTGCCCAGCGTATCGCACTGGTCGAACAGCAGGCGACAACCGATGCGGACATTTCGGTAAAGGATGTTGTCCGCCTCGGGCGAACACCGCATCGAGGCGCGCTCTCGCCCTGGGACAGGACGGACGAGGACGCCGTCAATGCGGCTCTCGAACAGGTCGGCATGGCGGCCAAGGCCTTACAGCTTTGGCGCACGCTGTCAGGTGGGGAGCGTCAGCGCACGCACATCGCCCGCGCCCTTGCGCAAACGCCCACCGAACTGCTGCTTGATGAACCGACCAATCATCTCGACATCCAGCATCAGTTGGAGCTGCTTGACCTCGTCACGACGCTTCCGATCACCAGCGTCATCGCATTGCATGATCTCAATCTGGCGGCAATGTTCTGCGATAGCCTGGCCATCCTGCATGGCGGCCGCGTGGTTGCTGCCGGGCCGCCCGAAGCGGTTCTGACCGAAGAGCTCGTTCTAGATGTATTCGGAGTTCGGGCTCACATCGAAAAGTCGGCGGTTCACGGCAGGCATTACATCCAATATCTCACCCGTTAAGGGCGGCACCATCGACGGGAAGGATCGGCTGATGGCGGCGGGGAAGGCATCATTGCTCTTGTCTTCGGCATCGTCCTCAGGAGCGATGGCCGCTTCCAAGGCTGGCGCCGACCTGTGCCCGCCAGTTTTGCCGCAAGGATGGTTCGGTGGCGGATCTTGCCGATCTCCGGCGCCGGGCGTCATGCTTTCCTTGACCATCGGGCACCGTTTAGGTACCATACAGCTATGATTTCCGGGAGATCCTATTAAGTTTATCTGATCTCTAACAGTTTGTTATCACAGTCTATTCAACATCTAACGGAAACAATCACGGCATTTCGTTCGGTCACAGCGGCCCCTGTTTCAGGCGTCGTGATGTCGTGATTTCCGCGGCTCGAATGAGTGACGCGGCTCCTGCGGTTGCTCCGCCTCTGCCGGCCTTCCGAATCTCGATTCAATCGCAACTCCATCAGTTGCCTCAGGCTGTTTAGAGGGCCCCGCCGGCTCGGTTGATTGCTCCTGCCGCGTCCAGGAGAGGTGCACACTCTTCCTATTGCAGACCCGAGCAAGCCGCATGGTTGGATGTAAAATTGATTGCAGCCTCTGGCCGATGAACGCGTCCGCGGTCATGATGTCCTGCGAGGCCTTTCCGGTCGGTCCGCAATCCGGCACCTTTGGGCGCGCGGGCGAGTTAAGAGGCGGAGTGTCGTGGTTGCGGTGTCGGCGGACGAAGGCTGCGTGACTGTCGTTTTCTGAGGCGGTGAAAGGCGAGTTTACTGCAGTCAAC